>CAWBKK010000001.1:0-179709 GCA_963789355.1 uncultured Gaiellaceae bacterium
TACACCGCGGCGGCATCCACGTTGCCCAGGCACGTCTCGATCAGGCTGTGGTGGTAGAAACCGTCGACGTCGAGCGTGCCCAGCCGGAGTGAGCGGAGCGAAGCGGACCGCGCCTCCGCACACCGGCCGTTCTTGTACAGCGCCCACGCGAGCACGTGATCGCCCTCGACGCTGGGCCGCTCCGCCCTTCCTTGGCGCGCGCGGTCGAGCGCCGAGCGGAAGTTGCGATCGTGGTCGAGGTCGAACTCGGCCGTCTCGAGCAAATTGCGGCCGCCGTACTCGGCGAACAGCCGCTCCAGCTCCTCCGCCCTCTGCCACGCCTGCTCGGCCGCGGCGTTCCGGCCCAGCCGCTCGAGCGTGTCACCGAGACTCGCGGCGAACTCGGGCACAAGCGCCGCCTCGGCTGCCTTTCGGTAGAGCGCGGCGGAGCGGTCGAGATCCCCCTTCCGCGAGGCGATCGTCGCCAGGCCCGCGAGCGCCGCGGGATAGTCCGGAACGAAGGCGAGCGCTTCCCGAAAGCGGACGTCCGCCTCTTGGACGCGCCGCTGCGAGAGCAGGAGATTGGCCAGCAGTGTCCGCGACCAGGCGGACGGCTCGGCGACGCCGATCGACGCGTCGATCGCAAGCTCCAGGGCTTCGATGGCGCCGTCGAGGTCGCCTCCTAGCTCTCGTGCATAGGAGACGCGAGCGTACCCGGACGCCGTCGGCTTCAGCTTCGACATTCGCTCGAACGCGGCGAACGCCTTGCGATAGCGCCCGAGCTCGAGGTTTGCGTCGCCGATCAGACCATAGACGGAAGCGTTCTGTGGCTCGGTCGCTCGCGCGCGCTCGGCGAACTCGAGGGACTCGGCGAAGCGGTGGCGAGACGCGGCGAGGGCCGCGAGACCGCGCAGAGCGAGCGCGCTACGCGGCTCGAGCTCGAGTGCGGCGCGCAGCTCGCGCTCGACGCGCGGGTACAAAGTCGGGTCGCCGGTCACGCGGGCCTGTTGCTGGAGCTGCAGTCCGCGCGTGGCGAGCCGCTCGGCCTCACCCGGGCCGCCGGCGGCGCGGCCTTCCTTGAGCGCACCCCCGAGGAGGGCGGCGCTCGCTGCGGCCAGCGCGAGCACGATGAAGCCGGTTTTCTTCACGTCGATCTCCTCGTCCGGGCGGAAGCGGGGCCCCGTCGAACGGGGCCCCGCGACACGCCTACGGGCGAGGGTCGCCCTTCGAGTTGACGAACCCGGACGGCGGGTGCGCCTGGTACGGGAATGCATCGAGGTCACGCACGTCGCCGGCGTTGACGCCGTCTCCGAGCTCGACCTTGTTCCCCTTCAGGAAGCCGGCCATGACGCGCTCGGCTGCATCGACGACGTCGTCGCCGAGCCGGCGGCCGTTCGGGAAGCCGCCATTGTCGCCGCCGATCACGCCGAGGCGGTTGACACTGCCTGCCGGCGTCACCGGGATCGAGTAGTTCAGCCGCAACAGGTCGGCGACGGTGTCGCCGGTGTAGTTGAGGCCCTTCACGCCGGTGCCGAAGACGGCGACGAGGTCGTCGCGGTTGTCCTCGGGGGCGTTCAGCTTGTAGAGGTCGTTCATCAGCTTCGCCAGGATCGGCTTCACGACCGGGCCCGGCGTACTGCTTGTCGTTGACGGGCGCCGAGCGGTTCCACGCGTCCTTGGCCGCCGTCGGGACGACGACCTCGTTGACGAGCGGGTTGCCGATCCGCGAGACCTGCGTCCAGCCGCGCTTGAGCTTCCCATTCACTGTCACGTTCTGGCGCTCCGTCGAGGCCCAGACGCCGATCGTCGAGTTCTTGGCCTTCAGGTCGGCGATCGGAATCTGCAGAGCGATCGAGTGAACGGCATAGCCGGCGAAGAAGTCCTTGCCGCCACCGTTGGCACCCGTGCCCTTGCGGAACGCGAGCAGGTCGAAGATCGCCCCGATGTCACCGAAGAACGCGTCGTCGCGCTGGCCGGCGAAGATCGAGATGCCGCCCTTCTGCACGATCGACTTCGAGACGAGGCTCGGGTAGTTCGGGGTCGAGCGCGGGCCGATGTTGTTCGGCGGCGTCTTGCCGCGGACGACCAGCTTCTTGTTGCGCCACATCGACCAGCTCTGAACGGTGTTGCCGAGGAACGCCGGCCCGGCGGTGCGGCCGAAGCGGAACTCGTAGACGATGTCCGGCCGGGCGTCGCCCGTCCGGTCGATGTTGATCTTGTACTTCGCGGACGGCGAGAACGTGTAGTAGTTCGGGCCGGCCGCCGGATCCTCGCCCGGAATCCAGTTCGACACGATCGTGACCGTGTTCGGCTTGTCCGGGCTCCGGAACGCGTAGAGATCCGTGTTGTCCGCGCTCGGGTCCTCCGAGATCAGCGGCGCCTCACGGTGACTCGAGGCGGTGCCGGCCTCGAGGGCCGCTGCCCACGAGCGCAGCCGCGAGAGCAGCGACGACGACCGCGCTCAGAGCGATCACCGCCAGCGTTGCGTTTTTTCTGTTCACGAAACTCCTCCATGTTGTGTGGTCGACGCTGGTTCGACCTCGGAGGAAGTCCGGTTCGTTTAGAACGGGTAGGGCGCGAGGCTCCAGGCGGCCGCGGCGTACCAGAGGCCGAAGGCGAGGCTCGCGGCGCCGATGACCGGCGCGGCACCGTTGAATGCCGAACGCGCGGGCCGACTCGAGAGCGTGAGCCCGAAGCCGGTCGTCAGCATCGCCATCGAGACCGCCGTGAAGACGGCGAGGATGACGAGCGCGAGCACCGCCAGCGCCGTCGACTCGATCGTCGCGACCAGCAGGACGCTGACGCCGGCGCTGCCGCCGATTCCGTGGACGAGGCCGATCCCGAACGCGCCGAGCGGCGTGCGGGCGCGGTGGACATGCGCGTGACCGGTCGAGCCGTGGTCGTGGAGGTGCTGATGCCGAAGTCCGTCGTGCTCGTGCTCGTGGACGTGGAAGAAGCCGTTACGCCAGCGGTGGAGCAAGCGCACCGCGAGGTAGACGATCAACACCGCGACGAGCGTTTCCGCCCCCTGCTGCACCCGCGCGGGCAAGTAAGCGTTGAAGAGGACGATCGGGAGGCCGAAGAGGAAGAGCGTCACGGCGTGGCCGAGGCCCCAGGCGACTCCGAACCGAGCAGCGGCGCGGCCGGTCCGCTCGCGTGTACCCGCGATCAGCGCCCCCACGGCCGCCAGGTGGTCCGGATCGGTGGCATGGCGCAGGCCGAGCAGGACGCCGATCAGCACGACGAGGGCGAGCGACGTTCCGTTCGAGAGGCCGGCAATCCAATCGTCGAGTCCGAACACGGGTTACTCCTCTCAGACGAGCGCGGGAAGGGCACGAACGGTCATCAGGACTCCCAGCCCGAGGATCAGGAGCGCACTGACTGCGGGGAGAGCCCGCACCAGCGGTCCGTCGAAGCTCAGCCGGCGGAAGGTTTTCTGCGCTCCGATCGCGAGCAGGCCGATCGCCCGAGATCACGGCGGCGAGGCCGACACTGAACGCGACGATCAGGAGCAGCCCGAACGCCACCCGCTGCAGCGAGATCGCTGCGAGAAGGACGACGAGCGCGGTCGGGCAGGGAAGGATCCCGCCCGAGATTCCGACCGCGAGGAGGCCGCGCATCCCGCTGCCGGGCTCCGGGACGTGGCTGTGGCCGTGCTCGTTGTCGTGGCCATGCCCATGGGCGTGTTCGTGCGGATGCCCGTGTTGGTGGCCGGCACCGGTGACGGCGCGGTAGCGGGCGCGGAGCACGGCCATCCCGACGGCCACGACGAGCAGGGCCGAGACGAGGTTGAGCCAGGGGTAGAGCTGATCCGGAACGATGAACTCGGACAGGCCGAGCGTCACGAGCCCGAGCGTGAAGACGCCGATCGTGTGCGTGACGGTGACGATCCCGCCCAGCATGAACGCGTGCCGCACGTTGCCTCTGGTGCCGATCAGGTAGCCGGCGATGATCGCCTTGCCGTGTCCGGGAGTCAGGGCGTGCGCGGCTCCCCAGAAGAGCGCCACCGCGAGCGCGACCAGGACGAAGCTGAGGCTGAGGTCGTCCTCCGACACGAGCGATTCGAACCGGTTCGAGCTGTGCTCGGCCCTGGCGGCGGCGCCGATCTTGGGCGGCTCGCCCGCGAGCGACCCCGGGCTGAAGGCGACGCTGGCGCTGCTGACGGTGAGCGGCTCCGAGAGCCTGTCCTCCGGGTACGCGAGCAGCGCGTCGCTCCGGCTCTCCGCTGGAGCGCTCGAGCGCTCGATCTCCGCCCCCCGCTCCGCCCGGACGACGACCTCCTGCCAGCCCCTGCGCGAGGCGTAGTTGGTGTCGCGATACGACAATTGCCGTCCGGTGCCCTGGGCCTCGTAGACCGCCTCGAGCCGGGTCGTCGTTCAGCCCCGCTGCGCCGGGCGGCGAGGTGATGCGCGAGTCGAGCAGGCGAAGCTTCGACGGACGGCCGTCGAGCCGCAGGTCGAGCCCGCGCGCGAGCCCCGCGGCGTAGCCGGGACGCTGCAGCTGGGCGCCGAACTGGATCGTCGGGATCTCGGCGAGGTCGACGACGTAGTGGACGTAGACGCCGCTGCCGGAGAGCTCGATCTCGCTGTGGCGGTTGACCGTGAAGTTGCCGAGCGGATGCGCGCCGCGGCGGCGGGCGCGAGGAGCGCACCGGCAAGGATGACAAGGAGAACACGCCTCCTCATGACCCGTATCTTCTCGCGACCGGCGCCCAGTGGGCGGAGAACGTCGGATTCGTCCGGAGCGCGCGACCGAACCACTGCTTCGCCGCCGCGTCGTGGCCGAGGCAGCGCTCGATCATCCCGCGCTGGAAGAACTTGGCGGCGTCGCGCGTGCCGAGCCGCAGCGCCCGCTTCGAGTAGACGAGCGCCTCCTCGCACCGGCCGGTGCGCGCGAGCGCCCAGGCGAGGACTGCGTCGCCCTCGATGCTCGGGCGCTCCTGCCGGGCCTTGCGGGCCAGCGTCACCGCCCGCTCGAGCTCGATCCCGTGCTCGACGTTGAAGAGCGTCAGCTCGAGGTCGCTCCGAACCCCGCTCGAGCGGAGCAGGCGGGCGATCGCGTCCATGACGTCGTACTGCTCGCGGGCCAGACCCGTTTGGCCGCTCGCGCGGTAGACGTCTGCGAGCGTGGCGACGAACTGCGGTAGCGGGACTTCGTCCGCGGCCGCGGCGCGCCAGCGTCGCAGCCGCGTCGAATCGGCCGCGCGCGAGCTCGACGTGCGCACGGGCCTCGAATGCATAGAGGTAGCCGGGGAAGACCTGAAGCGCGGCCTGGAAGTGACCGTCCGCCGGAACGAGCTTGCCCATGCCCAGATGGATCTTGCCGAGCTGGACGTGCGTCCAGGCGAGCGCCTCACGCTGGCCCGAGGCGGCATCGAGCGCGAGCTGCATCGCCTCGATCGCGCCTTGCTTGTCGCCGAGCAGCTCGCGGGCATAGGAGACGCGCGAGTACGAGGAGACGTTCGGCTTCAGTCGCGCTCATCCGGTCGAACGTCGCGAAGGCCTGCTCGTACCGGCCCAGCTCGAGCAGCGCGTCGCCGATGACGCCGTAGTGCCGGGCGGTCGCCGGAGCGAGCTTGCTGGCGCGGCGGCCGAGCACGAGCGCCTGCGCGAACTCGTGGCGCGCGAGCGCGAGCGAGGCGAGCCCGCTGATCGCGTCGGGATCGTTCGGGCGCCAGCTCGAGCGCCCGCTTCAGCGCCACCTCGGACTCGCGCCAGGTCGGAGAAGTCGGCCGTCTCGCGGACGCGCTGCTGATAGGCGAGACCGAGGAGGGTCGCGGCCTCGGCGCTCTCCGGATTCGCCGTCGCCTCGGCCTTGATAGCTCGTCGATCGTCGTGCCGCCAGCCGGCGCCGAACCCGGCAGCGAAGGTATCGGCGCAGCCCCCGCGTGTCCGCGGCGGTGCCGCCCGCCTGCGCGGGCTCGCGCAGGACGCCTCCGAGCAGGAGGACGGTGGCGGCGAGAACCGCCACCGTCCCTGCAACCGCGATCCTTCTCGTGGTCACGTCCTGCTCGTTCCTCTCGTTACGGCGTCGGGTTGACGTGAGGCTCCGGATTCAGGTCACGTCCGTCCGAGGGCCTCGGCACGAACGGGAACGTCGTCGGGAGCGGGCTCAGGTCGGTGTTGACGCCGTCACCGGCCCTGGCGTTGATGTAGTTCGGACCACCGACGACGCGAATGGCGATGTCGACCACGTCGTCCTTGGGCCGCCGGCCGTTCGGCCAGCCGGCGCGCGTCACCGGCCAGGATGCTCAGCCGCTTCTGCGCCGCCAGCGGCACCGGATCGACGCTGACGTCCAGCCGCAGCAGCTCCGACAGGTTCGTATCCGTCGGCGCGTACTTCAAGAGGACGTTCACCAGATCGTCCCGGTTGAAGTTGCCGAGCGTCGTGTCTGTTGCTGCCGGCGGGTTCGGCGAGCAGGCCGCCGTCCCGAAGGGCGTGCAGCCCGTCGGGAACCCGAACGCGAGCTGGAGAGCGAGAGCGATTCGCGGCTTCAGGTAGTAGCCGACGAACTTCTCTTCTCCGTTCGGATCGTCGCCGTTCCACTCGTCCTTGTCCTTCGTGCCGATGATCAGCTCGTTCACGAGCGGATTCGCCAGCCTCGAGACCTGCGTGTCGCCCGGCGCCGAAGTCGCCAGGCGACCATTCGACGGATTGCGGACGGTGACCGTCGGCCGACTCGTCGAGGCGTAGAGCCCGAGCTTCGGAGCTGCGGTCGCCTCGGCGCCTTTCCCGTCCTTGGTCAGCATGCTCGCAGGCATCTCGACCGCGATCGTGTGCACGCTGAAGCCCTGGATCTGATCGAAGCCGAACGGGTTGACGTTGTCCGTCATGTCCTCGCCGGCCGTCAGCAGCGGCGGGAACCGCCGGAAGTTCAGCGAGTCGAACGTCGCGCCCAGGTCAATGTAGAACGGGTCGTTCCGCTGGCCCGCGAAGACCTTGATCCCGTTGCCGAGGTCGTAGATGCCCTGCGCCGCGAGTGCGTCGTAGTTGGGCATCGTCTTCGGCCCGACGTTCGACGGAACCGCAATCAGGTCCTTGGCGAGGATGTTGCTGCTACCCCGAAGCGGACCCACGCCACGGTTGACCTGGATGTTGTAGCGCTGACGCAGACCCAGCCCTTCGGATCCCGGCCCGTCGAGCGCCGTGATCGGGGGAACCGGCCCCACGCCACCGAGGTACGACACCGGCAGTCCGAGAGCGTCGACGACGCCGCGGATCTCGGTGTCGAAGTCGAACGAGACCACGACGTCGTTCGCCTTGCCGTCCTGGTCGTTGTCGATGTGGAACGAGTACTTCACATTGGGGTCGAAGTTGTAGTAGTTCGGCCCCGCACTCGGCTCCTCACCCGGGAGCACGTTCATCACCATCACGATCTTCTCGCCCTGGCCCGGCTCGTAGCTTCGGAAGAAGTACGTGTCGGTGTTGTCCGCCGGAGCGTCGAGCGAGATCAGCGGAGCTTCTCGATGGCTTGCTGCCGCCGCCGAGTCAGGGTGCGACCCGCGGACGGCCGCGGTCACGGCCACGAGGGTCAGCGCTGCGAGCACGAGCCCGCACAGCGCAAGTTTCTTCATCTGCCAAACCTCCCCACTAGAGGTGTCCGCCGCCCGTCGTAGCGACGACGTTGGCCGCACAGAGAGGCTCGCTGCTCCCCACCCAGACCGCGAACGCGAGACCATCGGATCACGCCTTTCCCCTCCATCGCCACAGTACGAACAGCGGTTGTTCGTCTCGGGGCGGCGATCGGTTCGACCCTCGGCCGAACCGATCCGGACCTCGTTGCGAACCAGGAGGATGCTGGCCACAGCACCCACCGTGCTAGCTTTGGGCGCTCGTCGGCCGACGACGCCATCGATGCGCACGCGCGATCTCGCCCACCTGTCGGATGAAGCGCTCGTCGCGCTGGTGGCGCGCTCCGACGAGTCGGCGTTAGCGGAGCTCTACGACCGCGTCGGCGGAACCGCGTACGGGCTCGCGTACCGCGTCCTCCGCGACGAGTCGCTCGCCGAAGACGCCGTCCAGGAGGCCTTTCTCGGACTCTGGCGCAACGCCGGCTCGTTCGTCCCCGAGCGCGCGAAGGCTTCGACCTGGATCCTGACCCTCGTCCACCGGCGAGCCGTCGATCTCGTCCGCCGCGAACAGCGTCGGCGCACCGAGACGCTCGACGTGGCCCCGGAGCCGTCCGTCGGCTCGGCCGAGGAGGCGGCGTGGCTTCGGCTCGACCGCGAGCGCGTCCAGGGTGCGCTGGCACAGTTACCCGATCAGCAGCGCGAGGCGATCGAGCTCGCCTACTACGGCGGCTACACCCAGTCGGAGCTCGCAGACCGCTTGGGGGAGCCGCTCGGCACGATCAAGAGCCGCATGTTCTCGGGCCTCGCGCGCCTGCGCGAGCTGCTCGACGAGGGAACCGAAAGGACGGCATGGACCTACACGACCTGACCGCGGGCTACGCGCTCGACGCGCTCGACCCGGACGAGCGAGCACGCTACGAGGAGCACCTCGCGTCGTGCGAGAGCTGTCGCGACGAGCTCCAGGGCTTCTGGCAGGTCGCCGGCGCGCTCGGCCACGCGGCCGGCGGCCCGACGCCGCCCGCGTCGCTTCGCGGCCGCATTCTCGAACAAGCGCGGAGCGAGCGGACGAACGTCGTCCCGTTCCGACGCCGCGTGGTCGCGCCCGTGCTCTCCTCGGCTGCGGCCGTCGCGGCCGTCGTCGCCGTCGGACTCGGAATCTGGTCGATCGGGCTCTCCAGCGACCTCGACGATGCGAACGGGCTGCTCGCAGTCCTCGCCGATCCCAATGCTCGCACGCACGAGACTGCGGGCGGCGAGGCAAACCTCGTCGTCACCCCGACCGGTCGCGCCGCGCTCGTCGTCCGGCGGCTCGCACCCGCGCCGGCCGGCAAGGACTACGAGATCTGGGTCTTCGTGGACGGGGTCGCGCGACGGGCAGGCCTGTTCGAGCGCCCCGGCGTCGCAATGCTCACGCATCGAGTCGCCCGTGGGCAGACGGTGGCGGTGACGCTCGAGCCGGACGGCGGCGTCGATGCTCCCACCGGCAAGTCGCTCTTCACCGCCGTTTCCGCCTAGCGGCGAACCGTCTCCCCGGCACGGGCGAACAAGCCCGACCTCACTTACAAGGGAGATAACGTGAAGCGCACCAGACTGGCCGCCCTCGTGGCCACTTCGATCCTCGTTCCGCTCGGCCTCGTGGCCTGCGGCGGGGACGACGAAAGCAATGCCACACCCGCAATGACGGGAATGCAGACAACCGCGACGACCGCGGACTCCGTCTCGATCGAGAGCCCGGCGGCCGATCTGCGCGTCACGCTCGGCCGGCTCCTGGCCGAGCATGCCCTGCTGGCGACGTTCGCGATGCAGAAGGGCTTGGACGGCGACAAGGACTTCAAGGCGATCGCCAACGCCCTCGACACCAACACCGTCGACCTCGGCGAGGCAATCGGCTCCGTCTACGGCGACGAGGCCAAGACCAGCTTCCTCAAGCTCTGGCGCGACCACATCGGCTTCTTCGTCGACTACACCGTCGCCACCGCCAAGAAGGACGAAGCCGGCCAGAACGCCGCCCGCAACAAGCTCTCCCAGTACCAGGCCGACTTCTCCAAGTTCCTCGCCACCGCCACCGGCGACAAGCTCCCCCAGAACGCAGCCGCCGACGCACTCCAGTCCCACGTCAACCAACTCGTCCAGGCAATCGACACCTACGCCGCAGGCGACTACCCCACCGCCTACACCCAGATCCGCGAGGCCTACCACCACATGTTCATGACCGGCGACGCCCTCTCAGGCGCCATCGTCACCCAGAAGCCGGACATGTTCTCGCTGGAGCCCGCGACGGTGTCGTCGTCGGATCTCCGCGTCACGCTCGGACGCCTGCTCGCCGAGCACGCGGGGCTGGCGACGTTCGCGATGCAGAAGGGCTTGGACGGCGACAAGGACTTCAAGGCGATCGCCAACGCCCTCGACACCAACACCGTCGACCTCGGCGAGGCAATCGGCTCCGTCTACGGCGACGAGGCCAAGACCAGCTTCCTCAAGCTCTGGCGCGACCACATCGGCTTCTTCGTCGACTACACCGTCGCCACCGCCAAGAAGGACGAAGCCGGCCAGAACGCCGCCCGCAACAAGCTCTCCCAGTACCAGGCCGACTTCTCCAAGTTCCTCGCCACCGCCACCGGCGACAAGCTCCCCCAGAACGCAGCCGCCGACGCACTCCAGTCCCACGTCAACCAACTCGTCCAGGCAATCGACACCTACGCCGCAGGCGACTACCCCACCGCCTACACCCAGATCCGCGAGGCCTACCACCACATGTTCATGACCGGCGACGCCCTCTCAGGCGCCATCGTCACCCAGAAGCCCGAGCTCTTCTCCTCGTAGTGAGCCGGATCGTTCTGATCGCCTGTCTCGCCGCCAGCGCCGGGATTCACCTGGCGCTGGCGGCGGAGCACGGCGTCTCGTTCCATGTCGCCGCGGCACTGCTCGCGCTCGCAGCCGGGACGATCGCAGTCCGGCCGGGACGCGGCTCCGCTGCCGCCGCCGGGTTCCTCCTGGCGGGCCTGGTCGGGGCATTCCTCCTGGCCGGCGAGCCGCTCGACGCCGTCTCGGGCATGACGAAAGCCGTCGAGGCGGTTGGGCTGCTCTGCGCGGTTCGGCTCTCGCTCGCAGCACAGCCGCGACGGTCCGAGCGGGTCGCGACACTCGTCCTCGCCGCGATGATCGCGGTCCTGGCGGCGGCGGTGACGCCGGCAGAGTCTCACGGGCATTCGCCGGGGACGCCCGCTCACGGTCACTGACCAGTGACGAAGCCGTGACGGTTGCGTTCCGATTCGGTCCGTAGACTCGCTTGCGTGAGCGAGCTCAAGCCCGCACTGACGCGGCTGTTCGGATTCGAGGACTTCCGCCCCGGCCAGGAGCAGGTCGTCCGCGCCGCCGTGGACGGTCGCGACACGCTCGCGCTGATGCCCACCGGCTCGGGCAAGTCCCTCACCTACCAGCTCGCCGCGATGCTGCGGCCGACCCCGACGCTCGTTCTCTCGCCCCTGATCGCGCTGATGAAGGACCAGGTCGACAAGCTGCCGCCCGAGGTCGCCGCGCAGGCGACGCTGATCAACTCCTCGCTCGACCCCGACGAGGCGGCGGCGCGGCTGCGCGGCGCTGCGGAGGGCCGTTACCGGATCCTCTACGTCGCCCCCGAGCGGCTGCGCCAGCGTCACTTCCTCGACGCGATTGCCGGGATCGAGATCGGGCTTGTCGTGATCGACGAGGTGCACTGCGTCAGCATGTGGGGGCACGACTTCCGGCCCGACTATCTGTTCATCCGGCGCGCGCTCGACGCGCTCGGACGTCCGGCGATCCTCGGGATGACTGCGACCGCAACCCCGGCGACCGAGCGGGAGATCGCGACAGCGCTCGGGCGGGAGCCCGAGATCGTGCGCACCAGCGTCGTCCGGCCGAACCTGCGCTACGACGTCGAGATCGTCGACGGCGAGGAGGATCGTCTCCGGACTCTCGTCCGCCGGCTGCACGAGCTGCGCGGAGCGTCGGCGATCGTCTACGCCCGCTCGCGCCGGAGCTGCGAGAGCCTCGCCCGCACGCTCCGCGTCCACGATCTCGCCGCCGTCCACTACCACGCCGGCCTCGAGCCCGAGGAGCGCTCGGCCGCGCAGGAGGCGTTCATCGAAGGCCGGATCCAGACCGTGGTGGCGACGACCGCGTTCGGGATGGGGATCGACAAGCCCGACATCCGGCTCGTCGCGCTCTACAACTATCCGGAGTCGCTCGAGAGCTACGTCCAGATGGTCGGCCGCGCGGGTCGCGACGGCCGTGCCTCCGACACGCTCCTGCTCGCAAGCCGATCGGACGCAAGCCAGCTGCGCCGCTTCGCGCGCTCCGACATCCCGACCGTCGCCGACCTCCGCTCGGTCTATGCGCGGCTTCGCGGCCGCCGCGAGGTCTCGCCGGAGGAGCTCGGGGGCGACACCGACCCTCGCGTGCTCGTCGGGATGCTCGAGCAGGTCGGGCTCGTCGAGCGCGGCTTCGACGCCGGCCGCGCGATGCAGATCGAGGTGCCCGATCCGCCCGCCGACTCGGCCGCGCGGATCGACGCGCTCCTCGCCCGCTACGAGCAGGAGGCGCTGGTGCGGGCCGACCGGCTGGTCCACTTCGCCGAGTCGCGCCTCTGCAGACACCGTCAGGTGGCGGAGCATTTCGGCGAGACGCTGGCGAAGGACTGCGGCATGTGCGACGTCTGCTCGCCGCTCGCGGCTCCCGTCGGTGCGTCCGTCTCGGCGACGCCCCTCCCCGAGGACATCGCCGGTGCGATCCATCGCGCGGTCCTCGACCTGCGCTGGCCGCTCGGTCGGACCGGGCTCACCGCGATGCTGCGCGGCTCGCTGAGCGCGCCTCGCTCTGCCCAGCGCTCACCGCACTTCGGACTGCTGGCGGCGGCGAGCCAGGCGGACATCAAGCGCTGGATCCAGCTGCTCGAGCTGGCGGGCGCGATCGAGTCGTTCGAGAGCGACGACGGCTTCCGGCTCCTGCGGGCGCTCCCGGCCGCGGAGCTCCCCCGGATCGGCACCGCAGCGAGCGTCGCCGGGCCGGCCGACGAAGGCCTCTTCGAGCGCCTGCGCGCCTGGCGACTCGAGCGGGCGCGCGACGACGAGGTGCCCGCGTACGTCGTGCTGCACGACGCCACACTCCGCGAGCTGGCGACGGCGAAGCCGGCGAACGAGCGGGATCTCGCTGCGGTGAAGGGATTCGGGCCGACGAAGCTCGAGCGCTACGGGGACGACGTCCTCGCGGTGATCGCGGCCGCCTGAGCCGACGTCGGGGCTACCATTCCCCGCTTGCGGCCTTTCAGCAAGAAGAGACCGGCGCGACGGCAGCGGCGGATCCGCAAGCTCCGCCTCCTCGCCCTCCTCACCGTCCTCGGGATCGTCGGGTCGGTTGCCTTCAGCTTCGGCCTGATCCTGGCCGTCGCCGCCGAGATCGATGCCGGCAAGCTCGATCCGCAGCGCCAGCTCGACAAGCAGGCAAACGGCTACATCTACGACAAGGACGGCAAGCGGATCCTCGCCGTCCTCCAGGGCTCAGAAGCGCGGACGCTGATCAGCTACGACCAGATCGCGGACTCGATGCGGCACGCGATCGTCGCGATCGAGGACCGCCGCTACTGGGAGCACGACGGGATCGACCTGCGGGGGATCGGCCGCGCTCTCGTCGCCGACATCCGCAGCAAGGCGGTCGTCGAGGGCGGCTCGACGATCACGCAGCAGTTCGTCAAGAACGCGCTCGACCGCGACCAGAAGACGATCGCGCGCAAGGTGCGCGAGGCGGCCTATGCCTGGCAGCTCGAGCGGCCCGGCGGCTGGTCGAAGCAGAAGATCCTGCAGGAGTACCTGAACACGATCTACTTCGGCAACGGCGCCTACGGCGTCCAGAAGGCGGCGCGCACGTACTTCCAGCACGGCGCCAAGGACCTCACTGTCGCGGAGTCGGCGCTGCTGGCCGGCATCCCCGCCGACCCGAGCCGCTACGACCCGGTCACGAATCCCGGCGCGGCTCGCGACCGCCGCCGCGTCGTCCTCGACGCGATGCTCGAGGAGTCGAAGATCACCCAGGCCCAGTACGACGAGGCGAACGAGACCGACCTGCCCGACCCGGACGACGTCCGCCTCCCCGGCACCGAGGGACAGCACGGGGCGCTGCATTACGTCAACTACGTCAAGCAACAGCTGATCGACCAGTACGGCTCCGCCGAGGTCTTCGGCGGCGGCCTCAAGGTTCGCACGACGATCGACCTCGACCTCCAGGAGATGGCGCGCAACGCGATCTCGAAGTGGCTCACCGACGCCGAAGGCCCCTCTGCGGCGCTCGTCGCGATCGACCCGCGCAACGGCGCCGTGCGGGCGATGGTCGGCGGCAACAACTACCGCAAGAGCCAGTTCAACCTCGCCGTCCAGGGCGTCCGCCAGCCGGGCTCGTCGTTCAAGCCGTTCGTGCTCGCGACCGCACTCCGCCAGGGCATCTCGCCGGCGACGCGCTTCCAGTCGGAGCCCCAGTCGATCAACCTCGGCGACCGGGACTGGGTCGTCGGGAACTACGACGACGTCTACTACGGGAACGTCGATCTCGAGGAGGCGACCGTCGAGTCGGACAACTCTGTCTACGCGCAGCTGACCCAGCTCGTCGGGTCGAAGAAGGTGGCCGAGACCGCGAAGCGCCTGGGGATCAGGAGCAAGCTCGACGGCTACTACGCAATCGGGCTCGGCGCGGAAGCGGTGACGCCGCTCGAGCTCGCCCGCGCCTACGCGACCATCGCCAACGGCGGCGAGCGTGCGGACGGGTCGATCTTCGGCAACCGCCCCCGGGTGATCGACGAGGTGACGCGGAAAGGACGCACGCGAATCAACAGGCCGAAGGAGTTCAAGGCGCTGACCCCGACGCAGGCCGGCGTCGTCAACTCGATCCTCCAGCAGGCCGTCCGCTTCGGCACCGGCAAGCGCGCCTACCTGCCGAACCGGCCGGTCGCCGGCAAGACCGGCACGACCGAGAACTACGGCGACGCCTGGTTCGTCGGCTACACGCCGCAGCTCGCGGTCGCGGTCTGGGTCGGCTACCCGACGACGCTGAAGCCGATGCTGACCGAGTTCCGCGGCGAGCCGGTGACGGGCGGCAGCTTCCCCGCGCTGATCTGGAAGTCGTTCATGGAGAAGGCCCTCAAGAACGAGGAACCGGAGGGCTTCCCGGCGCCGCTGACGCCATACGTGGCGCCGAAGCTCGTCGTCCGCCGCGGCGACCGGCTCATGCTCGACAACGGGCTCTGTCGCGAGCGGCGGGAGGTCGTCTACTTCGCCGGAACGGGACCGAGCAAGACGGCGAACTGCCTCCAGAACGAGGTCGAGGTTCCCGACGTGCGCAGGCTGACGCTCGCCGAGGCCGAGGCTCGCATCGAGGCGCAGCCGCTGACCGCCGATCTGGTCTTCAAGCCCGCCAAGGCACTCCAACGCCCGGGGATCGTGGTCGACCAGAAGCCCCGACGCGGCTACCGCTCCTCCTACGACCGGATCCTCCTGATCGTCACCAAGGCGACCCAGGGCGTGATCCCGAACCTCGTCGGCCGCGACATCGACGACGCGCGGCTGCGGTTGAAGCGGCTCAAGCTCGAGCCGCAGATCACCTGGGTGCCAGGCGCCTCGGGCAAGGTGCTCGAGCAGAGGACGCGGGCCGGCCTGGCCGCCGCGCCGGGGGTCAAGGTCGAGCTGGTGGCCGCGCGATCGCGCGCGGCGACCGCAGCGGCCGGCTGAGCCACCGCGAGCCCGCTTCCGCGTAGCGCCACGGCCGCTCGGCCGCGACGCTGATCCCGATCCGCGTGCCTGCGACCACGTCCGCCGCCTCGGCAGCAGCGCTCAACTCGAACGGCGGCGCGTCGAGCGGCAGGCCGTCGTGCGCGCGGGTGACACCGAGCGCCTGGCAGAGGCGGCCCGGGCCCGCTGTCAGGAGACGTGGGTCGTCGTTCCCGCGGCGGTCGCGCATCCGCTCGATCCCGGCAGTGGGCTCGAGCGCCCGGATCAGGACCGCGGCCGCGCTCCCCTCCTCCTCGCAGACGAGGTTCAGGCACCAGTGGATCCCGTAGGAGCGATAGACGTAGGCGTGCCCGGGCGGGCCGAACATCGAGGCGTTGCGCGGCGTGCGGCCGCGGAAGCCGTGCGCGGCGGGATCCTCCGAGTCGTAGGCCTCGACCTCGACGACCCTGCCTCCGACACCGTCGACGAGGAGCGTGACGCCGATCAGCTCCGGCGCGACCTCGTGGACGCTGCGCGCGAAGAAGTCTCCCGGGAGCTTCAGAACAGCTGGGAGTCGGCCGGCTTGCTGGACGACTCGAGCAGCTTGCGCGCGCGTCGGCCGAGGTCGGCGAGGTCGACACGCCCACTGGCGGCGTCCTCGGCCAGCCGCTCCGCGAGCGAGAGCGCCTCGTCGAGTAGCGGCGAGCTCGCGGAGGCGTCCTGACCCATGTCGAGGAGGATCGTTCGCTCCGTCCGCGAGGCGATGATCGGGTCGGAGACACCCTCGACCCAGACGAGTGTTCGCTGGCCGCCGCCGCGGTCGTCGCCCGTGATCGGCTGGAGCGCGTAGATCCGGTCGGCGCGCGCGTACTTGCCGAAGCCGAGGAAGACCATCCGCGCGTCCATGCGGCGAAGTATCTCCGTCAGGCGAGCGCCGCCGCCAGGGCCTCGGCGACGCGCTCCTGATCCTCGGCCGCGATCGCGGTGAAGAACGGCAACGCGAGCGTGCGCTGCGAGAGATCCTCCGAGACGGGGCAGAGTCCTTCGCCGAAGCCGTACCGCTCGCGCATGTACGCCTGCAGGTGGATCGACGGGAGGTAGCGCGAGGTCGCGATCCCCTGGCGCTCGAGCTCCGCGATCACGCGCTCGCGATCGATCCCGCGGGCGAGCGTGACGACGTAGACGAACCAGGAGCGCTTGTGATCCGCGTCGTCGGCAAGCGGCACCTCGAGCCCCTCGACCCCGGCGAGCAGCTCGCCGTAGCGGGCCGCCGCGTCCTGACGCCGCGAGAGAATCGTGTCGAGCTTCTCGAGCTGGCCGATCCCGAGCGCGGCGCTGATGTCGTCGATCCGGTAGTTGAAGCCGAGCCGCACGTGGTCGAGCCAGCCGCCGCCGTCGGCGCGACCCTGGTTGCGAAGGCTGACGAGGGCGCGCCAGGTCTCCTCGTCGTGCGTCGTCACCATCCCGCCCTCACCCGTCGTCATCTGCTTGTTGGGATAGAAGGCGAAGACCGCGTCGATCCCGTGCGAGCCGACCGTGCCGGCCGTTGTACTCGGCGCCGAGCGCCTCGCAGGCGTCCTGGATCAGGACGAGGTCGTGCTCGTGCGCGAGCTCGCGCAGCGGATCGAGCTCGCAGGGATAGCCGAAGATGTCGACGGCGACGATCCCCTTCGTCCTCGGCGTGATCGCCGCCTCCACGGTGGCCGGGTCGAGATTCAGAGTCCGCGCGTCGACGTCCGCGAAGACCGGCGTCGCGCCCTCGTAGATGAAGCAGTTCGCGGAAGCGACGAACGAGTACGGCGACGTGATCACCTCGTCGCCGTCCTTGAGGCCGCCGAGCACGGACAGCAGGTGGAGCCCACTCGTCCCGGACGAGACCGCGGCGGCGTAGGGCGCGCCGACGGTCTCGGCGAAGAGTCGCTCGAAGCGCTCGATCGCCGGGCCGAGCGAGAGCCGCCCCGAGCGGAGCACCTCGAGCACGAGCTCCTCGTCCCGCTCGTCGAGATAGGGCGACGAGAGCGGGATGCGCCGAAGGTCGGCTTTCACGCCTCGGCGGGCGCCGTGTCCGCGACCTTGACGCGGTCGAGCCAGTGGCTCCAGCGCTCGGACTTGCCCCGCACCGTGTCGAGGTACGCCTTCTGCAGCTCGAGCGTGACCGGGCCCGCGCCGAGCTCGTGGTCGTCGACCGAGCGCACGGGCGTCACCTCGGCGGCCGTGCCGGTCATGAAGACCTCGTCGGCGAGATAGAGGTCTGTGCGGATCACGTGCGCCTCCTCGACCACGTAGCCGAGGTCCTGCGCGATCTGGATGACGCTCTCGCGGGTGATCCCGGGCAGGATCGACATCGAGAGCGGCGGCGTCACGATCCGGCCGTCCTTGACGACGAAGATGTTCTCGCCCGGGCCGTCCGCGACATAGCCCTCGTCGTTGAGCATGATCGCCTCGTCGTAGCCGGCCCGCTGCGCCTCGTGGACGGCGAGCATCGAGTTGAGGTAGATCCCCGTGGCCTTCGCAGCATGCGGGATCGTGTTCGGGCCGATGCGCTTCCAGGAGGAGATCTTGGTCCGGATCCCGACGGTGGCGTTCTCGTCGCCGAGGTAGTTCCCCCACGGCCAGCTCATGATCACGACCTCGACCGGATTCCCCTTCGTGTGCACGCCGAGCTCGCCGTAACCGTAGAACGCGAACGGGCGGATGTAGCACTCGGGCAGGCCGTTGCGGCCGATCAGCTCGTGCATCGCCGTCCGGATCTCCTCGACGGAGAACGGCAGCTCCATGTGGATCAGCCTCGCCGAGTTGTGGAGCCGGGTCAGGTGCTCGCGGAGCCGGAAGACGGCGGGGCCGTCGGGAGTCTCGTAGCAGCGGATCCCCTCGAAGACACCGGTGCCGTAGTGCAGCCCGTGCACGCCGACGTGCACCTTCGCGTCCTGCCAGTCGACGAACTCGCCGTTCATCCAGATCGTCTCGGTCTCGCGCATAGTCAGTGCGTCTCCTCTCGGGCGGAAGGGTAATTGGAGTCTTGGACTGCGTCCACGGGCTGCGCTCGCGCGAGCCGCACGAGGACGGCGGGGTGCAAGGCGGCCAGGTGGGTCTCCGAGCCCGCTCCGACCCAGACGACGTCGTGGCTGAGCAGGCTCTGGTCGATCAGCACGCGATCGACGTTCGGAAGCGGAAACGGCGCTACGGCCCCCGGCGCGAAGCCGGTGGCCTCCTCGACCTCGGCGGGACGCGCGATCTTCGCCTTGCCCGCGCCGACGGCGCGCGCGACCTTGTCGAGGTCGACGCGGCGGTCGCCGGGAACGAGCACGACGACCGGCTTGCCGTCGCAGACGAGAACGAGCGACTTGACGATCTGCTGGAGGGTGCAGCCCGCGGCCTTCGCGGCCTCCTCGGCGGTCGCCGTCCCGGACTCGAGCTCCTCGAGCCGCGCTTCCGCACCGGCATCTCGGAGGTAGACGGCGACTCGCTCAACGGGCTCGGGCCAGGTCGCTCTCACCTCCGCAGCGTACCCATGGCTGCGCACCCCATCGCGGCCCGTGGCCGTTGTCTCACGGTAAGTGCGTCCGAGAGACGAGGAGGCCCCCAATGGAGAGCAACGAGATCGCGAAGATCGCGCGGACCGAGGCGCTCTTCCGCGAGGTCAACGAGCGAATTGCAGAGTCGGCCGAGCGGTTCGACGCGACGGAGACGAGCTTCGTCTGCGAGTGCGCCGACCCGGTGTGCACCGAGCGCGTCGAGACGTCGCTCGTGCAGTACGAGCGCGTCCGCGAGGACGGCGACACCTTTCTGCTCGTGGCCGGGCACGAGGACGAGCGCGTCGAGGCAGTCGTCAAGAGCTCGGACGACCATGCCGTCGTCGAGAAGCGACACCCGCGCTTGCGGCGGCTCGTTCTCGCCCTCGACCCTCGCGCGACCTAGATCCTGCTGCGCACGCGGCGCCGGTAGTCCTCGTAAGCGGGGAACCGTGCCGCGAGATGCGCCTCCTCGACGGCGGCCTTCCGCCACCAGAGCGTCCCGAGCGCGAGCGCGCCGATCGTCGCGGGCACGCTCGACGCCAGCCCGGCGCCGAGGAAGAAGAGCACGCCAGCCACATAGATCGGGTGCCGGACGAAGCGGTAGGGGCCTTTCTCGATCAGCTCTCCGGTCTCCCGCGGCCGCGGGTACGGCGTCAGCGACTTGCCCAGGGCGCGCGCCGACCACGTGAAACCCGCCGCGCCGATCAACGCCAGCGGAACGCCGACATAGCTGAGCTGGCGCGGCCAGAACGGTGGCAGGAAGACGAGCACGACGAAGAGCACCATCAGCAGGGTCTGGGCCACGACCCACTTGCCGCCTCGATCAGACGGTGATGAAGCGGGCATCGTCGAAGCCCTCTCCTCGAATCCGCTGGACGAGCTCGGGCGGAGGCTCGGTGTCGATCGACAGGGCCATCAGCGCCTTGCCGCCCTCCTTCGTCCGGGAGACCGCCATGTTCGCGATGTTGACGCCGCTCTCGCCGAACATCGTCCCGACCCGTCCGATCACCCCGGGGATGTCGTCGTAGCGGAAGAAGACCATCCGCGGCGAGAGCTGGAGGTCGATCGCGAACCCGAGCGCCCCCGCGAGGAAGTGGCGATGCTCCGGCCCGATGATCGTCCCCGAGACCTTGACGTCGTCCACGGCGACCGTGACGAGGCTCGTGTAGTCCTTCGTGCTGGCCGATCGCTCCTCCGTCACCTCGATCCCGCGCTCGGCCGCGATCACGGGCGCGTTGACGTAGTTGACGGCCTGCTCGACCCGGCCCTGGAAGGCGCCGTTCAGCGCCGCGACCGTGAGCAGGCGGGTGTCGTGGTCGGCGATCGCGCCGTTGAAGGCGAGCGCGATCTTGCGCGGATGGCCGCCCGCGAGCTCGACCGCGAGCCGGCCGAGCTTCGCGGCGAGCGGGATATAGGGGCCGAGCAACTCGAGGTCCTCGGCGCCGACGATCGGGATGTTGAGCGCGTTCGAGACGAGGCCGCCCTCGAGCGCGGCGACGACCTGCTCCGCGACGATCACACCGGCCCGGTCCTGCGCCTCGTCGGTCGAGGCGGCGAGGTGCGGCGTCACGACGACGTTGTCCAACTCGAGCAGCTCGCCGGTGTACGGCTCGGCCGAGAAGACGTCGAGCGCGGCGCCGGCGACCTTGCCGTCTCGGACTGCCTGCGCGAGCGCGCTTTCGTCGACGAGCTCGCCGCGGGCGGCATTGACGATCCGGACGCCGTCGCGCATGAGGGCGATTGCGTCCGCGTCGACGAAGTGGCGGGTCTCCTCGGTCAGCGGCAGGTGCAGCGTCAGGAACTCGGCCGCCGCGAGCACCTCCTCGGGCACCTCCGCGTGATCGGCTCCGAGCTCGCGGAAGCGCTCGGGTGCGACGAAGGGGTCGTAGCCGATCACCCGCATCCCGAGTCCGAGGGCGCGGCGCGCGACCTGCCGCCCGATCCGCCCGAACCCGAGCACGCCGAGCGTCTTGTCGGCGAGCTCGATCCCGCCCCAGCGCGAGCGCTCCCAGCGTCCTTCCTTGAGGGCAGCGTGGGCCTGCGGGATGTTGCGCGCCAGCGCCACGAGCAGCCCGATCGTGTGCTCGGCGGCCGACACGACCGTCGAATCGGGTGCGTTTGCAACGACGATCCCGCGACGGGTCGCCGCGTCGACGTCGACGTTGTCCACCCCCACGCCGGCCCGGCCGATCACCTTCAGCTTCTCCGCGCGCTCGATCACGTCCGCGGTCAGCTTCGTCGCGGAGCGGATCACGATCGCGTCATAGCCGCCGATGATCTCCGCCAGCGGCGACTCGCTGTCCTCGTCGACGTCGAAGCGCGAGCGCAGGAGCTCCACCCCCGCGGGGGCGATCTCCTCTCGCACCAGAACCCTCAGACCGGGGTCCGTTCCGAATAGACCTCGAGGGCACGGGAGGCTGCGACGCCGCGCTCGATTGGGGCGCCCAGCTCGTGCAGCACGAGCTCGACGGCGTTGAGCGCGGTCGCGATGTCGAACTCGTCGTACCAGCCGATGTGCCCGATCCGGAAGATCGCGTCCTTCAGCTCGCCCTGACCGCCGGCGATCGTGACTCCGTGCTGCTCGCGCAGCGCCAACGTCAGCTCGCTCGAGTCGATCCCTTCCGGCATCCGGGCGGCCGTGACGACCGCGGAACGGTCCTCGTCCGGCGAGAAGAGCTCGAGCCCCATCGCCTTGATCCCGGCGCGGCACGCTCGGCCGAGGCGGACGTGACGCTCGAACGCGTTCTCGAGCCCGTCCTCGAGCAGGAGGCCGAGTGCGACGTCGAGCGCGACGATCAGGGAGACCGCGGGCGTGAAGGCGCTGTCGAGCTTCTGCTGAGCCGTTCGGGTCCGCTGCCAGTCGAAGTAGAAGCTCGGCAGCGTCGCGCGCTCGACCTGGGCCCAGGCGGCGGCGGAGACGGCGGCGGTCGCGAGCCCGGGCGGGGTCATCAAGGCCTTCTGCGAGCCGGAGACGACGACGTCGAGGCCCCACTCGTCCAGCTCGAGCGGCACGGCGCCCAGGCTCGAGACGGCGTCGACGACGACGAGGGCGCCGGCGTCTTTGGCGACCGTCGCGAGCGACTGGAGGTCCGCGACGACGCCGGTCGACGTCTCGGAGTGGACGAGGAAGACGAGCGAGACGGGCTCGATCGCCGCGAGCTTGGCGCGAAGGTCGTCAGCGGTCGGGGTCTCGCCCCACTCATACCGAAGCTCCTCGACCTCGCAGCCGTAGGTGCGCGCCATCGCCGTCCATCGCTCGCCGAAGGAGCCGGCCGAGACCGAGAGCACGCGCTCGCCGGGCGAGCAGAGATTGACGATCGCCGACTCGAAGGCACCAGTCCCCGAGCACGTGAAGAGCAGCACGTCGCTCTCGGTCCGGTGCACTTCCTGCAGGCGCCCGAGCACGCGCTCGTAGACCTCGCGGAAGTCGGGTGCACGGTGATGGAGCACCGGCTCACCGAGCGCGGCGAGCACCTCTGGCGGCACCGGTGTGGGCCCGGGCGTGAACAGATATCGCTTCTGCGCCATCGCCCGCACCCTACCGCGAGCGCAGGATTACTCTGCCGTGCGGATGGAAGCGATCCTCGCCTTCGGCGCCGCCCTGCTCTCGCTCCGGCTCGCCGGGCTGCTGGCGGGGCGCTGGCGCACGCGACGAGATCATCATCTGCTCGCCTGGAGCGCCGGGCTCGCCGCCTACGCGCTCGGCGCGGCAGCGATCGCGGCCGGGGCGGCAGCCGGCTGGAACGAGGGCAGCTTTCGCGCCTACTACCTCTTCGGCGGCCTGCTCACGGCGGCGCTCCTCGGCGCCGGCTCGCTGCTGATGGTCGGGGTGCGGATCGCAGGCCCCGTCGCGCTGCTCTACGCGGGCCTCGCCGTCGGGGTCGCCCTGGCCGCGCCACTCGAGACGCCGGTCTCCGGGAACTCGATCCCGGAAGCGCAGGAGCACCTCGCGCTCTTCCCCGCCCGCATCCTGGCGATCGTCGGCAACGTCGCCGGCTCGGTCGCCCTGATCGGCGTCGCGATCAGAGGATTCCGCCGCCGCCCGGTCGGCAACGCGCTGCTCCTGGCCGGCTTCGCCGTCGCAGCCGCCGGCAGCGCCCTCGCAGGCCTCGGCGCCGCCGAGACGGCGGCCTTCATCGCCGCAGGTGCAGGACTTTTGTATGCGGGCACGATCGCCGCCCGCTGACGGTTCTTACCTTTTGCAAACAGGACAATTGCTAGCCTGACCCGGCAACAACCGCCGCCCGGGCACCTGCGGCTTCTCCGTGCCCGGCGCGCGCCAGTCGTGTCAACGATCGATGGAGGTCATGTGAAGAACCCGTTCGTGCGCGTGCTCGTCCTTGTCGGCGCCCTGTCGATCGCCCTGGGCGCGGCCGCCCACACCGAGCCGCAGGCCGCAACGTCGTCATCGGCGCGCCTCGCGCAACTGGACGCAATCGCCGAGTACCGCACCGAGACGTGGCGCTGGCAGGCTCTGATGAGCAAGCCGAGGACGCCGACGCTCTTCAGCGAGCGCCGGAGCCGGGATCGCGCCTATCTCCGCTGGGTGCGCGATCTCTGGCAGGGCCGCGCGGCGAGGGCCGAGCGACTCGCCCAGAACCCGCCTCACCGGAGCCAGTGGCTCTGCATCCACCGATTCGAGCGCCATCCCGCCCAGGGCTGGCGAACGCGAACCGGGAACGGCTACTACGGCGGGCTCCAGATGGACATCTCCTTCCAGCGCACCTACGGCGGGGCGTTGCTCCGCCAAAAGGGAACCGCGAACAACTGGACCGCGGCCGAGCAGATGTGGGTCGCCGAGCGCGCGTACCGGAGCGGCCGCGGCTTCTATCCGTGGCCGAACACGGCCCGCTCCTGTGGCCTGATCTAGGCGTCGTCGTCTTCGTCGCTGCGGGGGCGGCTGCGCCGCTCCCGCAGGAAGACGGCGAGGAAGACGCCGGCGATCGTCAGGACGAGCAGGCTCTCGACGACCGCTCCGCCGACGCCGCCGTGGGCGATCAGCCCCGTGAGAGCAGCCATAGCCCGCCGACCGTGTAGAGCACCATCAGCCCCAGCATCGCGTACTGCGAGCGAAGCGCGTCGCGGTCGGGGAGGATCGTGACCGCCCGGTCGTGCGCGACCGCGAGCCCCGCCACGTGCCCCGCGACGAGCGAGCCGACCTGGACGTACCAGACGGTGTTCGGCGAGAACGGGGCGATGTTCGGCGCATAGTCGACGGAGCCGAGGAGATCCCAGCCGAAGCCGAAGGGATCCGACGCCAGCGGCCACGCGTACTGGCCTTGGATCACGAGCAGCGTGAAGTAGTGCGCGACCGCGTAGACGAGCGCAATCGGGACGAGGCTCTGGAGGAACTCGGCGGCGAGCGACCGCTCGGCCTCGACCATCCGCTCGGCGAGCTTCGTCGCGCCGAGGTAGGCCAGGGCGACGGCAAGGATGCAGCCGAGGATGCCGGCGAGGGCGAGTCCCGTCGAGAACAGCTCCGCCGTCCGGGGCGCGTCGATGATGAACGGCCCCTCGATGTCCGCACGCAGGTTCTGCCAGAACGGGGCGCGGCTGAGCCCGTCGAAGCCGACCGAGCCGAGCATGACGGCGACGAAGGCGAGCATGCCCGGCGTTCGCTCCGCCCCGGCGAGGCCCGAAAACGGCGTCCGCACGACCAGCCGGCCGTCACGCTCGCCGAAGGGCGCGATCCGGGCGAGCAGCCCGAAGTAGACCGTGAAGCCGTTGGCGTGCTCGTCCCACGTCGTCCGGCCGTACGCAGCCATCCCGAACCACATCGCGTAGCTGTAGAGCGCGATCGCGAGCGCGAGCGCCCGCGGGCTCGCGGGCTCGGCGTACGCCAGCTCGAGCGCGGCGAAGAGGAAGAGGAAGAAGGCGCCCGGCCAGACACCGAGACGCTCCGGGTAGGCGAGCGGCGGCGTCCATTCCTGACCGAGCTTGCGCCAGACCCACGCGACGGCGTCCGCGACGGCGAGCCACGGGTTGAGCACCGTCCAGACGTTGCCGAGCAGCACCTGCACGGGCACGAGCCCGAGCCAGAAGATCACGAGGATGAACGTCGGTGAGAGGTTCTCAGCCGACGACGGCTCGCCGATCAGCGCTGTCAGGAAGATGAGCGCGAGCAGACCGGCAGAGAGCGCGCCGACGACGAAGCGAAGCGCTGCAGAGCGGAGCACCCGTTCCAGCGCAGGCGGGAACGGGCGTCCGGCGGCGCGCCGCTCGAGCTGAGGGCGCTTCCAGAGCGCGCCGAGGGCGAGGAACGAGAGGACGAGGACGACGGCGCCGCCCCAGAAGAAGAGCCAGTCCGGAACGGGCAGGTCTTTGACCCCACCGATCCCGTGAGCGAGCAGGCTCAGGGGCTGACCTCGAGCTCCGCGATCTCGAGCCCACGATCCTCGAGCTCGATCTCGAAGATGCCGGCGGCGTCCGCGTCGAACCGGATCGTCGCCGGTGCGCCCGGCGCGACGTCGGCCATCAGGTCGTAGCCGTGCACGTGCACGTGGTCGGTCAGCTCCGACTCGACCACGAGCACGAACGTCTTGCCGCGCTTCACCTTCAGCGCCCGAACGGTCGGCGCGACGTCACCGGGGACGACGATCCGCGCCCGGACGACCTGCGGCTCGGGGGCGGTCGTCGCCTGCGTGGTCGTTCCCGCCTCGGTCGTCGCCGGCGGCGGCGCCTCCGTCGTCGTCTGGGCGGTCGTCGTCTCCGCCGTGGTCGTCGGGACGACCTCGTTGTCGTCGTCGTTCGGCCGGAGCGCGAAGAAGAGGCTGACGAGCAGGCCGAGGCCGGCGGCAATCAAGGCGACCTTGCGGAAGTCCGGGTTCATCGCCGTCAGGCTACTGAAGCCGTTCGCGGACGAGCTCGCTGACCGCCCGGGCGTTCGCCTTGCCGCCGGTCTCCTTCAGCACCTGGCCGACGAAGAACCCGAGCAGCCCCTCCTTGCCGCCCTTGTACGCAGCGACCTGACCGGGGTTGGCGTCGAGGATCCGCGCGACGATCGGCTCCAGCTCGGCCGTGTCGGAGACCGCCTCCTGCGCGAGGTACGGCGCCGCCGAGAAGCCGGGGTCGGCGACCTTGCCGAGCGCCTCGTCCAATGCCGTCCGCGGGATCCGGTCGCGCGCCTCGACGAGCTGTGCCAGCTCGGCCGGGTCGACGGCCTCGCCGTCTACAGAGGCGAGCCGGTTCGCGATCACGTTCGCGGCCGCGACCCGGTCGGCGCCGGCCTCGACCGTCTGCTGCCAGAGGCCGTCGAGACCGCCGGTGACGAGTACGACCGCTCGATCGAGGTCGAGCTCTGCCTCGATCCGCCGGATTCGACGAGCCGGGCTCTCCGGCACCTCGGCTCGCAGTTGCGCGACGAGCTCGGCCGGGGGCTCGACCGGGACGAGGTCGGGCTCGGGGAAGTAGCGGTAGTCGTCGGCCTCCTCCTTCGAGCGCCGCGCCGACAGCTTCCCGCTGGCGGCGTCGAAGTCGTAGGTCTCCTGCACGACCTCGCCGCCGGACTCGTAGACGGCGATCTGACGCGCCACCTCCGCGTCGATCCCCTGCGCGACGAAGCGGAACGAGTTCATGTTCTTCAGCTCGCAGCGCGTGCGCAGCTCCGACGAACCCTCCGGCCGCACAGAGACATTGGCGTCCACCCGCAGCGTGCCCTTCTCCATCTCGGCGTCCGAGATCCCGAGCTCGACGATCGTTTGCCGCAGCAGCTGCAGGAAGCGGCGCGCCTCCTCCGAGGAGTGGATGTCGGGGCCGGTGACGATCTCGACGAGCGGCGTCCCGCCCCGGTTGAAGTCGACGAGGGAGTAGTCGGCGCCGCCGATCCGACCGGTCCGTCCTCCGACGTGCGTCGTCTTCGCCGCGTCCTCCTCGAGATGGGCGCGGACGATCCCGATCTCGTTGTCGCCGGCCGCTGCAGGTACTAGCACCTTGCCGTTTGTGCAAGATGGCAGATCGTATTGGGAGATCTGATAACCTTTCGGCAGGTCGGGGTAGAAGTAGTTCTTGCGTGCGAAGACGGCGTTCGCGGCGATGTCGCAGTCGAGCGCGAGGCCGAGCTTGATCGTCCACTCGATCGCACGCCGGTTGACGACCGGCAGCGCTCCTGGGAAGCCGAGGCAGACCGGGCACGTCTGCGTGTTCTCGCCGCCGCCGAACCCGTTCGCGCAGCGGCAGAACATCTTCGTCCGCGTCTTCAGCTGGACGTGGATCTCGAGGCCGACCACCGGCTGCCACGTCATCGGAGCCGCTCCGGCACGGGGTCGAAGCCGAGCGCCGCCTCGAGCGCGTGCCCGGCCTTGAAGAGCGTGTTCTCGGACAGCTGCGGCCCGATCAGCTGCAGTCCCACCGGCAACCCCTCCGAGAGGCCGCAGGGGACGTTCAGCCCCGGCAGCCCGGCCATGCAGGAGGGGATCGTGAGCAGGTCGGAGAGGTACATCGCGAGCGGGTCGGCCGCCTTCTCGCCGAGCTTGAAGGCCACCGTCGGCGACGTCGGCGAGACGAGGAGGTCGAAGTGCTCGAAGGCAGCGGCGTGCTCGCGCGCGATCAGCGTCCGCACCTTCTGGGCCTGGCCGTAGTAGGCGTCGAAGTAGCCGGCCGAGAGCGCGTAGGTGCCGAGCATGATCCGGCGCTTCGGCTCGTCGCCGAAGCCGGCGTCGCGCGTCCGCTCGACCATCTCGTAGTAGTTCTCGGCGTCGACGCGGAGGCCGTAGCGGACGCCGTCGTAGCGGGCCAAGTTCGAGGAAGCCTCGGCCGGGGCGATCAGGTAGTAGCAGGCGAGCCCGTACTCGACCGAGCGCGGCAGCTCGCACTCCCCCACCTCGGCGCCCAGCTCGCGGGCGAGCTCGATCGCCTTCTGCACGGCAGCGGTGACGCCCGGCTCGATCCCCTCGGCTTCGTTCATCTCCTTCGGGACGCCGATCCGCAGGCCGGCGAGGCTTTCGCCCTCGGGCAGCTCGACCGGCGGCACGTCGACCGTCGTCGAGTCGGCCGCGTCTTTCCCGCTGATGATCGAGTAGAGGCGCGCGCAGTCGCGGACGTTCCTCGCGACGGGGCCGACCTGGTCGAGGCTGGACGCAAACGCGACGACCCCGTAGCGGCTGACGGTGCCGTAGGTCGGCCGCAGCCCGACGTTCCCGCAGAGCGCCGAGGGCTGCTTGATCGAGCCGCCGGTGTCGGAGCCGAGCCCCCAGGGCGCGAGCCCGGCCGAGACCGCCGCCGCGGTGCCGCCGCCGGAGCCGCCGGGAACGCGCTCCGGATCCCAAGGGTTGTGCGTCGGACCGTAGGCCGAGTTCTCGGTCGACGAGCCCATCGCGAACTCGTCCGTATTCGTCTTGCCGATCACCGGCAGCCCGGCCGCGCGGCAGCGCGCGGCCACGGTCGCGTCGAAGACCGGAACGTAGCCGGCCAGGATCTTCGAACCGGCCGTGGTCTCGACGCCCTTGGTCGAGATCACGTCCTTGAGCGCGATCGGAACGCCGTCGCCCCCAGGCTCCTCGACCGTCCGGAGGTAACAGTGGAGCTCGCCGTCGCGCTCGGCGACCGCGTCGAGGTAGGCGCGATGAAGCTCGGCGCCGGATACCTCCTTGCGCTCGAGCAGCCCGATCGCCTCCTCGGCCGTCAGTCGCAGCGTGTCGATCATGCCGTCGGCGGCACCTTGAACAGGTCGCCTTCTCGGGCGGGCGCGTTCGCGAACACCTCGTCCAGGCCCAGCGACGGCCGCGGCTCGTCCCCGGACAATTCGTCTCGAGACAGTGTGTTGACGAGCTCGAGCGGGTGGGACGTCGGCGGCACGTCGGCGAGGTCGAGCTCGCTCACCTTCGAGACCGCCTCGAGGATCGCGCTCAGCTCGCCGGTGAGCCGCTCGGCCTCCTCGTCGGTCAGCTCGAGGCTCGCCAGCTTGGCGACGTGGAGCACCTCTTCGCGCGTGATTGCCATCGATTCATCCTTTCAAAGAGAACGGGCCCCCTTGCGGGAGCCCGTTCGAAGCTCGACCCGGAGGGTGACTAGCCGGCCGTGACGTTCGCGGCCTGGGCGCCCTTGGGGCCCTGGACGACCTCGAACTCGACCTTCTGACCTTCGGTCAGCGACTTGTAGCCGTCCATCGTGATCGCGGAGAAGTGAACGAAGACGTCCTCGCCACCCTCGCGCTCGATGAACCCGTAACCCTTTTCGTTCGAGAACCACTTAACGGTGCCCTGCGCCAACTGACTTTCCTCCTCCGGTGAAGCGACGGCTCATCCACCGAGCCGCCGACCTTGATACAGCGCGCGAAACATAGCCTTACGCGGCGGGATGTGCAAGATCCCCGACGCGATAACGCGCGGCGCGAACCGTGCTCCGGAGCAGCATCGCGATCGTCATCGGGCCGACGCCGCCGGGCACCGGCGTCAGAAATCCTGCGCGCTCGGCCGCGGCCGAATCGACGTCGCCTACGAGACCGTCCTTCGGTCCGGTTGATGCCGACGTCGATCACCGCCGCGCCCTGCTTCAGCATCGCGCGCCGTGACGATGCCGGGGACGCCGACGGCGGCGACGACGACGTCCGCGCGCGAGACCTCCGCCGCGAGGTCGCGGGTGCGCGAGTGGCAGATGGTGACGGTGGCGTGCCGGTGCAGGAGGAGCAGCGCCGCCGGCTTGCCGACGATGTCGCTGCGGCCGATCACGACCGCGTTCGCGCCCTCGAGCTCGACGCCGTACTCGTCCAGCAGCGCCAGCACGCCGAGCGGCGTTCCCGGGACATGGGCAGGCGTCCCGGCGAGGAGCAGCCCGGCGTTGACGGGATGGAAGCCGTCGACGTCCTTGACGGGATCGACCGCGCGGATCACGCGGCCCTCGTCGATCTGATCTGGCAGCGGCAGCTGCACGAGGATCCCGTCGATCGCGTCGTCCGCGTTCAGCTCCGCGACGAGCGCGAGCAGCTCCGCCTCGCCGGTCTCCGCGGGCAACCTGAGATCGCGCGCTTCGATCCCGACCTCGAGCGTGGCCTTGTGCTTCATCCGGATGTAGACGTCCGAGGCGGGATCGTCGCCGACGAGCACGGTGGCGAGCCCGATCGGGCGCGAGAACGCCGCCACCTCGTGCGCGACCTCCGCGCGGATCCGCGCGGCGAGGGCCTTTCCGTCCATGAGCGTCGCGGACACGAACGCGGAGGATAGTAGGCTCGCGGCCGATGGCGAACTGGGCGCGGAGGCTGCGGCCGAGTGGAGCGCTCTGGCACAACCGCGACTTCAGGCGGCTCTGGGCGGCGCAGACCGTGAGCCAGTTCGGCAGCGAGATCACGGGCCTCGCCCTGCCGCTCGTCGCGATCCTCGTGCTGGACGCGAGCACGTTCGCGGTGGCGGCGCTGGCCGTCGTCGACTGGCTCCCGTTCTTCCTTTTCAGCCTTCCGGCTGGCGTCTGGATCGACCGGCTACCCCGCCGGCCGATCCTGATCGCAGCCGATCTCGGCCGCGCCGCCGTGCTCGGGTCGATCCCGCTGGCGTACGTCTTCGACGTCCTGACCCTGGGCCAGCTCTACGTCGTCGGTCTCCTCGCCGGCACCTTCACCGTCTTCTTCGACCTCTCCTACCAGTCGTACCTGCCCTCGGTCGTCGAGCGAGGCGAGCTCGGCGAGGGAAACTCCAAGCTCGAGGTGAGCCGCTCGTCGGCTCAGGTGGCGGGCCCCGGCCTCGCCGGCCTCCTCGTCTCCGCCCTGACCGCGCCCTACGCGATCCTCGCGGACGCGCTCAGCTTCCTCGCGTCGGCGCTCTTCCTCTCGCGGATCGCGCGTCGCGAGCGGAAGCCCGAGCGGCCGCCCGACGCTCGCCCCGCCTTCCGGGCCGAGATCCGCGAGGGGCTGCGGTTCGTGCTCCGGCACCCGATCATGCGGTCGATCGTGATCTTCGTCGGGATCAGCAACGTCTTCGTGACGATGCTCTTCGCGATCTACCTCGTCTATGCGGTGCGCGTGCTCGATCTCGACGTGACGACGATCGGGGTGATCTTCTCGCTCGGCAGCGTCGGCTCGCTGATCGGCGCGGTGACCGCGACCCGCGTCGCTCGCCTCGTCGGAATCGGCCCCGGCCTGATCGCGGTCGCGACGACCGGCAGCCTCGGGCTGCTCCTGATCCCGCTCGCGTCCGGCGACCTCGTGATTCCCTTCCTCGTCGTCGCCAACGTGCTCTGGGGGTTCTTCGCCCTCAACTACTTCGTCAGCGCGATCAGCTTGATCCAGGCGATCACGCCGGATCACCTGCTCGGGCGCACGAACGCCTCGCGCCGGTTCCTCGTCCAGGGCGTGATCCCGGTGGGTGCGCTCCTCGGCGGCACGCTCGGGAGCGTCCTCGGTCTCCGCACGACGATCGCGATCGGCGCAATCGGCGCGGCGGTCGCGGTGCTCCCGCTCGTCTTCTCGCCACTGCGGGCCGTGCGGACGACGGCGGACGCCGAAGAGCTCGTCCGGGAGTACAACGCGCGGTTTGCCCGCTGATAGCGTCGTTCGATCGAGCGCCACGGCCCACGGAGTCAGCGAATCGCTCTCAGCGTCGTGCGCTCGCTCGGGATCGGCGTGTGGCGCCTCGGCGAGCGGCTCGGGCTGAACGTGATCGGCGCAACCGAAGGTCCGAGAGTGACGAGCGACGACGGGCGGCGGGAGACATTCGAGCGGTTGATCGCCGCCGCTCGGGCCGGTGACGGCACGCTCGACCCGAGCCCGTATCCGGCGCACGAGCTGCTGACCTATCTCGTCGACCGCCACGGCTTGCTCCTCCACGGCTCGAACCACGGCGCCCTCGACGTGCTCGAGCCGCAGCCCGCTCGGGATCTCGACACGTCGCTGCATGCGGTCGTCGCCTGCGACGACGGGATCTGGCCGATCTTCTACGCCGTCGTCGCGCGGGATCGCGTCGAAGGCGTGGTCACCGCCTGCACTCACATCGGACGAGGATCGCGCCGCCGCCGTTTCTACCTGTTCGCGGTCCTGGGCGACCCGGCGGCCCCGGCGACCTGGACGGACGGCGTCGTCTATGCGCTGCCGCGTGCCGGCTTTCGCCGCGAGTGGGGCAACGAGTGGGTGAACCCCCAGCCGGTGCGGCCCGTGCTCCGACTGCACCTCCGGCCGGACGACTTCCCGCTTCGCGACACCGTGGTCGGCCTGTCGGCGCCCCTCGGCGTTCGCAGCGCCATTGGCCGCCTGCGCGCCGCCAAGCGCGATCGCGCCGCAACCCCGTAGGGTTGCCGCGATGACGCTCCCGAAATGGCCGCGCCGGAACGACGCGGCGTCGATCTCGGCGCGCCGGGAGGCGATTCGCGGCGTCGTCGGCGACGGCCCACTCGCACACGACGACGAAACCTGGTCGCGGGCGCAGGAGTCGCACACCGGCGCGATGGTCCTCCCCGTCTCGGTCGTCGGCCCGCTCGTCGTCGAGCTCGGCACCTACGAGCTGGAGGAGCCGGCGGGCACGCTGCGCGAGAACGGGCGCGCGCAGGAGGACATGCTGGTGCCGCTGGCGCACACCGAGGGCGGGCTCTCGGATTCGATGTCGCGCGGGCTGAAGGCCGCCGCACTGTCCGGCGGATTCCGAACATATGTCCTGCAGGACAGAATGACCCGTGCATCCTGCTTCGTCTGCAAAGACACAGGTGATGCGGTAGCACTTGCAAGCTGGCTCGAGGGCTCGGTCGACGACCTTCGCGCCCACCTCGCCGCGCTCGACGATCCCTCGCTCTCGAAGCGGGCGAAGCTGCGTGAGGTGAAGACGCACGTCGTCGGCCCGATGTGCCACGTCCTCTGGGCCTGGACGACCGGCGACGCCTGCGGGCCGAACATGATGACCCGCAACAGCTATGCGCTCAACATGGGCTACGTGATGCAGCGGGCGCCCGTGAAGCCCGAGCGCGCGATCCTGGAGGCGAACATGGGCGGCGACAAGAAGCCCTCCTTCGAGTTCTTCCAGTCGGGGCACGGAAAGACGGTGCTGGCGGAGGCCACGCTCGACGCCGAGACCGTTCGGCGCGTGCTGCGGACGACCGTCGACGACCTGCTCGAGCTCTCCTGGGCGGGAACGCACGGCGCCGTCGCGTCCGGGATGCAGTCCGTCGCCTTCACCCCCGCCTCCGCGATCGCGGCGATCTTCGCCTGCACCGGCCAGGACCTCGGCATGGTCGGGACGAGCTCGATGGCGCACGGCACCGCGCGGCGCACGGAGGACGGCGGCCTGCACGCGGCAATCCGGTTCCCCGGCCTGGAGGTCGGAACCGTCGGCGGCGGCACGACCCTTCCCTACGCCCGCGACTGGCTCGCGCTCCTGGGCTGCGCCGGGAGCGGCAAGGTGCACCGGTTCGCGCAGATCGTCGCCGCGGCCGCGCTCGCGCTCGAGATCTCGGCCTCGTCCGCGATGGCGACCGCAGGCTCCGAAAACTTCTTCCAGGCCCACCACGAGCGCGGAGGGCTCCGCTGACGGCGATAAGCTTCCGGCGATGACTGTCGAGCCGGCTGAGGAGCCGATCAACGCGGATCCGACCTTCGAGCCGCTGATCGAGGCGGAGCGGCAGGCAGCCGACGACGCCGCTCACGACGACAAGGGCCGCGGCGTCCTCCGCTTCTACGAGCTGGCGAAGAAGCAGGAGTGGCAGGTGCGGGACATGGCCTGGGGCGAGCTCCCGCCGATCCCGGAGACCCGCGCCGGCGCCTCCCCGGAGAAGAAGGAGCGGCGCCGGGCCGTCTGGCGGTCGGTGATCACGCAGCAGCTTCAGGCCGACGAGCTCGCCGTCTCGATGGCCGGCCAGCTCCTGAACCTGGCTCCCCATCACGAGGCGAAGCTCTACTACTCGACGATGGTGCAGGACGAGGCACGGCACGTGGAGGCGTGGCTGAAGCTCGCGAACGAGGCCGGCGGCGTCGCCGAGCGCGATCCACATCTCGACGAGCTGGCGAAAATGACGCTCGAGGCCGAGACACTCGAGGAGAAGGTCTTCCAGATGCAGGTCTTCTTCGAGCGCCTGATCATCCCGCGCTTCCGGCTGATCGCGCGCTCCTCACGGGGCACCCTGCTGGAAGACCTCTGCAACCGGCTCACGATCGACGACGGGATCCACCACAGCGCCGGAGTCGCCTACGAGCGCGTCCTGCTCGAGGGCGCGTCCAAGCAGACGAAGGACCGGCTGATCAAGGCCGCCAACCGGCTGCTCCCGATCTTCGTCGAGCACGCGCTCTGGCGGCCGAAGGAGCGCGCCTGGATCGGGAACGTGATGCGCGAGACGGACATCAGGCGCCTCCAGGACGACGTCCGCGACGGGATCCGGATGGCCTCCAGCATGGGTCTCGACGTCTCCGACATCCAGCTGCCCTTCGCGGCATAGACCGGATCCCGCCCCACCATGACCCGTCGTGCTTCGGCTGCGGCGACCACGAGCTCGGGCTGCGGCTGGCGCTCCCGGCCGAGGAGGGTGCCGACACGTACGCGTCGGCGGTGACGTTCGGCGTCCACCACCAGGGCGGCCCGGGGATCGCGCACGGCGGCATCGTCGGCGCGGCGCTCGACGAGGCGTGCGGGCTGCTGGCCACCTGGCACCGCTTCCCGGCCGTGACCGCCCGGATCGCGATCCGCTACCGGCGGCCGGCGCCGATCAACCGGCTGCTCAGGGTGACGGCGAACGTCGATACCGAACGCGGCCGGCGGATCGAGATCTCGGCCGAGCTCCGGGACGGGGACGAGTTGCTGGCAGAGGCAGACGGAACCTTCCTGCACGTCCCGCTCGAGCATTTCCTCGCGACGCCGGAGGGCCGAGCCGCCGGCGCTGCCTGGGCGAAGCGCCTCGGCGCCTGACTGCGGCAGACTCCAGCCATCCCCTACCAGCTCGAGTTCGAAGACACGTTCGGCGGCGACTCCCTCGACAGCGGTCGCTGGATCCCACACCACCTACCGCAGTGGAGCTCGCGCAGGCTCTCGGCCGCCCGCTACACGATCGCCGAGGGCTGCCTGACGCTGCGAATCGAAGCCGACCAGGAACCCTGGTGCCCGGCCCTGGACGGGCAGGTGCGCGTCTCCTCCCTCCAGACCGGCGTCTTCTCGGGGCCGGCGGGCAGCGCGATCGGCCAGCACCGCTTCCATCCCGACGCGGTCGTCCGCGAGCCGCAAGAGAACGTCCGCCTCTACACGCCGCAGTACGGACGCATTGAGGTGCGGGCGAGGGCGCTCGACGACCCGCGCTCGATGGTCGCGTTCTGGCTGATCGGCTACGAGGACGAGCCCTCGTCCTCCGGGGAGATCTGCGTCTGCGAGATCTTCGGCCGCGACGTGCGCCCCGACGACGCCCTGGTCGGCATGGGCGTGCACCCGTTCGCGGATCCGAACCTCACCGACGATTTCGAGGCCGTCCGCGTCCCGGTCGATGCCCGCGAGTTCCACGTCTACGCCGCCGAGTGGACGCCGGAGGGCGTCGCGTTCTTCGTCGACGGCCGGCCGGCCAAGTCCGTCCCCCAATCCCCGGCATATCCGATGCAGCTCATGCTCGGGATCTACGAGTTCCCCCCGGAGGCGGGAGCCGAGCCGCGGACGGAGGTCTATCCGAAGGAGTTCGTCGTCGACTACGTACGCGGTTATCGGCTCCCAGACGGCTCGAACGGGTGATTCACAGGAGGCCGGTCGAGCCTCATGCTGAGAGCAGATCTCTTTGCGGCGGGAGACAAAACCCCCCACCTCCGGAGCCCCCCAATGTCCCGGATCGTCTTCGCCGCCGCGATGATCGCCTCAGTCCTCGCCCTCGCCAAGCACGAGCGCGTGCTCGATCGCACCGGCCTGCTCGGGACCTGCTCGGAGGTCGCGGCACCCGCGCCGGAGGGCGGCCAGTGGCTCGAGTGCCGGCCGGGCCGGCTGACGGGCTATCCCGACCTCTCGCAGGACTCGTGCACGCGGCGCGGCCTGCGCGGTGAGACGCGGTACTGGATCTGCCCCACCGCCCTGATCGCCGGGCGTTCGCCGAACGAGCAGCCGACGCGGTAGCTCGTCTAACGTCCCGCCGTGGCGCGGATCGCGATCATCGTCCGCGGAATTCGGCGGCTCGCCTTCGCCGCGTCGGCCGGAGTCGTCCCGATCGCCCTACTCCTGCGCCGCGAGGACGGCTTCAACGCCCTGGATGCACTCGTCACCCTTCTGCTGCTGGCCCCGGCGGCGGTCGTCCTCCTCTTCGCGCAGGGCCTGCGGGAGCTGATCTCGCTTCCCGAGCGGCTGCGAACGCTCCCCGGCGAGGGCCAGGAGCGGCTCTCCGAGCTGGCGCGGATCGCCGGCGACGCACGAACCGCGAAAGCGAGGAGCACGCCGTTGCTGCTGTGGCGGCTTCGCGGCTCGATCGGCTCCGTGCGCGGCATCGCCGGGATCGCGCTGCCGCTTCGCGTGCTGACGCCCGCCTTTCTCGGCCTCACCGCGCTGGCAGCGCTCGCGTGCGTCGCCCTGGTCGGCGCCGGGCTGATCGCCCTGCTCGTGCTCGTGGTCGGCTGACGGGTTTGCATCCCATTGCCGTGGACATATCCGTGACATGGCACGGCGCGAGCGTCGAGGACGGGGCTGGTACGACGGCTTCATGGATGCGGGGATCTGGCTGCTCTTCGCCGCGCTCCTGCTGCCGGCCGGGATCGTCGGCTACGCGATCGGGAAGGATCAGGCGAGCGACGAGCCGGCGAAGGAGGCCGAGCAGGCGGCCGACAACGCCACGCAGACGCCACAGATCGAGCCCGCCCCCGCCTTCGCGGCGGACGAGCTGCTGGAGGAGCCGAAAGAGGCGTGGCTGACGAACGGCGGCACGCTCCTGAACCAGCGCTACTCGCCGCTCGACGAGATCGACACGGGCAACGTCGGCGACCTGAAGGGCGTGTGGATGACCGACCTCGGCGGCTCCGGCACTGCCGCCAAGTACTCCGCGGAGGCGCAGCCGATCGTCTATCAGGGCGTGATGTACGTCCCGACCGGGGCCGACGACGTCTTCGCGGTCAGCGTCGAGACCGGCAAGGTGCTCTGGCGCTACGAGGCGAAGCTCGACCAGAAGATCAGCACCGTCTGCTGCGGCTGGCTCAGCCGCGGCGTCGCGCTCGGTGAGGGCAAGGTCTACCTCGGCCAGCTCGACGGCTCGCTCGTCGCGCTCGACCAGAGGACGGGAAAGCTCGCCTGGACGGCGCAGGTCGGCCGCTGGCAGGAGGGCTACACGATCACGGCGGCGCCGCTCTACTACGACGGCCTCGTCTACACCGGCATCTCCGGCGGCGAGTTCTCGATCCGCGGCCGCATCCAGGCGTACGACGCGAAGACCGGCAAGGAGGTCTGGCGCTTCCACACCGTCCCGGGCCCCGGCGAGGTCGGTCACGACACGTGGCCGCAGGACAACGACGCGTGGGAGCACGGCGGCGCCCCCGTCTGGCAGACGCCGGCCGTCGACCCCGAGCTCGGGCTCATGTACTTCTCGACCGGCAACGCCTCGCCCGACCTCGACGGCAGCCGCCGGGCGGGCGACAACCTCTTCGCCGCGTCGATCGTCGCCGTCGACGCGAAGACGGGCGAGTACCGCTGGCACTTCCAGCAGGTGCACCACGACATCTGGGACTACGACAGCCCGAGCCCGATCGTCCTCTTCGACGCGGAGATCGACGGCGAGGAACGGAAGGGCCTCGGCGAGGCGTCCAAGACGGGTTGGGTCTACCTGCTCGACCGTGAGACCGGCGAGCCGCTGCTCCCGATCGAGGAGAAGGCCGTGCCGCAGCTGGCCGGCCAGGCGACCGCGAAGACGCAGCCGATCCCGAGCTACCCGGCGCTCTTCTCGCACGAGGTCACGGCTGAGGACGTCGCGGAGATCCAGAAGATCGCGGACGCGAACAGGAAGAAGGGCCAGCCGAGGCAGAAGGTCGTCAAGGGCGGCATCTACACCCCCTTCGGCGAGACGATCACGGCGATCGTCCCCGGCCCGCAGGGCGGCACGAACTGGCAGCCGTCGAGCTACAACCCCGAGACAGGGCTGATGTACGTCTGCGCCATGCGCAGCGTCTCCGGCTACTCCTCCAAGAACGAGGAGCTCCCCGCAGGCAAGCAGGGTCAGACCGCCGACCTCGGCAGTGTCTTCACCACCACCGGCTTCGGAGCCCAGGAGGGCTACTTCGTCGCGATCGACGTCACGACCGGCGAGAAGGTGTGGGAGAAGCGCTGGCCGGAGTCGTGCTACTCGGGCTCCGTCACCACCGGTGGGAACCTCGTCTTCGTCGGCCGCAACGGCGGGCAGCTCGAGGCGTACAACGCCGAGAACGGCGATGGTCCGCTCTGGAGCTTCCAGACGGGCGCCGGCGCCAACAACACGGTCACGGTCTTCGAGCAGGACGGCACCCAGTACCTCGCCTTCCTCGCCGGCGGCAACGCGCTGGCGGCAACGCAGCATGGCGACAACCTCTGGCTCTTCTCGCTCGACGGCACCATGACCGAGGTCTCGGCCGGCGGCGAGGGCGAGGGAACCGGTCATGCGGGCCAGAGTCCCACCGAGCCGACGGAAGAGACCTCGGGTGACCCGGAGGCGGGCGCGTCGGTCTGGAGCGACAACTGCGCCGGCTGTCACGGCCTCGACGGCGGCGGCGCCAACGGCGGCCCGAATCTGATCGGCAACGAGCAGGCGCTGGAACCGGATCTCGTTCGCGCTCAGGTGACGAACGGCGGCGGCGGGATGCCGGCCTTCAAGGACACGCTCTCCGAGCAGCAGATCTCGGACGTGACGTCGTACGTGACCGATCGGATCGCCAACAAGTAGGCAACGGCCTGCGGCTGGATCTTAGGCCGCTCTCATACGGGTCCGGCAGGCTGTGCCCATGACCGATCACGAGAGACGACTCACCCGCCGCCGGCTCCTCGAGCTCGGCCTCGTTCTCCCCCCGCTCGCCGTCGTCGCCGGGCACACCGACCTCTTCTCCTCCCCCGCGCTCGCTGCGACGCCGACCATCCTCGACGCCGACGACGATCCGACTCCCCAGCTGACCGAAGGCCCGTACTTCACCCCCAACTCCCCCAGGCGCAAGTCGATCGTCCCCGCCGGCGCGGCCGGCACGCGGCTCACCCTGACCGGCCGCGTGCTGACCACCGCCGGCAAGCCGATTTCGAGAGCGCTGATCGACTTCTGGCAAGCCGACGCCAGGGGCGCCTACGACAACAGTGGGAACCGATTCCGGGGGCACCAGCTGACGAACGCGAAGGGCCAGTACTCGCTCGTCACCGTCGTCCCCGGCCTCTACCCGGGACGGACGAAGCACATCCACGTGAAGGTGCAGGCGCCGGGCAAGCCCGTGCTGACGACGCAGCTCTTCTTCCCCGGCGTCGCCGGCAACCGCATCGACTCGATCTTCGACATGGACTGCCTCGTCAAGCGCTGGCGCGTCGCGAACGGCCGCCGCCTCGCCACGTTCGACTTCGTCCTCGACGTCTGACGCGCGCCTGGCGTCGGACGTCGTTGCGAACGTTCGGAAAAGCCTCACGTTCTTTTCCTCTTGACATGGCGCAGGAAAGTCGGCAAACTCTTTGGTTCGCAGCTGGGCACTCTGTTCAGCTGGATCGGGAAAGGAGGCCAATGTGATTTACGCGAATACCACGAGCGTCGCTTGGCCTCTCGCTTTCGCGGCGTAGAGCGCCACCCCGTTCAACTCTCCGGACGCTGAATCGGCCGACAGATTGTCGGTGCCGCCGGCATCGGCGTTCCGCGTGAGCCAGTGCTCCCGAAAGCGCAAATGGCAACTGCCTTTCGAGAGCAGTCAATCCTCTAGAGAAGGAATCGTCTGTGTGCAATGCATCAGTCGCACCTGCGTGCTCAATCCGGCTCGATCAATCCACACGTTTGGAAAGGAGGAAATACGATGCTGCATTTCGAGGCAGTTCAGCAGCTGTGCCATGACCGTGGCCACCAGCTCCGGCAAGAAGCCGCGGCGGAACGACTGGCGCTGCAGGCCCGCGGCCGTCGGCGGCACGCGCGACGATTCGCGTTCCACGCCGCCCTCGACCTGCTGTACCGCGGTCGGGCAAAGAACGATGGCGTCCACGCCTAGCTCCAATCCGCGCGCTGCGCGCCCCGAGGCTCGTCGAGCGTTCGATCGGCCTCTAGGGCGTGTGGCGCGCGGTCATTGGTCGGCCGCTGGCAGAGGCGCCGACCAGAATCGAACTGGTGTGCGAGGCTTTGCAGGCCTCTGCCTAACCACTCGGCCACGGCGCCGTGGCTGGCGCATGGTAGCGAGCCGGTTCGCGCGTATCCGGCCCAGTGGAAAAGCCGTTGTATCTACGTCAACTGCATACAGGAGGCCCGAATGTACATCGGTGGCGGACTACTCACGCTCATCGTCGTCATCCTGCTTCTGGTCTGGATTCTCTAGACGACGTTTTCCGGGCGCCCCATGCGGGCGCCCGTTGCGTAGTCCCGGCTAGTCCTGCGCGGTCTCGGGCCGCTCGGGCACGAGAAAGGTCAGCAGACCCGGGATCATCAGGACGAGCAGCGCGGCGATCAACGTCTCCATGTCGCTACAACGACGCTCCCCTCGCCTGCGTTACGGGAGGCGCTGCTCGGGGGTCGGATAGCGCTTCGGCCGCCTGGCGGTAGAGCCCGGCGGCACTGACGGCGTCGTCGCGATCGAGCGCGAGCTCGCCCCGCGCCATCCAGGCGGCGGCAAGTAGGCTCGGCGACGCGCTCTCCGCGAAGGACGCCTCGGCGGCGAGGAACGACGTGTCCGCCTCGGGCGTCCTGCCCAGCTCCATCAGCGCGCGGCCGAGGACGAGCTGAACCTTGCCGGCTTCCTCGCGGACGTCGTCACCGACGCCGAGCAGCTCGAGCGCGGTGCGGGCTTGCTCCGCTGCCAGCTCGGGCTTGCCGGTGCGGAGGTACACCTGGGACAGCGAGGAGACGGCGTGGCCCGTCTCGACCTCGCCGGCGGCGTCGACGAGCGTCGAGACCGCCTGCCGCAGGAACCCGATCGCCTCCTCGTGCCGACCGAGCTGGAACGTGATCCCCCCGAGGTCGCTGAGGACGCGGCCGACGTTGGCGCGATCGCCGACCTGGGCGAAGAGGTCTCGCGCCTTCTCGGCGTAGCAGCGGGCGACGAGGAACCTTCCTTCCCGCTCCGCGATCGACGCCGCGCGGAAGTTGATGCCGGCGGCTCCGGCGCGGTCGCCGATCGAGTCGCACAGCTCGAGCGCGACCTCGATGTCCGCCCGGGCGGCGTTGAAGTCGCCCTGGCGCTCGTAGCACTGCGAGCGCCAGTCGTAGATCTCGGCACGCAGGCGGTCGCTCGACCGCCGCGACCGGTGGCAGAGCTCGAGTGCGAGCGTCAGATCGTTCACGGCCCGCGAGATCGAGCCGCGCTTCACCCGTACGGCACCGATGCGGCAGAGCACGCCGGCGCGGTCGACGTCGTTGAAGCCGGGGCGGCTCGTGATCTGCTTCGCCGTCTTCAGCCTGGCGAGCGCATCGTCGAGCTCGCCTCGGTGCATCCGCGCCCACGAGTCGGCGAGCAGAGCCCGCAGCGCGAGGTTCGGATACTGGGCCGGGAAGATCGTCACCTCGTCCAGGACCGCGACAACATCGTCGTAATGCGCGCTTCGGAGCGCGACCTCGGCGCCGGCAATCCTCTTCTCGAGCACGTCGAGCTCGTCGTCGCGAAAGACATCCGTGACGGGCGGGAAGCGAATGGGTCCGGCCATGGCCGGAAGCGTGAGCGCCGCAGGCTCGTTCATTCCTCGCGCATCCTGGTCGAGTCTCGGTCCGTCGTCGATTCCCGCGTCCGCCCGACCCCCATCCCCGATCCGGCGTATGGCTTGTAACGCGGGAAGATGACTCTTACGGGGGATGACCACCCGCGCCGGCCAGCCGACGATGCGTCCAGGCGGCACGGTCGACGACTCGCAACACGACGCTCTCGGAGGTCTTCCAGTGCACGCTCGCCTCTTCGCCCTCATCGCCCTCGCGGGCTTGTCCCTCACGGCCACCGCCGCCGGATCGCTCGACGCCGGCGCCAGCCTCCGTTTCGGCTTCGTGCCGCAACGTGCCTTCCAGGGTCAGCCGGCGTCGCTTTCGGTCGTCGTGCGCCCCACGGGCGTCCGCTGCGCGGCCAGCATCCGCTACGCGGATCGTGCGCTACAGAGTCTGCCCTCGGTCGTCGCCCGGGCCGGCAAGGCCAGCTGGCGCTGGCAGATTCCGGCGAAGGTGAAGCTCGGCTCCGCGACGGCGACGGTCTCGTGCGGCCGCGCCGGCAAGTCCGCTCGCAGCTTCGTCGTCGCAGGCCCGCCGACTGCGCCCGCGAGGATCGTGCTACAGAAGCACGGGTTCTCGCAGCGCGTGGTCTTCACGACCCGTCGCGTCAGCTACGGGATCGAGCTGGCGAATCCGTCCCCCGAGAACGACGCGCTCGACGTCAACGTCCTGATCAACTTCGTAGGCGCCACGAACCGGGTGGTCAACACCGAGTCCGTCGACATCAAGGCGGTCGGCGCGGGCACGGTCTACTACCTCGGCGGCTCGACGTCGATCCCGGACGCATCGCCCGTCTCGAAGCTCGAGATCGTGACCCGCATCACCGGCCAGGCGCCGAAGCGCAAGCTCGGGCCCGGGTTTGCCGACGTCCTCGTGCAGGCGCAGTCGTACGATCCGGCGTGGACCGGAGCCGTGGTCGGGCAGATCGTCAACGACCACCCGACGATGCTGCTGACGCAGACGCAGGTCTCAACCGTGGTCTACGACTCCGCCGGGAACGTCATCGGCGGCACGACGGGCGGCAGCTACGGCAAGCTCCTTCCCGGCGTCAGGGCGTACTTCCAGGCGACAAACGGCGCCGACGCGATTCCGTACGACCGCGTCGCTGCTGCGAGCGTGTCGACCTTCGGAACCTACGAGGCGACGAGCTAGCCGGAGCGGGTCCAGGAACGGCGCGTTCCAGCCGATAAGGAGCGCATGAGCACTCCCGCCCCCGGGCTCAACTGGATTCCGCTCGGCCAGTTGCTCGTCGACGGTCGCATCCTCACGGAGGAGCAGCTGCGCCGCGCGCTCGAGGTCAAGGCCCCCGGGCAGCGGCTCGGCGAGGTCGTCGTCGAGCTCGGCTTCACGACCGAGCGCGCGATCGCCGGCGCTCTGGCCGAGCAGTACGAGCTGGAATACGTCGACCTCGACGACGCGCAGCTCGACAAGGCGGCGGTCGCGCTCCTGCCCGAGGAGCTCGCACGGCGCTACGAAGCGCTGCCGCTGAGAATCCTCGAGGACGGGACGCCGTTGCTCGCCGTCACCGACCCGACGAACCTCGCCACCGCGGACGACCTCCGCTTCGCGCTCGGCTCCAACTTCCGGATCGCGGTCGCCGAGCGAGGTCAGATCGACTTGGCGATCGCGCGCGCCTACCGCCGCTCGCTGCAGCTGATCACCGAGGAGCACGACAATGACTCGCCCGAGGAGGAGCGGATCAACGACATCCGCAACCTTGCCTCGAGCACGCCGACGATCAATCTCGTCAACTCGCTCTTGACGACGGCGCTCGAGGAAGGCGCTTCCGACATCCACTTCGAGCCGCGCCGCGAGGACATGCTCGTCCGGATCCGCGTCGACGGCGTGATGCGGGAGCTCACGGCCGTGCCGCGGCACATGCAGGCCGCGGTCACGAGCCGGCTCAAGATCATGGGCAAGCTCGACATCGCCGACCGCCGCGCGCCCAAGGACGGCCGCGTGACGGCATTCTTCGGCAGCGGCCACATCGACATGCGAATCGCCGTCCTCGCGACGACACACGGCGAGCAGGTCGTGCTGCGGATCCTCGGCGGCACAGGGCACCGGCCCTCGATCGCGCGTCTGGAGATGGAGCCGTCGGCCGAGGCGGCGTTCGTGACGGCGATCGAGCAGCCGTACGGCACCGTGATCGTCTGCGGGCCGACGGGGTCCGGGAAGACGACGACCCTCTATGGCGCCGTCGACCACCTGAACCGCAGCGACCGCGTCGTGATCACGATCGAGGATCCGGTCGAGTACCGGCTCGACGGGATCAACCAGATCGAGGTCGACGTCAAGGGCGGCCTCACCTTCGCGAGCGGCCTGCGCACGATCCTCCGCTCCGACCCCGATGTCCTGCTCGTCGGCGAAGTCCGGGACCCGGAGACGGCGTCGATCGCGATCCAGGCCGCAATGACCGGACATCTCGTGCTCACGTCGCTGCACGCCCACAACGCCGCGAGCGCGATTGCCCGCCTGCGCGACATGGGCGTCGACACGTCCCTGCTCGCGAGCTCGCTCAACGCGGTCGTCGCCCAGCGCCTCGCCCGCCGCCTGTGTGTCCACTGCCGGCGGGAGTACACGGCCGACACGGAAGAGCTGGGAGTCGCCAAGGCGACCGTGGCCCGAGAGGTGCCTCTCTACGCCGCCGTCGGCTGCGCCAAGTGCCAGGGAACGGGGTACGCCGGGCGTGTGGCGCTCCGCGAGGTGATGGGAGTGCACGGCGAGGTCCGCGCGCTCGTCGAGAGGTCGGCTGACGAAATCTTCGCCGCCGCCGTGCGACAGGGCATGACGACGCTCCGGGACGACGGCATGCGCCTCGCCCTCGCCGGCATCTCCTCGGTCGAGGAGATCCGCCGCGTCACCGGCATCCGGCTGATCTGAGCTCTCCACGTCGGATTTGAGCGAAGTCGCGTGCCGTGGCAGGCTGAGCGAGTGCGACGCAAACTCCTCGCCGGCTGTCTCGCTCTTGCCGGGGCACTCCTGCTTGCCCAGCTGAGCGCACCCGGAGCTGCCCATTCGCTTTCGTGCCCCACTTCGATCGGGCCGATGCCGGCGGCGCCCGTCTTCTCTGCCGAACTGAGCGCGAAGCAGCGCGAGCTCGGCGCTCCGGCCAGCGTCGACCTCCTCGGCCGCTTCTCCTGGGGGATCTGTCGCGGCACCGGCCCGCGGGTGGCGCTTGAAGCTCGCGGCTCCGGACGAGAGTTCGAGCCCGCAACAGGCGTGGCGGTCTACCGCCGCGGCACCGCCTTCACCTGCACCCCCACGCTGAATACCACCGGTCCCGTCGCCGCCTGCTCTGTCGCCTGGGGAACGGAGGACATCGCCTTCGTCACGACGCCGGCCGAGACGACCGAGTACCGGCTCCGCGTCGGCCCGCTCGTGAGCGAGACCGTCACCATCACCGTCGCGAGCCCTCGCCCAGAGGAGCACTGTCGGCAGGCAGCGATCAACATGGGCAAGCCACTGCTCACCGTCGCGCCGGAGCGAGCCCGGATCGTCTTCGGGGAGAGCGTCCGCATCCGCGGCACCTTCGCCGTCGAGCTCTGCGGGCGACTGCTCCATCCCGATTCGCGGCCGGGAATCGAGTCGCTCAGGTCAGGTGACCGCTTCCCCTACCAGCCGGCCCAGCACGTGCTCGCCGGGCCGGCCAGAGAGCGTGACGGCGCCCTCGTCTACGAGGTCGCTCCGCCAGAGACAACCGCGTACCGGCTCTTCTACCTCGGCGACTTCGGCGTCTTCACGACGATCGAAGTGGCTCCGAAACTGGAGCTCACGATGAGACGGACGAGAGCCGGCCGAGTCTCGGTCAGGGTTCAGGCCTACGCCTCGGGCTCGCTGGCAGGAGCTCAGGTCGAGTTCGAACGTCGAAGCGGTTCTGGCTGGAAGTACCTGCAGACAGCGACGCTCGACCCAGACCTCACCGCGGTCGCGCGGATCCCGGTCGGCGGCAGCATCGCGATCCGGGCGTCCGTGCGGGCGACACAGCACTACGCGCCGGCGGTCAGTCCGACGCTGTTCGTCCGCGCCGCGCCCTAGCGGCGGTTCCGCCCTGGTCGGCGCGACCGGTTGGCGTTAGCGTCCGCCTGTGAGCGTGCAGGCTGTAGGGGAGGAGCGCCGGGTCACGCCGTTCGAGCTCCTCTTCGACCTCGTCTTCGTCTTCGCATTCACTCAGGTCACGACCGTGCTGACGGACGATCCGACGTGGACAGGACTCGCTCATGGGCTGCTGATCCTCACTGCGCTCTGGTGGGCCTGGGCGGCGTTCGCGTGGTTGACCAACACGGTCGACCCTGGTGAGGACATCGTCTGGGGCGCGTCGCTGGTCGCGATCGCGGCGATGTTCGTCGCCGCGCTGGCCGTCCCCGATGCGTTCGGGCGGCACGGAGTCGTGTTCGGGATCGCCTTCCTGATCGTCAACGTCATGCACCTGACGCTGTACGCGTTCACGGCCGGCAGCGACCGCGAGCTGCTGGGGGCGATCCGGCGCGTCGCCCCTATGGCGCTCGGAGGCTCGGCGCTGATCATCGCCGCAGGGTTCACGGAGGGTCCCGTTCGGCCGCTGCTCTGGCTGGCCGCGCTCGCTATCGCCCTGATCGGGCCCCTCCTCGCCGGGATCGGCGGCTGGCGTCTCGAACCGGCGCACTTCGTCGAGCGTCATGGGCTGATCGTGATCATCGCGATCGGTGAGTCGCTGATCGCGATCGGCCTCGGGGCCAGGGAGACGGAGCTCACCGCCGGCGTCGTCGTTGCCGCCGTGCTCGGCCTGGGCATCGCCGTCTCGTTCTGGCTGGCGTACTTCGACTTCTTCTCGATCCGGGCGCAACAGCTCCTGACGGATCGAAGCGGGCTCGAGCAGATCACCTTCGCTCGCGACGTCTTCACCTATCTGCACCTGCCGATGGTCGCGGGCATCGTCCTCTTCGCGTTCGCGATGGAGGCGACGCTCGCCCATCTCGGCGACGACCTCGACCCGGTCGCAGCCGTCGGCCTCTGTGGAGGCCCCGCCCTCTACCTGCTCGCCTACGTGGCCCTACGCCTGCGGGTGTCGCGCACGGCCGGCGGCGGCCGATTGGTCGCCGCGCTCGCGTTCGCGGCGCTGTATCCGCTGGCGCTCGTCATCCCTGCCGTCGCGGCACTGTCGCTCGTGGCAGCCGTCTGGGCCGCCTTCCACGCCTACGAGCTGATCTGGTGGCGCGAAGCCCGCGCGGAGACGCGCGCACGTCGGGTGCCGGCCTCCGTCCTGACAGACCGCTTTTCGTCCGAGTCTCGGCAGCAGCGTCATCGTCGCTCGTTCTCCGCCGAGGCGAGAAGCTCACGTGCCCGCTCGAGCTCCTCAGCGGGCACGACGATCTCCCGCGGGCCGACGCTCCCTGCGGCGTCGGTCGCCCCGGCGCCGAGGTCGGTCTGCCGGTGCTCGCACGAGATGCCGTCAGCGCGGAGGAAGCCGCAGATCGTCTCTGCCTCGAACTCAGTCCCGACGACGGTAAGGCGAACGCCGAGCATCAGCCGGCCCGCCCGCCGACGAGCTGCTCGGACGTGCGCGCGGCGGCCTCTGGGGACGTCGACGAGGCGGAGAAGACCGCCTCCGGCAGCAGGGCGCTGACGATGTACTGGCCGCCGTCGACGATCTCGGAGATCTTGAGATCGACGACGAGGCTGCAGAGCAGGTAGGCGTCCTCCGGGCTCAGGTCGTACGACGCTGTGAGGTGGAGGATCATCGCCCGGATCGCGTCCTGTGAGGCTGCGTAGAGGTCGCCGCTCACGCCGGTCGTGGCGAAGAACGGCGCCGTGTCGACGTGAGGGGTGAGCGGCGCCGGGGTGCGGAACTGCGGCCCGGGAATCGAACGCCCCTGCTCGAGCGTGAAACGGAGCGCGGCGAACATCGGCGCCTCGATGCCCGTGACGCACACCTCGCCGTCGCCCTGCGCGGCATGCGCGTCGCCGCAGGAGAACCGCGCCTGCTCGACCTGCACGGGCAAGTAGAGCGTCGAGCCCTTGACGAGCTGGCGGATGTCCATGTTGCCGCCGAACGTGCCGGGCGGCGCCACCGACTGCGCGATCGCGCCGGCTGGGCAGACGCCCATGGTCCCGAAGTAGGGCGCGAGCGGGATCGCGATGTCGTCGCGCAGGTGGGCGACATCACCGTCCGTGAGGTCGAACGTCCGGACGTAGGCGTCGGGGAAGTCCTCCGGGAGGAGGCCGGCACCGGGAATCACGCCGGTCCAGCCCCAGCCCTGCGTATGGACGTCGAGAACTTCGATCGCAAGGGTGTCGCCCGGCTCGGCGTCGTTGATCCCGATCGGACCGGTGAGCGGGTACGCGCGATCCCAGTCGAAGTCGGCGAGCGCGCTCGAGTCGGAGTCGGGCCCAACCTGGTTGTCGCTCACGTCTCGCGTCCACAGAACGACGGTGTCGCCGGAGTCGACGACGAGCACCGGCTCGTTCGCGACGTCCCACTTGTAGTGCACGTTCTCGTCGGACAGGTAGTGCGTGCGCGGCATCGAGTTACCTCCAGACTTCGGTTGCGAGTTGGCCGCCACGACGCCGGTGACGTGCGAACAGCAGGCCGTCCATCGCCAACGTGCCGATCGCGCCGGCGATGAGCCCGCGGGTGATAGCGACGACCGGTGTCATTCGCGCACCTCCAGGTCGTGGACTCCGATTCACACGGCCAGCATCATCTCACCGGCGAGGTGTCGCACCCGTGGGAGTCCCGGGTTCCATCACTGGTCAATCGGCCGGAGTAGCTCATCCACGGGTCCGCGAAGTCCGGCGGCTGGGGCAGCGGGCGGTTCCACGAGTCGATTCGAGGCGAGGGGATCGCGCCCGGCTGCGGTCGGGGGAGTCAGCCGGGCGCGGTCGGCGCATCATTGCCAGCCGCGGCGCCGAAGTCTTGACGCAGCTTGATCAGCGAGCACAACACCACCGTCCACAGAGATTCGTCCACACGCATCCCCCTTCGCCTGACGCGTGTGGTCAGATGATGCCGCGGCCTCGAGCGTGCGCGACAGCCTCGAGCCGCGAGTGCGCACCGAGGCCCTGAAGCAATCCTCGGACGTGGTTCCGAACCGTCACCGGCGCGATACTGAGCCGCTGGGCAATCTGATCGGTCGAGCAGCCGGCCGCCAGCAGCGCCAGCACTTCGTGCTGTCTCGGCGTGAGCATCGGCGAGCTCGAAGCTGGGTCCGGGACCTTTGAACCGACATCGACGAGGCCGAACACCCCGATCGCGCGGCCGCCGTCTTCCAGGCGAACCGAGTCGAGCTCGACTGCGCTGCGACCCCCGTCCTGGAGGAGCAGGATCGTGCCGTAGCTGGTGGATCTGGCGTCGCCGAGGATCTTCTTCGTGAACTGCTCTCGCACCGACCGGCGCGCCTCGGGAGCCACCACGTTCAGGTAGTGCTGACCGCGACGGTCACCGAACGTCTCGAGTGCCGCGACGTTCAGCCAGCGGATCTCGCCGTCGCGGTCGAGGATGACAGCCGGCATGGGTAGTTCGGCGAGCGCCGCTGCAGCGTCGACAGGCAGACGGCGAAACTGGTCAGCGACCTCCGCAGCCGCGCTCGTTGGTTGTGACCTGGTCACCGTCGGCCGACACTCCATGGGCACTCTTCCGCGTGGCCGCGCGCGCTCCTCGAGCCGCAGATGGGACAGCTGTACGAGGCTCGTTTTCGTAGGAGGGCCCAGGCAAAGAACATCGCCGCGATGCCGTTCGTGAGCGTCAAGGCCGTCATGGCCGAAGCGTCGTGGGATCCGTCGTACGGCGAACTCTCACGACGCACTTTCCCTTCCGAAGAGGGAGACGAACAGGAGAAAGACGTTGAGGATGTCGAGGAAGATCGAGGCGGCGAGTAGCGGGGCGGCCCGAATGTCGGTGCTTTGCCGTAGGCGCTGGAAGTCATACGCGGTCAGCCCGGCGAAGATGACGAGGCCGGCGATCGAGTAGATGAGCGCCCCGTTGGGGATCTCGACGAAGATCGTCACGATGCCGAAGGCGATCAGCGCGAGCAACGCCCAGAAGAGGGCCCGGGCGAGAGCGGAGAGGTCGCGGCGCGTCGCGTACCCTGCGGCTCCGAAGCCGGCCACGAAGAGTGCGGCGGCCGCCCCGGCCAGCCAGACCGCCCGTGGATCCGTCGACGCGTAGTGCGCGATCGTCGGCGCCGTGGCCAGGCCCATGACCGCACCGAACGCGAACAGCAGCGTGATCGCTCCCTGCGGGGACCGCTCGGCGACCGCGTTGAGCGCAAGCAGCAGGGCAAGTGAGCCGAGGAAGCACCCCAAGCCCCACCCGTAGGCAAGGTCGCGGCCGACGTAGGCGCCGAGCGCGAAGAACCCCGCGGTCAGCGCGACGAGCCCCATCGTGTGGCCGAGCAGCGTCCGTGCTTCGTCGTGGGCCAGGTCCGGCTGGGCTGCGGTGGTCTCGGAGACCATGGTCGCTCCTTTCGTCGATCGAGAACGAACGAAGAGTCGCCGTTCGCGCACAGCGTCGCGCCCGCGCACACCCCTGGTCGTCCCACTGGTCGGCAGGTGGCCGGTCAGCCGTCGCCACACGACCTGGGCGTGAACCAGTGGCGTACGCCGGGGCGTGGCGCCCCTCAGCCGCCGTTCAGGAACGCATCGGCAGGTGCGAGTTCGGGATGCGGTGCGCCGGCTCGCCGCAGACGGGTGGGATGCACGATCTCCTCCTTCGTGGGCTACGCGTCTCGCCCCACGTTGGCTCCACGGCGGCCCGGTCGCGCCCGTGGGATCCCCTGGCGCCCGGGCCTCCAGGGCACGGCGCGCCGCGACGCCAGTGCGCCGACCAGGGCACGCCACGGAGGCGAAGGATTCGCCCGGGCGCGACGCTCGACCGAACAGGCTTCGGAAGGAGGAACCTCGATGGCAGAGACCGTGACAACTACCCGAAGAGAACTGGCGCATCGTTCGAACGATGGTTTGGACGTGACCCTCGTCTGGGTCCGCGAAGCCGGTCAGGACGAGGCCGTTGTCTGCGTCTGCGACTGGCGGGAAGGCGCGTACTTCGAGATCCCGGCCGAGCCCTACCTCGCGCTGGACGTCTACCGGCATCCGTTCGCCTACCGCGACTTCAGCTCGGTCGACTACCAGGATGGACGCATGGCGGCGTAGCCGGCCAGGAAGCGCGCCAGGCCTTCGACTGGCGCCTCTCCGACCCGAGCCCAACGAGACTGAAGGCTCCCGATCAAGGAGAACACCATGAGCAGCACGCACTCGCGCGAGGACAATGCGCCCAAGGCCGGTGAAGCCGCGACCGTCGACCTGAAGCTCGAAGCCGTGGTCATCCCGGTGACGGACGTCGACCGGGCGAAGGCGTTCTACGAGGGCCTCGGGTGGAGGCTCGACGCCGACTTCGCCTTCGACAACGGCTTCCGGGTCGTCCAGTTCACGCCGCCCGGCTCGCCGGCCTCGGTGCAGTTCGGCGCCAGCATCACCTCGGCCGAGCCCGGCTCGGCCCAGGGGCTGTACCTGATCGTCTCCGACGTGCAGGTCGCTCGCGACGAGCTCGCCTCCCGCGGTGTCGAGGTCAGCGACGTCTTCCACGCGGGGACACCGGGCGCTCAGTTCCAGGTCAACGAGACCGGCGACCGCATCGGGGGACGCCCCGCCGATCGGGCGAGCTACGGCTCTTTCGCCACCTTCACCGACCCGGATGGCAACGGCTGGCTGCTGCAGGAGATCACGACACGACTGCCGGGACGGGTCGACGGCGAGGCGGCCTACTCGTCCGCGGGAGACCTGTCCGAGGCCCTGCGGCGCGCGGCCGATGCCCACGGCGAGCACGAGAAACGGGCCGGAGGCAAGTACGACGTCAACTGGCCCGAGTGGTACGCGGAGTACATGTTCGCAGAGCGACTCGGGACCGAGCTGCCGCAGTAGACGACCAGCATCCACGAACACCACCTCGCCCCGAGGGGTCGGCGGGCGAGATCGTCGAACGTTGGCAGGCCGCGCTAGTGCGTCTCGAAGATCACTGAGGATGCACCGGATCCGCGCTCCGCTGCCCGGGCGCTCCGGTCGGCTCCTGCCGCGGCAGCACCCAATCGGGCCGCACGAAATGACAGGTGTAGCCGTTCGGGTAGCGCTCGAGGTAGTCCTGGTGCTCCGGCTCGGCCTCCCAGAACGGCCCTGCCGGCGACACCTCGGTCACGACCTTCCCCGGCCAAAGGCCCGAGGCCTCGACGTCGGCGATCGTCTCCTCGGCAACCTGACGCTGCTCGTCGTCGAGATAGAAGATCGCCGACCGGTAGCTCGTCCCGATGTCGTTGCCCTGCCGATTCAGTGTGGTCGGATCGTGAATCTGGAACGAGAACTCGAGCAGCTCGCGGTATGAGGTTTGCTCGGGATCGAAAACGACCTCGATCGCCTCCGCGTGCGAGCCGTGATTGCGGTACGTCGCATTCGGAACGTCACCGCCGCTGTAGCCGACCCGCGTCGACAGCACGCCCGGCCGTCTCCGGAAGAGATCCTGCATGCCCCAGAAGCACCCGCCAGCAAGAATCGCCTTCTCGACTCGATCGTTCATCTCCCACTCCTTCGCATCGTGGTTCACAGTAGCCAGCTGAGTGAGAGTCGCGCGTCCGGGAGCTGATCGCCTCCGTCGCATGCACTGGTCGAACGACTGGTGTCGAGCAAGAGGCTGCGGCGGCCCAGTCGCGCCCGGTGCCGCGAGCGAACACCCGGGAGCGGACCAGTGCAGTCCACGGGCGCGACCCGGACGCGGAACGACCATGATTCGTCACATCACTCGCTTGACTCGTTGTCGAACAGGAGAGGTCATGCTGAGCTATCCACTCAGCTGGATACCCGCAGCAACCGTCATCGTGGTGCTCGCTCTTCTCAACGCCTATCTCGTGCTGATCGCGGTCGCGGTCCTCGCTCTGCTTGCGCTCGCGGCGACGCTCGGTCTGATCTGGCTGGCGGCAGTAGAGCTCGCCGCGCTCGGTCGTCGAGCGGCAGCCGGAGGGTGGCCCGGGGAGGCCGATCGTCTCCGGGGCACGGCGGTGCGATGACCGCCCTCGATGGCAACGCCGCCGCCGGGCTCCTGCGCGATGTCTTCGGGGTCGAGATGACGGCCGTGATCGCCGAATGCGTCTCGTGCGGTGATCGCGGTCGGATCGCCGAGACGATGGCGTACATTCGGGGGCCCGGCGTCGTCCTGCGTTGCCGGGCCTGCTCGAGCGTCGTCGTCGTCGTCACCGTCGTGCACGGGATCAACTGCGTGGACGTCTCCGGGTTCGGCGACATCGAGATGCCGCGTGCTCACTAGCCGTGGGGCCAGACGCTTCGTGACGAGACGTCCGTGATCAGTCGGGCGCCGCGACCGCGGGTCGCGAAGCTGAACGACCAGCGGATCAGAACGAGCAGCCGGTTCTGGAAGCCGATCAGGTACCAGAGGTGCACCACGAGCCAGATCATCCAGGCGGGAAAGCCGCTGAGCCGAATGCCCTTGACGTTGGCGACTGCGGCAGCACGGCCGATGGTGGCCAGGTCGCCCTTGTCGCGGTAGCGAAACGCGCTGTACCCGCGCCCTCCCAGCCGCGCGCGGACAACGCCGGCCGCATACCGTCCTTGCTGCATCGCGACCGGAGCCGTCCCCGGGAGGACGACAGACTCTCCGTTCGGGGCGCGCACCCGGATCATGTCCCCGATCGCGAACACCTCCTCGTGGCCAGGAAGGGTCAGGTCGGGTTCGACGGTGATGCGCCCGGAGCGGTCGCGCTCTGCCCGCGTCAGCTCGGCGAGCCTGCCGGCGAGGCCGGAGGCGGTGACGCCGGCTGCCCAGACGACCGCGCGGCTGGCAATGCGCTCCGTGCCGCCCTTTCCGTCCGCCAGCGCCACGCCGTCGGCGTCGATCTCGATGACGGTGCGCCCCGTGAGGACGGTCACGCCGAGGCGCTGCAACGATCGTTCGGCCTTCGCCGACAGCGACGGGGGGAAGCCCGTCAGAACCCGGTCTGCAGCCTCGACGAGCAGGATGCGGGCCTGGCGCGGGTCGATGACCCGAAAGTCGCGCCGCAGCGTGTCCCGCGCGAGCTCGGCGATCTGCCCGGCGACTTCCACACCCGTCGGGCCGGCACCGACGACGACGAACGTGAGCCACTCGTCTCGGGCGGCTGCGTTCGGCTCGACTTCTGCCGCTTCGAACGCGGCGAGGAGGCGGCCGCGGACGGCGAGTGCGCTCTCGAGCGACTTGACCTCGGCGGCGTGCATCCTCCAGGCCTCGTGACCGAAGTAGGAGTAGTCCGAGCCCCCGGCGACGATCAAGGTGTCGTAGCCGAGGCGGTCAGGTGCGGGGACGTCGGAGACCGAGCGGAGGCGCAGCTCGCGAGCCTCGAGGTCGAAGTCCTCGACCGCCGCGAGAAGGACACGGACATTGCCGTCGCTCTTGAAGACCGCCCGCAGCGGATAGGCGATCTCGCCCGGCGAAAGCGCACCTGTTGCGACCTGGTACGTGAGCGGCTGGAAGAGATGGAAGTTGCGGCGGTCGACAAGCGTGATCTCTACCGGCGCGCGCCGAAGCTTCGACACCGCTGCGAGGCCGCCGAAGCCTCCGCCCACGACGACGACATGATGGATCTGCTCCCGGTTCGGCAAGGCGCCGTCCATCTCGGCGTCACGTGGCCCCGAAGCGCTCGGTCTTGACGCGTCGAGGCTCGTGGCCGAGTCGGACCAGCGCTTCTGCAACAGTCTCGACGAAGGGCGCTGACCCGCAGACATAGATGTGCGGGAGCTCGGCCGGCCCAGGCCCGACCTCTGCCAGCATCTGCGCGTCGACGCGCCGCGCGTAGCCTCCCCAACCGTGAGGTCGGGCGCGGGTCAGCGTGTGCGCGACACGTAGGCCGCCGCCTTCGAGCCGCGCCAGCTCGTCGCGGTAGATGACGTCGTCCCAGCTGCGCGATGAGAAGAGGAGCCGCGTGTCCGCGGAGCTACCGGCGTCGGCGCGTGCGCGGATCATTGCCATCAGCGGCACGACTCCGGATCCGCCGGCCACGAGCAGCACCGGTCCGCCCTGTGCGGGCTCCCAGACGAAGTAGCCGCCGACGGGCCCACGGAGCTCGATCCGGTCGCGCGGCTGTAGCTCGTCGGTCAGGTACGGCGAGACCTCGCCGTCGTCCAGGCGCTCGACGGTCAGCTCGATGCGACTGCCGTCGGGAGGCGACGCGATCGAGTAGCTGCGCTGCGCCTGGTAGCCATCCTCCGCGGTGAGACGCACGTCGACGTGCTGACCGGCCCGGTGCCCCGGCCAGTCGGCGACGTCGAAGGCGATCGTCTTCACACGCGGCGTCTCAGCGCGGACGTCGACGACGGTCGCGACGTGCCAATTCAGTCGCCCCAGTACCGCTGCTCGCGCCATGGATCGCCGTAGTTGTGGTAGCCGTAGGTCTCCCAGAAGCCGGGCTCGTCCGTCGCCGCGAGCTGGATCCCACGCACCCACTTGGCACTCTTCCAGAAGTAGAGGTGCGGGACGAGCAGACGCGCCGGGCCGCCGTGCTCCGGCTCGAGAGGCTCGCCGTCGTACTGGTAGGCGACCCAGGCCCTCCCGCCGGTGACGTCCTCGATCGGCACGTTCGTGGTGTAGCCGCCGTCGCAGAACGGGATGACGTACGCGGCCGACGTCTCGATCCCATCGAGCAGCGTGTCGAGCGCGACCCCCCGCCACACCGTGTCCAGCTTCGACCACTTCGTCACGCAGTGGATGTCGACCGTGATCTCCTCGCTCGGCAGCCCGCGGAACTCCTCCCAGCTCCAGTGGCGCGGCTCGTCGACCTCGCCGACGATCGAGAAGTCCCACTGCTCGAGCGGCGTGTGCGGCGTGGGGCCGGCCGAGAGAACCGGGAAGTCTTGCGTCACGTACTGGCCGGGGGGCACGCGATCGCTGGGCGCGTCCGCGCGGCGGCCTCGGAAGCCGCGGGAGGTGATCGGCGGCATGGTCTGCTCCTCTCTACCCGAAGGTGAACACGTAGGCCTCGACGCCCGGCTCGTGGAAGGTGACCGCGAACGTGCGCTCGTCCACCGAATCCGGCTGACGGACGAGCTGGTAGAGGCGGTCGTCCTCGACCACGCCGTGGCCTTCACCGTCGACGTCGACGCCGCCGGCTGCGCCGGGCTCCCGGCCGTCGAGGAGAACGTCGAACGGAATCGGTTGGCGACCGTCTGCCCGCTTCAGCACGAGGTGGACGTCGCGCGAACGGAACCGGAACAGGATGCGTCCTCCCGGCTCGTTCAGGACGACGTGGTCTCTCCGCATCGTCCAGTCGCCGGACAGCGCCCAGTGGTTCAGCTTCAGCCGCTCGGGAGCGGCGAAGACGCGCGAACTGCCGGCGCGGGCGCCTCCCGGCGAGGAGAAGTTCTCCGTGCGCTCGTAGCCGAGGTACGTCTCGGGGCTGCCCACACGCTCCCAATCGGGAGCCAGCTCGTCGCCCTCGCCCTGGACGCGCACGGTCTCTCCCGGCGGCAGGCCGAGCAGCTCCTGGATCACGCGTTCGGATCCTTCGTACTGCCCTTCGCCGAAGTGGGTGTGCCGGATGACGCCGCTCCGGTCGGCGAAGTACAGCGCCGGCCAGTAGCGATTGCTGAACGCACGCCAGATCTCGTACCGGTTGTCGATCGCGACCGGCCAATCGATCGCTCGCCTCGCGACTTCCCGGCCGACGCTGTCCACGGCGTGCTCGAAGTCGAACTCCGGCGTCTGGATCCCGACGACCGCCAAGCCGTCATCCCGGTACTTCTCGTTCCACGCTCGGATGTACGGGAGCGTGCGAAGCCAGTTGATGCAGGTGTAGGTGCCGAAGTCGACCAGGACGACGCGTCCTTCCAGCGCGGAGGCAGTCGAGCGGCTCGGAGTTGAGCCAGCCCGTCGCTCCCTCGAAGCCGGGCAGGTGGGTCTCTCGCAGTCCGAGAAGGCTCACGTCGCATCACCGCCCACAGCCCCGCGCCGCAAGGACCGTATTTCCTCGGCCAGGGCATGCACCGCGGACACTCCGAAGCGGTGCGCCCACGCGTCGACCCAGTCCTGGTCGTCGAGGAAGAACTTCCAGTCGCCGACCACTCCTTGCCTCACGAACAGAAACGGCACGGGTGCTTGGAACGGGCGGAAATTCGCGTTGTACAACGCCGTCCCGTCGTTGCCTTCGTAGAAGGGCCCGAAGACGATTCCATCCTCGACGTACGACGGAAGCGCAAGCTGCTCCAGGACGTCGGCGAAGACCCCTTGGGCACGACCGGCCGGCAGGTCGGTGAAGACGACGACGATCGTCTTGTAGCTCGCGTCGTCGCCGCCCGTCGGCGCGATGCTCCTGAACAGGTTCGTATAGCCGTCGATCACCTCGACGACGTGTTGCACACCTCGGTCCGCGATCCGTGCTGGGGCGAGCCAGAGCGTCTTGCGCTCCAGAGCCCCAGGCACGAAGGGACAGACGGGCCCGGCGCGGCCGAGCTCCTCGTGCGGCCTGGCCACGAACGTCGTGATCCAGTGCGCGACGGCGTGAAGCGCACGCAGATCGCGTTCCGCGAGCTCGCTCGTCCTGCCGGCCTCCTCGAGCTCCTCGGGGAGGAAGAGATCAGCTGTCTGTGTCGGCATCGTGCCTCCTCTCTCGCTAACGCATCGACCTGAACGCGGCCCGCATCTCGGTGGAGAAGAGCTGCGGCTCCTCCCACGCTGCGAAGTGACCGCCCTTGTCGACCTCGTTGAAGTAGGCGAGGCCGGGGTAGACCGCCTCGACCCAGCTGCGCGGAGAAGCCCAGATCTCGCCGGGGAACGTCGTGAAACCGACGGGGACTGCGACCGGCGGCGGCGCCTGACCGCTCGCAAGCGCTGCGGCCAGCGCTCGTGCGTCCTCCCAGTACGACCGGGCCGCCGACGCGCCGGTTCCCGTGAACCAGTACAGCGTGACGTTGTCGAGGATCGTGTCCCGCGTGAGGCTGCCCACCGGCTCGCGGTCGACGAAGGCGCGGGCGATCTTGTAGTAGCTGTCCGTGTCGTGGTCGAGCAGCCAGGCGGCCAGTGCGACGGGTGAGTCCAGCAGCGCGTACCCGATCGTCTGCGGCCGCGTCGCCATCTCGAGGAAGTAGGCGAAGCCGTCCTGCCTGAACGCCGCGATTGCCTCGGCCGCTGCGCGTTCCTTCTCGGACTCCTTGGGCAGTTGGTCGCCGATGGCGAGCACCGCCGTGAGCAGGTTCACGTGGTAGCCGGCCAGACCCTCCACCCCCTGGCGGCCCATCATGTCCGTGACGAGCGCACCCACGTCGCCGCCCTGGGCGACGTAGCGCGTGTAACCGAGGCGGTGCATCAGCTCAGCCCACGCGTGTGCGACGCGGCCGGCGTTCCAGCCGAGCTCGGTCGGCTCGCTCGCGAACCCGTAACCGGGCATCGACGGCAGCACCAGATGGAACGCGTCCTCCGCGGTGCCGCCGTGCGCCGTCGGGTCGGTCAGAGGCCCGATGGTGTCGAGCAGCTCGACGACCGAGCCGGGCCAGCCGTGGGTCATGATCAGCGGCAGCGCGTTCTCGTGCGGCGAGCGCACGTGGATGAAGTGGATCTCCACTCCGTCGATCTCGGTCGTGAACTGCGGCAGCGCGTTGAGCCTCGCCTCGGCCCTGCGCCAGTCGTAGTCGCTCACCCAGTAGGCGGCGAGCTCCTGCATCGTCGCGAGCTGCACGCCCTGCGAACGGTCTGCGACGAGCTCCTTGCTGGGCCAGCGCGTCGCCCCGATGCGCCGGTGCAGGTCGTCGATCTGCTCCTCCGGAATCTCGATATGGAACGGCCGAACCTCGGTCGCGGTGTCGACGGTTGTGCTCATGGGATCTCCTTTCGGTCGTACGGAGTCGGTTACGCCGTCAAGCCTGCTCGTCTCGCCCTGCCCACCGCACCCGTCGAAGCCCTGGTCTGCTCCCTGGTCGAATTCGGCGAACAGACGATGGCGCAGCGAAACGCACGCTCACGCGATCGCCTTCAGCAGCGTCTCGACGTCGTACTGACCGCGGTGCACGACGCCGTCGATGAAGAACGTGGGCGTCCCCGTCACCTCGCCGGACGCCTCGGCGCTCTCGACGTCCCGCCGAACCCGGATCAGCGTCTCGCTGCCGAGCCGGTCGCGTTCGAACTGCGCCTCGTCGAGCCCGAGCTCACGGGCGTAGTCGCGCAGGTGGTCGTCTCCGAGCAGGAATTGCCGGTGGAAGAGCAGCTCGTGCATCGCCCAGAAGCATCCCTGGAGCGCAGCAGCCTCAGCCGCCCTCGCGGCCGCAAGGGAGTTCGGGTGGAGCTCAGTGAGCGGGAAGTGTCGAAAGGCAATGCACACGCCGCGCGGCTGCGCCTGCTCGAGCCGCACCAGCCGTTGGGTCGACCGAAACGCCTGCCGCGAATGCGGGCACTCGTAGTCTCCGTACTCGACGATCACATGGGGGCCCGGCGAGCCGCGAACATGGTCGAGCTCCTCCAACGCTGCCAGCATCAGAACTCCTCCTCGGGCACGCTTCGACACCAACGGTGCCGCGGCGTCAGCAACGTCGCGCCCGTCGAACCCCCTGGTCGGATGACCGGACGCCGTGGAGCGGGTATCTCCGCGCTGCTAGCCGATCCAGGCCTTCTCGAGGATGAGCATGATCTGCGGGTCGACCCGGACGCCCTGGACCCGCCGCTTCGCGACGTGAATCCCGTTCACGTGGAAGGAGATCCCGACGCCTGACTCTGTCGCCACCCGGAAGAGCGCCTGGCGGAAGATCGCCCGCTGCTTCGTCGGACTCAGCGTCCTGCCCCCGGCGTCGATCAGCGCGTCGAGCTTCGCGTCGTAGAACTTGCCCTCGTTCCAGACTGCGCGGCTGCGGTACAGAAGCTCGAGCAGCTCCTTGGGATGGCGCCGATTCCAGTACGCGGCAAACGACGGGCGACGCAGCCAGTGGTTGCTCCAGAAGGTGTCGGTCGGAACCTTGTTGATGGTGATGTCGACGCCGGCGGGCGCAACGACCGCCTTGAGCGCCGCCACCATGTCCGCGAGGCCGGGGTAGACATCGGCCACCGTCATCGTGATGTCGACACCGTTCCGATGTCCCGCTGCTGCCAGGAGGCTCCTCGCGCGGGCGATCTCGGGCCCCGGCACACCGCGCTTCGGCGGGTAGAACGGGTCCCCCGGGAGCACCGGCACGTCGCCTGTCAGCGTTCCGTTGCCCAGGATCGAAGCCTGTATGAGCACCTTCCGGTTCACGGCCATCTTGATCGCCTTGAAGACGCGGGGATCGGTGAAGGGCGCCTGGCTCTGGTCGAACACGTAGTCGAGGAAGACGGCGCCGGGCAGCGTGTAGAGGCGCAGGTTCGTGTTGGCCCTGATTGCCCCCACCTGCGTGAACGGGATCCGGTCGCTGATGTCGGCCGAGCCGCTGATCACGGCCTGGGCCTTCGTGTTCGGGTCGGCGATGTAGACGGCCCGCACGGAGTCGAGGTAGGGCAGGCCCTTCACCCAGTAGTTGGGGTTGCGGACGATCTCCCACCCGAGCGTCGGCTTCCAGGACTTGATCATGAACGGGCCCGTGCCGATCGGGTCCTTCTTGGGGTCGGATCCGTTCGGGTGGATGCCGGTCTGGTAGGCGCCCATGAAATTCGGGAACTGGGCGTCGGGCTTCTTCAGCCGGACGACGACGGTGTGCGCATCCGGGGTCGAGATCCCGTCCGGGTCGAGCTCTGAACTGAGTCGCGCGTACGCCGACGAGCCGTTCCGCTTGTCGAGAATCCGACGGAGCGTCCAGGCGACATCCCTCGACGTCAGCGGCTTGCCGTTGCTGAACCGGACGCCCCGACGGAGCTTGAACGTCCACGACTTCGCATCCTGCGAGGCCTCCCAGCTCGTCGCCAGCCGCGGTCTCAACTCCCACGTCCCCGGCACGATGTACGTCAGGCGGTCGAAGGTGTTGTTGAGCGCAGGCTGCGAGACCGCGATGCCGGTCTGCAGGATCGGGTCCGTGGTCTCCGCCGACGACGTATCGGTGTAGACGAGGTTCAGCGTCCCGCCCCTCTTCGGCTCGCTCGCTGCAAGCGCGCGCGGAACGAGCAAGCCCATCCCGGTGCCCGCGGCGGCGAGCCCTGCGGCGCCGAGCAGGAACTCATCACGACTCAGCGTGTGCGGCGTCTCGTGTTCTGCCACAGAGCCTCCTTCTCCGTCGCGCTAATCAGCCGCAACGGCCGGTCCTGGCACCCGCGTCGACCCTATAGCGCTGTTTCATATGGGTCAACCGTCGCAGCGGTCAGCCCGGCAGCTCGGGAATGGCAGCGAGTAGCTGCTGTGTGTACGGGTGCCTCGCGGACGAGAACAGATCGCGCGTTGCTCCTTCCTCGCAGACCTCACCGTCGCGCATGACCAGTGCACGGTCCGCGATCGTGCGGACGACGGCGAGGTCGTGGCTCACCCAGATGACCGCCGTGTGTGTCTGCTCCGACAGCTCTGCGATCAGCCGCAGGATGGTCGCCTGGACTGAGACATCCAGCGCCGAGGTCACCTCGTCGCAGAGCAGCAGAGAGGGTCGCGGCGCGAACGCGCGCGCGAGCGCTACACGTTGGCGCTGGCCGCCGGAGAGCTCGACCGGGTAGCGGTAGAGGAGCCCGCGCGGAAGCCCCACGGAGTCCAGCAGCCCCAGGACGGCCCCGCGCTCGCCGCTTCGCGGCACGTCGTCGCGGAAGAGCCTGATCGGGCGCGCGACGATGTCGAGGATCGTGTGCCGCGGGTTCAGCGAGGAGTCTGGGTTCTGGAACACGAGCTGAACCGCCCGACGCGCCTCACGTGAGCGCTTCACCGCCGTCGGCGCGAGCTCGTCGCCTGCCAGCCTCACCGAACCCTCTGTGGGGCGGTGCAACCCCGCGATCGCGCGCAGGAGCGTCGACTTGCCACTGCCGCTCTCGCCGACGATCCCGAGCCGCTCGGCCTCGCGCACGACAAGATCGACCCTCGTGACCGCGGGCGCCGTCGAACCGGGGTAGTCGCACCGGATCCCGGACACTTCGAGGAGAACCCTCCGACCAGCGTGCGCGGGAGCAACTGGCAGCCCCGGCACCGACCGCCGCTCGATCTGCTCGAACCGCAGGCAGCGCGCCATGTGCCCGTCGCCTGGGTCGCGCGCCGGTACGCGGCCGGTCCGGCACACGGGCAGGACGTGCGGGCATCTCGGCGCGTATGCGCATCCGTCGAGCACGACGCTCGAGGGCGGTCGGCCCGTGATCCCCACCAGGAGCCGCGGACGCCGGACGCTCGGCACGGCCGCGACGAGAGCCTGCGTGTACGGGTGCCGCTGCCTCGCCACCACTGCGCTTGCCCGGGCGGACTCGACCAGCTGCCCGGCGTACATGACCGCGACCTCGTCAGCGATCGTCCCGAGCAAGGCGAGGTCGTGGCTGACGTAGAGGCAACCCAGCCCGAGCTCGTCGATCAGGCCGCGCAAGAGCTCCGTGATCCGCGCCTGCGTGGTGACGTCGAGCCCGGTCGTCGGCTCGTCGAGGATCAGCACGTCCGGATTGCAGGCGAGGGCGATCGCCAGCGCGATGCGCTGCTGCTGGCCGCCGCTGAACTGAAACGGGTAGCCGTGGACCGCGCCGACCGGATCCGGCAGTCCCATCGCACCGAGCAGCTCGACGCTGCGCGCGCGCGCCGCGCGGCTGTCGAGCCCAAGGTGAACGGTGAGCGGTTGAGCCAGCTGCCGGCCGACCGTCAGCGCCGGGTTGAGGGCCGACGCCGCACCCTGGGCAACGTGGGCGACCTTGCTGCCCCAGATCGAGCGCAGCTTCTCCGGCCGCAATGCGAGGACGTCGACGCCGTCGAGCAAGGACTGCCCCGCCAGGATGCGCATCCCCGGCAGGCGGTATCCGATTGCCGCGAGCGCCGTGGTCGACTTGCCGCAGCCGGACTCACCCACGAGGCCCAGGATGCTGCCGCGCGTCAGCCGGAAGGAGACGTCATCCACGACGCGGTTGATCGAGCGGTCGTCCCGCACGTAGCCGGCCGAGAGACCTTGGACGTCGAGAACCGTGTCGGGCGTCAAATCGGCACCGCCTCGCGGCCGCTCCGCGTCACGTGATCGGTGAGCGCGTCCGCAATCAGGTTCAGCGCGATCGAGAGGAGGGCGATCATCGCTGCCGGTGCGAGGGTCGCCAGCGGGTTGAGATTGATGAAGCCGCGGCCTTCGGCCACCATCACGCCCCAATCGGCCTTCGGCGGCTGGACGCCGAGGCCGAGGAAGTTGAGGGTCGCGACGAAGATGACGCCGTACGTGATCCGCAGCGCGAAGTCCGCGGTCGTCGGCGCCATGATGTTCGGGAGCACCTCGCGAAAGAGGATCGCGGCCGTTCGCTCACCGCGAGCCTGGGCAGCGGCGACGTAGTCGAGCCTGATCACGCCCTGCGTTGCGCCGCGAGCGATCCGACCCATTCGCGGCACGTAGACGAGCGTGATCGTAATCACCAGCACGACGCTCGAGGTGCCGAGCGCCGCGATGGCGACGAGGACGAGCAAGAGCGCCGGCAACGCCAAGAGCAGGTCGAATGCGCGCGCGATGAAGCCGTCGACCTTTCCGCCTTTGTATGCGCCCAGCATGCCGAGACTCCCGCCGATCAGCCACGCGAGCGTGACCGCGACGAGCGGGATGACAATGATCGTGGTGCCGCCCACGAGCAGCCGGCTCAGGGTGTCCCGGCCGAGCGAATCCGTGCCCAGCAGGTGGCCGCCGCTGAAGCCGGCCGCGTTGTCACCCACGCCGATCGCGTCGGGAGGGTAGGGCGTGAAGAACCGCCCGAAGACGATCACGAACAGCACGACTCCGCCGAGGACGAGACCGGTCCGACCCTGGGTCGAGGCGGCGACTGCACGCCATGCCGACGGCGGCCGGCTCTCCTCGTCGACGAGCTCCGCGGCGGAGAGGTCCAGAGCCGGCTGCGTGACGGTCACCCCGAGGCCTTCAGTCGCGGGTTGAGATACGCGACGACGCAGTCGGCGCTGAGGCTGACGACGATGAACATCGCGCCCATCAGCACCGCGATCGCCTGAACGCTGAACGCGTCCGATGTGCTCGTCGCCTGAACGAGCCCTTGGCCGATCCCGGGGAAAGCGAAGACCCACTCGACGACGATGACTCCGCTCAACAGGTAGACGATGTTGATCGCTACCGCGTTGACGAGCGGCACACCCGCGTTTCTCATCGCATGGTCCCAGATCACCATCCTGCGCGGGAGTCCGCGGAGGACTGCCGCCTGCGTGTACGGAGCGCCGAGGGCCTCGCGCATCGCGCTGCGAGCGATCCGGGCGATGTGCGGGACCATCGCGAGCACAAGGGTCGCCGCCGGCAGGACGTACGCCTTCGCCTGCTCCCCGAGCGACGATGCGAACGTCAGCGCTGTGGCGCTCTCGACCGGGAGCCAGCCGAGCTCGATGGCGAAGACGTACAGCAACCCGATCCCCACCACGAACTCCGGCAGCGCCGCCAGGATCACGGATCCGGTCAACAGGGAGAAATCGGACCAACGACCGGCGCGTCTCGCTTGGAACACGCCGAGCGCAACCGCGAGCGGAAGCGCGATCAGGAGCGACACGAGAGCAAGGATCAACGTCCTCTGAAAGCGCGGGATCACGTCCTCGGACACGCTCGTGTCGGTGACGAACGACGTGCCCATGTCGCCGTGTAGGAACGACCAGAGCCAGTCCCCATAGCGCTCGATCGCCGGGCGGTCGAGGTCGTACTCCCGCGCGAATGCGTCGACCTGGTCGGGCGTGATCTGCGGCCCGAACTTCTTGCGCGCGATGTCCTCGGGCGTTCTGACGCTCATCATCCCGAACGCGACGATCGAGATGAGTAACAACGTCAACAGCCCGGTCGCGAAGTGGCGAGCGATCGTGCGCGCGCGTCGCGAGCGCCCTGACGGCAAGCGGGCTACCCTGCTCATCCTGGCCCAGCCACCTCCGAACCGACCCCAACGCGAGGCTCGGTCACCAGGCTATCCGCGGGCTCCCCGTCGTGAAAGGCCACACGCTACGGGCGCGAGGCTGCAGCGTCGGCCTGATCCAGCAGCGCGCGAATCACGTCGGCGTTCAGATCGATCTTCGCGAGGAAACCGATAGCGGGGCCGGCTGTGACGAGGTCGGCAACTTCCTGTTCGTCGTGGGTCGAGATCAGGATCACGGGCGGCGGTTGAGCTCCGGAAGCCAGAGCACGAGCGACGTCGAACCCGCTCTCGTCTCCGAGGTCGATGTCGACGAGAATGACGTCTGGATTGAGGTCGTTGGCGATCCGCGCCGCCTCGCCGCCGGACGCAGCGACACCGACGACGGCCATCCCTTCGTCCTCGAGCAAGCGTCGCATCGACTCGCAGAACCTCTCGTTGTCGTCGACGATGAGGCAGCGCAGTGTCACGTCGGTCCGAGGATGGCAGGCGCCGAGTCGTTCCACATCCACGCCAGCTGTAAGACGCCGCTCAGGTTGGCAAGGAGATCAGGACCGCCGCTGGCCTGAGCGTCAGTTCCGGGCTGGCTGTGGCGACAACGGGGCGGCGCTCTCGCATGCTCCCCGACGGAGGTGATGCAAATGGGTCATCGCGAGAGTCCCAAGATCCTGCGGGGTCGCCGCTCCGAGCAGCAAGCGTTGGAGCGCCTCGTGACAGACGCACGGAAAGGGAAGGGCGGCGCGCTCGTTCTTCGCGGCGCGGCGGGGGTCGGGAAGACGTCGTTGCTCGACTACCTCGACGCCCACGGAGGCGGCTGTCGAATCCTGCGCGTCGCGGGGGTCGAGTCGGAAACCGAGTTCGACTTCGCCGCGCTGCAACGGCTGTGCGGAACCATCGTCCGCGCCACCGAGCAGCTGCCGGCTCCCCAGCGCGAGGCACTCGACCATGCGTTCGGTTCTGGAACTCGAGCGGACCCGGACCGTTTCCTCGTTGGAGCCGCCGTCCATGCCCTGCTCAAGGAGGTCTCACAGGAGCAACCGCTGCTGTGCATTGTCGATGACGTCGACGCTGTCGATCGCGCGTCGATGGCAACGCTCGCATTCGTCGCGCGCCGTCTGGCTGGCGACCCGATCGCAATCGTCTTCGCCGGACGCGGCGCGAGCTCAGCTGAACTCGCGGCGCTTCCCGTGCTGGAGATCGGGGGAGTTCCCGATAGCGACGCGCGAGCGCTCATCGAGTCGACCATGGTCGGTCCGCTCGACTCCGCCGTCCGCGAACGGATCCTCGCCGAGGCGCGGGGAAACCCGGATGCGTTGCTCGAGCAGCTACGGGGAACCCCGGACAGGATCGCCGGGGGATTCGGCGTGGTGGATGCCGCAGAGCTGCCCGACTCGACAATCGAGGACTGCCGGCGCCGCCTTGCGCAGCTTCCGCACGAGACGGAGCGTCTACTGCTGCTCGGTGCCGCCGAGCCGACCGGCGACCCAGTGCTCTTCTGGCGGGCCGCAGCGCAGCTCGACCTCCGACCGGAGGCGGCGCCGCTCGCGACTGCAGCAGGGATGTTCGCTGTCGGTCGCAGGGTCCTCTTCCGTCGCCCTCTCGACCGGAACACGATCTACCGGAGCGCGCCGCCGGAGGACCGGAGGGCCGTTCACGGCGCTCTCGCCCGCGCGGCAAGCGCGGAGTCCGACCCCGTGTGGCGGGCCTGGCACCGCGGGAATGCGACGGTCGGACTCGACGAGGACGTCGCCGTCGAGCTCGAGCGGTCGGCTGACCGCGCGCGCTCCCGCGGCGGCGTGGCTGCTGCGGCGACCTTCTTGGAGCGCGCGGCCGCCCTCACGCCCGACGCGACGGCTCGCGTCCGGCGTACGCTCGCGGCGGCGCAGGCAAAGCACTTGGCCGGCGCTCCGGGCGAGGCGATCGGGCTCCTGGCGGTCACCGGCGCAGGCCAACTCGACAGGTCCGACCAGGCGCGTGCAGACCTGATCGGCGCTCGGATCGAGTCGCTCGCCAACGAGGGCCGCGAGCAGTCGCTCTCGCTTGTGGAGGCGGCAGAGCGGCTGACGGAGTTCGACGTCACCCTCGCCGGTAGCGCCTACGACGACGCACTCTTCGCCGCACTCTCGAGGCCCGGCGATGATCCGCGCACTGTCTCCGATGCGGTCGTGGCCGCCGGGGACGTTCCGCGCGACCCGCTCCGCGTTGGACTGGCCCACCTCATTCGTGGTGACTACGACACCGCCGCGCCCGCACTGCGACAGGCGATCGAGGCGCTCCGAGCCGAGCCGATGCACGACGACAACGCGCTCGTTCGCGTCTGGCTCGCGGGTTACGCGGCATGTGCCCTGGGCGACGCCGCTTCCTGGGACGACCTCACCTGCCGCCACGTGGAGCTCGCACGAGCAACCGGTGCGCTCGCAATCCTGCCGACCGCGTTGGGTGAGCGCACGAAGGTCGAGCTCGCTCTTGGGAACGTCGACGTCGCGGCGGGACTCGTTGCCGAAGCGGACGCTGCGCTCGCCGTCACGGGCAGCGAGCATGGCAACCAGGCATCGGCGCTCCTCGCTGCGTGGCAGGGCGACGCGGCGCAGTGGCCGGCCGTCGTACACGCGTGCGGGCCGCTGCCGTCGCCGTTGGTGTCGTTGGAGGTCATCGACGCGGCAGTCCGGGCCGGGTCGTCGGAGCATGCCGCCGAGCCGCTCCTGCGCCTGAGCCGGCTCGCGCGATCGAGCGGCGAAGACTGGGCGGTCGGCGCCGAGGCAGCGGCGCGTGCGCTCATGGGTCGAGGCGATCGAGCGGAGCGGCTCTACCGCGAGGCGATCGAGCGGGCCGAGGCGGCTGGGGTTCCGTTCTTCCTGGCTCGCACGCACCTGCTCTACGGCGAGTGGCTGCGGCGGAGCAACCGCCGTGTCGACGCGCGCCACCGGCTGCGTGTGGCTGAGGAGATGCTCGAGGCGCTGGGCGCGGTCGGCTTTGCCGAACGCGCTCGCCGTGAGCTTCTCGCCACCGGCGCGAAAACGCGCAAGCGCATCGATGCCACGCGCGACGACCTGACCGCGCAAGAAGCGCAAATCGCGCATCTGGCCGCAGCCGGCCACACGAACCCGGAGATCGGAGCGCAGCTCTTCCTTAGCCCTCGCACCGTCGAGTGGCACCTCCGGAAGGTGTATCCGAAGCTCGGCGTGAGCGGCCGCAGGGAGCTCCAGCAGGCCCTCCCCCAGGCGAGCTGAGCCCGACATTCGCGCAGCAGACAGCCCGTGGCAGATACTTGTGCGATGGCAGCAGCGCGCGCCGACCCGGGCCGCAGGCGCGTCGTCATCGCAGACGACGACTATCTCCTCCGCGAAGGTGTGGCGAGCCTGCTGCGGGAGTCCGGCTTGGACGTCGTCGGCCAGGCCGGTGACGGCGCCCAACTCGTCGACCTCGTGCGCGAGCACCGCCCGGACCTCGCGATTGTCGACATCCGTATGCCTCCGACGCACACCGCCGAGGGCCTCGAGGCGGCGACCCTCATCCGCGAGAAGTATCCGGACACCGCGGTTCTCGTCCTCTCCGCTCATGTCGAGGTGACGCAGGCGATCGCGCTCATCAGCTGTGGGGAGCGCAGCGGCTACCTGCTGAAGAGTCGAATCGACGATCTCGAGGAGTTCCTCGACGACATCGAGCGGTTGTGCCGCGGGGGCTCGGTCATCGACCCGACGCTCGTTCAGGAACTGGTCGGCGTTCGCACGGGGAACGATCCACTTGACGAGCTCACGACGCGCGAACGCGAGGTGCTTGCGATCATGGCGGAAGGCCGCTCCAACTCCGGTATCGCCCGGCAGCTGTGGGTGACGGAGGGCACCGTCGAGCGGCACGTGCACAACATCCTTGCGAAGCTTCGGCTGCCCGCCGCCGAAGACGATCATCGTCGCGTGCTTGCCGTGATCACGTATCTCGACTCACGCTAGCCCGATGGCGCAGCTGGAACGCTCCGTCCTTGCGCAAGAACAGGCAGCGCTGCGCCGCGTGGCCACGCTCGTGGCGGTAGGCGCGCCCGCGGAAGAGCTGTTCGACGCCGTCGCGCAGGAAGTCGCCGCCGTCTTCGGCGTTCGGAGCGTCACGCTGAGTCAGCATCGCGCAGGCACGCTCATCGTCGTCGCCTCAGTCGGCAGCGCTGCGTTTCCCGTCGGCAGCCGGTGGCCGCTGGACGCGCCCAGCGTGGCGGCCACGGTCGAGGAAACCGGTCGGGCTGCGCGCGTCGACTACTCGAACCTCGCGGGAGAGATAGCCGCCGCCGCGCGCGCCTCATCGACCGAGGCGGCAATCGGCGTGCCGATCATCGTCGATGGCAAGGTATGGGGCGACATCTCGGTCGCAGTCAGAGCCGCAGAGGCGCTGCCCCCCGAAACCGAACAGCGGCTGCACAACTTCACCGACCTCCTGGGGCTGGCGATCTCGAATGCCGAGTCGCGAGATGCGCTCCGGCGTCTCGCGGTCGACCAAGCTGCGCTCCGCCGCGTCGCGACGCTGGTCGCCGAAGGCGCCTCAGCCGACGAGGTCTATGCCGCCGTCGCAAGAGAAGCGGTAGAAGCGCTCGACTTGAAGGTTTCGGTTCTCGTGCGCTTCGACCCGGGCCCGATGATCACGGTCCTCGCCTCGGTCAACAGCGAGGGCAGCTTTCCGGTCGGTAGTCGGTTCCCGCTCGACGGCGGGGTGTCGAAGCTCATCTTCGACACCGGCCGGGCTGCTCGGGTGGACTCCTTCGAGGACATGCCCGGAGCGATCGCCGCCGCGGCTCGCGCATCCGGAGAGAACTCGAGCTTCGGCGTTCCGATCATCGTCGAGGGTGCGGTCTGGGGGATGCTCGCCGGGGACGGCGTCGGACCGGAACCGCTGCCCTGGGATATCGAGCCACGCCTGCGCGCCTACACCGAGCTCGTCGCGACGGCGATCTCGAACACCGAGTCGCGTGACGCCCTCCGCCGCCTGGCCGACGAGCAGACTGCACTGCGGCGCGTCGCGACGCGGGTCGCCGAAGGCGCCAGCCCCGACGCTCTTTTCTCCGCCGTCCTGCGCGAAGTCGCCCATGTGCTCGACGTGTCCGCGGTGACGCTCGACCGGTACGAGCCCGACGGTGCGTCGGTCACGGTCGCCGAGCACGTCCGTCGCTCCTCGCGAGCAGAGCGCGACGCTCCCGAGGTCGCCTTCCGGACGCCGATTACGGTCGACGGCGAGCTCTGGGGTGCCATCTCCGTCTCGTCACCCGAAAGCACCCTCGCGCACGACACCGAAGCGCGGCTGCACGATTTCGCGGAGCTCGTCGGCACGGCTGTGTCGAATGCGACCGCGCGCGCCGAGCTGGTCGCGTCCCGCGCCCGCATCGTCGCAGCCGGAGACGAGGCGAGGAAGCGGATCGAACGCGACCTCCACGACGGCACGCAGCAAAGGCTCGTCACGATCGGGATCGAGCTGCGCAGGCTCGAGAATGTCGTCGCAGACGGCGGACAAGAGGCTGTCGAGCGGACGCGGCAGATTCGTGGCGACGTCCGGACACTCGTCGAGGAGGTGCGCGAGCTTTCGAGAGGCCTGCATCCCGCCGTCCTGGCCGAGGCAGGACTCGAGCCCTCGCTCCGCGCCCTCGCACGCCGCGCCCCGTTCACAGTCGACCTCAAGGTCGATCTGGACGAACGTCTTCCCGAGCCGATCGAGATCGGCATCTACTACCTCGTCTCCGAGGCGCTGACGAACGCCATGAAGCACGCCCGCGCGACCTCCGTCTCGATCGACGTCGGCATCGACGGGTCGGACGTCAGGGTCGCCGTCGCCGACGACGGCGTCGGGGGCGCCAAAGTCAGTCGCGGCTCAGGGCTCGAGGGTCTAGCCGATCGCGTTGCCGCGCTCGGCGGCCGGCTCGCGCTCGACAGCCCGCGAGAGCTTGGAACGCAAGTCGTCGCGATGTTCCCGTCGAACATCCTGACGGACGTCGACTGACGCCTGTCGCTCTTCGGAAGGGACGGGTAGCTCGGCTTCTCGCGGTCGCCTCGGATCAAACCCGTGAGGCAGACCAGGGCAGCGACCAGGGCATTCCACCGAGGCGATGCTGCAGGAAAGACGCCACCTTGAAGTGGTCATCAACACGGAGGCCCGTGAGGTCTCGCGAAAGGAGATCGTCGATGAGCTCACCCAACCAGCTCCCAACTCCGGAGGGTCCCGGCTCCGTCTCTGGAGCGCCAAACCTCCCGGCAGGGTTCAGGGACACGTTCGCCAGCCGGTACGTCGACACAGGCGAAGTGCAGCTGCACGCCGTCATCGGGGGCGACGGCCCGCCGCTGCTGCTGATCCACGGCTGGCCCCAGAACTGGTACGCATGGCGCCTGGTCATGCCCGCCCTGGCCCGCGACTTCGAGGTCATCGCGGTCGACCAGCGCGGCATCGGGCTCTCGGACAAGCCCGAGGGCGGCTACGACGTCGGCACGCTCGCCGGCGACCTGATCGCCCTCATGGACGCGCTCGGCCACGAGCGGTTCGCGGTCTACGGAACGGACACCGGAATGCCGATCGCGTACGCCCTGGCCGCGGATTACCCCGACCGGGTCGATCGCATCGCCGTCTCCGAGTCCCTCATGCCCGGCGTGTCCGCCTCGCCGCCGCTGTTCGTCCCGCCGCTGGCCAATGCCCGCCTCTGGCACCTGATGTTCAACCAGCTCCCCGCCGAGGTGAACGAAGCCCTCGTCAAGGGACGTGAGAGCATCTTCTTCGGAGCGGAGTTCGACTCCTCGGCCGGGACGACGAAGCTGCCCGACGAGGTCGTCAGGTACTACGTCGACACCCTCGCCTCCGAGTCCCGACGCTCTGCGCGGCAGCTTCGGCTTCTACCGTGCCGTCGGCGTCACGAGGACGCAGAACGAGGAGCGCAAGGCCCGACGGCTCACGTTGCCCGTCCTCGCCATCGGCGGCGAGGAGAGCGCCGGTGATGGCGTGGCAGCGGCGATGAAACTCGTCGCCGACGATGTGCAGACCGTTGTCCTCGGCGGCACCGGCCACTGGGTCGCCGAGCAGGCTCCCGACGAGCTGCTGGCTGCGCTGACGGCGTTCCTTGCTCCCTACCGGGACGGGCAGACCTCCCCGCAGGACAGGCAGTCACAGGTCGCGGCCCTGTAGCCGAACGTGTTCGGACGCGTTCACATGCCGTCGCTCGGCGGCGCGACCGGGTGGCTCACCGAGCCGCTCGGCCCCGCCGAGCTGCGCGGCCCCGTCCTGCGCGTGGAGCCAGGCGGGCGTGTCGCCGTACGTCTTCACGTTCCGATGGCAAAGGAGATCAGCATGAGCCGTTCCTCGTGGAACCACCTGAAACTCGAACGCCGGAGCAACGCCTACTGGCGCGTGACCTTCGACCATCCCCCGATCAACACGATCACGGCAACGACCGTGACGGAGCTCTCCGAGCTGGTCGAGCTGATCGAACGCGATCCGGAGCTGAACGTCGTCGTCTTCGAGAGCGCCAACCCCGACTTCTTCCTCGCGCACTACGACGCCGAGAACGATCTGAGGAAGACGATCGCGTTGCCGCCGGGGCCGACCGGGATGCACCCGTGGCTCGATCTCACGACCCGGTTGTCGCGCGCCCCGGTCGTCAGCATCGCCTCGATCCGCGGACGCGCCCGAGGCGCCGGCAGCGAGTTCGTGCTCGCGTGCGACCTGCGCTTCGCCTCGCGCGAGAACTCCTTGCTCGGCCAATTCGAGGTCGGTGCCGGCCTGATCCCCGGCGGCGGCCCGATGGCCCGCCTCTCGCGGCTCGTCGGCCGCGGGCGCGCGCTGGAGATCCTCCTCGTCGCGGACGACTTCGACGGCCAGCGAGCGGAGCAGTACGGCTACGTCAACCGGGCGATCGCCGACGACGAGCTCGACAGCGAAGTCGATCAGATCGCCTCGCGGCTCCAGCGCTTTGACCATGAAGCCATCGCACGGACGAAGTCCTACGTCGACCAGGTGACGTTGCCACCCGACGGCGAGCTGCCCCCGGCGCTGGTCGATTTCGCTCAGGCCTTCGGGAGGCCCGGTCCGCTGGCACGGTTGGCGAAGCTCGCCGAGCTCGGACTCAACACCGACAGCGATCTCGAACGCCGACTCGGCAAGCGCGTCATCGAGTCGGCCCCGGACGGGGTGACACGGTCATGACGGTGTCGAGCTCGTTCGCCAGCGATCGCGAGCTTGCCGTAGCGGCGTCAAAGCCTGGCGGACTCTGGCCGGAGATCCTCAACGACGCCCGCTGGGCGCCGTCGCCGCACAACACACAGCCGTGGCTCGTGCGGCCGGTTTCACCGGAGCCGAGCCGAGCTCTACGCGCCGCGCGAGCGGCTGCTCCCGGTCGAGGACCCCGATGGCCGCTTCGAGACCGCTTCGCAGGGCATCTTCCTCGAGGCACTCGACGTCGCCGCGGGCAGGTTCCGACTAACGGTCGAGGCCGATCCGCTCTTTCCGTCGCTCGGGGCCGACGCGGATGAGCGGTCGATGGTCGCGCGCCTGCAGCTCGGCCCCCGTGCTGAGCCCACCCGCTTCGCCGCGGAGTTGCTGGAGCGCCGCCGCACCTCGCGTGCTCCGTACGACGGACGGCCTGTCGACGAACGGACACGAGCCAAGCTCTCCGGAACCGCGGCGGAGCTGGGGCACGAGGTGAGCTTCTCGAATGACCCGGCGCTCGTCGACTGGGTCCTCTCGCTGAACGCTGACACGGTCTTCCGGGACCTCGAAGAGGACGACCGACGGGAGGAGATCCGCAGCTGGACGCACGGGACCGAACACTCGGCCCGCGCGCGAGGAGACGGCTTCTCGCCACGGAGCCTCGGCTTCCCGGCGCCTCTCGTCCGCCTCTTCTTTGATCGGCACGGTGTGTTCCGTCTCGGTCTCGTCCGGGCGCTCGCGCGGAGGCTCTATCTGCGCAGCATGCGTGGCACAACGACGGTTGGATGGATCGCAGGACCCTGGAGCACGCCCGCGGAGTGCCTCGCAGCCGGCCGGATGTTGCTCCGTTTCTGGCTCGAGCTCACGGCGCACGGGCTCTATCTGCAGCCGTTCGGTTCCGTGATCACGAGCCCCACGTCCCACGCGCGCCTGGCGGAGAGACTCGAGGTCAGAGAAGGGAATCGCGAGATCTGGCTCCTCTTTCGGATCGGGTCGGGTCCCGAGCCACCGCGCAGCGCGCGCCGGCAGCCCGGGGAGATTCTGACGTGATCAGGCTCAAGCGGGCCCTGGTCTTCGCCTTCGTCCACGCGGCGAGCTGGGTGCGCACCGTGTTTCTGGCGACGCCGCGTGCGGAGCGGTTCTTGCGTCCGGGCTTTGAGCCGCTTCTCCGACGGATCGGCATGTGGCGGCTTTGGCTTGCGGTCGAGCAGGCGAGAACGCAGGTGCCCGCGTATCGGCAGCTGATGAGCGAGCACGCAGAACCACAGGTGCGGGTACGCGGGCTCGTTCCGGACTTCTCCGAGCTCCCCACCACGGACAAGGAGAGTTACGTGCTCCGGTTCTCCATCGAGGAGCGATGCCGCCACGGCCGTCTCCCGCCCCGCGGCGTCGTGATCGACGAGTCCTCGGGCACGAGCGGAAGCCCGAACAACTGGGTGCGCGGGCCCGAGGAGCGCTCCGACGTCCGCCAGCTTCTCCAGCTGGACCTGCGGCACGTGTTCGGTCCGGAGCCGCTCTTCGTCGTCAACGCCTTTGCACTCGGCCCGTGGGCGACGGGGATGGCCGTGTCGATGGCCACGGTCGACGTCGCGATCCTCAAGTCGATAGGCCCGGACGTGGGGAAGATCGAGGCGACGCTGCGCCAGTTTGGCCCGAACTATCGTTACCTCGTCCTCGGCTATCCGCCCTTCCTGAAGCAGCTGGTGGACGAGGCTCGAGTCGACTGGAGCGAGTACAGCTGCTCAGCCGTCGTCGGCGGCGAAAGCATGAGCGAGGCATTGCGCAGCTACCTCCTGCGCCGCTTTCGAACCGTCTACAGCTCGTTCGGCGCGGCTGACCTGGAGATCAACGTCGCGGCGGAGAACGACTTCGCGATCGCACTCCGCCGCCTGCTCGCAGAGCGCCCAGAACTCGGGCGCGCGCTTGGCCTCCCAGCCCGGCCCTCGCTGCCGATGGTCTTCCAGTACAACCCACTCGACTACTTCATCGAGACCAACGCGTCCGGGGAACTCGTTCTCTCCATCTGCCGGCTCGGAACGACGGCGCCAAAGCTCCGCTACAACCTCCACGACCTCGGCGTCGTTGTCCGCTTCCCCGAGGTCGTGCGCGCCCTCGCAGAGATGGGACTCCGGCCTGCCGATCTTGCTGAGCGGCACCTCGACCTTCCGCTGCTCTTCCACTACGGGCGCTCGGACGCGACCGTCGCTTTCTACGGAGCGAAGATCGCCCCTGCGGACATCCAGGAGGTCGTCTACTCACTGCCCGAGCTCGCCCAGCGGGTGGGCCCGTTCGCGCTCCTCCTCGGCGAGGACGAGGCGGCGAACAAGACACTCGCCTTCGCCTTCGAGCTCGCGGCCGGCGCGGAGCCGCCGCCCGACGTCGAGGCGACGCGGGCGCGCTTCCTCGATCGTCTCGGCGCGGTGAACCAGGACTACCGCGAAGCGGCGCGCTTCATCCCCCGCGACAAGGCGCCAACGCTCGAGTTCCACTCGCCGCGCCAGGGACCGTTCGCAGGGTACGACATACGCGTCAAGCGGAGGTACGTGCACTCGGACGCACGATCCGGGAGAGTGGCCTCTTGAACGGTTGCCTCGCCGTACGAGCGGAAGGAGCATCGTGACTGGAAACATCGACGTGGGTCGCATCGCGGGGGTTCGTGTCCGGATTCACTGGAGCCTGCTCGTCGTCTTCACCCTGATCGTCTGGTCGCTGAAGTCCGGTGTGTTCCCGTCGCAGAATCCCGGTCACTCGGAAGGCACCTACCTCGCGATGGCCGTTGCGGCGGCAGTGCTGTTCTTCGCCTCGCTCCTCCTGCACGAGCTCGGACACGCACGGCAGGCATTGCGCGAAGGCTTGGAGATAGAGGGGATCACGCTCTGGCTCTTCGGTGGGGTCGCACAGTTCAAGGGGAGGTTCCCGAGCGCAGGCTCCGAGTTCAGGATCGCGGGCGCCGGGCCGCTTGTCTCGCTCGGACTGGGCATCGGCTTCGTGCTGCTGGCGCTCGTCGGGCTGCCAAGCGCCCTCGACGGCATCGCCGCGTGGCTCGGCTACATCAACCTGAGTCTGCTCGTCTTCAACCTGCTGCCGGCCTTGCCGCTCGACGGCGGCCGGTTGCTCCGCGCGGCACTCTGGCACGTCCGAGGCGATCTGGGCTGGGCGACGGGCATCGCCGCCGGGATCGGCCGGGGATTCGGCTACCTGTTCATTGGTCTCGGGATCGCGATGTTCATCTTCCAGGGGTCGTTCAGCGGAGCTTGGCTTGCGTTCATCGGCTGGTTCTTGCTCGGCGCTGCGAGTGCAGAGGCCCGGTACATCGCCGCCGAGGAGGCGCTGGAGGGGGTGCGCGTGCGCGATCTGATGGTGACGGACCCGGTGACCGTCGATGCAGATCTCAGCCTCGGCGAATTCATGGACGAGGTCGCCAGGTCCCGTCGGTTCACGACGTATCCGGTGCTGGACGACGGCCGGCCGATCGGCCTGCTCGCCTTCAGCTCCGTTGCGGCCGTGCCTCGGTCCGAGTGGGATACACGGCGCGTTCGCGATTCAATGATCCCCACCGACCAGCTCCCGCGACTGACCTCGGACGAGCGAGCTTTCGACGCTCTCGCCGACCTCTCGTCCCCGCTGACCAACCGAGGGCTCGTGATCGAGAGCGGACGGTTGAGCGGCCTGCTGTCGATCACCGATCTCGCTCGAGCACTCGAGATCGGGCGGCCCCGCCGGCCGGTCAAGGCCTGATCGCAATGCTGTGACCCAGAGTCAGCGCTTCACGCTCGTCGCGGCGATCCTCGGATCGGGCGTTGCCGCGATCGACGGCACGATCGTCAACATTGCCCTGCCCGCGATTCAGGCGGATCTCGGCGGCGGCTTGCAGACGCAACAGTGGATTTCGAACGCCTACCTGTTGACGCTCGGATCGCTGATCCTGATCGGGGGATCGCTGGGCGACATCTACGGCAGGCGGCGCGTCTTCGCGGTCGGCGTGGGTTCCTTCGGCGTCCTGTCACTCCTGTGCGCAATGGCGCCGAACACCGAGACCCTCATCGCGGCTCGAGCGCTCCAGGGTGTTGCCGGGGCGTTGCTGACGCCAAGCTCGTTGGCGATCATCGCCGCCGCGTTCACCGGTGGAGCGCGCGGCGCGGCGATCGGGTCGTGGACAGCTTGGGGTGGGATCGCGGTGATCGTCGGCCCCCTCGTGGGCGGCGTCATCGTCGACCACGCGTCGTGGCGCTGGATCTTCGCAATCAACGTACCGCTCGTCCTGGTCACTCTGGTGCTGGTGCGGTCGGCAGTGCCGGACCCGCCGGCCACGCGCCGTCGCGTGGACCTGCTCGGCGCAAGCCTTTGCGCGCTCGGTCTGGCGGGAATCGTGTTCGGCCTGGTCGAGCAGCCGCGCTTCGGGTGGGCAAGCCCTGCCGTCATCGGCTCGCTCGTCGGCGGCACCGTCGCGCTCGCGGCTTTCGTCGTCTATGAGCGGCACGCGTCAAACCCGATGCTGCGTCTCGACCTGTTCGAACGGCGGAACTTCGCGATCGCGAACCTGCAGACGCTCGCGATCTACGGTGGTCTCGCCGTACTGTTCTTCTTCCTCTTCATCTTTCTCCAGCAGGTCGCCGGCTACTCCGCAGTGCAAGCGGGACTCACGACGATCCCGACGACGGTGATCATGTTCGCGCTCTCGCGCCGTCTAGGGGCCCTCGCCGACAGGCTCGGCCCAAGACTCTTCCTGGCCGCCGGGCCGCTGACGGCCGCTGCCGGGATCCTGTTGCTGCTCAGAGTCGGCATGGAGCCTTCGTACCTGTCCGACCTCCTGCCGGCGCTCGTGGTCTTCTCGCTGGGGCTCGCAGCCACGGTCGCGCCTCTGACAGCGACCGTCCTTGCCGACGCTGACGAGAGCGACGCCGGGATCGCCTCGGCGATCAACAACGCGATCGCCCGCGTCGCGGGGCTCATAGGCATCTCAGCGGTCGGCGCGCTCGTTGCGTCGAGGCTGCCGGGCGGAACGTTCGGGCCCAATGCCGACTCTGTCGATGCCTTCCACGCTGCGATCTTCGTCTGCGCTGCGCTCGTCGCGACCGGCGGCGCCGTCGCCGCCGTCGGCATCCAGAACCCGCGCCGACGCGTAAACGCCGAGGAGTGCGCGGGAGGACAACTGGTCGGCGTCCCCGGCCCGGCCGCGATCGCGGCTCGCTGACAGCGATCTCGTGTCGGCGCGTGTCAGCGCACCCCGCGTCGCACTCAGGGAAGTACGGCTTGTTCCAGGGAAGCGGATGATGGGACTCGAACCCACGACCTTCTGCATGGCAAGCAGACGCTCTAGCCAACTGAGCTACATCCGCGTAGGCGGCCAGTATAGCCGCGGTCGCAGCGTCCTCGAGCTCAGCGGGCCGCGTCGAGCGCGTCGTTCACGAGCTGATCCGCGAGCTTGTTCTGCTCCCTCCGCACGGCCGTGTAGCGAACCGTCCCGAGCTCGCGCGCGAGCGTCCCCGCCCGCACCGAGAGCTCCCGCAGGGCCTCGTTCTTGACCCGATACTCGCCGCGCATCTGCTTGACCATCAGCTCGGAGTCGGAGATCACCTCGAGCTCGCGGACGCCGAGCTCGACGGCCTTCTCGAGCCCCGCGACCAAGGCGCTGTACTCGGCGACGTTGTTGGTGGCGATCCCGATCGCCTGCCCGTGCGCGGCGAGGACGTCACCGTCCTGACTCTCGAGCACGTACGCGTAGGCAGCGGGGCCTGGGTTCCCGCGCGCACCACCGTCCGTCGAGAGCCGCGCCTTCAGGGAGCGGGATGCTCGACGTTGTCGATCTGCGCGCGCTGGAGCTTCCCGGAGTAGTCGACGTAGAGCGACTTCCACTCCGTGAAGACGTCGAGCGCCGCCTGCCCGGCCTCGCGGTGGCCGTTGCCGGTGTCCTTGGTGCCACCGAACGGCAGATGCACCTCGGCGCCGGTCGTGCCCGCGTTGATGTACGTGATCCCGGTCTGGAGGTCGCGCATCGCGCGAAAGGCCTTGTTCACGTCGCGGGTGAAGATCGACGAGGACAGTCCGTACCGAATCCCGTTCGTGACCCGGATCGCCTCATCGAAGCTCTGAACCGGGATCAGCGCCGTCGTCGGTCCGAAGATCTCCTCCTGCGCGATCCGCATCTGCGGGTCGACGTCGGCGAAGATCGTCGGGCGATAGTAGAAGCCCTTGCCAAGGTCGCCTTCGGTTGCCTGCTCGCCCCCGGTGAGGAGCGTCGCGCCCTCGTCCGAGCCGATCCCCGTGTAGGAGTGGATCTTGTCGAGCGCGTCGCGGTTGATCACCGGGCCGAGGTCGGTCTCGGGATCCCAGCCGGGGCCGATCGTCATCTGCTCGGCCCGCTCGACGAGGCGCTTCTGGAGCTCCCCGTAGACCGCCTCGTGGACGATCACGCGGCTCGCTGCGGTGCAGCGCTGGCCGGACGTTCCGAACGCCGACCAGACGATCCCCTCGACGGCCAGCTCGAGGTCGGCGTCGTCCATGACGATGATCCCGTTCTTGCCGCCGAGCTCGAGGTGGACGTGCTTGAGCCCGTCCGCCGCGGCCTTCGTCACCGCGATCCCGGTCTCGCGCGAGCCGGTGAAGGTGATGATCGGGACGTCCGGATGGCGCACGAGCCGGTCGCCCGCCTCCTCGCCGAAGCCCTGGACGAGGTTGACCGCACCGTCGGGAAGCCCGGCCTCGCCGAGCAACTCCACGAACCGCTCTGCGAGCAGCGGCGTGTCCTCGGCCGGCTTGAGCACGACGGTGTTGCCGCAGACGAGCGCGGGCGCGAGCTTCCAGGCGGGAATCGCGATCGGGAAGTTCCACGGCGTGATCGCGCCGACGACGCCGACGGGCATCCGCACGGACATCTGGAACTTGTCGCGGAGCTCTGACGGGGTCGTCTGACCGAAGAGGCGCCGCCCCTCGCCGGCCATGTAGACCGACATGTCGATCGCCTCCTGGACGTCTCCCCCGGCCTCCGCGAGCACCTTGCCCATCTCGCGGCTCATCAGCTCGGTCAGCTCGTCCTTCTGCTCCTCCAGCAGCCGCGCGAAGCGGAAGAGGACGTTGCCGCGTTCGGGGGCGGGCACGAGGCGCCACTCTTCGAAGGCAGCCTTGGCCGCGTCGACGGCCCGGTCGACGTCCTCGGCGGTCGAGCGCGGAAACGTCCCGAGCGTCTCACCGGTCGCCGGAACCTTCGACTCGAACGTCTCGCCGGACGCGGCGTCCGTCCACTTCCCGCCGACGTAGTTCTTGAACTGCTCCGCTGCGACCGCCATCTCGGCCCGCAGTGTAGTCAGTAGGGTCAAAGCCGATGCGGATCGCTTTGCTCGCGGGTGCTGTCGCGGTCGCCGCGTTTGTCGCCGTGGTCGTCGTCGGCCTACGTCTGACCGGCGAGGACGAGCCCGAGTGGTCGGCGCGTGCAACCGAGGCCTGCGCGAGAGCGCTCGGCCGCGGGCGTGATCTCGTCTCCGCCGGCGCTTCGATCAGGCCGGTGGAGCGGCAAGTGCTGGAGGTCTTTGCGGGCGCTGCCGAAATCGAGGCCGACATGCTTTCGGAGCTCGAGGCGCTGACTCGCCCCTCCGCGGACGACAAGGAGATCGAACGTGTCCTCACGCTCGTCGCGGACTCGCACCAGGACGATCTCGCCGTGCTGGCCCGGCTGCGCCGCACCTTCGACCGTCGCGTGTTCGAACGCCGCGTCAACGAGACGGTCCCCGTCCTTGCCGACCTGCGCTCCCGCTTCACTGCGCTCGGCGCGACCGGCTGCGTCCGCTACTACGATCCGCGCTCGTACGGCTAGCTAGCAGCTGCGGAGCGAGCCGCAGAGGCGAGCGATCGGGACGGCGAAGTTGAGGTTCTCGCCGCTGCCGGCGACGAGCACGCCGACGACCCGACCCTTGCGGTCGACCGCCGGGCCGCCCGAGTTGCCCGGGTTCGCGGCGGCGTCGGTCTGGATCTCCTGGGGCCGCACGCGGCTGACGACGCCGCTCGTGACGGTCCCGCCGAGCCCGTAGGGACTGCCGACGAGGAGCAGCGCATCGCCGACGCGAGGCTTGTTCGGCACGGGCTTCTGCCAGAGCGGCTTCGCCCCGACCGGCTTGCCGTCGACGCGGAGCACGGCGAGATCGCGCGCGCGGTCGCGCGCCACCACCTCGGCGCGCCAGGAGCCCGTGTTCCGCTCCAGCAGCACCTGCTCGCCGACCTCCGAGACGACGTGGGCGGCGGTGACGACGTAGAGCTGGTCGTTCGCGATCCAGCCTGCGAAACCGGCGCCGAGCCCGTCCGAGGTCTTGACCGTGAAGACGCTCTTGAGGACGCGCGCGGCGAGCGGCGCAATCCCCTGCTCCTTCTGCTTCAGTTTGGTCTCGGACTGCGACAGGCGGTGGGCGTACTCGGCGTCAGCAAGACGGAACTTCTCGAGCCGCCCCTCGAGCTCGCGCACGTCGGTCTCGAGCAGGTCGACCTGCATGCTCTGCTCGCGGACCGAGGCAACGGCAAAGAGGGAGATCCCGATTGCGGCCACGACGGCGAGGCCGGCGAGCACCAGCGGGATCGAGATCGTCCGGCCCCCCTCGTACTCGTCGTAAGCCATACGACGAGTCTCGGCCGATCACGTCAGCCGAACGTCCCCCGAACGAGGGATGCCTCTCTAATCGGTGGTGACGCCGTCGGTCTCGGGGAACGTCCCCGGGATCCGGGCGCGGCGCCGGTCGCGAAGCTCGCGCTTGCCGCCGTACTCCCGACCGTTGCGCCGGTCATCCCCTTCGCGCCGGTCGAGGATGACCGTCACGTTGGGATTGTCCTTGTAGTACTCGACCATCTTGTCGAAGAGGTCGACCTCGAGGTCGCGTGGGATCACGCAGTAGATCATGGTCTCAGTCTACGAATCGAAGCGGCCGGCGCCAGCCCTGATCTAGTGACGTCTCGCGACCGCGGTGAGCGCGCCGAGGCCGACGAACACCGAGCCGGAGACGTACCGCTGCACCGACAGGAAGCGGCGACTGCCACGCAGGCGCTCCGAGGCCGTCCCGGCCGCCAGCGCCCAGAGACTGTCGCTGAACACGGCGATAGCGACGAAGACGAGCCCGAGGACCCCGATCTGAAGCGCCGCGCTGCCCTTGTCCGGATCGACGAACTGCGGCAGGAACGCGAAGAAGAAGAGCGCCGTCTTCGGATTGAGCACGTTCACGATCACGCCCTGCCCGAATCGGCGGCGCAGACGCCGCTCGCTCGCAAGGCTCGCAGGCGCCTCGTCGCGACGGCGGAAGATCGTCCACAGGCCCATGCCGATCAGATATGCGGCGCCGGTGTACTTGACGACGTTGAACGCCGTTGCGGAGGAGACGAGGATGGAAGAGAGGCCGACCGCCGCCGCGGCGACGTGCACGAGCGCGCCGGTGGCGATCCCGAGCGCCGAGACGAACCCGGCCAGCCGGCCGCGGTCGATGCTCTGGGAGACGATGTAGAGCACCGCCGGCCCGGGAACGACGATCAGGGCGAGCGCTGCGACCGCGAAGACGAGCAGCGTGGCCGGATCGGGCATGGCTCAGACCCTGGCGATGTCCGGCATCAGGCGGCCGTCGTCGGCCAGGTGCGCGTTCCACTCCTGAAACGAGGTCTCGAGCTCCTCGAGGTCGTGGCCGCGCTCGACGAGGCGCACCGGCTGCGCCGCGTCCGGCGAGACCCGGTACTGGTACCACGAGATCTCCCACGCGACTGTCACGACCATCTCGCCGCTGACACCCGAGAGCGGGACGATCGATCCCTTCGGCGCACCCAGGCTCTTCGCCACGCCGGCGACCGTGCGCCGGTGCGCACTCGAGTTGAACAGATCGGCCGCCTCGACGACTGCGAGCTCGGGCTCGGAGAGCCGGCGAAGAAACGGCTCGTCGGCCACGGGAGCTTCCTCGGCGCGGCGGCTAGACCCGAGCAGGCCGCCCCACCGGCTCTTGCGACGGCGCGCGTCGAGCGGAACGGCCGGAAGCGATGGGCTTCCCTCCCGGATCCAGCCGTGCTCGAGCGCGATCTCGGTGCAGAGCGGGCAGACGTCGACGTACTCGTCCCCGCCTGGCGAGAACCGGAGCGCATGCTCGCCCATCAGGAGCGAGCGTTCGCAGATCGCGCAGATGCGCGTTGCGCCTGAACGCGTCACACGCATGCCGGCGACCGTAGCAAACGCCAGGAGTTATCCACAGGACGGCACTTCTGCTATATGTAACTCACATATGTATCGGCGACGGGGCTGGCATGGACGGGGAGGGCGGATCGAGCGCTTTCAGGTTGCGGCGCTTCTCCTCCTCCTGCGGGAGCGCAAGGCACACGGCTACGACCTGCTCGAGCGGCTACCTGATCTGATCGGCGACGAGCGCGTCGACGTGGGCAATCTCTACCGCGTCCTGCGCGCGCTCGAGGAGCAAGGCCTCGTCTCGAGCGTTTGGGACGACAGCGTCCCGGGACCCGCCAAGCGCACCTACGAGCTGACACCCGCCGGCGGCGACGCGCTCGAACGCTGGGCGGCCTCCCTCGCCGAGACACGCACCCGGATCGACCGCTTTCTCGACCGACATCAGGAAGGGAGGTGACCATGCACCACCGGAGACTTCAGCGCAGGCGCCCGCCGCTCGGCGCGCGCTTCTACGCCAGCGAGAACGTGCTCGAACGGCTGGACGAGTATCAGCGCGATCTCGAGCAGGAGCTCGCGGACGTGACCGAGCTGATCAAGCGAATCCGCGCGGACGACGTGCCGCAGGGCCAGGCAGAGCCGCAGACGATCTAGCCGATCAATGAGCGGCCGCGGACGCCTCTCGCTCGCGCTTCGTGTCCTCGATCACCCGCTGGGCGACGTGGGACGGAACCTCCTCGTAGCGGAGGAAGTGCATCGAGTAGTCGCCGCGGCCGCCGGTGATCGAGGTCAGCGTCTGCAGGTAGGTGAGCATCTCGGCCATGGGCACCTCGGCCTTGATCGTCGTCACCCCCGCCGCGGGCTCCATCCCGTGCAGTCGGCCACGGCGTGAGTTGAGGTCGCCGTTGACTGCGCCGACGGCCTCGTCGGGCACGGTCACCTCGAGCTCCATGATCGGCTCGAGCAGGATCGGCTCCGCCTTCGCGTACGCCTCCTTGAAGGCCATCGAGCCGGCGATCTTGAACGCCATCTCGGAGGAGTCGACCGTGTGGTACGAGCCGTCGACGAGCAGCACGCGGACGCCCTGGACGGGTGCCCCGGCCAGCTCGCCGTGGTGCATCGCCTCCTGGATCCCCTTGTCGACGGCGGGCCGGAAGCTCTGGGGGATGACGCCGCCGACGATCTTGTCCACGAACTCGTAGCCGACGTTCCCGTCGATCGGCTCGAGCACGATCGTGCAGTCGCCGAACTGGCCGCGGCCGCCGGTCTGCTTCTTGTAGCGGGCGTGCGAGCGGGACTCCTTGCGGATCGTCTCCAGGTACGGGACGCGCGGCGGGTGCAGCTCGATGTCGACGCCGAACCTGCGCTTGGCCCGCTCGAGCGCGACCTCGACGTGCATCTGGCTCATCCCGGAGAGGATCTCCTCGCCGGTCTGCTGGTCGCGCCGCAGGTGCAGGGTCGGATCCTCCTCCCCGAGCCGCCGGATCGCCTGCGCCACCTTCTCCTCGTCGCCCTTCGACTTCGGCGTGATCGCGAAGCTCATCACCGGCTCGGGAAAACCGATCTCGGGCACGTCGGTCGCGACCTCTTTGTCGAGCAGCAGGTCGCCGGTCTGCACCTCCTTCAGCTTCGCGACGGCGCCGATGTCGCCCGGGCCGAACTCGGTCGCGGGAATGTGCTCCTTGCCCTGCTGGAAGAGCAGCGAGCCCATCCGCTCCTTCGCATGGGTGCGCGCGTCGACGAGCGTCTGGTCAGGCCGCACGGAGCCCTGGAGGACGCGGAAGAGGTTGATCCGCCCGGCGAACGGGTCGGCGATCGTCTTGAAGACGAAGGCGGCCGTGTCGGCCCCCTCGATGTGGGTGATCGAGCCGGCCTTCGCGGGCGAGGGCACGCCCTCGACGATCAGGTCGAGCAGCGCATGCGCGCCCAGGTTATTCGTCGCGACGCCGCAGGCGACGGGGAAGACCTCGCCGCGCGTGACCGCGTCCTTGAGCGCGTGCGCGACCTCCTCGACGCCGAGCTCCTCCCCTTCGAGGTACTTCTCCATCAGCGCCTCGTCGGTCTGCACGACCTCGTCGAGCAGCTTCTCGCGGTACTCCTGGACGAGGTCCGCCATCTCCTCGGGGATCAGGCCGGGCTCGGGCTCCAGGCCGCCGTCCGGGCTCGTGTAGGAACACATGTGGAGGATGTCGACGATGCCCGTCAGCTCGTGCTCGGCCCCGATCGGGAGCTGGACGGCGACGCAGCGGGGCGAGAGCTGCTCCTGCATCTGACCGAGGGCGCGGAAGAAGTCGGCGCGCTCGCGGTCGAGCATGTTGACGAAGAGGACACGCGCGATCCCGAGCTCGTCGGCGCGCTTCCAGACCCGCGCCGTGCCGACCTCGACGCCCATCACGCCGCTGAGCACGAAGAGCGCGCCCTCGACGACGCGGAGGGCGCAGCGCGCTTCGCCCTGAAAGCTCGGGTCGCCGGGGACGTCGACGAGGTTCAGCTTCCGTCCCTGCCACTCGGCGTGGGTCAGCGAGAGCGCGATCGACATCTTCCGCTGCTGCTCGTCGTCGTCCCAGTCCGCGACCGTCGAGCCTGCGTCGATCGTGCCGAGGCGATTCGTCTCCCCCGCCTGGAAGAGCAGCGCCTCGACGAGCGAGGTCTTGCCCGTGCCGCGGTGACCGACGACGGCGACGTTGCGGATCTTTCCAGGCTCGAAAGCGGGCATGCGGGGCGGCCTCCTCGGCGGGTCTTGGATTCGGGACGCGAATCGTAACGTGCCTGCGCGAGCGGCAAGCCCGGGGAGCGACGCGAGGTTTCGCCGGCGTCGAGGACGGGGACAAGGTGCGAGGGTCGGATCCCCAGCTCTCAGGATCCCCCGCTGGCCCGTCCTCACGACCCGGACGGATCGATTGCCCGCCTCAGACAACCGGCGAGCGGCAGGTTCAAGGTGCTTCCGGGAAATGGGGTGAGTCGGGTGAGCCGTACGCACAAGCTGATCAACGTGGCGGGAATCGTCCTCCCGTTCGTGGGGCTGACCGCTGCGGTGGTGCTCTTGTGGGAGCGGATGGTCGGTCCGACCGAGCTCGCCATCCTCGCTGTCGGCTACGTCCTGACCGGGGTCGGGATCACCGTCGGCTATCACCGCCTCTTCACTCACCGCTCCTTCGAGACCTCCCGGCCGGTTCGGTACGCATTCGCCGTCCTTGGCCAGATGGCCGTCGAGGGCGACGTACTCGCCTGGGTCGCAGACCATCGGAAGCACCACCAGTTCTCCGACCGCGAAGGCGACCCGCACAGCCCACACGCGGGCTTCGAGGACGGCCTCGCCGGGACGCTCCAGGGGCTCTGGCACGCGCACACCGGGTGGCTCTTCTCGGACGCCGGCCGCGCCGACCAGGCGCGGTACGCGAAGGATCTCAGCCGCGATCGCGGGCTGCGGGTGATCGCCCGGCTCTTCCTGCCGCTCGTCCTTTTCTCGCTGCTCGTGCCGGCGCTCGCCGGCTGGGCGCTGATCGGCGGCTGGTACGGCTTCCTCGCCGGTCTCTTCTGGGGCGGCGCGATCCGGATCTTCCTCCTGCACCACGTCACGTTCTCGATCAACTCGATCTGCCACCTCTGGGGCCGTCGCCGGTTCGCCTCGCGCGACGAGTCGCGCAACGTCTGGTGGCTCTCGTGGCTCTCCTTCGGCGAGTCGTGGCACAACAACCACCACGCGTTTCCCACCTCCGCGTTCCACGGCCTGCGCAAGCTGGAGCTCGATCCCGGCGGCTGGGTGATCTGGACGCTCGAGAAGGCGGGGCTCGCCTGGGGAGTCGTCCGGATCCCCGCCGAGAAGCAAGCGCTGAAGCTGGTTCAAGCGCCGAGCCGAGCGACGCTCTAGCCGAGTGGCACGCGGGCGGCGCCGAGACGAGCCTTCAGGCGCAGGATCGCCTTCGTGTGTAGCTGCGAGACGCGGGACTCGGTGACGCCGAGCACCTCGCCGATCTCGCGGAGGGTCAGCTCCTCGTAGTAGTAGAGGGTGACCACGAGCTTCTCCCGCTCCGGCAGCCGCGCGATCGCCTCGCCGAGCGCCTCCTTCATCTCTGTCTGCGCGAGCGCCGACTGCGGTTCCGGGCCCTGCGTGTCCTCGATCGTGTCGATCAGCGCGATCTGGTCGCCGCCGGCGGAGACGGTCCACAGCTCGTCCAGCGCGGCGATCGACGAGCGGGAGATCTCGGTCAGGCTCGAGCCGAGCTCGTCCTCGGTCAGCCCGAGCTTCGTCGCGATCTCCTCGTCCGTCGGCGCCCGGTGGAGCTTCTTCTCCAGCTCGGCGATCGCGCGCTCGATGTCGCGCGCTCTCGCACGCACGGAGCGCGGAACCCAGTCCAGCGCGCGCAACTCGTCGATGATCGCGCCCTTGATCCGCGCGATCGCGTAGGTCTCGAACTTGATCTCGCGATCGGGGTCGTAGCGCTCGATCGCGCCGATCAGCCCGAGCAAGCCGTAGGAGACGAGATCGCCCTCGTCGACGTGGGCGGGCAGGCCGCTCCCCAGCCGGCCGGCGACGAACTTCACCAATGGCGCGTACGTCAGGATCAGGCGGTCGCGGACGCCGCGGTCCTGCGAGCGCCGATACTCCTGCCAGAGCGCGCTCGTATCCTCGACCTTCGCCATGGCGAGAGAATACGCCGCGTGACGCCGGACTCTTTCCCGTGCGCGGCCTAGCGTCGGCGTAGGAGCCGCAGCGACATCGTCACCATCCAGGCCCCGAGTGCCGCGGCGGGCGCGGCGATCACCCAGAAGCCGGCGCGCGCAGAGCTGATCGCGATGAACCCGAACCCGAGCGCAAGCACCAGGAACAGCAGTCCGAGCGCGTGTCGCTGGGAGAGCATCAGATCGTTCAAGGCTACAATCGGCCTCAGCGAAGGGGCGTAGCTCAGTTGGTAGAGCGCTGGTCTCCAAAACCAGATGTCGCAGGTTCGAGTCCTGTCGCCCCTGCTGCGGGGTCACCCCTGCTCCCCGTTTCAGGTGCCATCGCGGATCCGGAAAAAGGGTTACCCTGCGTGTGGGTGCGCCCCGCGACCAGCCGCCCGGGTCGTCTGAACGATTAGGCGTCTCGTGGTCATGGACGTGTTGTGGGAGAGGCCGCACTCCCCGGGCGCGCCCACTCAGACCCCCCAGGACGCCCGGGTCGAGCCGGCAGACGACGGATCGATCGGACGCGCCATGCTCTCGACGCGCCACCCCCTCGGCCCCGTGGCCGCCCAGGGCCAAGGAGTGGTGGCGATCAAGCCAATATGGCAGGCCATTGTGCAGATTGCAACGCGACGGGATCGGAGCGGCGCGGCCGTCGGGAAGGATGGACCGGTCAGACCGCGATCAGCGTGCTCGCCGACGACTGGCGGTCGAGCACTCGGCTGAGCGCCTCGACGCACCTGTGATCGAACTTCGTGCCGGCGTCCTCCCGCAGGAGGGCGATCGCGCTCTCGTGCAACCACGCGTCGCGATAGACGCGCTGCGAGCGGAGAGCGTCGTAGACGTCGCAGACCGCGAGCACGCGCGTACCCAGCGAGAGGACCGTGGATCCGTGCGGATAGCCGGTTCCGTCGAGCCGCTCGTGATGGTCGCGAACGAGGTTTCGGACGTGTGCCGAAAAGCCGAGCCGGCCGAGGAGGGCGTCACCCCAGACCGTGTGCTTCTGGACGAGCGCGTACTCGGCCTCGTCGAGGGCACCCGGCTTCTTCAGCACCTCGTCGGGGACGGAGAGCTTGCCGATGTCGTGCAGGAGGCCGCCGGTCGCAAGCTCCCGGAGCCGAGCGGGAGGCAGCCCGAGCTCCTCCCCCACCTCGACTGCCAAAAGGGCGACCCGGCGCGTGTGACCCTCGGTGTACTCGTCCTTGGCCGCCAGCAGGCGGACGAGGCCCCCGACCTGCGAACCGAGGAAGGCCTCTTCGGCCGAGACGATCTCGGCACCGCGGAGGTCGCCGGCGAGCGGCCGGGAGGGCGAGGAACGGAACAGGTCGGCCGCGACAGGCGCGCCGACGAGCAGGACGCCCGCGACCTCGAGCCCGTGGCCGAGCCACCACGCGAGGTCGAGATAGCTCTGCGTCAGGGCGGGCACGAGCGCCCCGGCGAGCCAGACGAGGCCGATGAAGACGCCGAGGTCGGCGCGCCGGCGCGTCAGGAGCACCGTGTGCAGCGAGCGAAGGGCCAGGAGGCCGTAGAACGCGAGCCCGAGCACGAGCGTGGCGATCGCGGGGAGGCTGGCCGGCTCCGGAACGGAGGGCACGAGCCCGGGCACCCAGAGCGCGAGCAGCCCCAGTGCGACGACGCCGACCATCAGAGCTGCCTGCAGCCAGAGCAGCGGAGCGACCGCGCGAGGGCTGCGCGTGGACGGCAGCGCCGAGAGCGCGAGGATGACCCCGCCGACGGGGAGCGTGGCCGCGCCGGTGAGGGCGACGACGCCGTTCATCTCGACGATGAACCCTGGGCTCGCGAAGCCGTGGACGAGGAGGAGCGAGGCCATAACGGTGAATGCCGTGCCGACCAGGACCGCGCGTGCGTCGCCGCGCCGCCAGCCGCCGTAGGAGAGCGCGACGCCGGCGAGCGTCGCCAGCACGGAGGAGAGGACGACAGTCCAGAAGTGCGTTCCGCTCGACAGCATCACCTGCTGCGGGCTGACGAAGTGGATCAGGGCGGGCGGGACGATCGCGGTCGCGCCGCCGGCGAGGAGGAATGGCCTGAAGGTGTCGCGCCGCACGGGGCGGTTATCGGCACTGGCTGGGCCGTTCGTTAGGCTGATCTCGTGGCACTCCTCACATCGCAACTCGAGCGCGGCGAGACGTTCGCTCGGCGCGCCGAGCGGATGGAGGCTCTGGTCGCGGAGTTGCGCGAGCGCACCGCCCTGGTCTCACGCGGTGGCGGCGAGAAAGCCGTCGAGCGCCACCGCTCGCGCGGGAAGCTGACGGCGCGCGAGCGGATCGACCGGCTGATCGACCCCGGTACCGCCTTCCTCGAGCTCAACGCGCTCGCGGCCTGGGAGCTCTACGACGGCGCGGCTCCAGCGGCCGGGATCGTGACCGGGATCGGCGTGGTCGAGGGGCAGGAGTGCATTGTCGTCGCGAACGACGCGACGGTGAAGGGCGGCTCCTACTTCCCGCTGACCGTGAAGAAGCACCTGCGCGCGCAGGAGGTGGCGGAGCAGAACCACCTCCCGTGCATCTACCTCGTCGACTCCGGCGGCGCCTTTCTGCCGCTTCAGGCCGAGGTGTTCCCCGACCGTGAGCACTTCGGCCGGATCTTCTACAACCAGGCGCGCATGTCGGCCAAGGGGATCCCGCAGATCGCGGCGGTGATGGGATCGTGCACCGCCGGCGGCGCCTACGTGCCGGCGATGAGCGACGAGACGATCATCGTCCAGGGCACCGGCACGATCTTCATCGGCGGCCCGCCGCTCGTGAAGGCCGCGACCGGCCAGGACGTGACCGCCGAGGAGCTCGGCGGCGCCGACGTGCACACGCGCCGGTCGGGCGTCGCGGACCACTACGCCACCTCGGACGAGCACGCGCTCGCGGTTGCGCGCCAGATCGTGCGCAACCTGCACCGGCGCAAGGAGCTGCCGTGGGACGTCGCGCCGCCCGAGCCGCCCGCGCTCGACCCGAACGACCTCCCCGGCCTCGTCCCCGAAGACTTCAAGCACGAGATGGACGCGCACGAGCTGATCGCACGGATCGTCGACGGCTCGCGTTTCGCCGAGTTCAAGGCGCTCTACGGCGAGACGCTCGTCTGCGGGTTCGCCCGGATCGAGGGCTACCCCGTCGCGATCCTCGCGAACAAGGGCGTGCTCTTCGCCGAGTCGGCCCAGAAGGGCGCCCACTTCATCGAGCTGGCGGCGAAGCGGAAGGTGCCGCTCGTCTTCCTCCAGAACATCACCGGCTTCATGGTCGGCAAGGAGTACGAGGAGGGCGGGATCGCCCGCGACGGCGCCAAGCTCGTGACCGCGGTCGCCTGCGCCGACGTGCCGAAGTTCACCGTCGTCACCGGCGGCTCGTTCGGAGCCGGCAACTACGCGATGTGCGGCCGAGCGTACGGCCCGCGCCAGCTCTGGATGTGGCCGAACGCGCGGATCTCGGTCATGGGCGGCGAGCAGGCGGCGACGGTGCTGACCATGGTCGGCGACGCCGACCCCGACGAGATCCGCGCCACGTACGAGGCCGAGGGGAACCCGTACTACTCGACCGCGCGACTGTGGGACGACGGGATCATCGACCCGCGCGACACGCGGCGGGTGCTCGCCCTCGGGATCTCGGCGGCGCTGAACGCACCGGTCCCCGAGAGCACGTTCGGCATCTTCCGCATGTGACGCAGAGGAGGAAACGATGGTGGTGACGGAAGACCGTTTGCGGACGCTGCTCCGCATTGCGGAGAGCGCCCACGCAGCCTACGAGCAGGAGCGTGGCGAGCCCGACGACGACTGGCCGACGTGGTACGCGGCGTTCATCGTCAAGCGGCTGAACGAGGAGACCGACGAGGCCGCCTACGAGCTGCGGCTCGACGACGCTGAGCGCCGGCTGCTCGAGTCGGCGGTGCACTCCTACCTCGACGACTTCGGGCACGAGGAAGCCGACGTCCTGCGTCGCCTGAAGAACCTGCACGCCAAGATCCGCGACGCGTAATGGTCGTCCGGATCGTGCTCTGGAACCTCGGCGACTCGAAGACGACGATCGAGGAGCTACGCCGCTACCTCCGCGACGAAGCGGTCGACGACTTCACCGAGGTCGACGGCCTGCGCTTCAAGGCCTGGATCTCCGATCCGGCGGGGGAGCGCTGGGGCGCCTTCTACCTGTTCGAGACGGTCGAGGCGGCCGAGCAGCCCCTCCCAGGTCGCGCACGTGAGCTGATCGGGAAGGACCCCGACCTCAGCGAGCTCTTCGATCTCGAGGCGACGGTCGAGGGCCGGTACGCGGACGAGGAGCTCTCCCGGCTCGGACTCGCATTCGAGTGAGCGAGAGCGAGATCAGCGTCTGACGGTGAACGTGCTCGATCCCAGCACGCGCCCGTAGGTCGGCCGCTCGCGGCTGCCTCGAGCGCCCCAGACGTACCAGCGGTAGAGGCCGGGCGTGAGCTGCTGTTTCCTGCCCGCGTAGCGCCACGTCCGTCCGAGCCGGAGCGTGGCCGCGCGAGGCCAGCTGCTCAGGACCTTGACGCCGTTCCGGAAGAGCTGGACGTTGTAGAAGGTCGCACCGGCTGCCGGTCTCCAGCGAAGCAGCGGTGCGGCGCGCACGACGGCCCCCGCAGCGGGACTGTAGAGCGCCGCCCGTTGGAGCGCACCAGTCGTGACCGCCTTCCGAGAGGCATTCCCGGCCACGTCCGCGACGATGATCTCGTACCGGTAGCGAACACCGGCGCGAACGGTCCTGTCGACGAAGGCGACGCCCTTCCCCCGGTAGACGTTTGTGGTGCGCGCGCCGTTGATGCCGGGCGAGCGCATCAGCTCGACGGTGACGACGTCCTCGGCCCGTTCCCAGCCGATCCGCGCAACACCGTTGTCGAGCTCCGCCTTGACGCGCGCGAGCTTCGGTGCTGTTGCGTCGTACGGGAAGGCGTGTCCTGCCTCGGCGGCGTTCCCGGCCCGGTCCCGACATGAGCCGACGACGGCAGCCTGCGCCAGGTCTGGGCCGGCATAGCGAACGGGCGCCGTGCAGGAGGCCACCCCGGAGGTGAGGTCCGTGCCGGCGAAACTGACAGTCAGCGGCTTGCGGTACCAGCCGCGGGCGTCGGGCTGCCGTTCCGGCGCCGGCGTCACAGCCGGCGCGGTGGCGTCGTACTTGATCGCGACGCTCGCAGCAGCCGTGTTGCCCGCGACGTCGGAGCACGTGCCCGAGATGGCCGCGGACGCGCTGTCGACGCCGTTGTACGTCCCGCCGCTGCAACCCGCGATTCCGGAGCCGGCATCCTGGCCGCCGAACGACGCCGAGACCGGATGGTTGAACCAGCCGTCCGAGTCCGGCGCCCGAGCCAGCGATGCGGAAAGGCCGGTCGGCGCGGTCTTGTCGATCTTGATCACGAGCGGACTCGGAGGGCTCACGACGGTGCCCCACGTGAACTGGGTCGTGCACTGGCGCGTCGTCGTACCTTCGGTGACGATCTGATCGGCCAGCGGACACGTCGAGGATATGAGGTCGCCGTTGTCGACGACGGTCCACTTGATCGTGACATTGCTCCTGTACCAGCCGTTCGCGCCGGCGGTGCCCGTCACGGTGTAGGTCACCGGAGACGGTGCGCCGTGAGCGGCCGGTGCGGCGAGCACCAGCAGCCCGAGCGCGGCGAGGAGCAGGTGGCGCCGCGCAGCGACGAGAACGACCGCGCCGCCGAGCGCGACGAGGAGGAGCGCGACCCCGCCCAGCACCAGCAAGCCGCGATCGGGAAGCTCCTTCGCGACGATCAGGCTCGCGAGCGGAACCGGGCCGCGGTCGTGTGGCTGCGGGCGGGCGGGCGCGACGACGACTCGCTTCCGAGCAACGGGCGTCCGCTTCGGCTTTGCCTTCACCACCGGCGTCACGGCAGGCGCGGCCGCAGGCGTCGGCGTGCTGCGCACGACCGGCGCGGGCCTCGGGACCGGCGCTCGCCGCACCGGCGCGGGCTGCGTCCGGGCCACCGGCGGCGCCTCGGGCGCGACTGCGAGCGGCGGTGGATCGGGTGTCGGCGCCGCCGCGGCCGCGGATCCGGCGAGGACAGCGCACACGAGGACTGCACCTCCGCCCGGAGTGCTCATGCGCCGCAGCAACGACCGTGTTCCCTGTCGTGCCATATCCCCCCGATCTCCGGGCTCCCTTCGACGCTACTTCGGTTTCCGAGATGTGTCAACGAGGCGGCCCGCCCCGACAGGCCGGTCCGGAGCCGGCCTGCGGGGCGATGCCTGTCATCTAGATGGCGTGTGACCTCCCCGTTGGGTTCCACCCGGCGAGCTGAAGTGCAGCCGACAGGCCGATCGCGTGCTGGTGGTTCTTCGCCGACTGGCCGTTCGCCTGAATCCCGCCACCGGACTGATCCTGGTCCGCGTCCTGCAGGAGCGCGTTCAGGTTCAGCGCCTTCGCTGACGAGCTGACGTCGTTCGACTGGTCGACCGAGCCGCCGGAGCCATGGCTACCGACGCCCACGGGCGTGTTCGTGTTGCCGCCCGTCGGGCAGCCGCACTTGTCCCGTCCGAAGGCCTGGATGGCCAGCGAACCGGCGAGCGCGCCCTGCTCGTTCTTCGCTTCTTGGCCGAGCGCCTGGATCCCAATCGCCGCTTTCTCGGTTGAACCATGGCAACCGCACTCCGTGCTGCGGCCGCCCTGATCCTGGTCGGCGTCCTGCTTGGTCAGGTTGAGATTCAGCGCCGTCGCTTCCGACTCGACGCTGTTCGACTGCGAGACATCCCCGCCGTCGTCCTTCTTGTCGTCCTTCTTGTCGCCTTTCCTGTCGCTCTTCTTGTCGTCCTTGCTGTCGACCGCGACCGGGCTGTTGTGGTTCGAGGCGCCATGCTGCAACGCCGCCGAAAGCCCGATCGCCGCCTGCTCGTTCTTCGCCGACTGGCCGATCGCCTGGATGGCGATCTCCTGCCCGCCGGACTGCTCCTGCTCCGCGTCCTGTCCGAGCGCGTTCAGGTTCGCAGCCGTGGCGTCGGAGTCGACGCTGTTCTCCTGGGCGACGTCGCCGTCGTCACCCTTGCTGTCCACCCGCACCGGCGTGTTCCGGTTCGAGGCGCCGAACTGCAGCGCTGCCGACAGGGCCAGCGCCTCCTGCTCGTTCTCGGCCTCCTGGCCGATTGCCTGAGTGCCACCCGAGCCGGACTGATCCTGATCGGCGTCCTGCTTCGTCAGGTTGCCGTTCAGCGCCTTCGCCTCCGATTCGACGCTGTTCGACTGCTCGACCGAGCCGCCGTCGCCGTAGCTGTCCACCCGCACGGGAGCGTTCGTGTTCCCGCTCGAGCCACAGCCGCAGCGGTCGCGGCCGCCGGACTGGGCCGCGAATGACGCTGCGGCTGCCGACTGGTCGTTCTCGGCCTCCTGGCCGATCGCCTGCGTGCCACCGGAGCCACAACGACAGTCGCCGCTCCACTCCTGCTCGGCCTCCTGGCCGGTCAGGTTCCCGTTCAGCGCCTTCGCCTCCGATTCGACGCTGTTTTCCTGGGAGACGTCGCCGTCGTCGCCCTTGCTGTCGACGCGAACCGGGGTGTTCGTGTTGCTCGCACCGGACTGGAGTGCCACCGACAGTGCGCCGGCGGCCTGCTCGTTCTCGGCCTCCTGGCCGATCGCCTGGGTGCCACCGGACGCGCAGCCGCACTCACCCCGGCCGGCCTGCGCCTGATCCGCGTCCTGCTTCGTCACGTTCAGGTTGCCGGCCTTCGCCTCTGAGGCGACGCTGTTCGACTGCGAGACGTCGCCGCCTTCACCGTCGCTCAGGACGCGCACTGGGATGTTCCGGTTCGTCGCGCCGTCCTGCTTGGCCGCGGACAGGGCGGTTGCCGACTGGTCGTTGTCAGCGTCCTGCCCGATTGCCTGCGTGCCACCCGATCCACCCTGCGCCTGATCGGCGTCCTGCCCGGTCAGGTTCAGGTTGCCTGCCTTCGCCGCCGAGGCGACGTCGTTCGACTGCTCGACGTCGCCGTCGTCGCCCTTGCTGAGCACGCGCACGGAGATGTTCGTGTTCTCCGCGCCCGTCTGCTCGGCGGCCGAGGCTGCAGCTGCATGCTGCTCGCTCTCCGCCTCCTGGCCGACGGCCTGGGTGCCGGAACCGCCCGCCGCAGCCTGCTCGGCGGACTGGCCGGTGCCGTTCGCATTCGCCGCCGTCGCGTTCGAGCCGACGGTGTTCGACTGCGTGACGTTGCCGTTGTCGCCCGGGCTCAGAACCCGGACGGGGATGTTCTTGTTGCTCGCGCCGGACTGCGACGCGTACGACAGCGCGGTTGCGGCCTGGCTGCTGTCAGCCTCCTGGCCCAAGGCCTGCGTGCCGCCGCTGCACCCGCACGAGCCGCTCTGCGTCTGCTCGGCCGACTGCCCGGTGACGTTCGCGTTCGCCGCCGTCGCGTTCGAGCTGACGGTGTTCGACTGCGTGACGTCGCCGTTGTCGCCCGGGCTGAGGACGCGAACGGAGATGTTCGTGTTGGTCGGTTGACTCTGGGAGGCGCCGGACTGCGCGCCCGCCGCCTGGGCACCGGCAGCGGCCTGCGCTGCCAGCTCCAAGGCTGAGTCACCCGGTGCTGCCGTCGCCTGGCCCGCGGCTACGAGTAGCCCGAGCGCTGCGGCGACGACCGCAAGGATGCGTCTCATCGATCCTTCTCCTTCCAAGCTGTTGCGTGTCTGAGCGGACGCGACCTCGTCCGCCGGAATCGCGAGAGCAGGAAGGACTAGCCCGGACGATCGGGTGGAGGATCGGGATCCTCGCCTGTCGTACGCACGTCGGCGGCGACCGAGCGCGATGCGTCGGCGAGAGAGATGGCGAACGCGAAGCCCGCGACCAGGAGGATGAGGTACCCCAGCCGGCCGTCGGGGGCGTTCAGCGGAGCCAGCCCGGCTGCGCTCGGAGCGGCCACCTGTAGGCGCGCCGGAGCGGCGGGTCTGCGGGGCGCCGGCCGGACGAGGCGCGGCGGCTTGCGAACCGGGCGCGCGGCGCGGGTCGCGGCGTACGTCGCCTCGGCGATGCGGGTCGTGGCCGCGACTGCTGCGCGGAAACGGCCGCGGGCGGTGGTATCACGCTGATCTGCAGGCGGTGCCTGCGGCAGGACGACGCTGTCGGCCTCCGGGGCGGCGGTCGCGAAGCCCCGCGGCCGGGGCAGAACGCAGCAATCATCCGGATCGGAGGACTCCTCCGGCGGAGCAGCGCTCGTCACGGGGCCGACTTCGACCGGCAAGGCCACCGCCGCGGCTACCTCGACGGTCGCGATCTCGCTCTGCACCGCGCCCGGAACCAGGGCCGGCAGCACGGGAGGCCTCACGACGACACCGACGTTGGTCTGAAGGACGGCACCGTCGTTGCCGGGGCTGTTGATCCGAATCGAAATGTTGATATTGACCGGCCGATACTGCGTCTTGACCGGTTGATACTGCGGTGGCTTTTCATTCGCAGTATTCAATTGTGTTGCTGTTGCATCGCCGCAATTCCAATCCCAGTTCCAGGTCCAGTTCTTCATCGCGACATCCGAGCCGACCGGAAGCTCGGGAATCGGATCGCCGCAGTTCCAACTCCACGTCCAGTTCCATTCCCCATCGGCCGCTTCGGGCTCCGGCGTCGTGGGAGTACTCAACGCCGGATCGGGCTCTGGAACCGCCGTCGACGGTATCGGCTCCTGATACTGCGGCGGCTCCGGCTGATACTGCGGCTCGGTCTCTGCGCCCACGTTGGTCTGAGTCACCGTGCCGTTGTCGCCCGCGCTGTCGATCCGGATCGACACGTTCACGTTCGTCGGCTCCGTCTGCTCGGCCGTCGGAGCCGGCGGAGGATCAGGGGAGGGGCGGAGCTCCGGAGCCGCTTCGGCAGGCGCTTCGGCCGCCGGCGCGGGGGGCGGTGCGGCGACCGCCCCTGCCGTGGCCGGCTCCGCGGCAGTCATTTGGGCGGCGACTGCCGGAAGAAGGGTGGCGGGGTCGACGTCGGCCAGAGGCTGGAGCTCGATCGAGCCCACGTCCTCGAGAACCGCTGTCGCGACCTCCGCCACGTCGGGAACCGAAGGCATCGACGGACCCGGATCGCCGATCTCCGCGAGAGCAGGGGAACTCTTCGCAGCGGCGAGCCCGAGCACCGCGAGGCACAGAGCCACCCGGCGCACCGTCGTTCGCGGTCGGAAACCCGTCACATGAAGATAAATACCCCGTTGCTATCCGGTTGATCCATTTTCTTTCTTCTTTCTTTCCACTTCGACTCAGAATCGCCAAACTTCTGGTTGAATTCTCTTCGGGCGAAGACTACTGTCGGTCTATGGCGGACGAGACTCACGACCTGCTGCGATCGTGGTGTGAGAATCGGGACCGCGATGCACGCAGGCGGTTGATCGAGTCGCACTTGCCGCTCGTCCGAACGCTCGCCCGGCGGTTCGCCGCGCGCGGCGAGCAGCTCGAGGATCTCGTGCAGGTCGGCGCGGTCGGGCTGATCAAGGCGATCGACCGCTACGACCCTGGGCGAGGCCGCTCGTTGACGGCGTATGCCGTTCCCACGATCGTCGGCGAGATCCGCCGTCACCTGCGCGACAGCACCCAGCCGCTTCGGCTGCCGCGCCCGGACGGGGACGGCCGCGTCGTCGTCCGGGCAGTGCAGTTCGACGCCGACGCGTCGAGCGACGGCGCCGCCGAGCGCGGGCTCGAACTGGGCGAGGAGCGCGTCCTGATCGAAGCCGGCATGCGGGCGCTCCCGCGTCGACAGCGGCGAATCGTCCAGCTGCACTACTTCGCCAACCTGAGCCAGCGTGGTATCGCCAGCGAGCTCGGGCTCTCGCAGGTGCACGTCTCCAGGCTGCTCCAGGACTCGCTCGGGAAGCTCCGCCAGCAAATCGGCCAGACCTGAACGCGGCGTGATATCACGTCGAGAGTGTTGTGCGGATCGTTTCAAGAACCTAGAATCAGCCCATGACAACCGCGCCGTCGGTCGCAGAGCAGTCCAAGCGTGGTGCGAAGCCGGCCCCGAGCGGGCGGCTGCTCCTGCGGATGCCCGCCGCCCTCCACGCTGAGCTCGCGCAGGCCGCAGAACGCGAAGGCGTCAGCCTGAACCAGTTCATCACGCGGGCGCTGTCCGGCAAGATCGGCTGGGGCACCGACACAGACGACGAGGCCCCGGTGACGCCGGCAGACAACCGGGCGCGACTGATCGCCGTCGCGCTCGTCGTGAACGCGATCGTGATCGGCTTGGCCGCTGCAGCCGCGATCGCGGTGCTCGTGCTCGCCTGGCGCGGCTAGAGCACGAGTGTCTCGGGAAAGATCGCGTCGCCGGCGAACCGGTCGAGGCGGTACGGCGCGAGCTCGAACGGCGGTGTCTCGCCGAGCAGCTCCGCCGCGACGGCGTCCCCGACGGCCGGTGACTGCATGAAGCCGTGCCCGGAGAAGCCGCACGCGGCATAGAGGCCGTCCGCGACCGGGCCGATGATCGGATGCGCGTCCGGGGTCATGTCGTAGAACCCGGCCCAGGCGCGGCGGAGCGGAGCGTCGGCTGCCCGCGGATACCGGTTCGCCAGCCGCTTCCGCCAGTCCTCGACCAGATCGTCTCGGACCTCCTCCGGCCCGTCCCACCGGAGCTCGCTCTCCCCCATCGCGAGCCGCAATGCAGCTGCGCCGACGCGGCGGAAGTGGAAGCCGTTCTCCTCGATCGTCATCGGCAGGTCGGCTGGCACCCCTTCGACCGGGCCGACGTCCGCAAGCTGGCGCACGAGCGGCCGGACGGGCAAGTCGACGCCGCGGGCGCCCGCGACCGTCGCCGAGCGGGCGCCGCAGGCGACGACGAGCGTCTCCGCGTCGAGTGCGAGCGCGTCGCTGTGTTCCTTGACCGTGACGCCGAGCGCCTCCGCCCGCCGGACGAGCTCTCGCGTCACCCCGGCCGGATCGGCGATCCCGTCCTCGCGGCAGATCGTCGCCCCCAAGACGTCGTCGGTGCGAAGGCCGTCGACGGCGCGCGCGTCCACGCGCTCGACCGGGACGCCGAGCGCGGCCTGAAGCTCCCGGCGCTCCTCGAGCTCGGCGAGGCCGGTCTCCGTGGTGGCGAGGAAGAGGTAGCCGACCTGCTCGAACAGCGGCGCCGCCAGCTCTTGGAAGAGCCGGACGCTCGCCTGCGCGAGCCTGACCTCGGCCTCGGTCGTGAACTGCTGGCGGACGCCGCCCATCGCCTTCCCCGTCGCACCGCTCGCGATCTCCCCCAGATCGGCGAGCACGACGTCGTCTGCGCCGCGGAGCGCGAGGTGATACGCGATCGAGGCGCCGACCGCGCCGGCGCCGGCGACGACTATTCGAGCCATCCGCGCAGCTCCGCACGCTCGCCCTCGCTCAGCTGCCGCAGCGGCCGGCGCACGTCCTCCCGGATCGACACGCCGCGCAGGCCGAGGATGAACTTGAGCGCCGCATGCCGAGGAAAGCGCTCGACGGCCGCGCGCAACTCGCCGAGCCCGATTGCGCCGCCTTCAGTCGGCTCCCGCACGACCGCTGCAACCTGGTCCGGGTAGGCCGCGGCGAGCCCCGAGACGGCGCCGACCGCTCCGCCACGGATCCCGTCGTAGATCAGAGCCTCCGGCCCGACAAAGACGTCGAGGCCCTCGATCAGATACGGCGCGAACTTGTCGAATGGCGCGTCGGAGACCTTCAGCCCGGCCAGGTTCGGCACGCGCTCGCGCAGCTCGTGCAGCACCGGGAGCGGAACGGCGTAGCCGCTGGCACGTGCGAACTCGTAGACGTAGAACGGCACGGGCGCACAGGCTGCGGCGGCGGCCTCGAAGTGGTCGAGCAGCGCGCGGTCGTCGAGCTGGAAGTACGGGGGTCCGATCACTGCGACGGCGTCGACGCCGGCATCGGCGGCGTGTTCGGCGAGGACGACCGTGTCGGCGCTCGTCTGGGCACCGCAGTGGGCAGCGACCTGAAGACGTCCTTCCGCCGCCTCCACGAACAGCTCGAGCGCGCGCTTCCGCTCGTCGACTCCGAAGAGGAGCCCCTCTCCCGTCGTCCCGAGGGCGAGCAGGCCGTCGAGACCGCTGGCCGCGAGGAAGTCCACGTACGAACCGAATGCGGCCTCGTCGAGCCGGTCGTCGTCGAGCGGCGTCACGGCCGCGGCCAGGGCGCCACGCAGCATGCTGCGACTCTACGTGCGCTCGACGCTGGTAAGGCGGTCGAGCGTGCGGTCGATCCGGGAGTCGTCGACGCCGGGACCGCCGTCGAGGATGTCGACGAGCCCGTCGCGCGCGTGCAGGTAGTCGGCACCGGTACCGCCCAGGAGCCTGTCGCGTCCGAGCGTCCCGGTCAGGTAGTCGTTGCCGGCGCCACCATGGAGGGCGTCCGCGCCGGCGCCGCCGTCGAGGATGTCCGGGCCGTCCCCGCCGTACAGCCGGTCGTCTCCGCCCCACCCGAGCAGGATGTCTTTTCCGCCGAGGCCGCAGATGACGTCGCGGCCAGGAGTCCCCGTCAGCGTCTCGCCGCGCGCCGTCCCCGTGATCGTGCAACCCGGCGGGACTGCGCGCGAGCTGGCGCCGGCTCCCCCAACGGCGAGAAGCGCGACGAAGGCGACGGCGGCCTTGACGAGCATGGTCCACTCAGGGTGATCGATCTGCGGCGTAGGATCCTCCCCTGATGGGGGCACTCAGGATCGAACGTGACGACGGCCTCCTCAGGGTCACGCTCGCGCGCCCGGAGACGCGGAACGCGTTCGATGCAGAGCTGATCGCGGAGCTCTCGGAGGCGTTCGTCGACGTCGGCAAGGCCCGGGCGGTGCTGCTCGCAGGCGACGGGCCGAGCTTCTGCGCCGGCGCCGACGTCGAGTGGATGCGGGCATCCGTCGAGCTCGACCTGGAAGCCAACATCGCCGACGCGAATGCTCTGCGCGCGATGCTCGAGGCGATCGACCGCTGCCCCGCCCCCGTCGTCGCCCGGGTTCAGGGCCACGCGCTCGGAGGCGGGGCCGGGCTCGTCGCGTGCGCCGACATCGCGTTGGCCGAGCCCAAGGCGGCGTTCGCGTTCTCGGAGGTGAAGCTCGGGATCATTCCAGCCGTGATCTCGCCCTTCGCGCTCGCGAAGATCGGGCCGACCTGGGCGAGGCGCTACTTCGTCACCGGCGAGCGCTTCGACGCCGCAACAGCCCTCCGGATCGGGCTCGTGCACGGGGTCGACGCCGATCTCGACGCCGCGGTCGAGCGGGTGCTCGCCGAGTTGCACAGCGCGGGCCCGCGGGCGGCACGACACGCGAAGAAACTCGTGCTCGACCGTCCCGACGGACCGGAGACCGCGCGGAGGATCGCCGAGCGGCGCACGAGTGACGAAGGCCAGGAGGGCCTGCGCGCCTTCCTCGAACGCCGCTCGCCCGACTGGTCCTAGCGCGGCCTGACCGTGATCGACCCGCCCGCGGCCGACGGGGTCGCGAGCCGGTAGCTCGTCGTCCGTCGTGGGCTCACGGTGACCGTGAAGCGGCCGTCCGGCCGCGCCTGCACCGGCTTGACGGTCGTCCACGTGCCTCCGTTCACCTGCTGTTCGAGGCGCACCTTGCCGAGCCCACGGACGAATCCGCGCAGCTGCACCGGCCGGTTCGCGAGCGCGCGGGCGAGGGGAGGGTCGAGGTTGAGCACGCGCACGGTGAACCACGTCGAGCGGAGGTCGAGCGCGCGCCGAAAGTCCTGCGATTCCAGCACCTTCGTCCCGTTGCGCACCTTCAGGCTCACCTCCGTCGCGCGGCCTGACGGCCCGCGGGCGACGACCAGGTCGCGCACGGCGCTCACGCCCAGCTTCGCCCCCACCTGGGCCGGCGTGAGCAGGAACGGGCCCCAGCGGTGGTGCTTGGAGAGGTCGTCGTGCGGGTCCGGGACGGAGACGAGGTACGGCGCGGGTCGTGCCTTCGGCCACGCCTCCTCGATCGAGACGGTCTGGCCGCCGGAGGTCGAGTGATAGAAGGTCGTCGCGACGCGCCCGTTCCAGAAGAGGGCCTTGCCCGCGGTCGAGCCGATCGCGAGGTTCGTCGAGACCTCCTCGGCGCGGACGCCGCCGTAGACCTGGCTGCGGGTGTCGGCGTAGAGGTCGAAGAGCGTCCCCGGCTTCAGCGTCGCGAGCGCGTAGGAGCGCGCGACCACGGCTTGGGCCCGTAGCGCCTCGGGATGCCAGTCGTCGGGCATCTCCCAGGGAACGACGCCCCGGAGATAGCGATCCAGCGGCAGCCGGTTCACGATCGTGAGCCTCCCGGCGCGCTTGTGGACGAGCAGCGCGCCACGGTACGCCTCGCCGTCGAGACTGAGCGGCGCGGCGCCGGGGACGAACCGCAGCGGCGAGCGCAGCTGCGCCAGCTTGGCGGCGACGACGTGCTGCGCTCCCGGCTTCAGCCTGCGAACCTTTCCGCGCGCGTCGACGACCTTGAACGGCTTCGAGGAGCCGATCTTCACCGCCGTCCTGCCCTCGGCGAGCAGCACGCGCACCGGTCTGGCGGGAATGAGCTGGAGCCGAGTGCCGCGGTAGTAGTGCTTCAGGATCCGCTGGTACCCCCACCCGCCCTCCGCGTAGCCGCGGGCGCCGTACTGGCTCATGCCGACGCCGTGCCCCCAGCCGCGGCCGTCGATCAGGAAGACCGTGCCAGCGCCGGCCTGCGCGGGCAGGCAGACGAGGACGAACGCGAAGAGTAGGAGCAACCGCCGCATCGAGTCGGGCAGCGTATCGCGGGTCACTACGATCCGCCACGATGGCGATCCGCAAGCTCCTGGTGGCGAACCGTGGCGAGATCGCGGCTCGCATCTTCCGCACCTGCCGTGAGCTCGAGATCGGGACCGTGGCCGTCGCCGCGCCCGACGACCGCGGCTCCCTGCACGCCCGCTCGGCCGACGAGACGGTGGCGATCACGAGCTACCTCCACGCCGAGGCGCACATTCGCGCGGCGAAGGCGTCCGGAGCCGACGCGATCCACCCCGGCTACGGCTTCCTCGCCGAGAACGCCGACTTCGCCGAGGCGGTCGAGGCGGCAGGCCTGACGTGGGTCGGGCCGCCGCCGGACGCACTCCGGCTCGGCGGCGACAAGCTGGCGGCGAAGCGGATCGCGGCCGAGGCCGGTGTTCCCGTGGTGCCGACCGGCGAGCCTGCAGAGCTGGGCTACCCGCTGCTCGTCAAGGCGGCCGCCGGCGGCGGTGGCCGCGGGATGCGCGTGGTCAACGAGCCGGCCGCGCTCGAGGAGGCGCTCGCAGCGGCTGCCCGGGAGGCGGAGGCGGCATTCGGCGACGGAACCGTCTTCTGCGAGCGCTACGTCGAGCGGCCACGGCACGTCGAGATCCAGCTCCTCGCCGATCTGCACGGGATCGTCCTCGCCCTCGGCGAGCGCGACTGCTCGGTGCAGCGGCGCCATCAGAAGGTGCTCGAGGAGTCGCCCTCCCCCGCCCTCGACCCGGAGCTGCGCGCGGAGATGAGCGACGCGGCGATCGCATTCGCCCGGGCGATCGGCTACGCGAGCGCCGGCACGGCCGAGTTCATGCTCTCCGGCCGCGACTTCTTCTTCCTCGAGCTGAACGGCCGGATCCAGGTCGAGCATCCGGTGACGGAGCTCGTCACGGGCCGCGATCTCATTCGCGACCAGATCCGCGTCGCGGAGGGCGAACGCCTGGAGCCAAGCAACAGTCTGTTACAAGGCCACGCCGTCGAGGTGCGGCTCTACGCGGAGGATCCGCAGACCTTCCTCCCGCAGGCGGGGACTGTGGAGCGGCTGCGACTACCAGGTGGAGTCCGTGTCGACGCCGGAGTCGAGGAGGGCGACGAGGTCGGCACGTCCTACGACCCGATGATCGCGAAGCTGATCGCGCACGGGCCGACGCGAGCCGAGGCATTCGCCAGGCTCGCCGACGCCCTCGCCGAGACCGAGGTCGCCGGCGTGACCACGAACCTGCCCTTCCTCCGCTGGCTCGTCGCGCATCCGGTCGTCCGGGCCGGCGAGGCGACGACGGCGTTCCTGACCGAGCATCCGCCGCTGTCTGAGCCGCCGCTCCGGCTCCCCGACGCCTCCTGGCGCGGCGGCTGGCGGCTGAACCTCCCGTCCGCGCCGCCCGCGCCGGCTCCGGACGTCGACAGCGCCGCGCACGAGCGCGCCGCCGGCCCGGGCAGCGGCAACATTACGGCGCCGATGCCGGGAACGGTCGTCCGCGTGGAGGTCTCCGCGGGCGAGAAGGTCGAGGCCCGCCGCCCGCTCCTCGTGCTCGAGGCGATGAAGATGGAGACGACGTTGACCGCCCCCTACGACGCGACCGTGAAGGCCGTGCACGTCGAGGAGGGCGCCCGCGTCGCCGGCGGCGCCCTCCTCGTCGAGCTGGAAGCGTCCTAGGGCGCGGTGGCGGGCTCGATGGCGGGCCTGCGTACCACGCGCACGACGTACGCGATCGTCGCGAGGAGCGCCGCCGCGCCGAGCACGAGCGTCCCGACGTCGTCGGCCGTCGGCTTCAACGCCATGTCGAAGACGACGACGAAGAGCAGCACGAGGTCGAGCTTCATGTAGGCGTCGATGCGATCGTTGTGAAGACGCGTCTTCGGGTGCTCCGGCCCGTGAGCCGTCGTCGCCGCGTGCAGCCGCTTTCCCTCCGGCTCGATCACGCCGATGCCGAAGAGGAACGTCCCGGCGAATGCTGCGAGCGCGATCACGATCCAGAGCTGGTCGAAGCTCCAGGGGCCCTCGATCGTGAGCAGGATCCCGAGCAGGAACACCGCGAGCGACGTGGGGATGAAGATGCGCTGCGCGAGCCACTGCGTGTTGGAGCTGACACGCTCGATCAGGATCGTGTCGTCCGTCTTGCGCGCCCGGTACAGCAGCGCCTGCAGCATGAAGGCCGACCCGAGCCAGATGGTCGCGCCGACGATGTGCAGGAACAGGAGGATCTCGTAGTAGGACATGGCGGTCTTCTACAACGCTAGAAGAGCTTCTGCAGCTTCATCGCCGCACCCATGTCGCCTTTGATCTTCAGCTTCCCGGTCATGTACGCCGTCGTCGGGTTCTGCTCGCCGCGCACGACCGCCATCATCGTCTCCTCGGAGGTGGAGATCGTCGTGTCGGCCTCGCCGCCGCCCTCGGTGACGGTGACGGCACCGTCGTTCACGGCCACGAGCCACTGACCCGCACCCTCGATGTCGAACAGGTAGGAGTTGTTCATCCCAGCGGTCTTTTCCGCGTCGGCGCGGCTCGCGAGGCCGTCGAAGAACTCCTGCACGGTGTCTGCCATCTCGTCTCGCTCCTTCGTCGATTGAGTTGGCGCGAATCTACCGTGCGCTACCAGTCGGGCGTGGCGTCGATCGCCGCATGATTCGTCACCCGGGTCGGGCCACTACCGTTTGCGTTCAGCACGTACAGCTCGAGATTGCCGTCTCGGTTCGAGGTGAAGACGAGCTTGGCCCCGTCCCTCGACCAGTTCGGCGTGATGTCGACGGCCGCGTTCGTGGTCAGCCTCGAGTGGCCGCCCCCGCCCGCGTTCATGACGTAGAGCTCGAAGTTCGCGGTTCCGTGAACGTTCGTCGAGAAGGCGATCTTGGTGCCGTCGGGCGACCAGTCGGGCTCGAGCTCGACCGCCCCGTTCGTGGTCAGCCGCGTCTGCGCACCACCGGTCGCGGCGACGACGTAGATGTCGGAGCCGCCGGTGCGCGTGCTCGAGAACGCAATCCTCTGACCGTTCGGCGACCAGGCGGGTGTGAGATCGGCGCCGGAGTGCGTGGTCAGGCGCTGGACGCCGGTGCCGTCGGCGTTCATCACGTAGATGTCGAACTGACTCCCGTTGCGGGTCGACGCGAAGGCGATCTTCGTCCCGTCGGGCGACCACACCGGTGCGAGATCGACGGCGGAGTGCGTGGTCAGCCGCCGCACGTTCGAGCCGTCGGCGTTCATCGAGTAGAGCTCCACGTTTCCGTCGCGGGTGCTGGTGAAGACGATCTTCGAGCCGTCGGCGGAACGAGCCGGCTCGGCGTCGATCCCGGAGTGGGCGGTCAGCCGGACGACCGCGCCGCCGCCCTCCCCCACCGAGTAGATGTCGCCGAACCCCGTGCGGGAGCTCGCAAAGACGATCGAGCGGCGTCCGACGGTGTAGGAGACAGACTTCGTGGCCAGCTTGCCGAGGCGATCGCGGGCGTTGACCGTGAACGTCTTCTGGCCGACCGTGGAGGTGTCGATGGCCGCGCCGTCGGCGACCGGCCCGACGCAGGCCGAAGGCTCGACGCCGGCCCCGGCGTCCAGGCACGCGTAGTCGGCGGTCAACGGCTGCCCCTGGACGATCTGGGCGTTCTGCGCGGGCGAGGAGATCACGATCTGCGGCGCGCCCGTGTCGATCAGCACCGTCAGCGCGACCTCACGGCCGTCGGGCGCTCTCCCGGTGACGGTGTGCGGCCCGTCGCCCCGCACGACCACGGGCACGCTGTAGGGCGCGAAGCCGGTCCCGTCGACGTCGATCTCGAGCTCGTCGTCCGGGCTCGCTGGATCCTCGCCGAGGCGCAGCGTCACCAGGACGTCGCCGCCGTGCCAGCCGCCGGCCGGGGGAGTCGGAGCGGAGATCGAGAGGGTCCCGTCCACGACCGGCGCCGTCGTCTCCTCCTCGTAGTAGATGCCCTTGTTCGTCGAGACGGCGACGTTGCCGGCCCGATCCACGGCCTGCACGAAGTAGAGGAACTGCGCGCCCGCGCTCACGAGCGGCCCGGCGCCGCTCCAGCGATCGGTCGCGGGCGTCCGGAGCAGGTCGACGAACTTCCAGGCCTGCGTCGTGCCCCCGTCGGACTGGTCGAGATAGCCGACACGCACGCGCACGACGTCATTGACGCCGTTCGGCGCGTGATCGCGCGTCTCGACCGAGAACGCGACGGTCGGGCCGACCCCGGTCGCGACGACCCGGCCGAGGATCGGCTTGGCGTAATCGTTCGACGGCGCCGAGAAGACGAGCGCCTCGATGTGCCGGAACAGCCGCTGCGTGCCGGTCTCGCCCCCGCCGGCCCTCCCGGTGAACTGCCCGGTCGCGAGCACGAGCCGGTGCCGCTCGCTCGTGCCGACCTTCGACGTGGTCACGGTCTGGAGCTTCGCCGGGTGGACGAGCCGATCCCAGTCGAGCGGTGGCTCGATCGCGGTCGAGTCGACGATCGGCCTGGCGAAGTACGGATCGAACGGCGTGATGCTCGACGACGAGAGCTCCGTGATCAGCGCACCGTGCGCCGAGGGCACGGTCACCGGCAGCACGGTCTTCGGCTCGACCGGGCGGAAGTGCGTCACCTGGACACCGTCCTGGCCGACGAAGTAGAACCCGCCCGGGGCGCCGGACTGACCGGGCGGCGTCCAGTCGGTCACGAGCCGCTCCGCGGTCAGCCCGGTTGCCGGCTCGACGACGAGCTCCTGGGCGGTCGGGAGCGCCTGAATCGCGGCAGCGCCGCCGTCCGTCGCCACCGTCGTCTCGGAGGCCGACTTCGCGCTCGCGGCAGCCGCCGGAGCAGCTGCAGCCGCCGCCGGCCCTCCGACCTGCCACATCGGCAGCCCGTAGAGGGTGAACTCGGACGCGGCCTTCTCGTCGTAGACGCCGACGAGCCCGAGCTCGCCGAAGTAGTCCTGCTTCGCCAGCACGATCGACTCGCCGATCGTCAGATCGCCCGGAGCAGCGAGGCCACCGAGGTTCTCCGCGAAGCGGCGCTGGAGGTCCTCCGAGTAGGCGACGAGCTTGCCGTCGCCGTAGCCGTAGCCGCTGTTCGCGACGTACGTCCCACCCCGCTGCGTGTATGCCTGCGGCCAGTCGGCCGTTCCGAGCGGCGAGACGACGAACACGTCGGACACCGACAGGCCGGCGTGACAGCCCATGCTGAACACGAGCTTCCCGTCGAACGGCTCGATCGGCCCACCCGTCAAGGCCGGCAGATGGCCGATCTCGAAGAGAGCGCTGCCGGCGGCCGGCTGGAGGCCGCGATGGTCGGCGTGGCCATTGATCGACGAGAGGTCGCGCGGGACGCCGCCCGGCAGGAAGGCTGCGGTGAGGTCGGCCTGGGTCCAGGTGTCGCCGATCAGCCCCTGGGGGTTCGTCCCGCCGACGCCCTGGATCGCCCGCAGGCCGGCGTCGACCTGCTGCGCGCCGTCGTTGAGGAACTCGTATCCCGTCGTCACCGCTGTCGCAGGTGCGAGCCGGCCGTCGAAGTCGGTGAAGCGGTCGACTGTGCGCACGGCGGCATCCGGGCTCGTCGGCAGACGACCGACGGCGACGTCGGGGATGTGCAGCTGCCGGTCGAAGAACGGGATCGGGTCGACGTCGCCGTAGGGATCGTCGGAGAGGAAGTAGCCGAGCCGGAGCGTGGTCGAGAGCTCGGTCGCCGAGTCGAACGTCTCGGCGTAGCCATCCTCGTTGGCCACCGTCGTCCGGTCCTCCAGCCGCGCGGCGGGAATCACCTCGTCCCCGCCGAGAAGGACGATGTTCTGAACCGTCGAGTTCGAGCCCGCGTCGACGTGAGCGGCCCGGAAGGCGTCGATCGCCAACCCGATCTCCCGCATGACCGCGTTCGCGCGGGTCAGCTCGGTCGGGCAGGAATTCCAGCGCGCGACAGCGGCCTGAACCTCCGGGTCGGCGTCGACCTGCAGGATCGCGCTCGGGTGGCCGTCGGCTGCGAGCGCGGGCATCAGGCCGTCGAGCGACGTCAGCGCCGGGCCGACGGCGTCGGCGCCGTGGACGCGCTCCCACTGCGCCTTGTTGACGACGAACACCGTGTCGACGACCGCAGGCACGGTGCCGCGGGTGAGCGAGGTCGAGTTCGTGCCTGCGTTCGGGAACGATCTCGCGTCGCAGTTGGGCAGGGCGACCGGAGCGGTCTCCTCGGGCCGGAGCATGTACGGCTCGGCGGAGCTGGCGCCGTTGAAGCCCGTGACCTGGATCACGTAGGTGCCCGGCGTTCCGTCCGAGACAACCGTGACCGCGTCGTCCTCCGTGCCGCGAAGCGTCGAGACCCCGAGAATCGGCAGGTTCGCGAGCGCGAGGTCGGAGAGCGTCTGCTGCTCGAGCGCGTCCGACTCGCTCGTCAGCGTCGGGCCGTCGTCGTCGAGCGGCAGACCATCGAGCGGCTCCGTGCCCGGGCGCACGTCTCGGAGCACCTGACCGTTGGGCCCGTAGACGACCAGGTCGAGGTCGACCGGCAGGTGGCTGAGGTTGAAGGTGACGCGCGTCCCCGGCACGCTCGGGACCGGGTAGCTGAAGTTGTCGACGTCCCTCGCGCCCGTGATGTAGGAGAGATAGAACGAGGAGGTGGCGACGCCCGTGAGCGGTCCGGCCGGGTCGTTGTTCGCCTCGAAGGTGTCACCGACCGAGATCGTGGCCGGCGTCGGCCCCGCTGCCACCGGCCCGTTCGCCGGGTCTGCCGAGACCGTCGCCTGCGCCGGCCCGAGCGTGGTGCCCGGGCGGGCGTCGAACGTCAAGCGGTATTGCAGGCTCACGGTCAGCGGAAGCGTCCAGGTCAGGGTCCGGCCGACGATCGTCGGATCTCCGATCGGGCCGCCGTCGAGAGCCGACGAGCCGGGCATGTAGGCGAACCCTTCGGGGAGCGTGACCACGACGACGGTCGAGTTGACCAGGCCCACGCCGGCAGGCGTGTCGGGGACGACGCCCACTTCGACTTCGTAATGGGCCGTCCCGTCGGGAGCGGCTGCCGCGAGCCGGTTGACGTTTGCCGCCTCGAGGTTGAGCCGCTCCCAGCCGAGCGAGCCCTCGGCCAGGAACGCGGCGAGCAGGTCGGCAAGTGTCAGCTGGTCGGAGCGTCGCCGGCGCCACCCAGGGAAGCACGTCCTTGAAGGTGAGATTGCCCAGCGCGTTGGCGCCGACCGCGGTCAGGAACTGCTCGAGCGTCAGCCCCGGCTTGAGCTGGCCGAGGTGATCCCTGATCACACCCGTCGCCGGACACGCGGGCGAGCAGGTGAAGACCGTCGAGATCGAGCCCAGCGGGATCGAGCCGAGCGGAATCGAGCCCAGCGGCGATTGGAGCAGGTCGATCGACCCCAGCGGAATCGAGCCGAGCGGCGAGAACTCGATGTCGATCGAGCCGAGGGGGATCGAGCCCAGCGGAATCGAGCCCAGCGGAATCGAGCCCAGGGGAATCGAGCCCAGCGGGATCGAGCCGAGCGGCACGCCGCGGAGTGAGGTCGAAAGCACGCTTTGCCCGCCCAGGCTGAGGGAATTCGTGCAGTTGACCGGGGGGCCGGAGAGCCATTCGCACCAGTCGTCGAGGTTCGTGTCTCCGGTCTCGTCCGCGTCCTTCTCGCCGATCTGGATCGAGCCGAGCGGCGCCACCCCGAGGCCGACGGCCTCCGGCGTGAGCGAGCCGAGCACGCTGTTCCGCAGTCCGATCGACCCCAGCGGGACGCTGGCGATCCCGCCCGGCCGCCCAGCGAGAGCGTCGAGTGCCTGCTGCAGCGACAGGCTCTGCAGCGGGACTCCGGCCACGGTCGTGCCCTGGAGCAGCGATTCCCACGAATGGGGCGGCGTCAAGGGCACGGTCGAGAGCGCGATCCCGCCGAGGAGCGCCCGGATCTCCGGCTCGAGGAGCCCGATCGAGCCGAGCGGGATCGAGCCGAGCGGAATCGACCCGAGCGGAATCGAGCCCAGCGGGATCGAGCCGAGCGGCGAAGCTTCGAGCGCGGAGCGCGCCGCGGCGATGAACGTCTCGGCCGGGACGTCCGCCAGCTCGACCCGTGCCGGCGCCGTCACCGTCTCGGAGCCCGCCTGGGGAGCGATCGTCACGTCGGCCGTGACGGTGGCGGCTCCGGGGACGAGGAAGCAGCTCGAGAACTCGGAGGTGCTGCCGTCGGGGTCGGTGGCCGTGGCGGTGACGTACTCACCGGCCGCGATCGAAGGGAGGCTCACGGTGAACTCGCCGGTTCCGGTTTGGCCCGTTCCGACCCCGTTCGCCCCGCCGAGAAAACGTGCCCCCTCGCCGTTGCCCGAGGGGTCGCACGCAGCACTCGAGAAGAACTCGAGCCGGTACTCGAAGAGCGCCTTGCTGTGGATCGTCCCCGTGATCGCACCGCCCTCGACCCCGGTGATCACCGGGAAGTTCTGGAGCTCGTTCGGGCCCGTGTCCGCGTCGAACGTGTCATTCGCCGTCACCCCGTCGAAACCCAGGTTGATCCCCAGGCCGCCGTTGGTGTGGATCAGGTTCTCCGTGATCCGGTTGGCGATCGAGATCCCGAAGACGCTCACGCCCGTGCCCGCGCTGTGCGCGATCGTATTGCCGTTGAGGTTGGTGCCGCTGGAGTCGGAGACGATCACCCCAAGCGCGTTCGGGAACGCTTCCCCGCCGGATCCGCCGAAAACGCCGACGCTGTTCTGCTCGACGGTGTTCCCGGCCGAGTCGTGGAAGATCCCGATCCCGGCGTACGGAGGCGTCTCTCCGCCGAAGCCGTTGCCGCCGATCACGTTCCGGCGGATGACGTTGGCGTTCGAGTTGAAGTCGGCGAGGACGCCGTAGGTGCCGTTGCCCGCCTCCAGGGCTCCGTCTCCGCTCGGGAAGAGCCCGAGGTAGTTGTCCTCGACGGTGTTGCCGTCTCCGTCGCGCAGCTTGACGGCGTCCCAGCTGAAGTTGGTGATCGAGAAGCCGCGGACGGTCGAGCCGCCGGCCGTGATGTCGAAGGCCGCGTTGTTCGGGCCGGCGTCCGTCCCGTCGAGCCGGATCAGCGGCACACCGCTGTAGCCGGGTTGCGTGGTCGCATCGAGGATAACCGGGCCGGTGATGACCGGAAGCATCGAGGTCGGCGAGATCGTGACCGGCCCGTCGCCGATCGAGAAGCGGATCGTCTCGAGGCCGGGGTCGCTGTTGGCCGCGTTGATCGCCCACCGCAGCGAGCAGGCGCCCGTCTCGCACGTCGCGCTGTCGCCGGACGAGGCGACGACGTAGACCGTGAAATCGCGAACGAGGACGCACGCAGAGAACTCCGACGTGTTCCCGCTGGGGTCGGTCGCCGTGGCGGTGACGAACTCGCCGACGGCGATCAGCGGGAAGTTGGCGCTGAACGAGGCAGATCCACCTGCGCTCGTGGAGACGTCGGTCGCGCCCACGAAACGCGCACCTTCGCCGTTCCCCGAGGGATCGCAGCTTGCGTTGGCGAAGAACTCGAGCCGGTAGGTGGTCGACGGCGCGCTCGCGAGCGTCCCCGTCACCGCACCGCCGCCGACCGCGGCCGTGATCTCCGGGAAGTTCTGCAGCTCGTTCGTGCCGACGTCACCGTCGCCCGCGTCGTTCGCGGTCACGCCCGCCGGACTCAGATCGATCCCGAGCCCGCCGTTCGTGTGGATCAGGTTCCCCAGCAGGCGGTTGCCCCCGCCGCGCTGGAGATCGATCCCGAGCGTCGAGTTGTAGGCGATCGTGTTGCCTTCGCCGGCTCCCGTTCCGCCGATGGTGTTGCCCGACGCGAAGGAGTCCACGAGAACGCCCGTCCCATTCCCCAGTGCCCCGGTGCCGGCGGCGTCCGTTCCGATCCGGTTTCCCCGCACGAGAACCCCGGAGACCGACTCCCCATCCAGATCGATCCCGCGGGTGTTGCCCGAGATCAGGTTTCCGGCTCCCGCCGCGGCACCGCCGATCGTGTTGCTCCCGATCTCAACGGAGACCCCGACCCCGTTCGGAAGCGCAGCGGTGCCCGCCGCGTTGGTGCCGATCCGGTTGCCCTGGACGACGTTGCCCGTCGCCCCGCTGCTGAAGAATTCGACCCCGGCGCCGGTCGAGTGCCCCGAGATCACGTTGCCGGCGCCGACTGAGCTACCGCCGATCGTGTTGCTCGCAACGCCGTCGACGAACACTCCCGCCCTGTTGCCGCCCCCCGTCCCGTTCGCGAGCGCAACGGTTCCGGTCAGATCCGTACCGACGTAGTTGCCGGTGATCGTGTTGCTGCCGTTCGTCCGCAGCTGGATGCCGTGGCTGCCGAAGCGGTTGATCACGAGCCCCTCGACGGTGCTCGAGCCGGCGGTGACGTCGAGACCGACGGCGCTGGCTCCCGCCCCGGCGCCGTTCAGCTCGATGATCGGCCGTCCGTCGAAGCCCGGCTGCGTCGAGCCCAGGATCCTGACGGGACCGGTGATCGTCGGCAGCGGGGTCGCGGGCGCGATCGTCTGCGGCCCGGTCGAGATCGCGAAGCCGATCGTGTCGGCGCCCGCGTTCGCGTTGGCGGCGAGAATGGCCTCGCGCAGCGAGCAGTGGGTGACATCGCAGACGCCGCTGATCGTGTCAGCGGCCGTGTTGACGACGAAGGTCGCTCCCCCGGCAGCCGTCACTGCCACCGCAGCCGAGAACTCGGAGGTGTTGCCGGCAGGATCCGTGGCCGTCGCGCTGACGACGTCTCCGACCGTCACCGGGGAGGACGGCACGAACGTGTACGAGAAGCTGCCGGCGCTCGAAGTGGTCTCGCCGAGGAAGCGCGCACCCTCGCCGTGCCCCGACGCGTCGGCTGCCGGGCTCGCATAGAACCGCAGCGTGTACGAGGGACCCGAGACGGAGTCGAGCGTACCCGCGACTCGAATCTGACCGCCCCCGAGGTCCCGCGGGTCCAGCCCGGTCGGATAGTTCTGGAGGGCGTTCGGGCCGGTGTCGGCGTCGCCCGGATCGTTCGCCGTGACGCCGAGAGAACCGAGGTCGATGCCGAGCCCGAGGTTCTCGTCGATCTCGTTCCAGGAGCGGATCTGGGTCGAGCCGCCGGTCACCCGAATTCCCGTGCCGTTGTGCCTGATCCGGTTCGTCGTCAGCGGCACCGGGCCGCCGATGAGGTGGCCGTTGAACGATTGCGCGAGCACTCCCTCGCTCGAGTTGCCGAGGGCCGAGACGCCGTCCAGGCCGACCCCGATCCAGTTCCCGCCCACGAAGGTCGTGGTCGAAAGGGCCGAGATCGAGACCCCCGTGACGTTGCCGGAGATCACGTTGCGCGTGCCGGCGGCCGTGCCGCCGATGTTCGCGCTCGAGTTCTCGATCCCAATGCCGGTGTGATTGCCGCCGGGCACGCCGTTCGCATCGAGGCCGAAGAGACTGCCGAACACCGTCGCCGTGCCGGCTGACGCGAGCCTGAGCGCCATCCCGTTCGCGGCGTCCCAGCGGATGAACGCGAGCGCTTGGATCTGAACGGAGCCGAAGCTGGTCGGCTGAACGTCGAGGCCGTGCAGGGACGGCGGGGCGGCCGGACCGCCGTCGATGGTCACGAGCGGCCAGCTGCCGGCGCTCAACTCGCTGCGGCCGTCGATCGTCACCGAGTCGGTGACCTGCGGCAGCGCGGACACCGGCTGGATCACGTGCGGACCGGCCCCCGCGATGTTGAAGTCGATCGTGTCGGGGATCCCGATCGAGCCGTTCGAGTCGAGGATTGCCTGGCGGAGTGAGCCGGCGCCGGAGTCGGCCGTGGTCGTGACGGTGTACGTCGCCGTGTGAGCAGCAGGCGCGGCGAGGAGTGCGGCCGCCAGGACCGCGCTGACGAGAAGAACCCGCCTCAGTGCCCCTGACCTACGCATCGCCGCAGTGGGGCTGTCCTCGCTCCTGCCCACGGCGACCACATTGTCAGCTTTCAAACTTGGATTCAAGGCTTGGGTTGCGGGAACCCCCACGAACGCGCAATTGTTGAGGCATGGCGACGCGAACGACCAGTCAGGGAGTGTTGCTCGCTCCGTACGTCCCCCGGCTCGTGCACGCCTGGAGCACCGAGCCGGACGAGCGCAGCCGGACTCTGGACGGGACGCTCGTCTCCGTCGACGTGACCGGCTTCACGGCGCTGACGGAGCGCCTGGAGTCGCGCGGGAGACGCGGCTCGGAGGAGCTGATCAAGCGGATCTCCGCCTTCTTCGCGGAGTTGATCGCCGTCGCCGACCGCCACGGCGGCGACGTGCTCAAGTTCCGGGGCGACGCGCTGCTGCTGCTCTTCATCGGGGAGCGCCATGCCGAGCGGGCCTGCGGTGCCGCCTCCGACATGCAGTGGACGATCGAGTCCGTCGGCCGCTGGGAGAGCTCCGTCGGAGCAGTCGCTCTGAGCATGTCGGCCGGTGTGCACAGCGGCGCCTGTCACTTCTTCCTCACGCGCGTCCCCCAGCGGGAGCTGCTGGTCGCCGGACCCGCCGCGACGCAGGTCTTCGAGCTCGAGGACCTCGCAGGAGCCGGGGAGATCCTGGTCAGCGCCGAGACTGCCGCGCGCGTCGACGACGCCTGGCTCGGCGAGGAACGCGAAGGAGCGCGACTGCTTCGCCGGCTCACGCCAGGCGCGAGCACGATCGAGCCGCCGCCGTTCCTCCCCGGCGACGACCTCGTTCGGTTCGTTCCCGCCTCGCTGCGTGACCACCTCGCCGTCGCGAGCGGCGAGGCCGAGCACCGCCAGGCGACGGTCGCCTTCATCAAGGTCGGGGACACGGACCGGTTGCTCGAGCTGGAGGGCCCGCTCGTCCTGCTCGACCGGCTCGACGCCCTCGCGGAGGCGATCGATCACGCGTGCTACGCCTACGAGATCACCTGGCTCGAGTCCGACATCGACGTCGGCGGAGTCAAGCTCTACCTGACGGCCGGAGCTCCCTCCACCTCCGGAGAGGATGAGGAGGGCATGCTCCGCGCCCTCCGCGAGATCGTCGCCGCCGACGTCGCGCTGCCACTCCGGGCCGGCGTCAATCGCGGCCACGTCTTCACCGGCGACATCGGAGCGGGCTCGCGGCGGACGTACGCCGCGATGGGAGACGCGGTCAACCTGGCGGCCCGCCTCGCTTCGCGGGCAAGGCCCGGAGAGATCCTCAGCACCCCGGACGTCCTGGAGCACGCGCGCACCAAGTACCGGACCGAGGTCGAGCCGGTGCTCGTGAAGGGGAAGGAGCAGGCGATCCTTGCGCACCGCGTCCTCGAACCGACCGGCATGCGTGCGGGCGCCGACGCGGACTCGATCCCGATCGTGGGTCGCGAGGCCGAGCTGGCGGCGCTCTCCGCCGCGGTGAACGACGCTCGGCTGCGGCAGCTGCGCCTGGTCGAGATCGTCGGGGAGCCCGGAATCGGAAAATCGCGGCTCGTCCAGGAGCTGCGGACACTGGCGGTCGGCCTGCAGCAACTCGAGACGGCAGGCGAGCACTACGCGACGGCCGAGCCGTACGCGGCGGTGCGGCCGCTGCTGCGACGGCTGGTCGGGATCCCGGAGACGATGGGGCGCGAGGAGGCCGGTCGGATCCTCGTCCCGTTCGTCAGCGGTGCGATGCCCGATCTCGCCCCGTGGCTGCCGCTGCTGTCCGGACCGTTCGATGCCGACGTTCCGGGGACGGCCGAGGTGGACGCGCTCGATCCGGGTCGGAGCCGCGACCGGTTGCACCAGATCGTGGACAGCTTCCTGGAACGCGTGCTGCTGATGCCGACGCTCGTCATCGTCGAGGATGGCCACTGGCTCGACGACGCCTCCCGGGCCCTGCTCCGATCGTTGACGGCGGCACCGGCGCCACGACCCTGGCTCGTCTGCATCTCGATGCGTCCCGGGCCCGAGTCGCCGGCCGAAGGGGAGCACGTGGTGCGGCTCGAGCTCGGGCCGCTGGATGCGGGCGCAGCCGCGACTCTGGCGCTCAACGTCGCCGACGCCGCTCCGCTCTCCGAGGAGACGATGGCCACGCTCGTCGAACGCTCGGGCGGGAACCCGCTCTTCGTTCGTGAGTTGGTCTGGGCGACCCGGCACGGCGAGTCGCTCGAGGGCCTCCCGGACACGATCGAGCGGCTGCTGACGGCCCGGATCGACACGCTCGACCCGGTTCACCGGATGCTGCTCCGCTACGCAGCCGTCGTCGGCCCGACATTCGACCTGTCCCTGATCGAGGCGGTGCTCGCCGGCGAGGATGCGGCCGCCGGTACGCTCGAGCACTGGGTGCCGCTCCGTGAGTTCCTCGTCGACGGCGGCGAGAACCGATTGGCGTTCCGGCACGATCTCGTCCGGGTCACCGCGTACGAGGGCCTGTCCTTTGGCCGTCGAGCCGACATCCACGGGCGCGTCGGCGCGGCGATCGAAGAGCAGCTGGGCGAGCGTGCCGACGACGAGGCGGCTCTCCTCTCGCTGCACTTCCACGAGGCGAAGGACTTCACGCGTTCCTGGCGCTACGCGCTCTCGGCGGGCAGGCGGGCGCACGCCGGTTTCGCCAATGTCGTCGCAGCGGAGCTGTACGAGCGCGCGCTCGAGGCTGCCGCCGAGCTTCCGGGCCTCGGACCACGGGCGGTCGCCGCCACCTCCGAGGCGCTGGGCGACGTGTGCGAGCGCTTCGGCGACTACGCGCGCGCCGACGCCGCCTACGAACGAGCGCTCGAGCTCGTACCCGACGATCCGGTCCTGGAGACCCGCGTCGCGTGGAAGCGCGCGGCGCTGCACGAGCATGCGGGGCGCTACGCCGACGCGATCTCGACCTACGAGGGCGGCCTCGCCAGAATCGACGAGCTGCCGGACGAGCCGGAGCTGACGACGAACCGAACCGAGCTCGAGCTCGGAATCGCCGGCGTCCACTACCGGCAGGGTCAATTCGACCAGGCGATCACCTGGGGGGAGCGGGCGGCCGCACACGCGAGCGAGGCGGGCGACCGCGCCCGGCTTGCACACGCGTACTACGTGCTGGCGAACTACGACCTCGGTCATCCCGACGGGTTCCGCTACTGCGAGCTCGCCCTGCCGATCTTCGAGGAGCTGCTGGACTCCCGCGGCCAGGGATCCACGCTCAACAACCTCGGCATCCGCCTCTACTACGAGGGCCGCTGGGAGGAGTCGCTCGCCGCCTACCGCTCGGCCCGCGAGGCGATGGAGCGTGTCGGCGACGTGATCGGCGAGGCGACGCTCGCGAACAACGAGGGGGAGATCCTCTCCGACCAGGGTCACCTGGACGACGCCGAAGAGGCGTTCCAGCACATGCTTCGCGCGTCGCGAGCCGCCGGCTACGCGATCGGCGCGGCCCTGGCGACGAGCAACCTGGCGCGGGTGGCCGCCCGGAGCCGCCGCTTCGAGGAGGCTCGCGGTCTCTACGCCGAGGCGATCGCCGCGTTCGAGGCGATCGATGCGCGCTACTACGTGGCGGATGCTCGGGCGCGGCTGGCCGAATGCGACGTGCTGGAGGGCCGCCACGCAGAGGCGATCGAGCTCGCGACGGCTGTGCTCGCCGACGAGCACGCAGCCGAAGCCGTCCGGATCCTCGCCGAACGCGCGCTCGGCTATGCGCAGCACCAGGCGCGCCGGCCCGACGAGGCGCGGCCGCACTTCGAGGAGAGCCTGCGGCTCGCCCGGGAGACGTCGTCCGACTTCGAGGCCGCCCTGACGCTCCGAGCAATGGCCGACACCGGGGCCGGTGACCCCTCGGCCGGGACCGAGGCCGACGCGACGCTCGCGCGGCTGGGCGTGGTCACGCTCCCCCGCGTGCCGCTGCCCTAGCCGGGCCGGGTAGCATCCCGCCGCCGATGGACCTCGACCTGACCCAGGAGCAGCAGCTCGTCCGCGACACCGTCCGCGAGTTCGCGCGTGAGAAGGTCGCTCCCGTGGCGGAGGAGCTCGACCGCGAGTCGCGCTTCCCCTACGAGCTCGTCGCCGAGCTGGGCGAGCTCGGGCTGATGGGCTTGCCGATCTCGGAGGAGTACGGCGGCGCGGGCGGCGACACCGTCTCCTACGCGCTCGCGATCGAGGAGCTGACGCGGATCGACTCGTCCGTCGCGATCACGGTCGCGGCGCACACCTCGCTCGGAACGATGCCGATCTACCTCTTCGGCACCGAAGAGCAGAAGCAGCGCTGGCTTCCCGACCTCGCGTCCGGCAGGAAGCTCGCCGCGTTCGGCCTCACGGAGCCGGGCGCCGGCTCCGACGCGGGCAACGCGCGCACCACCGCGGAGCTACGCGACGGGAGCTGGGTCGTGAACGGCTCGAAGATGTTCATCACGAACGCGGGCACGGACATCACCTGGGGCGTGACGCTGACGGCGCGCACCGGCGAGGACGAGATCTCGAACATCGTCGTCGAGAACGGCGCGTCCGGCTACGAGATCTCGGCGCCGCTGAAGAAGCTCGGCTGGAAGGCGTCCGACACGCGCGAGCTCTCGTTCCGGGACGTCTCGGTACCCGAGGATCACTTGCTCGGACCGCGCGGGCAAGGCTTCCACCAGTTCCTCGAGATCCTCGACGGCGGCCGGATCTCGGTCGCCGCGATGGGGGTCGGCCTCGCCCAGGGCGCCTACGACCTCGCGTTCGCCTACGCGCAGGAGCGGGAGCAGTTCGGGAGGCCGATCGCACGCTTCCAGGCGGTGCAGTTCCGGCTCGCCGACATGGCGACCGAGATCGAGGCCGGCCGGGCGCTCGTGATCAAGGCTGCCTGGCTGAAGGATCAGGGGCGGGAGTTCGCCCGCGAGGCGGCGATGGCGAAGCTCTACACCGGCGAGCTCTCGAACCGGGCCGCGAACTGGGCGCTCCAGATCCACGGCGGCTACGGGTTCATGGACGAATACGCGATCTCACGTCTCTACCGAGACCAGAAGATCCTCGAGATCGGCGAGGGCACGAACGAGGTGCAGCGGATGGTGATCGCGAAGCACCTGGGCTTGTAGTCCCCTGGCCCGCTTCTCTACCCCTCCGCGAGCGCGTGTCGGAGCTTCCGGCGCGCTGCCTTCCGCTCCTTCATCGCCCGCGGGTCGGGAATCGGGACCGCGGAGAGAAGCGCCTTCGTGTAGTCGTGCTTCGGGTTCGCGTAGACGTCCTCGGCCACACCGATCTCGACCAGCTCTCCCCTGTTCATCACCGCGATCCGGTCGCTCATCCCGCGCACGACGGCGAGGTCGTGGGCGATGAAGAGGTAGGTCAGTCCAAAGTCGTTCTGCAGGTCCTTGAGCAGGTTCAAAATCTGCGCCTGGATCGAGACGTCGAGCGCGGAGACGGGCTCGTCGCAGACGATCAGCTTCGGGCTGAGCGCGAGCGCGCGGGCGATCCCGATCCGCTGCCGCTGGCCGCCCGAGAACTCGTGCGGGTAGCGATTGGTGTAGCTCGGGTTGAAGCCGACGACGTCGAGCAGCTCGCGGATCCGGGCGGAGCGGTCGCGGCGCGTGCCGATCCCGTGCACGATCAGCGGCTCGCCGACGATGTCGCCGACGGTCATCCGCGGGTCGAGCGACGAGTACGGATCTTGGAAGACGATCTGCATCTCGCGGCGCATCTTCCGCATGTCCTCGCGGCCGAGCGTGGTCAGCTCCGTGCCCTCGAACTTGACCGAGCCGGAGGTCGGCTTCAGCAGCTGGAGGATGCAGTAGCCGGTCGTCGACTTGCCGGAGCCGGACTCGCCGACGAGGCCGAGCGTCTCGCCGGCGGCGACGTCGAAGCTGACGCCGTCGACGGCCCTGACGTCGTCCACCTTGCGCTCGATCAGCAACCCCGACCGAACCGGGAAGTGCTTATGGAGGTCGTTGACCTCGAGGAGCGGCGGCTTCGTGCTCACGAGCCCACCTTCTGCGGCTCGCGCGCGCCTGCGCGCTCGCTGGCGGGATGCGCGGAGCGGACCCAGTGGCCGGAGCGGATCTCCCGCAGCTCAGGCTGGTGCTCTGTGCAATCGTCGCTCCCCGCGTACGGACAGCGGGGCCCGAACCGGCACGCCTTCGGCGGGTCGAGCAGGTCGGGCGGACGGCCGGGAATCGCCGTCAGGCGGCCCTGGCGCACGTTCGCACCCTCCAGCTGCGGCAACGCGCCGAGGAGCGCCTCGGTGTAGGGATGCTCCGGGCTGTCGAAGAGATCGAGCGTCGAGGCCTGCTCCACGACCTGGCCGGCATACATGACGATGATGTCGTCCGCCGCCTCGGCGACCACGCCCATGTCGTGGGTGATGATGATCATCGACATCTCGTACTCGGCGCGAAGGTCGTCGAGCAGGTCGAGCACGGACGCCTGAACGGTGACGTCGAGCGCGGTCGTCGGCTCGTCGGCGATCAGGAGCTTCGGGTCGCACGAGAGCCCGATCGCGATCATCACGCGCTGGCGCATCCCGCCTGAGAAGCGGTGCGGGTAATCCTTCAGCCGCTCGCCGGCGCGCGGGATCCGCACCTTCTCGAGCAGCTCGATCGCCTTCTTGTCGGCCTGCTTCTGGGAGACGTCGTAGTGGCGCCGGATCGTCTCGGTGATCTGCGTCCCGATCGTCAGCGTCGGGTTCAGCGACGTCATCGGATCCTGGAAGATCATCGCGATCTCGCGGCCGCGCACGTCCTCGAGCTGGCGCTCGGTCAGCGTCGTCAGGTCGCGGCCCTCGTAGAGGACGGAACCCGAGACGATCTTGGCCGGCGGCTTCGGGATCAGGCCCATGATCGAGAGCGCGGTCACGGACTTGCCGCAGCCCGACTCGCCGACGATCCCCAGCGTCTTCCCCTTCTCGACCGAGAAGCTGACGCCGTCGACGGCACGCACCGTGCCCTCGCGGGTGAAGAAGTGCGTCCGCAGATCGTTGACTTCGAGGACGGGCACTACGACTCCCTGGTCCGCGGGTCGAGCGCGTCCCGGAGCCCGTCGGCGACGAAGTTGGCGCAGAGGACGAGCGTGGCGATCGCGACCGAGGGGACGATGATCGCGGTCGGATGGCTGCGGAAGACGGTGCGCCCTTCGTTCGCCATCGCGCCCCACGACGCGTCCGGGGGACTGATCCCGAGACCGATGAAAGAGAGGAACGCCTCGCCGAGGATCACGCCCGGCAGCTCGAGGAAGATCGCGATGATCAGCACGCCGAGGGTGTTCGGCAAGAGGTGGCGCCCGAGGATCCGGTACCAGCGCGCCCCGACCGCCTTGGCCGCGCGCACGTAGTCGTTCTCCTTCAGGGTCAGGACCTGGCCACGGACGATCCGGGCGGTCGTGAACCAGCTCGCGATCGAGAGCGCGATCATCATCGTCCAGGTGTTCGTGCGGCCGATGATCGCGAGCGTGATGATCGCGAAGGGCAGATAAGGGAGGCCATAGAGCGCGTCGAGGAACCGCATCAGCCCGTTGTCGAGCCGACCGCCGATGAAGCCGGAGATGGCGCCGTAGACGACGCCGATCAGGAGGATCGCGAGCGTGGCGCCGAAGCCGATCAGGATCGAGACGCGCCCTCCGAGAGCCGTCCGAGTGAACAGGTCGCGCCCGAACTTGTCCGTGCCGAACGGGTGCTCGGCGCTCACGGACTGGCTCGCGATCGTGAAGTCGATCTTGTTCGGGTCGTATGGCGAGGCGATCGGCGCGATCAGGCAGTAGAGAAGCACGACGACGAAGACGACGCCGGCGATGACCGCAGCCTTGTTCCGGACGTAGCGTCGCCAGGCATCCTTCCACAGGTTCGTCTGGCGGATCGGCGCGCCGGACGCGGACGAAGCACCGGGCTCCGTGGCCAGGGACTCCTCTCGTGCGTCGGTGACGCTCATGTGCGCACGTCCCGCGTCCGGGGATCGAGGATGCCGTAGAGGATGTCGACCACGAGATTCGCGACGATCACGATCACCGAAAGGAGCACGGTCAGGCCCATCACGACCGAGTAGTCGCGGTTGCTCACCGAGTCGACGAACTGCTGGCCGACGCCGGGAATGTTGAAGATCAGCTCGATCACGAACGAGCCCGTGATGATGAAGCCGAGCAGCGGCCCGGCGGCCGTCACGACCGGGATCAGCGAGTTACGGAGCACGTGCAGCCCGACGACGCGCCGATAGCGGAGACCCTTCGCCTTCGCGGTGCGGACGTAGTCCTGCTGCAGCGTCTCGAGCATCGTCCCGCGCACGAGACGGGCAAACAGCGCCATCGGCCCAAACCCGAGCGCGATCGACGGCAGGATCTTGTGCTCCCAGGTCGTCCAGCCGCTCGTCGGGAACCAGCCCGCCTTCAGAGCGACGAAGTAGATCAGCAGTGTCGCGACCAGGAAGCTCGGGACGGAGTGAAAGACGTTGGAGACGAACATGGCGGTGTAGTCGACCCAGGTGTTGTGGCGCAGCGCAGCGATCATCCCGAGCGGCACGCCGAGGATCAGCGCAAAGAGGAAGGCGAAGACACCGAGCTGGATTGACGTCGGGAAGTGGGTCTTGACGATGTCGTTGACGTCGCGGCCGCGAACGACGAGCGAAGGGCCGAGATCGAACGTGGCGACACCCTTTACGTAGTGGGCGTACTGGAGGTACCACGGGTCGTTGACGTGGAACTTCTCCTCCAGGTTCCGCTGCGTCGCCTCGGTGACCGCGCGCTCCGACTGGCGGAACGGGTTGCCGCCGATCTGCCGCATCATCATGAAGGTCAGGAAGATGACCACCAGCAAGACTGGGATCGTCCAGAAGACCCGCCTGACGATGAACTTGAGCATGACCGCCCCCTACCCCAGTTGGAGATTTCCGAACGGGGCGAAGCGCTCAGCGCCCCGCCCCGTTCGGTTGGTGCGTGACTACTCGGTGACGACGACCTTGGTCAGGTCGACCTGGTCGAGCAGGTTGCGGTCGAACGACTCCTTGATCGACTCCCGCTCGAGGCCCTGATAGGTGTAGTAGTAGAACGGGATCACGGGCATGTCGCCGTTCTCGCCGAAGAGGATGTCCTCGGCCTGACCGTAGAGCTCGTAGCGGGCATCGTTGTCAGCCGTGCCGCGAGCCTCCTCGATCAGCGCGTCGAACTCCTTGTTGCAGTAGTTCGTCGAGTTGTTGCCCGACTCGCACGTCCAGAGCTCGAGGAAGTTGATCGCATCGACGAAGTCGCCGATCCAGCCGAGCCGGTACGCGTCGACGTCCTTGTTCGGCGGCGGCCCGAGGAACTCCAGGTACTGCTGGAACTCCTGCTGCTTGATCGTGCTCTCGATCCCGAGCTCCTTCCAGGCAGCCTGGATGCCGACCGCGATCTCGCGGTGGCCCGGTGAGTCGTTGATGTAGAGCGTGATCGTCTTCTTCGGGCTGGCGACCTCGCTCATCAGCTGCTTCGCCTGTTCCATGTCGCCCTCCGGCGGCAGCCACGGCGAGGCCGGATTGATGGCGTCGTAGCCGGGCATGCCCTCGGGCGTGAAGCCCGTGGCCGGGATCTGATCGGCCTGGGAGATGTTGTCGATCAGCGACTGCCGCGGGATCGCGAGCGCCATCGCGCGGCGCTGCTTCACGTCGGTGATGTTCTTGACGTTGATCCCGTGGTAGTAGGTGCCGAGCGCCTCGTACTTCTCGTACTCGGGCGTCTCCTTCAGGCGGGCCGTCTCGTCGGGAGGCAGCGTCTCGAGCACGTCCACCTCGCCGGCCTCGAAGGCCTGCACGGCGGTCGTGCCGTCCTCGATCATGCGGCCGTTGACGCGGGTGAGCTTGACGCTCGCGGCGTCGCGCCACTCCTCCCACTTGACGAGGTCGATCGACTGGCTGTGCTGCCACGCCTCGAGCTTGAACGGCCCGTTGGTGACGATGTTCGCCGCCTCGGTCCACTTGTCGCCGAACTTGTCGACGGTCGCCTTGTGGACGGCGAGGAACGAGTGATGTGCGGACTGCTGGACGAACCAGGGCTGCGCGCTCGTCAGGGTGACGACGAGGGTCTTGTCGTCCGTCGCCTCGACGCCCATCTTGGCGGCGAGCGCCTCGCAGTCGGTCTTCTTGGGGTCGCAGCTGTTGTACTCCTGCGCGCCGACGATCCCGTAGAACTGGTACGCGTAGTCCGCGGCCAGCTCCGGCGAGACGGTGCGCTTCCAGGAGTACTCGAAGTCCTGCGCCGTGACCGGGTCGCCGTTCGTCCACTTCAGGTCGTCACGGAGCACGTAGGTGACGGTCTTGCCGTCCTCGCTCGTCTCGACCGACTCGGCCGCGGCCGGGATCGGCTCGAGGTCTTCGCCGAGCTTGACGAGCGGATCCATGATGTTGAACAGGATGTTCGCGGAGGTGAGGTCGCTCGCGAGCCCGGGATCGAGGGACGGGGGCTCGGTGCCCCAGTTCACGGTGATCACCTGCTCGGCGGCTTCGCTCCCGCCGGTGTCTCCGGTAGTCGCGCCGGGGTCTGCAGTCTCGTCGTCGCTGCCGCCGCAGCCGGCCGCGACCAGGGCGAGGCTCGTGACGAGCAGCGCGAGCCACAGCCAGAGGGTCTTGATCCTCATCGATAAGTCCTTCCTTCGTTTACATGAACGCAGCGGCGCGGATGGAACGCCGTACTCTTCCTTGCCGTGTATACCGGTCTCAAACCTGTGAAATGGTGGTCTTTACGTGGCGCATACGCGGGCGCAACGCTAGCGGTGCTCTTTGCTGCCGTGACCGCCCCTCCGGCAGCCGCGCATCTGGACGTCCTGCCGCGGTTCGTCGAGCAGGGAGCGCTGGCCGAGATCCGCGTCGAGCTGCCGCGACTTCGTCCCGGCCCGCCGCCCCGACGGCTCGAGCTCGAGGGTGTCGGGATCGAGGTGATCTCCACCCGTCTCGCCGCGAGAGTCGGGGAGGAGACACGCTGGACGGTACGGCTCCGCGCGACCGCCGAGCCGGGCGTCGCCGAGATCGAGCTTCGGGCCGTCTACGCGGACGGAGAGTCCGTGGAGGTGGACGAGCAGCTGACGATCCTCCCCGCGCCGCGAGACCGCCGGCTTCCCCTGGGCACCGGTCGTTGCCGGCGTGGTGGTGGCCATTGCGGTGGTGATCGTCTCGTTGCGCCTGGCTCGCCGAAAAGCCTGATAGCGTCAGCAGCCGTGCTGTTCCAGCAGTTCGTTGACGACGATCTCGGCTGTGCGTCGTATCTGGTCGGCGATGAGGACGCCGGTGTCGCCGTCATCGTCGATCCGCCGTTTGCGATCGAGCAGGTGCTCGAGGAAGCGGCGAGACGCGACGTCTCGATCGTGCGAGTCGTCGAGACGCACACGCACGCCGATCATCTGTCGGGGCACGGGCGGCTCGCGCTCGAGCACGGGATCCCGATCTCGATCCATCCTGCCGCGACGGCCGAGTACGCGCACGACCCGCTCGACGACGGCGCCGGAGATCGAGTTGGGGGCCGTCGTCCTGCGCGCGATCCACACACCCGGCCATCGCCCCGAGCACACCTGTCTCGTCGTGGTCGACCGCTCGCGCGCCGAAGAGCCGTGGCTCGTCCTCACCGGCGACTCGCTCTTCGTCGGAGACGTGGCTCGCCCCGACCTCGCGGTTGGCGCGAAGGAGGGCGCCGAGGGACTCTTCCGGTCGCTGCGGCAACTCCTCGAGCTGGCCGACGGCGTCGAAGTCTTCCCCGGCCATGTCGCCGGCTCGCTCTGCGGCAAGGCGATGAGCTCGAAGGCATCCTCGACGATCGGCTTCGAGCGCCGGTTCAACGCTGCGCTCCGGATCGAACACGAGGCCGACTTCGTCGCCGAGTCGGCGTCGGTGTCGGCGCCGAAGCCGCCGAACATGACGCGGCTGGTGGAGCTGAACAGCGGCCCACTCGTGGGTGCGGCGGCGGCCGTCGTCGAGCTGCCGGTCGCCCCCGCGGGGTCGACGGTGCTGGACGTCCGCCCCGTGACGTCGTATCTGGACGGTCACCAACACGGAGCGCTGAACGTCCCCGTCTCCGGCAACGCGTTCGCGACCAAGGCTGGGTTCCTGCTCGATCCGGATTCGCGGATCGTGGTGCAGGCGTCGAGCGCAGGCGAGGCAGAGCGAGCCATTCGCGGCCTTCGCTCGGTCGGGTTCCTCGAGCTCGAGGGCTACGTGCTCGGCGAAGGCCCCGAGCGGATGGAATCGGTCAGCCTGGACGAGCTCGACGACCTCTTGAAGGAGGGTGCCGAGCTGATCGACGTGCGCGAGCGCGACGAGCGCGACGGCGGCTACATCGCCGGCAGCCGCAACATCCCCTACCGGCTCCTCGCCATGGCCGGCGCCGACGTCCCCGCCGACCGCCCCGTGGTCACGATCTGCGAGAGCGGCGCGCGCGCGGGAATCGCCGCCTCGATTCTCGCTGCGAAGGGGATCGACGCCCGGCCCGTGCTCGACGGCGGCATCACCGCCTGGGCGGCGCGCGGCGGTCAGATGGTCGAGTTCCGCCGCTGCGGCTCGTGAGCGCGCCGCGGCTGACTCCTCGGGATGGAGCCTGCGGACCCACCGCGCGAACCCGACGGCCGCCTCGTCGAGCTGACGTAGGCCGTCCTACGCAGTTCGTGCGAGTAACGCCTCGGCCTCGCGGATGTAGCGCGTCGCTCTGACCGTCCGGTAGAACTCGAGCGCCGGCGCGAGCTGCTGATCGGCCTCCGTGCGGTTCCCGTCCGCGACGAGTGCCTCCGCCGCGCGCAGGTGGGCGTACGCCTCCCACGGCGGCACGCCGATCGCGGCAAAGATCTCGGCCGCTCGTGCGGGATCGCCCGAGACGTAGGCGACGGCGGCCTCCAACCATCGCGTCTGCGGCGAAGCTTCGCCCGCGAGTGCGAGGAACTCATCCCCACGACCAAGCACGGCCGTCGCGAAAGCAACGTCGACGATCCACCAGGTTGGCCTGTATCGAGCTTCCCGCCACAGCCCTAGTACCTCATCGACGAGTACCGAGGACTCGTCGTAGCGCCCCTCCTCGCTCTGGGCGAAAGCATGCAAAGCAAGCTCAGGGACGAGGTTTTGTGGATCCCCGACACCGCGCGAGATCTCAAGCGCCCGAGCCGATTCAACGAGTCCTGCATCCACGTCGCCACGGGCCAGCCAGATTCGGGCACGAACGGCGCGGATCGATGCCTCCAGGTAGTGAGGCGCTCCGGTCTCCATGTCGGCGATGAAGGCATTGGCAAGCTGCAGACATTCGTCCCAGTCGCGCTGTTGCCAATACCCAAGTGGGAACTCCCACGCGTCGAACCAGCGCAGCATGCCCGCGTCGCCGAAGCGCTCGGCGATCCGCCGGCCCGCCTGCTCGAGCTCGGACGCTCGCCCATAGTCGCCCAGGTCAAGCATCGCGCTTGCGAGGTTGTTGTAGGCACGCATCGCTTCACCCGAGCCGCAGCCGACCGCGAGCTCGACGCTGCGCTCGAGATCGGCGATGCCGCCCGCGTCGCCTGTCGACCACCGGGCGGTGCCCAGATAGTTGAGCGCGTATGCCTGAAGCTCTGGAAGCTCAAGCCTTTCCGCCAGCTCGAGCGCTTCCCGAGCGAGCAGGATCGCCCGCTCACTGTCGCCCGCAAGGGCCGCATAGCGCGCAAGGGAGCAAAGGACGAATGTCTTCGACCTCGACGGCGGCGCATCCAGCACGAGCTCAGCGGCGCGAACGAGATGGCCGGAGTTGCGTTCGCGATCGCCGCGAAACCAGGCCAGCTCGGCGAGCAGTACCTCCGCCTCGGCCGCAGCCTCGCGATCGCCGGCGCGCGACAGTGAATCACTCGCCTCGATCAGGACATCCTCGCCGGCGTCCTCGGCAACGCGCAACGCCCGTCCGTAGCGGAAGAGCAGCAGCGGGCGATCGGCGTCGCCGACTGGCCAGAGGTCGAGCGCGGTGGAGTAGTAACGACAGGCGGCCGCGAACGCGTTCAGGCTGGTTGCGCGATCCCCTGCCTCGCGCAGCGCGAGTCGCGCCTGCTCGCCGATCGCCGCTGTTCCCCGACCCGCTGCCGTCGCGTACTCGAGCGCGGCGAGGTAGTGGTGCGCGACCATTTCGGCGTGATCGTCGGGTCTGCCGAGGCTCTCGATCCATTGCGCTGCAAGAACATGCTTCTGGGAGCGAACTGCCCGGGGTATCTGCGCGTAGGCGACGTCGCGGACGAGCACGTGCTCGAACGCGTACTGCGTCTCGCCGCCGACGGCTGAACGGCGCTCGCGGCGGACGAACTCCTTGCGCGCAACGGCGTGGAGTCGCTGTTGGATCGGTGCCTGGTCGGAGCCGCTGATCGCTTCGAGCGCGCCCGACCAGAAGACCTTGCCGACGACCGCTGCGTCCTGGAGCAACGCCTTGTCCTCGCCGTCGAGCCCGTCGAGTCGCGCAGCGATCACGCCCTGGACGGACTCCGGCAGCGAAAACTCCCCGGCGTTGCGCCCGGCGAGCATGCGGACGAACTCGCCCGCGAAGAGCGGATTGCCGCCGGCCCGCTCCAGCACCCTGGCCCGGACGTCGGCGGGCAACACCGATCGGTCGAGCAGCATGTGCACAAGCCGCGCGGTGTCCTCCTCGGAGAGCGGCGAAAGAGAGATGGTGGTTGCGTTCGCCTTACCCCCGCCCCAGCCCGGCCGCCGGTCGAGCAACTCGGGCCGGGCGGTGGCGACGACGAGCAGGGGGACGTCGTCCGCCCAGTCGATCAGATAGTCGACGAAGTCGAGCAGCCCGTCGTCCGCCCAGTGCAGATCCTCGAAGACGAGCACGAGCGGGCGCTGATCGGCGAGCGCCTCGAAGAAACGTCGCCAGGCATCGAACGATTCGCCCCGACGGTCGCCACCGAGCTCGTCGCCTGCCAGGCCGACGACCGGTCGGAGGCGCCGCTCGACGCGATCAGCTTCGTCGGGCGCCTCAATCAAGTCGCGGACAGCCCGCCTGAGCTTCTCCTCGACCGTCGACGCGTCGTCCGACTCGAGGATTCCGGCCTGCGCCTTGGTCATCTCACCGAGGGCCCAGTACGTCACGCCCTCGCCGTAGGGAAGCGAGCGGCCCTGCCGCCAGAATACGAGCTCGCTGCCGGCCTCGATCGACGCGAAGAGCTCCGCGACGAGCCGACTCTTGCCCATTCCCGGAACGCCGACGACACTGACCAGCTGCGGCGCGCGACTCTCGTTCGCTCGCCGAAGCGCGGCGAGCACGACGTCGAGTTCGCGCTCGCGCCCGACGAGCGGCGTCCGACCCCGCTCCTCGACATCGACGCCGAAACGAGATCGTGCCTGCACCACCTCCCACACCGAGAGCGGTTCCGTCTTTCCCTTCGCCTGTACCTGCTCCGCGTCGCGGTACTCGATCACCCGCTCAGTTGCGCGGTAGGTGCTCTCGCCGACGAGGATCCCGTCCACCGGCGCCGCCGACTGCAAGCGCGCGGTCGTGTTGACGACGTCCCCTGATGCCATTCCCTCGCCCTCCGAGGGCCGCGCACCCAACGAGATGAGCGCCTCACCCGTGTTGACGGCTATCCGGACCTGTAGATCGCCCTCCTCCGCAACCCAGTCCCGGATCGCCAACGCCGCCCGCACCGCCCGCTCCGGATCGTCCTCGTGCGCCACCGGCGCCCCAAACAACGCCATCACCGCATCGCCGATGAATTTCTCCACCGTCCCCCCAAACCGCTCCAACTCCGAGCGCAAACGCGCGTAGAACGGCGCCAAGATCGCCCGCACGTCCTCGGGGTCCAGCGCCTCCGCCCGCGCCGTCGAGCCGACCAGATCGGCGAACAGCACCGTCACGATCTTCCGCTCCTCCCGCGCAGCACCGGCGGCCGCGAGCGGTGCGCCGCAGCCGGCGCAGAAGCTTGCATCGGCCGCCGCTTCGCGGCCGCAGCGATTGCACGTGATCATCGACCGATCTTTACATGGTCGATTCGGAACGTCACGATGGCCCGATGGCCGAGCCCGATGAGGAGGAGCTGCCGGCCTGGAGCCTCCCAGCAGACGCGCTCGACGCGATCCGCCTGCCGCCGACGTGGCCCGACCGGGTCGACCGCGACTGGGCCTGGGGCGGCTCGGCCGGGAACGGCGCGGTCGTGGCCGTCGTCGACAGCGGGATCGAACGGGGCCACCCACTCGTGGGCGAGGTCGAAGAAGCGGTCGTGGTGACCGGAGCGCCCGGGGAAGAGCCGTCGATCGACGCGGACGAGGAGGGTGACGTCTGCGGCCACGGTTCCGCCTGTGCCGGGATCATCCGCTCGCTGGCGCCGGAGTGCCGCCTGGTCAGCGTCAGGGTGCTCGGATCGGGTTGGACCGGCAGCGGCCGGCTGCTCGTCGCCGGCCTGCGCTGGGCGATCGAGCGCGGCGTCGACGTGATCAACATGAGCCTCTCGACGACCAAGCACGATCTCGCCGCGGTCCTGCACGAGCTGACGGACGCCGCCTACTTCAACCGGACGATCGTCGTGGCCTCCGCCCACAACATGCCCGTCGAGAGCTTTCCCTGGCGCTTCTCCTCCGTCCTCTCGGTGGGAAGCCACGAGCTCGACCGGGGGGACACGTTCTTCTACAACCCCTCCCCGCCCGTCGAGTTCTTCGCGCGCGGCGTCGACGTCGAGATCGCCTGGCTCGGCGGCTCGAGTGTCCGCTCGACGGGCAACAGCTTCGCGACGCCGCACATGTCCGGGCTCTGCGCGCTCATCCGTGCCAAGCATCCCGAGCTGACGCCGTTTCAGGTCAAGAGCGTCCTCTATCTGACCGCCAACAACGTCCTGGAGGTAGGCAATGGCTGACGACAGCCTCCGCGACGCCGTCGCCGCCGGCGTGCTCGCCGCCGAAGCCGGTCATCGCGAGTTGCTGCAGTCGATCGTCGAGGTCGCCCGCGCGATCTTCGGCGCCCGTGCATCGTCGATCTTCCTGCTCGACGCGGCCACGGACGAGCTCGTCTTCGAGGCAGTCGCCGGGGAAGGCGCGTCCTCGCTGATCGGCAAGCGGTTGCCCTCGAGCACCGGGATCGCCGGCTGGGTGGTCGTGACCGGACAGCCGCTCGTGCTCGACGACCTCGAGAACGATCCCCGCTTCGCCCGCGACGTGGCCGAGTCGACGGGATACGTGCCGAAGTCGCTGATGGCCGTGCCGCTGCTGCACGACGAGGAGGTGCTCGGCGTCCTGCAGGTGCTCGACCGGCCGCAACGGGAGCGGTTCTCGCTCCAGGAGATGGAGCTGCTCGGCCTCTTCGCCAACCAGGCGGCGATCGCGCTCGACCTGCTCGGTCGCGCGCGGCGGGCGCGCGCCGTCGTGGACGACACGTCACCGCTCGGAGCCGTCGCCCGCCTTGCCGCGAAGCTCGACGCGCTGCCGGCCGCGGAGCGCGAGCCGGGGCTCGCTCTGCTCACTGCGCTCGAGCGCGTCCTCGGTCCATAAAAAAGCGGGACGGCTCTCGCCGCCCCGCTCGACGTGCGAGGTGGCTACAGGAGCTTCCGCTTCTGCCCGTGCAGCTCGACGTCGTCGTCGGACTCGTCGTCCTTGGGAGCATCGTCGCTGGCCATGACCTTGTTCTTCTTGCCGTGGGCCTCGACGTCCTCGTCCTCGATGGCACGAGTTGTGCTGTCCTGATCCGACACGAATCCTCCTTCGATCGTGGTGTCCTGCAGGTCGACCTACCAGACGGCCCGCAGCGCGGATTTCTTCCCTTCATCTTCCCATTCGGAACGGAAATTGCAATGCTCGCGCCGTGACGCGGCTCGCGACGGCGGTGAGGGAGTCGCTCGGCGCGCTCGGCGAGGTGTTCGGCAACCCGTCCCTCCGCCGGATTCAGCTCGCCAACGCGAGCTCCATCATCGGCGGCTGGGCGTACGTCGTCGCGCTCGCCGTCTTCGCCTACCGCGCCGACGGCGCCTACGCGGTTGGCCTGCTGGCGACGGCGCGCTGGCTCTGTGGCGGAATCGCGGCCCCGCTCGCGGGAGTCGTCGGCGACCGCTATCCACGCGCGCGGGTGATGATCGCGTCCGATCTCGCGCGGGCGGCCATGCTCGGGGTGATGGCGCTCGCCGTGCTCGCGGACGCGCCGCCGTTTCTCGTCTACTCCCTCGCGATCGCGGCGACGCTCGCCGCGACGCCGTTCGGGCCAGCGCAGGCGGCGCTCCTGCCCCAGCTCGCCCGCTCGCCGACCGAGCTGACGGCGGCGAACGCGAGCGCCGGCGCGGTCGACAACGTCGGCTCGTTCGCGGGGCCGGCGCTCGGAGGGCTTCTCGTCGCCGCGGCAGGGGTGGAGGCCGTGTTCGCGACCTCGGCCGGCCTCTACCTCGGGTCGGCCGTTCTGGTGGCGAGCCTCCGCCACCGTGAGCAACAGGAGCGAGAGCCGGAGGACGAGGACGGCGGCGGCCTCAGGGCTGCGCTCGCCGGATTCCGGACGCTCGCGGGCGTGCCGCGGTTGCGCCTCGTCGTCGCGATCGTCGCTGTGCAGACGGTCGTCGACGGCGCGCTCGATGTCCTGATCGTCGTCCTCGCGCTCGAGACACTGGAAACCGGCGCGTCGGGCCTCGGGTTCCTCAACTCGGCGGCCGGCGTCGGCGGGATCGCGGCGGCGCTCGTCATCGGCGGGGTTGCGGCGCGCGGGCGGCTTGCTTCCAGCCTGGGGGTCGGGATCGTCCTCTGGGGGCTTCCGCTCGCGCTGATCGGGGTCTGGCCAGAGCAGGCCGCTGCGCTCGTTCTCCTCGCGCTCGTGGGCGCCGGCGGAACGGTGGTCGCGGTCGCCGGCGACACCCTCCTGCAGCGCGCCGCGCCGCCGGAGCTCCTCGCGCGCGTCTTCGGGGCCGTCGACGGCGTCATGCTCGTTGCCCTGGCCCTCGGCTCGCTCGGGGCGCCGTTCCTGGTCGACACAATCGGCGTGCGAGGCGCTCTGATCGTCACGGGGGCGGTGCTGCCAGTGCTCGCGGCGCTCACCTGGACGCGACTGGCCGCGATCGACGCGGCCGCTGCCATCCCGCAGCGGCAGCTCGACCTCCTGCGCGGCTCGCCGATCTTCGCCCCCCTGCCGCCGGCGACGCTCGAGGCGCTCGCGCTCCGGCTGGAGCCGCGCCACGCAGAAGCGGGCGATGTCATCGTCGCGCAGGGCGACGCGGGCGACGAGTATCACTTCGTCGAGTCGGGCCGCGTCAGCGTCGCCGTCGACGGCGAGGCCGTTGCGGAGCTCGGCCCTGGCGAAGGCTTCGGCGAGATCGCGCTTCTCCGCAACGTGCCGCGGACGGCGGCCGTGACCGCACTGACCGACGTTTCCCTCTACGCGCTGGAGCGCGAGCACTTCCTCGCCGCCGTCACCGGCCACGCACACAGCCACGCGGCCGCGGAGACGCTCGTCACGAGCCGGCTCAGCCCGGCTGCGCTGTAGCCGCTGCCGGCGAGAGCAACGCCTCCGCCTGGTCGAGGTAACGCACGGCCCCCATCGGCCGGTAGAGCTCGATTGCGCGTTGCAGCTCGACGTCGGCCTCGGCGCGACGGCCGGCGGCAGCGAGATCGCGGCCGGCGTCGAGTCGCGCGCGGGCCTCAGAGACCGGGGCCAGCTCGAGCTCGGCGTAGACGTCCGCGGCGCCCCGCGGGTCGCCGTGCGCCCAGAGCCTGGCCGCACGGGCTCTCGGTGTTGTAGGCATCGCCTCGACGACGTCGATCATTTCTCCGCCCCGGCCGAGCACGTGCAGGACGTGCAGCAAGGGCGGATTGACGACGAGCGGCTCCCGGCGCGCCATCTCGACCGCAGTCTTCACGGCTTCGATCGCCTCGGCGCGACGGCCCACTTCGTGCAGGATCGACGCCCGAAACGCGCCATCGAGCCCGCGCGAGAGGTGATCGTTCGGCCCGATCGGCTCCGCTCCGGCCAGCTCGAGATCGGCAAGAGCTCCTTCGGGATCGTCGCGACCGAGCCGGATCTGGGCGCGAATCATGTAGCAATTTCCGAGGAGGCGATGGCCCGCCCCTGCCTCCGCTTCGGCGACGAACGAATTCACGGCCTCGAGCGCCTGGTCCCAGCGGCCACGGAGGAAGTGGGTGAAGGTCACGGCGCTCCCGTACGTAAAGCGGATGATCGCGGCGTCCCCGAGATCCGACGCCAACCGCTGAAACTCGTCGAGCAGCTCGTCGTGGCGCCGAAGCTGTCCGAGCCGGTCTGCCGCGACCATCAGGTTGTTGAGCACGCGCAGAAGCTCGGGTGAGCGCTCCGCGCGAGCGATCTCGGCCGCCTGCTCGAGCAGCTCGGACGCGCCGACGAAGTCTCCGTGGTAGCTGCGGACGATCGAGAGGTTGTTGAGCGTGTACGCCCTCAGCTCGTTGAGGTGCAGCCGTTCTGCAAGCGCGAGCGCCTGCTCACCCAGACGCTGCCCCTCGTCGAGCTCGAAGCCGAGCGCATGCAACCGGGCAGAGTGCGCGAGCGCCACGGCCTTCGCTCGTCTGTCCGGCAGGCTTGGCAGCAGCTCGGCGACGCGAGCGAGGCTCACGGCGAGACGCTCATGGTCGCCCCGCGTCCAGGAGTACACGGCGAGCAAGGCCACGGCCTCCGCCTCGCCTTCGGGGTCCCCGGCCTCGGCAAACGCCGCCTGAGCTGCGGCCAGCTCGGCGCCACCGCTGTCCTCTCCGGCCCAACGCGCCTTGCCGAGCGCGAGCAGGAGCTGTGGACGATCGGCGTGCTCCTCGGGCCAGAGCTCGAGCGCAGCCGCGTAGTAGCGCGCGGCTGCCGAAAAGGCGTTCAGACCGTAAGAGCGGTCGCCTGCATCACGAAGCGCCCAGCGGGCCTGCTCGCCGATCGCGCTCGTGTCTGCTTTCGTCGCGCTCGCAAGCTCGAGCGCAGAGAGATAGTGGTGAGCGAGCATCTCGGCCCGGTCTTCAGCCCGCTCAGCCGAGAGATCCTCGATCCAGCCGGCTGCGAGCACGTGTCGCTCGCCGCGAACGGCGCGAGGGATCTGCCCGTAGGCGACATCGCGCACGAGCACATGGCGGAACGCGTACTCGCTCTCGCCTGCAACCGACGACCGCCGCTCCCGCACGACAAGCTCGCGACGTTCGAGCGCGTGGAGCGCTTGCTCGACCGCCCAGCGCTCGCGTCCGCCGAGCGCCGCGACCGCACCGAGCCAGAAGACCTTGCCCACGACCGCCGCGTCCTGGAGCAACTCCTTCTCGGCCGGCTCCAGCAGATCGAGCCGTGCGGCGATGATTCCCTGCACCGACTGCGGCAGCACGCCCTCCGCGTCGCCGCGCTCGGCGACCATCCGGACGAACTCCTCGGCGTAGAGCGGGTTCCCTCCGGCCCGGGCCAGCAGCGCCGCCTGCGTCTCGGCCGGCAGCACCGCCTGCGCGAGCAGCTCGTGCACAAGCCGGGCGGTGTTCTCGTTCGAGAGCGGCGAGAGCGAGACGATCGCGCTGGCCCGCTTGCCGCCACCCCAGCCCGGCCGGCGGTCGAGGAGCTCCGGCCTCGCGGTGCAGACGACGAGAATCGGCACGCCGCTGGCCCACTCGACCAGGTGATCGACGAAGTCGAGCAGCCCGTCGTCCGCCCAGTGCAGATCCTCGATCACGAGCACGAGCGGGCGGTGCTCGGCCAGAGCCTCGAAGAAGCGCCGCCAGGCGGCGAACGCCTCGCCGCGCCGATCGCCGGCGAGGTCGCTCTCGGCCGCCAGGCCGACGAGCGGCCGCATGTTTCGCTCGACCCAGTCCCGGTCGGCACCCTCCTCGAGGATCTCGGCCAGCGCCCGCCTCAACTTCCCCTCGGCGTCGGCGGCACCGTCGGTCTCGAGGATGCCCGTGTGCGCCTTCACGATCTCCGACAGCGCCCAGAACGCGATCCCGTCCCCGTAGGGGAGGCAGCGGCCCTGGCGCCAGTAGGTGAGCTCGCTGCCCTGCTCGATCGACTTGAACAGCTCGAAGACGAGCCGGCTCTTGCCGATGCCCGGCACGCCGACGAGCGTCAGCAACTGCGGGGCGTGTTCCCGGCGAGCGCGCGCGAGCGCATCGACGAGGAGACCGACCTCCTCGTCGCGCCCGACGAGGGTGCCGCCGCCACGCTGCCCCGGATCGATCCCGAAGCGGGCGCGGGCCGAGACCGCCTCCCAGACGGCAACGGGCTCGGCCTTGCCCTTCGCCGACACGGGCTCGCGCTCGCCGTAGTCGATCGCGGTCGCCGTTGCGCGCCAGGTCGTCTCGCCCACGAGGACGCCGTTCACCGGCGCAGCCGACTGGAGCCGCGCCGCAGTGTTGACGACGTCGCCCGCGACCATCCCCTCGCCGCTCTCCGGCCGCGCGTCGAGCGAGACGAGCGCCTCACCTGTGGCGACGGCGATCCTGACTTCCAGTCCGCCATCCTCGACCGCCCAGTCCCGGATCGCGAGCGCCGCGCGAACGGCTCGCTCCGGATCGTCCTCGCGGGCGACCGGTGCGCCGAAGACGGCCATCACCGCGTCGCCGATGAACTTCTCGACCGTGCCGCCGAAGCGCTCGAGCTCCCCGCGCAGCCTCGCGTGGTACGGCGAGAGGATCGCCTCGACGTCCTCCGGGTCGAGCGTCTCGGCGCGCGCGGTGAAGCCGACGAGATCGGCGAACACGACCGTGACCACCTTCCGCTCCTTGCGCGTGCCGGGCGACATGCGCCGAGTGTACGGCCGCTAATCCAGGCGTTCCACCGGATAGCCGTGCTCGCCGAGGGCGGCTCGAAGGTCATCGCAGTGCTCGCCGTCGCGCATCGCGAGCGTCAGCTCGACCTCGGTCTGGCCGATCGGCAGCCGCATCCCTTCGCGGTGATGCTCGACCGAGACGACGTTGGCGCGCTCCTCGGCGACCAGTTGGAGCAGCTTGATCAGCTCGCCCGGACGATCGCCCAGCCGCGTCCGCACGACCAGGTACCGGCCCGCGTGCGTGAGCCCGTGACGCATCACCTGGATCAACAGGGTCGGGTCGATGTTGCCGCCCGAGAGCAGGATCCCGACCTCGTCCTCGCCACCCGCCTTGCCCGCGAGCACGGCCGCGACGGGGGCGGCGCCGGCGCCTTCGACCAGCAGCTTCGTCCGCTCGAGGAGGAGGACGATCGCGTGGCTGATCTGCTCGTCGGTGACAGTGACGACGTCGTCGAGCGCGTCGCTCAGGATCGACGACGTCAGCGCGCCGGGCTGCTTGACCGCGATTCCCTCGGCGATCGTGTAGCGGTGCTCGGTGCCGCCCGCGAACGGGCACATGTTCTCCGCCTGGACGCCGACGAGTCGGACTTCGGGGCGGAGCGCGCGGAACGCGATCGCGATTCCCGCTGCGAGGCCGCCGCCCCCGATCGGGATCACGAGCGTCCCCAGCTCCGGAAGCTGCTCGGCGAGCTCGAGCCCGATCGTCCCCTGGCCGGCGATCACGCGCTCATCCTCGAAGGCATGGACGAAGGTGGCGCCGACCGACTCGACGTGCTCCTGTGCAGCCGCCATCGAGTCGTCGAAGCCGGCCCCGGCGAGCTCGACCTGGGCGCCGTAGTTGCGGGTCGCGTCGACCTTGGCCATCGGCGAGTCCTGCGGCATGAACACGGTTGCGGCGATCCCGGCCTCGCGCGCCGCCCAGGCGACAGCCTGGCCGTGGTTGCCGGCGCTCGCGGCCACGACGCCTGCGTTCCGCTCCTCGCTCGTGAGCGAGTGAATCGTGTTCACGGCGCCGCGGATCTTGAAGGCGCCGGTGCGCTGGAGGTTCTCCGCCTTTAGCTGCACGGGCCGGCCGGCGAGTCGAGACAGGGTCTCCGAAGGGTAGACCGGGGTCACGCGCGCGATCCCGGCGATCCGGGCGCGCGCGGCCTCGAGGTCAGCGAGTGTGGGGATCTGTGCCGTCGTCATCGTCGATGCCGTAGACCTGCTCGAGGATCGCACGTACCGCCGAGAGCGGGTCGAGCTCGCGGGACTGAACCCGGTCGAGCAATTGCGCCAGCTCGGGCTTCTCCGCCACTGTCGCCTGCAGATGCGCCTTCGCCCGGCTCGTCGCCGCCGCGAACACCTCCCCGGCCAGGTTCTTCCGCCGCCGCTCCTCGAGCAGCCCGTCCGACTCGAGGAAGACGCGATGCTCCTCGATCTTCCCCCAGAGCTCGGGGACGTTCTCGCCGCGCACGGCCTCGGTCAGCACGATCGGCGGCCGCCAGGCGCGCTCGCGGTCGAGCGCCAGGATCGAGCGGACCTCGTTCAGCATCGTCTTCGCGGCGGGATGATCCATCTTGTTGATCGCGATCACGTCGGGGATCTCCATGATCCCGGCTTTCAGGGCCTGGACGGAGTCGCCGGAGCCGGGCATGAGCACGAGCAGGACGGTATCTGCGATCCCGATCACCTCGACCTCGCTCTGGCCGGCGCCGACGGTCTCGAGGAGGACGAGATCCTTGCCCGCCGCGTCGAGCAGCAGCGCAGCCTGCAGGCTTGCCTCGCTGAGCCCGCCGAGATGGCCGCGTGTCCCCATCGAGCGAATGAAGACGCCCGGATCGAGGAAGTGATCCGAGAGCCGGATCCGGTCGCCGAGGAGAGCGCCCTGCGTGAACGGGCTCGACGGGTCGACCGAGATCACGCCGACCGTCGTCTCGCCGCCCTCTCGGACGTGCCGCACGAGTGCGCTGATCAGCGACGACTTCCCCACTCCCGGCGGCCCGGTGACGCCGACGACGAACGCCGAGCCGGTTTCCGGGTAGAGCACGCTGACGAGCTCGTACGAGAGGGGATCGCGGTTCTCGACGAGCGAGATCGCGCGGGCGAGCGCGCGGCGATCGCCGCTCCGCACTCCGTCCGCGAGCTCGTCGACGGTCCAAACGTGGCGTGTCACGCGATCGCCCCCTCTGGCTCCCGGCTCCGCGGCGCCAGGACGACGGTGCAGAGCGCACCGAGGAGGTACGCGAGCGCAGCGCCGCCCCAGACCCAGCGAGCGCCGTAGATGTCGGTCAGCCAGCCTGCGGCGATCATCCCGACTCCCAGCGTCGCGTAGGTCGAGGACATGATCACCGTGAACGCGCGCCCCCGCAGCTCGTCCGGCGCGCCACGCTGGATGAAGAGGGCGTTGCAGACGACGGCGGCTCCGTTGCCGAAGGACGCCACGACCACAGCCGGAACGGCGACGTAGATCGTGGAGGCGAGCGCCGCGATCGCATAGCCGCCCGCCATCAGCGCGATCCCGTAGAAGTAGACCCGGCCGATCCCGAGCTTGTCGACGAAGTGGCCGGAGACGAAGCTGCCGACCGTCAGTCCGAGGCCGCTTGCGCCGAGGAGGACGCCGAAGCCGACGTTCCCCGCGTCGAGCGAGACCTTCGCCAGCGCGACCTCCGCGACGTTGATCGCCCCGACGCCGAGCGTGACCACGTTCCAGACGATGAGCACGGTCAGGAGCGCCCGCGAGCGGAGTACGACCTGGAATCCGTCCCCGATGTCTCGCCAGTGGCCTCGGCTTTCGACGTGGCCGACCTGAAGTCGCGCGGCGGGAATGCGGGCGAGCAGGATCGCGGAGAGGACGAACGTGACCGCGTTGACCCAGTAGGCGAGATCCGGGCCCTGGACCGCGAGGATCAGACCGCCGATCACCGGGCCGACCATCCAGGTCAGGTTCTCGACCGTCTGCAACAGCGACGTCGCCGCGGGGAGCTGCTCGTCCTCGACGAGGTTCGGCATTCCGGCGTACACGGCCGGGCGGAAGAACCCGGTCGCGACACCCTGGATCCCGGCGAGGACGACGATCATCGTGGCGCTGCCGGCGAACGGCAGCACGCAGAAGACCGCCGCGCGGACGAGGTCGGAGACGATCAGGAGGCGCCGGCGGGAGAGCCGGTCGACGAGCGGCGCCGCGAGGATCCCGATCAGGATGATCGGGAGGAAGTCGACGATCAGGAGGGCGCTGACCCACTTGCCCGACCCGGTCCGGTCGAAGACGTCGACGGTGAGCGCGATCGCGGCGAGATACGTCCCGGCGCCTGAGCCGAGCGTTGCGAGAAAGAGGCGCCGGAAGTCGGGCGCGAGGCGGAGGACGGCGAGGCTGAAGATGCGCGGGACGCTAACAGCCTGCCCGGAGACGCTTAGAGCTTGGCGGCGGCCAGACGCGAGGCGGTGAGCTTCGCGAATGCGCGGAGATCGGCCATCGCAACGCCGCTGCCGAGGCCGACGGTGACCAGCCCGCAGTCGCCGCGTCCGTTGCCGAGGACGACGAGGTGCATCGTCAGCGGCACCTTGGACGTCTTGCCTGCCTGCGTGACCGTCACTTCGAGGCCGACGCGATAGGCGACCGTCCGCGGAGCAAGCTTCGCGAACGGGATCATCCCGGTCTTGGTGATCGCGAGCTTCTGGCCGCTTGCCGCAGCCTCTCGCTTGAGGATCGCCGCGAGACATGACGCGAGCGCGGGCTTGGCACTCCGCGTCCAGGCAGCGACCGCCTCACGCCTCGACTTGTAGACGTTCGCGACCGATACGACCGAGGGGAGTCCGCCCGCCAGCTCGAAGTCGGCCTCGGCCTCGCCGGTGAGGACGAGGTCGGACTGATCCGGGTTGTAGTTCGGGCAGCTGTTGTCCTCGCTCGAGTCGGGCTTGCTCGGCACCTTCTTCCAGCCGGCAGCGAAGTCGGACCGCTTGAGGACGATCGAGGCCGCCTTGCGCTGGTCGGCCGCATTGAACCGCTCCTTCGGATCCGTGTCAGCCGCCAGCGCGAGCGCCGGCAGGGCGAGAGCGAGGACGAGCAGAAGAGCGAGGCGGCGGCTCACGCGGCGAATCCTAATCCGGGTTGCGAATGGTGCGTATCACCCTTCGGGGTCATACGCGAGGTTCGGGCGCAGCCAGCGCTCCGCCTCCCCCACCGGCATGCCCTTGCGGGCCGCGTAGTCCTCGATCTGGTCGCGGCCGAGGCGCCCCACGGCGAAGTACTTCGAGTCCGGGTGGCCGAAGTAGAGCCCGCTGACCGCCGCCGCCGGAGTCATCGCGAAGCTCTCGGTCAGGGCGATTCCGATCGCTCCCGCGCCGAGCAGCTCGAAGAGCCGCCCCTTTTCGGAGTGATCCGGGCACGCCGGGTAGCCGAAGGCCGGCCTGATCCCGCGGTAGCTCTCCGCGATCAGGTCCTCACTCGTCGGCGCCGCGTCCGGCTCGTACCAGCCGCGCCGCGCGGCGAGGTGGAGCCACTCGGCGAACGCCTCTGCGAGTCGATCCGCGAGCGCCTTGACCATGATCGCGCGGTAGTCGTCCTGCTCGGCCTCGTACCGCGCCGCAAGCTCGTCGGCGCCGTGGATCGCGACCGCGAACGCGCCGATGTGGTCGCGCTCTTTGTCTGCCGAGCCGGGCGCGACGAAGTCGGCGAGCGATCTGTTCGGGCGCGAGTCGCCCCAGTCCGACTGCTGGCGCAGCATCGGGAAGCGCGTCTCGCCTTCGAGCACGATGTCGTCCCCCTCGGCGTGCGCGGGCCAGAACCCGTGGACACCGCGCGCGACGAACGAGCCGTCGCGGACGATCTCGTCGAGCAGCTCGAGCGCGTCGTCGTACACCTCCCGCGCGGCCGGCTGCTCGAGGATCGCCGGGAACTTCCCCTTCAGCTCCCAGGCGTGAAAGAAGAACTGCCAGTCGATGTAGGGCCGCAGCTGCTCGATCGCCGGCTCGACGACTCGCGTGCCGATGAACGACGGGACTGGCCGCTCCTCGTATTCGAGCGGCTGCCTGTTCGCACGCGCCGCCTCGAGGGTCAGCAGCGGCCGGCGCTCCTTCTCGGCGTGCTGCACCCGCAGCCGTTCCTGCTCCTCGCGGTTGTCGGTGTCGAGCGTCCCGCGTCGGACCGGATCGAGCAGGTCGGAGACGACGCCGACGACGCGCGAGGCGTCCAGCACGTGCACCGTCTCGCGGCCGTAGGCGGGCGCGATCCGGACGGCTGTGTGCTGACGCGAGGTGGTCGCGCCCCCGATCAGGAGCGGGAGGCTCAGGCCGCGGCGCTCCATCTCCTTCGCCACGTGCACCATCTCGTCGAGCGAGGGCGTGATCAGGCCGGAGAGGCCGATGGCGTCGGCGCCGGCCTCGACGGCCGTGTCGAGGATCGTGTCGCCGGGAACCATCACGCCCAGGTCGATCACCTCGTAGTTGTTGCAGCCGAGGACGACGCCGACGATGTTCTTGCCGATGTCGTGCACGTCGCCCTTGACGGTCGCGAGCACGATCGTTCCCTGGCCCTTGTTGCCGTTGCCGCCCGCCCGCTCCTTCTCCTCCTCCATGTACGGCTCCAGGTACGCGACCGCGCGCTTCATCGCCCGCGCGCTCTTGACCACCTGCGGCAGGAACATCCGGCCGGAGCCGAAGAGGTCTCCGACCACCTTCATCCCGTCCATCAGCGGCCCCTCGATCACGTCGAGCGGCCGCGTCGCGACGGCGCGCGCCTCCTCGGTGTCCGCCTCGATGAAGTCGACGATCCCGTGCACGAGCGCGTGCTCGAGCCGCTTCCCCACCGGCGCCTCGCGCCAGGAGAGGTCGAGCTCCCGCTTGGTCGCCGACCCCTGGACGGTCGATGCGAACGTGACGAGCCGGTCGGTCGCGTCCGGCCGCCGGTCGTAGATGACGTCCTCGACGTGCTCGAGCAGGTCGGGCGGGATGTCCTCGTAGACGACGAGCTGCCCGGCGTTGACGATCCCCATGTCGAGCCCGGCGCGGATCGCCTCGTACAGGAAGGCGGAGTGCATCGCCTCGCGGACGACGTCGTTGCCGCGAAAGGCGAAGGAGAGATTGGAGATGCCACCGCTCGTGCGCGAGCCGGGGCAGCGCTCCTTGATCAGCGGCAGCGCTTCGATGAACGCCTTCGCGAAGCCGTTGTGCTCCTCGATCCCGGTCGCGACGGCGAGCACGTTCGGGTCGAAGACGATGTCCTCGGGATCCCAGCCGTCGCCGAGGAGGAGGTCGTAGGCGCGGCCGCAGATCTCGACCTTCCGCTCGACGGTGTCGGCCTGCCCGACCTCGTCGAAGGCCATCACGACGACGCCGGCGCCGAAACGGCGGATCCGGCGTGCCTGCTCGAGGAACGCCTCCTCGCCCTCCTTGAGGCTGATCGAGTTGACGACCCCCTTCCCCTGCACGCACTTCAGCCCCGCTTCGAGCACCGAGAAGCGGGAGCTGTCGACCATGATCGGGATCCGCGCCACCTCGGGCTCGGTCGCGAGCAGGTTCAGGAACGTCGTCATCGCCTGCTCCCCGTCGAGCAGGTCGGCGTCCATGTTCACGTCGAGGATGTTGGCGCCGCCGCGCACCTGCTCGAGCGCCACGTCGACGGCGCCCTGGTAGTCGCTCGCCTCGATCAGGCGGCGGAAGCGCGCCGAGCCGGTGACGTTCGTGCGCTCGCCGATCATCACGAAACCGGTGTCAGGGCCGATCTCGAACGGCTCGAGACCGCTGAAGCGTGGCCGCGGTGGGCGGTTCGGGACGTGTCTCGGGGGCTGTCCCTCGACCGCGGCCGCGATCGCCCGTACGTGCTCCGGAGTCGTCCCGCAGCAGCCGCCGACGACGTTGACGAAGCCTTCGCGGGCGAACGAGCCGAGCAGCTCGGCCGTGTGCTGCGGCTCCTCGTCGTAGCCGCCGAAGGCGTTCGGCAGGCCGGCATTCGGGTGCGAGCTCGTATACGTGCCGGCGAGGCGCGAGAGCTCCGCCACATGCGGCCGCATCTCCTTCGCGCCGAGGGAGCAGTTGACCCCGACGAGCAGCGGCTTCGCGTCCTCGATCGAGTTCCAGAAGGCCTCGACGGTCTGGCCGGAGAGCGTCCGGCCGGAGAGGTCGACGATCGTGACCGAGATCCAGAGCGGCAGCTCGGGCGCCACGTCCTTGGCGGCCGCGATCGCCGCCTTCGCGTTCAGCGTGTCGAAGATCGTCTCGATCAGGAGCAGGTCGACGCCGCCCTCGCGGAGGCCGCGGATCTGCTCCGCGTACGACTCGACCACCTGATCGAAGCTGACGGCGCGATAGGCGGGGTCGTCGACCTTCGGCGACAGCGAGAGTGTCACGTTCAGCGGGCCCAGCGAGCCCGCGACGAAGCGGCCGCCCGCCTCGTCCGCAGCCTGCCGGGCGAGCTGCGCGCCCGCGACGTTCAGCTCGTGCACCGCGGCCTCGAGCCCGTAGTCCGCCTGGCCGATCGAGGTCGCCGTGAACGTGTTCGTCGTGGTGATGTCGGCGCCGGCGTCGAGGTAGCGTCGGTGGATGTCGAGAACGACGTCCGGGCGGGTGAGGTTGAGGAGATCGGGGTCGCCGGCGACGTCGCGCGGATGGTCGGCGAAGCGCTCGCCGCGGTAGTCGGCGTCCTCGAGCCGCGCGTTCTGGATCATCGTCCCCCACGCGCCGTCGAGGACGAGGATCCGCTCGTCCAGCAACTCCCGCAATCTGCTCTCTGCGCTCACACGCCCTCCCTGGCTGCCGAAAGAGGGCGGAGCGACGAGACCGCTGGCTCTTTAGGCGTTTTTGTCCTGGTCGCCAAGCTGCCTTCAAAGCTCTCCAGGTGAGCCAAGGCTAGCAACCGCACCCCGGGGTGTCAGACTCGTCTCTGACACCACCTGCCCTGTTCGGACAGAGAGAGGTCAGTACCCGGAGAACTTGTCCGCGAGGACGCGTTCCTCCGGAACGTCCGCGACCTTGAGGGAGTCGGCGACCGCCTCGGCCATCTCGGGCGGGCCGGCGACGAGAAACACCTTCTCCTCGAGGCCGCCGACGAGCTCTCCGATCACGTCCGCGTCGAGCCGGCGCGTCTCACCCTCCCACACCGGATCGTCCGTCATCGTCAGCACGACCCGCAGGCCGTCGATCCGGCGCTCGAGCTCGTCGAGCTCGTCGAGAAACGCGGCCGACTCGCGGTCGCCGTTGGAATACAGGAGCGTGACCCGGTACGGCAGCTCCTCGTCGGCGATGAAGCGGAGCATCGAGCGGAACACGGTGATCCCGATCCCGCCGGCGACGAAGACGTAGTCGGCACTCGTGTCCTCGGGGAGCAAGAACGAGCCCTTCGGCTCCTCGACCTCGACCCCGTCTCCGACCTCCAGCTCGGCCAGCGTTCGCTTGAAGGCGGTGTCGCGCAGCCGGGTCGCGAGCCCGACGACTCCCTCCTCGGTGGGAGAGGTGACCAGCGAGATGTGGCGGCGAAGCCCCTTCTCGTCCTGATGTCCCCGGTCGGGCAGCTCGACCCAGAAGTAGTGGCCCGGGCGGTAGGCGGGGTAGCCCTCGACGGCGAAGCGGACGAGCAGCGTGCCCTTCGCGACCTCGCGCTTCTCGGCGACGGTCGCCCGCACGCTAGACGCGCCCGGCGACCGTCAGCTGGTTCTCGGCGTGGAGGATCCGCTGCTCGAGCTGCCAGCGGTCGGCGGTCGACTCGCCGGCGTCGACCTTCTCGAGCTCGGCCTTCGCCGCCTCCAGTTGCTCCTGGGCCCGGGCATCGTCGATCTCCTTGACGTCGACGGCGTCATCGACGAGCGCGATCGCGTTGTCGAGCTCGACCTTGAAGAAGCCGGGGCCGGTGGCGAACTCGAGCACGTCCTCCGCGGCGCGGTCGCGGTAGATCCGCGTCGAGCCGGCCTTCAGCGTCGCGACGAGCGGCGCGTGCCGCGCGAGCACGCCGATCTCGCCCGCCGCCCCGGGGACGACCAGCATCTCCGCCTCGCCCCGGAAGGCCTCGCCCTCCGGGGTCACGAGCGCGACGTCGAACTTGGGATGAGTCTCGGCCAACGCTATGCCGCCGCTGCGGTCTTCTCGGCCTTTGCGACCGCGCCCTCGATCGTGCCGACCATGTAGAAGGCCGCCTCGGGCAGGTCGTCGTGCGTGCCCTCGATGATCTCGCGGAAGCCTTTGATCGTGTCCTCGAGCTTGACGTACTCGCCCGGAGTGCCGGTGAACTGCTCGGCGACGAAGTTCGGCTGCGAGAGGAACCGTTCGACCTTGCGGGCGCGCGAGACGACGAGCTTGTCCTCGTCGGTCAGCTCGTCCATGCCGAGGATCGCGATGATGTCCTGCAAGTCCTTGTAGCGCTGCAGCACCTGCTGCACCGCCGTTGCGACGCTGTAGTGCTCGTCGGAGACGATCCCGGGCTGGAGCGCGCGGGACGTCGAGTCGAGCGGGTCGACGGCCGGATAAATCCCCTTCTCGACGATCGCACGCGAGAGCGTCGTCGTCGCGTCCAGGTGGGCGAACACGTTCGCGGGAGCCGGGTCGGTGAGGTCGTCGGCGGGGACGTAGATCGCCTGGATCGACGTGACCGAGCCGGTGCGAGTCGAGGTGATCCGCTCCTGCAGCTGGCCCATCTCGGTGGCGAGCGTCGGCTGGTAGCCGACTGCGCTCGGCATCCGCCCGAGGAGCGCCGACACCTCCGAGCCCGCCTGGACGAACCGGAAGATGTTGTCGATGAAGAGGAGCGTGTCCTGGCCCTGGTCGCGGAAGTACTCCGCCATCGTCAGACCGGAGAGGCCGACGCGCAGGCGCGCGCCCGGCGGCTCGTTCATCTGGCCGTAGACGAGCGCGACCTTGTCGATCACCTCGGACTCGGTCATCTCGAGGAAGAGGTCGTTGCCCTCGCGGGTCCGCTCACCGACGCCCGCGAAGACCGAGACGCCGCCGTGCTGGCGCGCGATGTTGTGGATCAGCTCCTGGATCAGCACGGTCTTGCCGGTGCCGGCACCCCCGAAGAGACCGATCTTGCCGCCCTTGACGTACGGGGCGATCAGGTCGACGACCTTCAGGCCCGTCTCGAAGATCTCGATCGTCGGCGAGAGCTCGCGGAACTCGGGCGGATCGCGGTGGATCGACCAGCGCTCGACGTCCTTGCCCGCCGGCGGCTTGTTGTCGATCGGCTCGCCGATCACGTTCCAGATCCGGCCGAGCGTCGCCTCGCCCACCGGGACCGAGATCGGCGCGCCGGTGTCGACGACGTCGACGCCGCGCGCGAGCCCGTCGGTGGTCTCCATCGCGACGGCGCGGACGCGATCGTCGCCGAGATGCTGCTGCACCTCCGCGATCAGCGTCCGGCTGCCGCCGTCGCCGGTCGGCACCTGGATCGCGAGCGCGTTGTAGATCTCCGGCAGCTCGTCCGGGAAGACGGCATCGATGACGACGCCCTTGATCTCGATCACCTTGCCTGCGGTGCCCTGCGCGTGCTCAGACATGACTCTCCTGGGAAAAGATCTCTTGAGGAAAAGCGACGCGCGGCGCCGCCAAATGCGCTCGGAGTCTAGCGAAGCAGCTTGTCAGGCCGGTTGGGTGCCGAACGCCGGCGAGGGGCGATCCGGGTACCCGACCGCGCTCAGGAGTGCCTCCCGGCGGAGCAGGCGGATCGTCCTCAGCTCGGCGTCTTCGACCTCGGCTGGCGACGCTCTGCGCGGCGATGCCGGCCGCTCCGCATCGGTCCCGGCCGGTGCCTGGAGCGCGATCGCGAACGCCATCGCGGCGACCGCGGCGACGGCGCCGACGCCGCGCGCCCGCGCGTAGACGGAGCGGCGGACCGGGGCAGTCGGCAGAGCGAGTCGACGCCGGGAGCGCTCGAGGGCAGCGGCCCGCAGCTGCTCGGCGATCGCCGCGACGTGGTCGGCGAACCAGCTGCAGGCTGGGCACTGGGCCAGGTGCGCCTCGAGCAGTCGCTGCTCCAGCACGGACAGCTCCCCGTCCGGGGCGAGCGCAGCCCGGGCTCGCGCTCGCTCGCAGCGGTCGCGTCGAGTGGACGTCCTCACAACAGCCGCGCATTCGAGTCGACCGCTGCCCCCAGAGCGAGCAGCACGATTCCGGCGATCACGAGCAGCCCCGTCATGTTGAACGACTCCACCTGCTCGTCGCCGGAGGCGACGCGGAGCCCGCGCGGGACGCGGAGTCCGACCATTCCCTCCTCGTTCGCGACCCGGAACGGCCCGCGGTTGCCGACGAAGAAGCCCCCGAGCAGGAGCGCGCAGCCCGCGAGGTAGAGGCCGACCGCCACCGAGCGGTTCGCCGGCGCGCCCAGGAGCAGCCCGAAGAGGAGCGAGAGCACGGCCGTTCCTCCGGCGATCGTCGCCAGCAGGGTGAAGAAGCGGCGCGCGGCTGAGATCAGCATCGCCTAGTGCCCCGTCCAGTGATGCTGTCCAGCTTCTGGGTCGTGAGCACCAAGCGAGGGGCCGCACGCGTCCGCGGCGCAGGCCGGTGGCCTGCGTAAGGACGCGGGTGGTTCCTCGCGCCGCGTGCTCGCGGGCCAGGAGCGGGCGTGTATCGCTGGACGGGGCACTTACCTCGCCACGGCCGCTTCTTCTCCCGCCCGGCGGATCTCCTCGCCGGACATCGGCCAGCGCTCGAGCGGGTAGTGACAGGCGGCGCTGTGACCGGCTCCGAAGCCGCGGAGCTGCGGCTCCTCGACGTCGCAATGCCCCGGCCGGAAGCGCGGGCAGCGCGGGTGGAAGCGGCAGGCCTCGGGCGGATTGATCGGGTTGGGGACGTCACCCTCGAGCACGATCGGACGCCGCAGACGGCCCAGCTCGGGATTCGGGATCGGGACGGCCGAGAGCAGCGCACCGGTGTACGGATGCTTCGGCTCGGCGTAGAGCTGGTTGCGGTCGGCGACCTCGGCGACCTTGCCCAGGTACATCACGAGCACCCGGTCGGAGATGTGCCGGACGACGTTGAGGTCGTGCGCGATGAAGACGTAGGTGAGCCCGAAGTCGCGCTGGAGATCCTTGAGCAGGTTCAGGATCTGCGCCTGGACGGAGACGTCGAGCGCGGAGACGGGCTCGTCGCAGACGATCAGCTTCGGGTTCACCGCAAGCGCACGGGCGACGCCGATCCGCTGCCGCTGACCGCCCGAGAACTCGTGCGGGAAGCGGTTGTAGTGCTCCGGGTTGAGCCCGACGACGTCCAGGAGCTCCTGGACGCGCCGCTTGATCTCGGCCGGCGTCCCGATCTTGTGGACCTGGAGCGCCTCGGCGACGATGAACCCGACGCGCTTGCGCTGGTTCAGGCTCGCGTACGGGTCCTGGAAGATCATCATCAGCTCGCGCCGGATCGGGCGCATCTGCGTCCGGTTCAGGTGGGTGATGTCCCGGCCGGCGAACGTGATCCGGCCACTCGTCGGATCGAGCAGGCGCATCAGGCAGCGCGCCATCGTCGACTTGCCGCAACCCGACTCGCCGACGACGCCGAGCGTCTCCCCCTGCTTGACCGTGAAGCTGATCCCGTCGACCGCCTGGACGCTCGCGACCTGCTTCTGGAAGACGATCCCGCGCGTGACCGGGAAGTGCTTGACGAGATCCTCGACGACGAGCAGGTCCTCGCTCACGACGCCTCCGCGAGGGTGCCGGCGAGCAGCTTCAGGACCTCCCGATCCTTCGTCTCCTCGTCGAGATGGCAGGCCTGCAGGTGGTTCGGCGAGCTCGAGACCGGCAGGAGCTCCGGCACGACGGAGTTGCAGACACCGAGCACGTACGGGCAGCGGGGGTGGAACCGGCACCCGCGCGGCGGGTTCAGGAGCGAGGGCGGCGATCCCTGAATCTGGACGAGCCGCTCCACGTCCGCGTCGAGCCGCGGCAACGAGCCGAGCAGGCCCCACGTGTACGGATGGTGGGGCCGCGTGAAGATCTCGTCCACGGAGCCCTCCTCGGCGACCTTGCCGGCGTACATGACGACGACGTCGTCCGCGATCTCGGCGACGACGCCGAGGTCGTGCGTGATCATGATGATCGCGGTCTCGAACTCCTCCTGCAGGCTCGTCATCAGGCTGAGGATCTGCGCCTGCGTGGTCACGTCGAGCGCCGTCGTCGGCTCGTCGGCGATCAGCAGGTCGGGCTCGTTGATCAGCGCCATCGCGATCATCACCCGCTGGCGCATCCCGCCCGAGAACTGATGCGGATAGTCGTCGATTCGCCGGTCGGCGCGCGGGATCCCGACCGCCTTCAGCAGCTCGAGCGCGCGCAGCCTCGCATCCCGCTTCGTAACGTCGCGGTGCAGCATCACCGCCTCGACCAGCTGCTTCCCGATCGTGTGCACCGGGTTCAGCGACGTCATCGGATCCTGGAAGATCATCGCGATGTCGTTGCCGCGGAGCCCCCGCAGCTTCCGCGGGCTCATCTGCAGGAGGTCCTCGCCGTTGAAGAGCGCCTCGCCGGCCGAGATCGTGTTGCGCCGGTTGTTCAGGCCCATGATCGAGAGGCAGGTGACGCTCTTGCCGCAGCCCGACTCGCCGACGATCCCGAGCGTCTTTCCCTTCTCGACTGCGAAGCTGACCCCGTCGACGGCCTTGACGATGCCATCGTCGGTGCGGAAGCTCGTCCGCAGATCGCGGACCTCCAAGAGCGCCATCAGCTGAGCCGGATCCGGGGGTCGATGACCGCGTAGAGCAGGTCGACGATCAGGTTGAAGACGATGATGCAGAGGGTCGAGAAGACGACGATCCCCTGGATCACGGGCAGGTCGAAGTTCTCGTAGCTCTGCAGCACCTGCCGGCCGAGCCCCGGGAGCGAGTAGATCGACTCGGTGAAGATGGCGCCGCCGAGCGCGATCCCGATGTCCATCCCGAGGATCGTCACCACCGGCAGCAAGCTGTTCCGGAGCACGTGGCCGCGGATCACCTGGCCTTCTGGCGCTCCCTTCGCGCGCGCGGTCCGCACGTAGTCCTCGTTCATCGTCTCCATCACGTTCGCCCGGATCAGGCGCACGTAAAGGGCGGCGAAGAGGATCGCGAACGTGAGCCAGGGCAGGAGCATGTGGTAGGCCCACTGCACCGGGCCGCCGTGCTCCTGCGAGGGGTTGAAGAAGTCGGCGTAGCCCGTGATCGGCGTCAGCTCGAGCTTGTAGCCGATGAAGTAGGCGAAGATCAGCCCGATCCAGACCGGGTGCGCCGAGAGGCCGATCAGGACGAAGACCATGCCGGCCCGGTCGACCAGCGAGCGCGGCCGGAGCGCCGAGATGATCCCGATCGGGATCGACAGCGCGAGCCAGAAGATCGCGCCGCCGAAGACGAGCGCGGCCGTCACCGGCGCGGCCCGGAGGACGATGTCGTTCACCTCCTGGCGGTTGACGAAGGAGGTCCCGAGCGACTGCTCGCCGACGAGCTGCCAGAGGAAGCGCCCGTACTGCTCCCAGACCGGCTCGTCCAGGTGCAGGCGCTCGGCCACGCGCTCCACGTCGGCCGCCGTCGCGCCCTGGCCGGCGGCGAGGCGCGCCGGGTCCGCGGGCGTGACGTAGAAGATCACGTACGTGACGACCGTGACGGCGAGGAAGAGCACCACCGCCCACAGGAGTCGTCTGATCAGGTACTGGAGCACGGACGGAGCCTTTCGCGGTCAGGGGAGAGACCGGGCGGGGAGCCGGAACGCCCCGCCCGGGCTCAGGCCGGTCTACTTGATCGCGAGCGCGTTGATGACTGCGCCTGCGTAGACCGGGTGGTGGATGTAGTTCGTCAGCCGCGCTGACAGGAACTCACGGGAGTTCGGATTCGCGTACGGCGCCCACGGGGCCGCGTTCCGCATGATGTCGACGTCGAGCTTGCCGTACGACGAGTAGCGGCTCGGGCCCGAGAGCTTCGCGAAGTCGTTCATCTGCTTGTTGAAGCGGGCGTCGTTGAAGTACGAGTAGTTGGAGTTGTTCGACTCCTGGATGTTGCCGCCGTCCAGGAGGACGTTGATGAAGTCGAACGGGTCCGGATAGTCGGCCACCCAGCTGCCGACGTACGCGTCGAAGTCCGCTCCGCGCGTGCCCACGGTGCGAAGGGCGACCGCGAACGGCAGCGGCCTCGTCTCCGCCTTCAGCCCCATCTGCTCCAGGTTGAACTTGACCACCTGGGCCTGGGCCGTGCGGAGGGCGCTGGTCGAGTGGATGATCGTGACCGTGTTGCTCGCCCCACCGGCCAGCTGCCGTGCCCTGGCCGGATCGGCCCCCTTGATCGGATAGAGCGAGGCCTCGCGGTAGCCCTGCAGGCTCGGCGGCAGGATCTGATCCGTCCGCTTGCCGTAGAACTTGCCCGAGACGCGGATGATCGCAGGACGGTCGATCGCGTAGTTGGCCGCCTTGCGGACGTTGACCCGGTTGAACGGAGCCCGCGACGTGTTCAGCGCCACGTAGCCGACGCCCATGTAGGGGTTGACGAAGTAGCGGCCGGCGCCGCCCTTCTTGACGCCGAACTGCTGCGCGAGGTCGGCGTGTGCCGTCGGCGGCACGCCCGAGGCGTCGTAGTCGGCCTGGCCGGCGCGCACCTGGAGCAGGCTCTGATTCTGGTCGGTGTTGACCGTGTAGACGATCCGGTCGGCGTTCGCCGGGCGGCTCCCCTTGTAGTTCGGGTTCCGCGCCAGCGTCAGCGACTGCGTGATCGCGCGGCTGACGATCCGGTACGGGCCGGCCGACGGGTAGACCGAGATCCCCCTCGGGTCGATCGCCATGCTCGGCTTGACCGCGCCGAAGAACGGCATCGCCAGCTCGGCGAGGAACGTCGGGTTGGCCTGACGGAGCTTGATCACGAGCGTCTGGCCCTTGGCGGTGACGCCGCTGACGGAGCGGGCCTTGCCGGCGTTGCGCTCGTCAGCGCCGACGACGTCGTGCAGGAACGCGATCGCCGGAGACGCCTGCTGCGGGTCGGCCGCACGCTCGATCGCCCGCTTGAACGCGGCGGCGGTGACGGGCGAGCCGTCGCTGAACTTGAGTCCGCTGCGCACGGTGAAGGTGTAGGTCCGCCCGTCGCGGGACACGCGCGGGAAGCCGGAGGCCGCCTCGGGAACGAGCCTGGTGCCTTCGGGCGCAGGCTTGTCCGGGTAGTTCAGCAGCGTGATGTTGACGGCGTACAGCATCTGCCAGCCGATCGCGTCGTACGCCATCGCGGGATCGGTGAACTCGAAGTCGGTCGTCGAGACGTTGAGGCGCAGCGTGCCGCCGCGCTTCGCCTCGCCGGAGCCCGCCTTGCTGGGTGTCGCACTCGCCGCGCCAGCGAAGCTGGACGCCACGAGCAAACCGACCCCGACCGCCGCCATCGCGATCGAGAGCGTGAGCTTCCTCCTGTGCATCGGTTTCCTTCCGTCGTCGTTGCCCATCGCTGCCTGGGACGACGGAGTCGATGAATAGTTAGTATCACTAAACATTACTTTGGTTCTGCAAAACCGTCACCGGGCGGCGCGCGGGTCGAACGCGTCCCGCATCCCGTCGCCGAGCAGGTTGAAGGCAAGCGTCGTCAGCAGGATCGCGAGGCCGGGCCAGACCATCAGCCACGGCTGAGTCAGGTAGTAGTTCGGCCCTTCCGCGAGCAGGTTCCCCCAGCTCGCTGTCGGCGCGGGGATGCCGAGTCCGAGGAAGGAGAGCCCCGCCTCCGCGATCACGTTGTTGGCGACGATCAGCGTCGAGTAGACGATCAGCGGCGCGACCAGGTGCGGGAGCAGATGGGACTTCATGATCCGCCAGTCGCCGGCGCCGGTCATCCTCGCCGCCTCGACGAACTCCTTCTCGCGGAGGGAGAGAATCTGCGAGCGGATGATCCTGGCGGGATAGAACCAGCCGAAGACCCCGAAGATCAGCACGAGCGTGAAGACCCCGGGGTGGAGCAGCCCTCCGAACGTGATCTTGTTCAGGCGCTCGCCCACGGTCGCGGCGACGGCGATCACGAAGAGGAGGTACGGGAACGCCATCACGATCTCGGTCAGCCGCGAGACGACCGTGTCGACCCAGCCGCGGTAGTACCCCGCGATCAGGCCCATGACGAGGCCGATCGAGACGGAGAGGAAGGTGGCGAGGATCGCCACCTCGAGCGAGGTCTGGGCGCCGTAGAGCAGGCGCAGGAACATGTCGCGGCCGAGCTGCGAATCGGCTCCGAGGACGTAAAGCGTGTCCTCCCACGTGCCGGGAGCGCCGGGGTACGGCTCGGTCGTGACCGTCGACCAGGGGCCGACGGGGAGCTGCGAGGAGGCATCGAGGCCGCCGGAGGTGTTGACGTCGTTCGGCCCGTGCCCGAGCCGGCTCTCGGCCAGCGGCGCCCCGACGAATGCGATCAGGAGCAGCGAGACGATGAAAATCCCGCCGAGGATCGCGATCCGGTCGCGCCGGAAGCGCAGCCAGACCTGCTCCCAGTAGCCGCGCGCCTTGATCTCGACCAGCTCACCCAGCTCGCCGTGCGCCTCGACGGCGACCGAGGCGGCGAGGCCCGCGCCGGAGGAGAGCAGATCGGAGTGCTTCGGAGCCGCCACGGCAGCTAAGACGCACGCGATCTTGTTTAGTTAGATGAAACCGAGAGTTACGGTTGCTAGACCGGGCGCATGACGATGCCCTGCTTGCGCGGGCGGAAGCGGGTCCGCTGCGCCTCGTCGTTCTCGGCTCGGCGGATGATCAGCTCGACCTCCCGCTCGGGTGACTTGTTCGCGAAGTTGGTCACCTGCGGCACCTCGAACGAGTCCTGATTGCCCGACGTCAGGGGCCCGCGCGAGGCGATTCCGAGCGCCATCACCGCGACTGCCGCGGCCGCCCCGACGGCGCGGAAGCGCGCATAGACCGGGTGCCGGTGCCAGATCGGGATCGAGAGGGGACGGGGCAACGGTTGCAGCGCGGCAGCACGAAGCTCGGCCGCGACGGCCGCGACCTCGAGGGCGAAGCGACCGCACTCGGCGCACCGCGCCACGTGCGAGTCGAGCAGCTTCCGCTCGAGCTCCGAGAGCTCTCCGTCGGGCACGAGCGCGGCCCAGCTGCGGGCACGCTCGCACAGACTCCCAGTCGGATTCACCGTCATGGACATTCTGACGTTCGATATCGACCGGAAGTTAGAAAACTCAAGCCTCTGGCTACTATGGCCAGGTGCTGCGGCCGGTTTCGCTCACTTTCGCACTCGTCTCGGCGCTCCTTCTGCTCGCCGGCTGCGGCGGCAGCGAACCGTCCAAGGACGCGTTCGCCCAGGACGTGATCGCCGCGCGCGACGATGCCGATGCCGGCCTCGCGCAGATCGTCCAGGCGACGTCCTTCGACGACCTGGTGGCGCGGATGAAGGTCGCCGCCGTCGAGGTGCGGGCAGCCTCGGGCGACGTCCGCACGGCCGAGGCGCCGGGAGACCTCGAGGACGAGCGCGACCTCCTCGCCGAGCGGCTGATCGCGCTCTCCGACGAGATCATCTCCACCGTCGAGACATTCGAGGCGATCCCCGACCAGGCCCAGGCCACGAAGGCGCTCAACTTCGAGCAGTGGAACACGGTGCAGGCGTCGCTCGCAAGCCTCCGGCGCGAGGGGATCGACGTTCCTGCGCTCGAGCGGCACGCGCCCGAGCCGCAGCGCCAGTAGGGATCCTCTAGATCGCCGCGGTCGGCGCCGCGGCCGGAGCCTCGTCCGCCGAGAGCTCGAGTGGCCGCAGGATCTCGGCGAAATGGCAGGCGGAGAGCAGCTGCGGCCGCGCGGGATCGTGCGAGACGAGCGGCGGCTCCTGCTCGGCGCAGATCTCCTGCGCCTTCCAGCAGCGCGTGCGGAAGCGACAGCCGGACGGCGGGTTGGCCGGACTGGGGACGTCACCCTCGAGCACGATCCGACTCCGCTTGCCGCGCTGGTTCGGCGACTCGATCGGCACGGCGGAGAGGAGGGCCTGCGTGTACGGGTGCATCGGCGCCCGGTAGATGTCGTCGCGCGGCCCGACCTCGACGATCTTGCCGAGGTACATGACGGCGATCCGGTCGGAGACGTGGCGGACGACCGAGAGGTCGTGGGCGATGAACATGTAGGTGAGCCCGAAGTCGTTCTGGAGGCTCGCGAGGAGATTGACGACCTGCGCCTGAATCGAGACGTCCAGCGCCGAGACGGGCTCGTCGAGGACGATCAGCGACGGGTTGAGCGCGAGCGCGCGGGCGACGCCGATCCGCTGCCGCTGGCCGCCGGAGAACTCGTGCGGGAAGCGGTTGCCGTGCTCCGGGGAGAGGCCGACCGTGCGCAGCAGCTCGGCGACGCGCTTCTTGCCCTCCGCGCCGCCGCCGTAGATGTTGTGGATCCGGAGCGGCTCGGCGACGATCTCGCTGACGGTCATGCGCGGGTTCAACGACGCGTACGGATCCTGGAAGACGATCTGGATCTCGCGCCGGACGGGGCGCATCTCGCGGCGGCCGAGACCGGTGATGTCGCGGCCGTCGAAGATGATCGAGCCGGACGTCGGCTCGAGCAGCTTGATGATCGTGCGGCCGAGGGTCGTCTTGCCACAGCCGGACTCGCCGACGACGCCGAGCGTCTCGCCCTTGCGGACGGAGAGATCGACCCCGTCGACGGCGCGAACGGCGCCCACCGTGTGCTTGAAGACACCCGCCTTGATCGGAAAGTGCTTGACGAGCCCTTCGATCCGGAGCAGCGCGTCGTCCTCGGCCACCGGAGAGTTCTCCGGAGCCGGGCTCTGGAGCCAGTCGCCGTTCGTCCCGTCCCCGTCCGTCATCTCGTCTCCTCCGTCGCAGCAGCCCCCGCGACGACGTGCGCCTCGGCGAGCTCCTCAGCGTAGTGGCAACGCGAGACGTGCAGGGCGCTGTCGCCGATCTGGCGCAGCTCGGGGACGTCGGTCCGGCAGGGCAGCCGGCCGCGCGAGAAGGTGCAGCGCGGATGGAAGGCGCAGCCCGTCGGCGGCGCGATCATGCTCGGCGGCTGTCCCGGGATCGGCTGCAGCCACTCCTGCTCCGCGTCGAGGCGTGCAAGGCTGTTCATCAGCCCGACGGTGTACGGGTGCCGCGGCTCGTTGAAGATCGTGAAGACGTCGGCGAGCTCGACGACCCGGCCGGCGTACATGACGACGACGCGGTCGGCGAGCTCCGCGATCAGGCCGAGATCGTGCGTGATCAGGACGATCGCCGCGTGCGTCTCCTCGCGAGCAGTCTTCAGCACCTCGACGATCTGGGCCTGGATCGTCACGTCCAACGCGGTGGTCGGCTCGTCGGCGATCAGGACGCTCGGGTTGTTCGCGATCGCCATCGCGATCATCGCGCGCTGCCGCATGCCGCCCGAGAACTCGTGCGGGTACTGGTCGACGCGGCGCTCGGCGAACGGCACCCCGACGACCTCGAGCAGCTCGATCGAGCGCTTCTCGGCCGCGTCGCCGCTCATGCCCTCGTTGTGCGTGATCAGCGCCTCCGAGATCTGATTGCCGATCGTCAGGACCGGGTTCAGCGACGTCATCGGGTCCTGGAAGATCATCGCCATGTCGCCGCCGCGGATGTCGCGCAACTGCTTCTGGGACATCTTCAGCAAGTCTTGACCCTTGTAGAGCGCCTGACCCTTGGGCATCTGAGCCTGCGGCGAGAGGCCGAGAATCGAGAGCATCGAGACGCTCTTGCCGGAGCCCGACTCGCCGACGACGCCGAGCACTTCACCCGGCATCAGGTCGTATGTGACGTCCGTGACCGCCTGGACAATCCCGTCCTCCGTCTTGAACTGGACTGTCAGGTCTCGAATCGAGAGGATCGGATCAGGCACGAACTCTCCGCTGGGTCGGGTCGAGTGCGTCGCGCAGGCCGTCGCCGATGAAGTTGATCGCCAGGGCGATCACGACGATGACGAGACCCGGGAAGGTCACGAGCCACCACTTCTCGAAGCCCTCGCCCTGGCCGTCGTCGATCAGCGAGCCGAGCGAGGGGTTCGGAGGCTGGATCCCGAAGCCGAGGAACGAGAGTGCGGCCTCGACGAGGATCGCGGCCGCAATCACGAGCGTGGTGTTGACGATGATCGGCCCGAGCGAGTTCGGGAGCATGTGCCGGAGGATGATCCGGACGTCGCTGGCGCCGCTCGCCTTCGCCGCTTCGACGTACTCCTTCTCACGAAGCGAGAGGAAGACGCCGCGGACGATCCGCGCGATTCCCGTCCAGAACAGAAGCGCGAGGATGAGGCCGACCTTGAGCGGGTCGCCGGTGCCGAAGAAGGCGGCGGCCGTCAGGAGGACGGCTAGACCGGGCAGCGTCAGGATCAGATCGGTGAAGCGCATCAGCAGGTTGTCGATCGCGCCACCGTAGTAGCCGGCGACGGCGCCGACGGTCGTGCCGATCGCGGTCGAGAGGAAGGCGACGAAGAACGCGACCCAGAGTGACGTGCGCAGTCCGAAGATGACCCGGCTGAGGTAGTCGCGGCCGAGCAGGTCGGTGCCGAAGAGGTGCTTGTCCTTGGTCGTCGGGGGCGAGGTGATGTTGAAGAGGTCGAGCTCGTCGTAGGCGTAGGGGGCCACCCGCTTGGCGAAGATGGCGACCAGGCAGATCGCGAGCAGAACGAACAGGCTGATGACCGCCATCTTGTGGCGGAAGAAGCGGATTCGCGCGTAGGCCCACTGGCTGCGGGCCTTCGGCTCCACGCCCGCCTGCTGGGCGATCAGGTCCGCGGCCGGCGCCTCGCCGGTCGTCCCCATCGTCGCCTCGGGCGAGAGCGGCCCCAGGGGTTCCTCGGGGACCACGACCGCGCCAGGGTGCCCGTGCGCGGAGGCCGGCTGCCCGATGCTGACGGAGTCGAGCGGCTCCTCTTCGCGATCCTGTGCGCGCATGTCGTCGCCGGGCGGGCGGTCAGTCATACCGGACGCGTGGATCGAGAAGCCCGTACGCGACGTCGGCGACGAGGTTGAAGATGATGATCATCACCGCTGTGATCATCAGCCACGCCATCACCGGATACGGGTCGTTGCTGAACAAGGCGTTGATGAAGTAGAGCCCCATCCCGTCGAGCGAGAAAACCGTTTCGGTCACGACGGCGCCGCCGAGGATCGTGCCGAAGTCGAGCGCGACCAGCGTCACGAGCGGGATCAGCGCGTTTCGGAGCGCGTGCTTCATCGTCACGCGGCGCTCGTTCAGGCCCTTGGCCCGGGCGGTGCGGACGTAGTCGGAGTTGACGACCTCGAGCATGGCGGCGCGCATGTAGCGCGAGTAGCCGGCGATGCCCGCGACCATGAGCACGAAGACGGGCAGCACGAGATGGTGCGCCCGGTCGATCCAGAAGTCGAGCCCCGTCCCCGGGTCGACCGAGTTCAGGTTCGCGATCGGGAAGATTCGGTGGCCCGTACGCTCGTAGATCTGGACCACGGCAACTTGAGCCATCAGCGCCAGCCAGAACACGGGCGTCGCGAGGCCGAGGAAGCTGAAGGTCGTCATCGTGTAGTCGAAGCCCGAGTACTGCCTGATCGCCGAGTAGACGCCGATCAAAACCGCGAAGAAGATGACGAGGAGCTGGGCGACCAGCACGAGCTGCAGCGTGTTCTTCATCACGCGCCAGAGGTCGGGCAGGATCGGCCGGTTGTCGAGGAGCGTCGTGCCGAACTGGTTCGTGACCGCGTCCTGCGCCCAGTAGAGGTAGCGCTTCGGGACGGGATCGTCGAGGTGCTTGCGGTCGATCACGTTCTGCACCGTGACCTCGGAGACGTTCGGCGAGATCCGGAGCCCGGCGAGCGGGTCGCCGGAGACGGTCACGAACGTGAAGACGAGGAAGCTCGCCAGCACCAGCACGACAGCGCTGTACAGCAGTCTGCGGATGATGTAGGTGAGCACCGGGGTGGGATCCTAATAGAGACGTCCCGCCCCCGCCGGTGAAGGCGGGGGCGGGACGCCGTTCGCTTCCGTCAGCCGACGGAGACGAGTGCTACGAGGTCGTCCACTGGGAGATGTTCCAGGGCGAACCTTCCTGCGTCGGGTTCACGCCAACGCCCTTGACCTTGTTGGCGTTGATCGTGTACAGGGGCCGTGCGAACATCGGGATCGACGGGATGTCCTTGACCATGTACTTGGCCTCGGCGTCGTTGACGAGCTTGGCCCGCTGGCCAGCGTCAAGCGTCTGCGAGACCGTGTTCAGGACCTTCGTCAGAGCCCGGTTGCAGTAGGCGCCGTCGTTCTGGTCGCCACCGCAGCCGTAGATGTCCTTCAGCGTGATCGACGACGACGGGGAACCGACCCATGCGAAGAGCATGAGATCCCAGTCGCGCGACGGCAGCGTCGTACCGAACATGACGCCACCCGTCTGGAACCGCGGCAGCAGCTCGATGCCGACGGACTTCAGCTGCCGCTGGATGATCTCGAACGTCAGGGCGCGAAGCTGGTTGCCCGTCGTCGTGTGGAACCGGAACGACAGCTTGCCGACGTTCGGGCAGGTGAAGATGTTGCTGTTGCCCGCGCTCGGCCGGTCCGGGCCGCCGGTGCAGCCCTTGCTCTTGAGCAGGCTGATCACCTTGGTCTGGCTGAACCGCCAGGCCTGGAAGTTCTTCTTGTACGGCGTCTCGAACGGCTTGTACGCGAGGCTCTGCAGAGCCGGGAGGCCCTTGGCGATCTCGCCGTACAGCGCGCCCGCGACCTGCGGCCGGTTCATGCCCTGGATCAGGGCCTGCCGGACGTAGGGCTGCTTCAGGGCCGGGTGGCCCTTGGCGCCGAACTGGATGTCGATGTGCTCGTACGTGTAGCCGACCTTCGTGTCGACCTTGAAGTTGTTGTCCTTCATGAAGTCGGCGATCTGGAGCTGCGGCTGCGGCTCCATTGCCTGACCCTCGCCGGCCTTCAGCGCCTGGAAGCGGGAGTTCGTGTCCAGGATGTAGCGGAAGACGAGCCGATCGAGCTTCATCGCCGGGCCCGCCTTGAAGCGCGGGTTCTTCCGGACGGTGATCTGAACGCCCTTCTGGAGGCTCTGGAAGAGCCACGGGCCGCTCGACACGGGCACCGAGTTCAGGAACATCTCGTTCATGTTCTTGCCCGCGATGACGTGGGCGGCGTAGGGACCGCTCGAGACGAGCGACTCCCAGTCGGCGTAGGTCTTCTTGAAGACCACCGTGACCGTCTTGCTGTTACCACGGGTCGTGCTGCCGATGTCCTCCCAGCCGGTGCGGCTGATGACGTTGTTCGCGGGGTTCGTGAAGACCTTCCACGTCTGGTAGAAGTCCTCGGCGACGACGGGCTTGCCATCGCTCCAGACCGCGCTCGCCTTGTACTTGAAGCGCACCGTCAGCGGGCTCCGCTTGACGAGAGTCGGCTTGGCCTCGCAGAGCCGGGGCACGAAGGCCGCGGCCGCGTTGCGAATCTGGCAGCCGTACCAGATGTTGTTCAGGACGAGGCTGGTCGCGTACAGGTTGTTCCCGACCCAGGGACCCTGAAGGTTCGGGGGCTCCTGGTCGTGGATGAACACGACCGTGCCTGCGTTCGTCTTTGCGGGTGACGCGGTGGCGCCGGGCCCGACAATCAGGCTTGCGACGAGCACCAGGCCCGCCAGAAGCCAAAGTGAGCGCTTGCTCATGTATCCCCTCCGTTAACGATTCTTCCTGCCGACTCTTTCCGTGCCGAGTGCTGGCCCGTGCCGCGGTTGAGTGCAGGATCATGATGTGTGACGTACATCAGCAGAGATAGTTAGGAGAGGGCGATGAAACTTCCGGATCGAGGTTTGGGGCCGAGAAAGCCGTCGGACGACTTCGTGGCGGCCGAGGAGGCGGGACGGCTGTCCGAGCAGGCCGGCGCGGCGCTGGCGCGGGCCGACGGCGTCGACTGGTACGAGGAGAACGGCACCGCGATCGACGAGGCCGCGTTCGCGCTGTCGAGGCTACGGCGCGCTCAGGCCGGCCTCCGCGGCGGGCCGAGGCACGGTGACGAGGCGGTGCGGCGGGTGCTCGAGCAGGCGAGTCCGGAGGCGGTCCTCTGGCTCGCGAGCCGCGCGGTCTCCTACATGGACGAGACGGGCTACCCCGAGGCCGTCGAGCCCTGGTTCCAGCACCTGCTGGATCCGCAGGGGTAGCGCTAGCGGTCGCGCCGCCAGAGCAGCAGCGCGAGCGGCAGGAACACGGCGCCGGCGAGATACGGCGCGAGCGCGATCCGGTTGCGCTTCCGACCCTGGCTGACGGTCGTGCCTTCTCCGAGCGCTTCGCGCGCCGCCGCGATCGCCGCGTCGAGCTCGCCCTCGGCGAAGACCCGGCCGCCCAGTGTCTCCGCCGCGGCGTCGAGGATCCCGCGGGAGCGCGGGTCGGGGCTGTACTGCGGCTCGGGCTGGGTGCCGTCGAAAACGCGCTCGCCGCCGTCCCAAACGTGGACGAAGACCGAGTCGACGCCCGGCGGACGCCGGAAGGCGGCTGCGATCTTGGCGCCGGAGATCGGCACGCTCTCGCCGTCGGTGAGCACGAAGATCAGCCTGTTCCGGACGGTCGGCGTGAAGAAGCGCCGGCTGACGATCGTCTCGAGCGCCGCCAGCCGCGTCGCGGTCGAGGAGAACGAGCCGTGCGGAGGAGGCCGGTCGATCCCGAGCGAGCGCTCGAGCGTCGCGACGAAGACGTCGTCGTCCGCGCTCGGGAAGAGGTGCGGCAGCACCCGGTCGGTGAACGAGGCGATCCCCACGGGGACGTTCTCGAACGTCGAGCGGAAGCGCAGCGCCGCGGCGGTCGCGCGCGCGTACCGGATCTCCGACCTCGGACTCGTGCGCGCGAGCATCGAGCGCGAGGTGTCGAGCACGATGATCGCCTCCGCGTCGTTGCGCACCCGCTGGTCGGACGTCCACTCGACCCGCGGCTGCGCCGCGGCGAGCCCGAGCAGGACGGCTGCGAGCGCGAGCGCGGCGAGCGCTATCCGCCGGAGCCGCGGGCTCGGCTCCGGCAATCCGACGGCGCGGCGAACGGCAGAGCCGCGGCGGCGGACGAGCACGAGCGCGGCGAGCGGAAGCACGACCCCGAGAGCGATCAGCGCGCCCAGCGGGGTCAGCAGCGTCAGCTCCATCAGATGGCCGAGGCCACGAGGCCGTCCGTCTCGGGGCGTGAGCTGGCTGCTCTGGGGCGCGGGATCGGGCCGTTGCCGATGCAGATCGCGCCCCAAACGCCCGGAATCGTCGCCTCAGTCATCTAGTAGCCGCTGCCGGGCGCGCCCGCTCCCGCGCCGCGCGACCCCTTGCCGCCCGCGGACGGGTTGCGGCCGGCCGCGGCCTCGGTCGGCAGGAGCCCCTCCCCGCGCTGCAGCATCAGCTGCAGGTTGTACTTGGCGTCGTCGTTCTCGGGGTCGAGGCCGATCGCCTGCTCGAAGCTGGCGATCGCAGCGAGCAGCAGCTCGGAGCGGTCGAGCTGCTGCGTCCCCTGCGGGGGCGTCGAGTTCCAGGCAACGATGTTGACGACGCCGAGCAGGCTGGAGGCGCGCGAGCGGAGCACGGGATCTGGATCGCGCACCACGATCGACTCGAGCCGTTCCGCCAGCTCGGTCCGCCGGATCGCGAGCACGGGATCGGAGACGGTGAAGTCGACGAGCTTGCTCTCCCGGAGCACGCGCAGCATGGTGCGGAACGCGAGGTCGTCGCGGACGCCGAGCGTACGCTCGCCTGCGCCGAACGGGGCGAGCGTCTCAGGACTCCAGCCGGTCGTGGGCGCGCCGGCGGTGAAGCGAACGTCGTCGGCGGGGATCGTCGTCCGCAACCGCGCGACATCGACCGCGACGAGCGCGAGGACGACGGCCAGGACGACGCAGGCGGCGGCCGCGACGAGCAAGAGCTCGCGGGGCAGGTGCGGGAGCCGGCGTCTCACGCGACCGCCTTCCGCCGCGGCGACGCCGGCAGCGCGAGCCGGCCCGCGTAGCGCTCGTGACCGGCCAGCGCGACGAGGAAGAGAGCGGCGAGCAACAGCAGCGTGCGCGGCAACGGCCGCGGCTTCGCATCCGGGGGCTCGGGCTGGCGCACAGGCCCGTCGGCGAGCGGGCTGAACGCCTCCGGACCGAGGATGCCGCCGAAGAGTGCACGGGCGTCGGCCGAGGGTCCGAGCGCGAGCAGGCGGACCGGCGTTCCGGCGCGCTGGATCGAGCGGAGGACGCGTGCCGTCTCCGGCACGTCGTCCGGTGACGTCTCGAGGTCGCTCACGAGCAGGATCGATCCATCCTCGACCCGGTCTCCCTCGAGCATGTCGTGGGCGAGCTGGAGGGCGCTCGAGATCCGCGTCCCGGCGCGGAACGTGTCCGACCACGGGCTGATCACCGCTCCCGAGCCCGTCGGAGTGAGAAGGCGGATGATCGGCCTCAGCTCCTTCGACGGCGTACCCGGCGGAAGGAGCTCGTACGCGACGTCGGAGAAGACGACGACGCCGACGGGGGCGTCCCCGTCGACGAGCGCCTGCAGCGTCCGCCGGACGACACCGGACTGGTCGTCGAGGATCGAGAGCGAGAGGTCGAGCACGACGACGCCGCTGGTGCCGGTCGGCAGGAGGCCCCGGTCGCGCGGGTCGAGCTGGCGGGCGCTGAGGACCGCCGCCGCGAGCAGCACGATCGCGCCGCCGCCGAAGAGCACCCGCAGCGCGAGCGTCCGGCGGCCGGCGCCCCGGAACGCAGGGGTGTCGTGACTGTCGACCGCCTGGCGTCTAGTCAGTCCGAGCACGAGCCTCCTCCGCGCGGCGTCGCCGCTCCGCTTCCTCGCGCAATCGCTCCTCCTCGAGCTGACGCAGCTCTTCCTCGAGCGCCGCCCGGACGCGGGCGGCGAGGCTCTTCGTCTTGTCCGGACCGGGCGCGGTCGGCGACCAGGCGAGAGCGCGAGCCGCCTCCGCGAGCCCGTCCTCCTCCCCGCGCTCGGCCAGCACCTCGGCGACGAGCTCGAGCGAGCGGCGCTGATCGGCGGCGCCGTTGGCCCGCGCCGCGTCCTCGAGCAGCTCGAGTGCCTGCTCGAGCGGAGTCGGAAGCAGCTCCGGTTCCGGCTCGGGTTCCGGCTCGGGCTCGACGTGCCGCCGCGGCCAGCCCACGTACGCGAGCGCGCCTCCGCCCGTGAGGAACAGGAGGCTGCCGCCGAGCAGCAGCGCCAGCAGCAGACCCGGCGCGGCGCGGTAGGACGGCTCGGGGACGTTGGTCACGTCGAGCCGGTAGGGCGAGGCGTTCGCGAGGTCGGTGGACGAGAGCCTCGTGTGCACGGTCAGGACGGGGAACGGCACCCGCAGCGCCCCGCGGCCGCCGGCGCGGTTGACGAACTCGATCCGCGCCGGCTCGAACTCGAAGGGAAGGGTGTCGCGCTCGGGCACGCATGGCTGCTTGAGGCAGCGGAGCACGTACGTCAGCCGTAGGTGCGAGCTCGAGCCGGCGTCGGTGCGGGTCACCTCCGCCGGTCCCACCCGACGCCAGGGCTGGAAGCCGACGCGCACGTTGACGCTGCCCGGGTCGACGTGGCGGAGGTCGAGGGCGAGATCGACCTGCGCCCGGACGGTGTCGCCGAAGACGACGATCCGGTCGGAGAGGGTTGCACGGGCGCGCAGCGGGCGGAGGCCCGACTCCGCGCCTTCGGTGTCGCGCAGCAGCACGATCGCGACGCCCGCAACGGCGAGCGCTGCAAGGACGAGGGCGGCGGTGACCGCGGCACGCCGGCCGCGCATCGCTACGCCACCACCTACGCCACGACCCCTCGCCGGGCGCGCCGGAACTCGTTCCAGTCGAGAAACGCGCCGAGCACGTCGGACGGTTCGCTCGAGGAGAGCAGCACGGGGTCGAGGTCCAGCAGCGTCAGCTCGTCGAGCAGCGCCAGCAGGCGCTCCTCGTTCGCGCGCCGACGCTCCGCCGCTTCCCTCTTCGTCAGCCGAACGTGGGTGATGCGGCCGCTGCGCGGGTCGCGGAGCGGGACGACGATCCCGCTGACGTCGGGGAAGCTCTGCTCCCACACCGGGTCCTGGATCACGACGGGGATGACATCCCAGAGGTGCTCGACAGCTGTGAGCCAGGTCTCCCGCGAGGGCGGGTCGAGGAAGTCGGAGAGAACGAAGACGAAGCTGCCGGCGGTGACGTTGCGGCGGTGCTCGAACAGGTGCTCGAGCGAGCGCTCGACCCCGTCGACGGGCGCGCGCCATCCCGCGTCCTCCATCCGCTCCTCGCGCAGGTAGGCGAGGCGCCGCTCGCCGCGCGGTGGGAGCCAGAACGGCTCGCCGTCGGCGTAGTCGAGGTAGCCGACGAAGCCGCCCGCCTGGGCGGCGCTCGCGACGACGATCTCGGTCGTCCGCCGCATCGTCTCGGCCTTGTCCAGCCACGGCAGCGGCGGCGAGAAGAAGGAGAGCTCGGGACTGCGGTCTGCGACGACGACGACCCGCGGCCCCTCGTCGGCGTACCGCTCCCTGACGACGAACTCGTCCGCCCCGCGTGCGGACGACATCCGCGCCGACGCGGCCCAGTCGATCGAGCGGATGTCGTCGCCCGGCCGGTAGGGGCGCGAGCCCGCGACCTCTGTGCCGCGCCCGCGCCGGACGCTCCGCATCGTTCCGTGCGTGAGGCCGATCAGCCGGCGGCGGGAGATGAGTTGGAAGGTCTGGCTGCCGCCGCTCACTTGCGGCGCGTCGGCTCGGCGGGACGCTCGTGGAAGAGCGGGTCCTCGTCGGAGCCGGGGCGGGGCGCGAGCTCGAGGCACGCCTGGCGGAACTCCTCGATCGCCGCAGGCCACCCGGCAGCCCGCGCGCGGGCGACGAGCGCAGGCGTGAAGACGACGCGGTGCACGAGCACGGGGACGAACAGGCGCTCGACGTCCTCCGGGACGACGTAGCCGCGGCCGTTCAGAAGCGCCCAGGCGCGGGCGACGCGCTCGACCGCGAGGCTGCCGCGGACGGACGCCCCGATCGAGACGACCTCGAGCTCGCGCGTCGCGCGGACGAGGTCGACGATCCAGTTGTGGAGGACGTCGTCCACGTAGACGTGCTGCGCGGCGGAGCGGAGCACGTTGACGTCGTCGATCGAGACCGCCGGCTGCAGGTCGCCGAGCGGATGGCGGTAGCGCTGCTCCTCGAGGATCCGCCGTTCCTCGAGCACGCCCGGATACCCGAGCGCGGTGCGCAGGAGGAAGCGGTCGAGCTGGGCCTCGGGGAGCGGGAAGGTGCCCTCGTACTCGATCGGGTTCTCGGTCGCGAGCAGGAAGAACGGGCTCGGGAGCTCGCGCGTCTCGCCGTCGACCGTGACCTGGCCCTCGGCCATCGCCTCCAGCAGCGCCGACTGCGTCTTCGGCGTCGCCCGGTTGATCTCGTCGACCAGGAGGACGTTCGTGAAGATCGGGCCTGGCCGGAACTCGAAGTCGCGCGTCTTCTGGTCGAAGACCGACATGCCGGTGACGTCCGTCGGCTGCAGGTCGGGCGTGCACTGGATCCGCGTGATCGTGACGCCGTCGATGCTGCCCCCGATCGCGCGTGCGAGCACCGTCTTCGCCGTTCCCGGGACGTCCTCGAGCAGGACGTGGCCGCCGCACATCAGCGCGGCGAGGACGAGCTTGACCTCTTCGCGCTTGCCGTAGACGACCGTCTCGATGTTGTCGAGCAGGCGCGTCGCGACATCGACCGCGGGCGCAAAGCGGTCGGGTTCCTCCTGGACGCGGTCGACCCCGGCTTCCATCGGCTCCGATCCTAGTTGGACCGCAAAGAACCGCTGTTAAGCGGCAGTTATGAGAGCGCCTCGGCGCCGGCCACGACTTCCAGGATCTCCTGGGTGATCTCGGCCTGGCGGGCGCGGTTCATCTGCAGGGTCAGCCCATCGATCAGCTCGCCCGCGTTCTTGGACGCGTTTCGCATCGCGGTCATCCGTGCGCCCTGCTCCGACGCGGCCGACTCCAGCAGCGCGCGGTAGACCTGCGTCTCGAGGTAGACGGGCAGCAGCCGCGCGAGGATCTCCTCCGGCTCGGGCTCGAAGATGAAGTCGCCGCGCATCGCGTCGTCGCGGCGCTCCTCCTCGTCCGTCTCGAGGATGTCGGCCGAGATCGGGAGCAGGTCGAGCTCGGTCACGGTCTGCACGAGCGGGGAGACGTAGGCGTTGAAGACGAGCACCGCGCGGTCGATCTCACCCTCGATGTACAGCTCGGCGATCCGGTGCGCGATCCCCTGCGCGTCGGAGTACGCGGGGCGGTCGGTGAAGCCGACGTACTCGCCCACGGTCTCGTAGCCACGGAAGGCGAGCGTGGAGCGGCCCCTCTTGCCGACCGCGATGAACTTGACCTGCTTGCCCTCGCCGCGCAGTTGCCGCTCGAGCGTGAACGCCCGGCGGATGATCTGAGCGTTGAAGGGGCCGGCGAGGCCGCGGTCGCCGGTGAGCGCCACGACCGCGACGGTGCCGATCTCTTCCCGCTGCTGCAGCAGCGGCAGCCCGCGGACGGAGGCACTGGCGCGGCCGACGCCGGCGATCAGCTCGCGCATCGTCTCGGCGTAGGGACGCATCGCCTCGATCCGCGTCTGGGCGCGGCGGAGACGGGCCGAGGCGACGAGCTCCATCGCCTTCGTGATCTTGCGGGTGTTCTTGACGGAGCGGACGCGCCGCTTCAGATCCTGAACCGATGCCATCTAGGCGACGAGGCCCTTGTCCTCTTCGATGTTGAAGCTCTTCTTGAACTTCTCGAGCTCAGCGTCGAGCTTCGCGACCGTGTCGTCGCCGAGGTCGCTCGTCTCCTCGATCGCCTTGTAGACCGAGCCCTCCGTGCGCAGGTGCTCGCGCAACTCGTCCTGGAACCGGGCCACCTGCGGGACCGGGATCTCGTCGAGGTGGCCGTTGATCCCCGCATAGAGCGCGACCACCTGCTCCGCATGCGGCCACGGCTTGTACTGGGGCTGGTTCAGCGTCGCCACCATCCGCTCGCCGCGGGCGAGCGTGCTCTGCGTCGCCTGGTCGAGCTCGGAGCCGAACTGGGAGAACGCCTCCAGCTCGCGGTACTGGGCGAGCTCGAGCCGCAAGCGGCCGGCCACCTTCCGCATCGCCTTCGTCTGCGCCGAGCCGCCGACGCGGGAGACCGAGGTGCCGACGTTGATCGCGGGGCGAATGCCGGAGTAGAAGAGGTCGGCCTCGAGGAAGATCTGCCCGTCCGTGATCGAGATCACGTTCGTCGGGATGTAGGCGGCGATGTCACCGGCCTGCGTCTCGATGATCGGCAGTGCGGTCAGCGAGCCGCCGCCGAGCTCGTCGCTCAGCTTGCAGGCGCGCTCGAGCAGCCGCGAGTGCAGGTAGAAGACGTCGCCCGGGTAGGCCTCGCGGCCCGGCGGGCGGCGCAGGAGGAGCGAGAGCTGCCGGTAGGCGTCGGCGTGCTTGGAGAGGTCGTCGTAGACGATCAGCGCGTGCTTGCCGTTGTAGAGGAAGTGCTCGCCGATCGCGGCGCCCGCGAACGGCGCCATCCACTTGATCGGCGCCGCCTCGTGCGCGGCCGCGGAGACGATGATCGTGTAGTCCATCGCGCCCTCTTCCTTCAGGCGCTCGTAGACCTGCGCGACGGTCGAGCCCTTCTGGCCGATCGCGACGTAGATGCAGATCACGTCGGTGTCGCGCTGGTTGATGATCGCGTCGATCGCGACAGCGGTCTTGCCGGTGCCGCGGTCGCCGATGATCAGCTCCCGCTGGCCGCGGCCGACGTTCGTCATCGAGTCGATCGCCTTGACGCCGGTCTGGAGCGGCTCCTTCACCGGTTGGCGCTCGATCACGCCCGGCGCCCGGAACTCGAGCGGCCGGCGCTCCGACGACTCGATCGCGCCGGCCCCGTCGACCGGGTTGCCGAGCGGGTCGACGACGCGCCCGAGAAGCGCATCGCCGACCGGGACGTCGACGACGGCGCCGGTGCGCTTGACCGGCTCGCCCTCCTTCACCTCCTGCCACTCGCCGAAGAGGGCGACGCCGACGTTGTCCTCCTCGAGGTTGAAGGCGATCCCGACGACGCCGTGCTCGAACTCGAGCCGCTCCAGCGAAACGGCGTTCTCGAGCCCGTGGACGCGGGCGATCCCGTCGCCGACCTGGAGCACGGAGCCCACCTCGGAGAGGTCGGTCTGGACGTCGTACTGCTCGATCCTGGACTTGAGGATCGACGTGATCTCTTCCGGGCGTAGCTTCAAGACTTCAGCTCCTTGTCACGAGTTCGTGGCGTAGACGATTCAGGCGGCCGTTGACGCTGGCGTCGAGCCGGTGCGAGCCGACCTGGAGGACGATGCCGCCGATCAGCTTGGGGTCGACCGAGCGGGTCGCTTCGACGGTGCGGCCGGAGGACTGCTCGATCTTCTCCACGATCGACGCGGCCTCGTCGTCGGACAGCTCGTAGGCGGTGGTCAGCTCGACCGTGAGCCGGCCCGCCTCGGCGGCGACGAGCGCGTCGAGCTCGCGGTAGACCTCGTCGAGCTGCGCGGTGCGACCCTTGGCGGAGAGAAGGAGGACGAAGTTGCGCAGCAGCTCGTCGGCGTCGGCGAGGATCTCGCGGAGCGCCGCCGAGCGCTCGTCGCGCTCGATCTGCGGGTTCGAGAGCAGGCCGCGCAGCTCCGGAACCTCGCCGACGGCCGTGGTGAACTCAGCCAGCTCGGCATGGACGACGTCGAGCTTGCCGGCCTCCTTGGCCGCCTGAAAGAGCGAGCGGGCGTACATGCGGGGCGCGACCGCCATCAGTGGTTGCTCCGGTGACGGTTTCGCGCCTCTGGCGCGTGAGCTGCAAGCGATGCAAGAACGCAGGGAGCGTTCATGCCTGAAGGCATGGACGCGACTGAGGACGCCGCAACGCGCCGCAGATCGCGCGTCAGAGGCGCACCAACTGTCGCCGGAGCAGCCACTAGACCTTCTCTGCCTCGAGCGCTGAGAAGTCGAGCTCGCCGATCGCGTCGTCGATCAGCCGCTTGTGGTCGGCCTGGTCGAGCACCTTGCCGGTGACCTTCTGGGTCGCGATCAGGGTCAGGTCGGCGACCTCGGCCCTGATCTGCTCGAGCGCGCGGGCGGTCTCTGCCTCGATCTGCTTGCGCGTCTCCTCGAGCCGGCGCTGCCGGTCGGCCTCGACCTCCTCGCGGGCCCGCTCGCGCTGCGCCTCACCGGCGCTGCGCGCCTCCGCGAGGATCGCGGACGCCTCGCTCTTCGCCTGCCCCATCAGCTGCTTGTGCTCCTCGAGCAGCGCGCGGGCTTCGCGACGGGTGTTCTCGGCCTCCTCGACGGACGAGCGGATCCGGTCGCGCCGGTCGTCGATCGTCTTCTGGATCGGGCCGAAAGCGAACTTCCGCAGGACGAGGAACGTGATCAGGAAGCACACGAGCGTCCAGATCATCAGACCCGGGTTGACCTCGATCAGCGGTGATGCGGCGACGGTCATGCGTTAGACCAGCACGTAGGCGAGCAGGCCGCCGATCAGGCCGTAGAAGACGACCGCCTCGGTGAGGGCGAAGCCGAGCCACTGGATCCCCGTCAGCTCGCCGCGAAGCTCGGGCTGGCGGGCCACGGCCTGGATCATCGAGCCGAAGATGTTGCCGATCCCGATCCCGGCGCCGAGCGAGCCGAGGCCGATCCCGAGCGCGAGCGCGATCGCCTTGCCGGCGTCGACGTTCCCGGCGGCCTCCTGTGCAATCAGATTGAACACGTCGTTCTCCTCCTGTTAGTGCTCGGGCTCGATGGCCGAGCCGATGTAGATGGCGGAAAGGGCGGCAAAGATATAGGCCTGGATCGAGACCACGATCACGACCTCGAAGAGATAGAAGGCGGCGGCGGCCGGGATCGCGGCCACGGCGATCGCCAGGTTGCCGATCACGAAGATCAGGCCGATGAAGGTGAGGATCAGCATGTGCCCGGCGAGCATGTTGGCGTAGAGGCGGACGCTGAGGCTGATCAGGCGCATGAACTGGCCGAGGATCTCGAGCGGGACGATCAGCGGGTACATCGCCTTGGGCACGTCCGGAATCCAGCTCTTGAAGTACTTCACGGGCCCGTTGGCACGGATCCCTTCGATGTGCGTGAAGAGGAACGTCATCAGCGCGAGCGCGAGCGTGACGCTGATCGAGGACGTCGCGGCGTAGACAGCGAGCGTCGGCAGCTCGATCTCCGTGCCGGGGACGGTGAACGTCTCGTTCGAGAGCGGCAGCGGAATGAACCCGATCATGTTCACCACCCAGATGAAGAGCATCAGGGTCGCGACGTACGGGAACCAGCGGCCGATCGCCTTGTGGGGCAGCCCCTGCTCGGCGACCTGCGTCTGGGCGACCTCGTAGACCATTTCGCCCACCGCCTGGCGCCGCCCGACCTCGTCCTTCGAGCCGATCCGCGCCCGCATCAGGAAGAGCCCGAGCGCGATCGTCACGATCGTGCCGAGGATGAGGTAGGCGACCGCCTTGTTGATCGAGAGGTCGAGCCCGCCGAGGTGGATCGGGATCCACTCGCCGACCTCGAAGTCGTGCTCGGGGTTGAACTCCTCCTCGCCGCCCTCGGTCGTCGACGCGAGCGCCAGCGAGGGCAGGGCGAGCCAGAGCGCCAGCGCCAGGACGCTAAGCCGTCTCACGCGCGTCTCCGGAGAAGTAGAGCGCGAGCGAGACCGCGAGCTCGAGCGTGTAGGCGAGGGCGTACAGGAGCGTGACCGCCAGCGCGAGCTGCGCGTCCGTTGCCGCGACCGCGACGACGACGACCATCACCGCGAGCGCGCGAAAGGTCATTCCGAAGCCCACCACGCCTGAGCCGGCGAGGTTACCCATGCCCGAGCGCAGGTGCGTCAGTAGCGCGGCGAGGGCGCGCGAGGCCGCCCAGAGGGTGGCGCCGATCACCCAGCCGCGGAGCTCCCAGCCGGTGGCGAGGAAGACGGGGAGCGCGAGCGCGATCACCGCGGCCCCGGCGACGAACGGCAGCCGCTGGTCGGGCAGCGGCCGAGGAGTTGCAAAGACACCGGCCATCTAGAGGGCGTGTCCGTAGCGCTTGTAGGTCATGAAGACGCCGACCGGGATCCCGAGGATCGCGCCGATGAGGAAGCCCCAGGCGACGGAGCCGGCGAGCCAGCCGATCAGGATCCCGATCCCGATCACCGCCGCGGTCGTTCCGATCAGGACCGAGCCTGCGCCTGCGAGGCTGAGCGTCGGGGTCGCTTTCGGCTCCATCGGCGCGGCGAGCATAGCAGAGCTTGTGACAGTCGAAAGCCGCCTAGTTTCGGCAAAACACACCGACTTTGTACGACCGTGGGGCGATCAGGCCGAGCGGCGCTCGTCGACCGGATCGTGCCGGCGGCCGAGCCGGAAGCGGCGCGGGTTGCTCGACTTGACGATCTCGAGCACGTAGACGACGTAGAGCGAGAACGCGAGCGCCACGAGCGCGATCGCACCGACCGCGACCGTCTCCCAGAGATGCCAGTGGCCGCCCTCGCGGAAGGGGATGAAGCGTGTGGCGAGCGCCGCGCCCGCGAGCGTCGCGCACCACGCCCACATCGTCACGGCGGCCCGGCGCTGCGAGAAGCCGCGGCGGAGGAAGCGGAAGTGCAGGTGCGCCTGGTCGGGCGAGGAGATCCGCTCGCCGTGCTTGAGCCGGCGGGCGACGACGAACGACGTGTCCAGGATCGGCACTGCGAGCACGAGCAGCGGGAGCAACAGGACGACAGTCGAGGCGGTCTTGAGGAGGCCCTGGACCGACACCGCCCCGAGCAGGAAGCCGAGCGCGAGCGCACCGGAATCGCCCATGAAGATCCGCGCCGGGAAGAAGTTGTGGCGGAGGAAGCCGACGCAGGCGCCGGCGACGATCGCGGAGAGGATCGCCGGGTCGGGCTTGCCGAGCGAGAGCGAGAGCACGGCGTAGGTCACGGCCGCGATCCCACAGACGCCGGCGGCGAGGCCGTCCATCCCGTCGAGGAAGTTGACCATGTTCATGACCGCGACGATCCAGATCATCGTCAGCGGGATCCCGACGGCCGCGGGCAGGTCGACCGGGCCGAGGAACGGGAAGGTGAAGTGGTCGATCCAGACGTCGAAGAAGGGCGGGATCGCGGCCGCGACGATCTGGCCGGCGAGCTTGCGGCCGGGCTTGAGGACGCGGAAGTCGTCGATCGCGCCGACGACGGTCGCGACTGCCGCGCCGAGCAGCACGCCACGGGTCTCGCGGCCGAGCTCGAGGAAGGCGAGCGCGGGGACGAAGATCCCGAAGAAGATCGCGAGGCCGCCGAGCCGCGGAATCGGGTTGGCGTTCAGGCGCCGTCCCTCCGGCCTGTCGACGACGCCGAGCAGCCGGGCCATCCCGCCGACCGCGGGCGTCAGCAGGATCACGATCACGAACGCGACGATCGCCCCGTAGAGGACCTCGGGAGTGTCCCGAAGCGCATTCACCAGCGTTACTTCGTCCCGTAGAGCCGGTCGCCTGCGTCGCCGAGGCCCGGCACGATGTACCCCTTGTCGTTCAGCTCGCGGTCGATCGCGGCGCAGACGATGTGCACGTCCGGGTGCTCGTCGTGGACGCGCGCGATCCCGACGGGCGCGGCGACGAGGCAGACGAGGGTCACCGAGCGCGCCCCGGCCCCCTTGACCGCCGAGACGGCCGCCGCGCTCGAGTTCCCGGTCGCGAGCATCGGGTCGAGGATGATCGCGTCCCGCTCGGAGAGGTCCTCGGGAAGCTTCACGTAGTACTCGACGGGCTGCAGCGTCTCCTCGTCCCGGTAGAGGCCGATGAAGCCGACGCGGGCGCTCGAGATCAGCGAGAGGACGCCCTCGAGCATCCCGAGGCCTGCGCGCAGCACCGGGTTGACGGCGACCTTCTTGCCCGAGATCCGCTGCGCCTGCATCGTCTCGAGAGGCGTCTCGATCTCGACCGGCTCCGTCGGGAGATCCTTCGTCGCCTCGTAGGTGAGGAGCAGCGTCAGCTCGTTCACGAGCTTGCGGAAGTGGACGGTCGGCGTCTCCTTGTCGCGCAGGTAGGAGAGCTTGTGCTGGACGAGCGGGTGCGTGACTTCCGTGACGCGACGGCTCATGCGTACGCGGTGTAGCCCCGGAAGCCCGGGTAGAGCGGCCGCTTCTCGCACAACGCCTCGGCGCGGGAGCAGAGGTCGCCGAGGTCGCCGTCACCTGCAGTTCCAGGTTGCAGCGCGCCCGCGATGATCCGCCCGACTTCGCGGAAGTCGTCCTCGTCGAAACCGCGCATTGTCGCGGCGGGCGTGCCGATCCGGACACCGGACGCGATCGTCGGCGGACGCTCGTCGAACGGGACCGTGTTGCGGTTGACGGTCAGCTTCACATCGTCGAGCCGCTCCTCCGCGTCCTTCCCGGTCCACTCGGTCTTGCGGAGATCGAGCTGGAGCAGATGCGTGTCGGTGCCGCCGGTGACGACGTCGAGCCCGTTCGAGATCAGTTCCTCGGAGAGCGCGTCGGCGTTCGCGCGCACCTGCTGCTGGTAGGAGCGGAAGGCGTCCGACGCAGCGATCAGGAAGCACGCCGCCTTCGCGGCGATCGCGTGGACGAGCGGTCCGCCCTGCATGCCGGGGAAGACGGCGCGGTCGACCGCCTGCGCATGCTCCGACCTGCAAAGGACGAATCCCGCCCGTGGCCCGGCCAGCGTCTTGTGCGTGGTGGAGGTGACGATGTCGCAGTGCTCCACTGGGTTCGGGTGCAGCCCGGCCGCGACGAGCCCGGAGAAGTGGGCCATGTCGCACATCAGCAGTGCGTCGACCTCGTCCGCGATCTTGCGGAACTCGGCGGTGTCGACCGTGCGCGGGTAGGCGGAGCCGCCGCAGACGATCAGCTTCGGCCGGTGCTCCTTCGCGAGCGCGAGGATCTCGTCGTAGTCGACCATCTCCGTCTCGCGCGAGACGCCGTAGTGGACGATCGTGTAGAGCCGCCCCGAGAAGTTGACCTTGAGGCCGTGGGTCAGGTGGCCGCCGTGGTCGAGCCTGAGCGAAAGGATCGCGTCTCCCGGCTGCAGGAGCGCGAAGTAGGCGGCCATGTTCGCCTGGGCGCCGGCATGCGGCTGCACGTTCGCGTGCTCGGCGCCGAAGAGCTCCTTGGCGCGGTCGATCGCGAGTTGCTCGATCTCGTCGACGACCTCGCAGCCGCCGTAGTAGCGCTTACCGGGATAGCCCTCTGCGTACTTGTTGGTCGGGACGGAGCCGACGGCCTCGAGCACGCTCGGCCAGGTGAAGTTCTCGGACGCGATCAGCTCGATCTGGCCTCGCTGGCGCTCGAGCTCGCGGCCGAGCAGCCGGGCGATGTCCGGGTCGATCTCCTCCAGTCCCGCGGTGCGGAGCCGGTCGAGCGTTTCCTGGGCGACGGCCATTGCCGTTCCTCCTTAGCCGGGCGACGCCCCGATGCTAGAGGACAGAGGCGACGACCCGGAGCGCCTCGGCCGAGGAGACGGCGCCCTCACGGACGACGAGCGGCTCGGGCCCGGTGAGGTCGAGCACGGTCGACGGCGTTCCCGGCAGCTCGCCACCGTCGAGCGCTGCCGCGGCCGCGGCGCGCAGTTCCGGCGGCACCGCGGCGAGCGTCCGCGGATCGGGCTCGCCGGGCAAATTCGCGCTCGTGGCCGCGATCGCACCGACGCGGTCGAGGAGCTCGCCGGCGACTCCGTCCACCGCGGGGACGCGAACGCCGATCGTGTCGGGCCGGGAGCCTGCGAGCCAGGGAAACCGTCGGTCCGGGTTCGGGAGGATCAGCGTGTAGGGGCCTGGAAGGAGCGCCCGCACGATCGCGGCCGACTTTCCCCCGAGGTCGGGCAGGCAGTCGAGGAGGACGTCGAGGTCGCGCGCGACGAGCGCGGTCGGCTGCTGCGCAGCGCGGCCCTTGGCACGGTAGAGCGCGTGCACGGCAGCCTCGGAGTGCGGCGTCGTCGCGAGCCCGTAGACGGTGTCGGTCGGGACGATTGCCAGCTTGCCGTCCCGGATCGCCGCGACGGCGTCGTCGACCTCAGTCACGCCGCCCCTCGACGACGCGGTCTCTCCCGGTCAGGTCGGGCGTGGTGACGACCTCCAGGTAGCCGAGCTCTGCGAGCGTCGCCGCCGTCGCGAGCGCCTGTCCGTCGCCGACTTCCAGCACGAGCCGGCCGCGCGGCGCGAGCACGTCGAGCGCGGTCTGCGCGACGGTTTCCGGAACCCGTTCGCCGACGAGCGCGACGTGCGGCTCGTAGTCGCGCACGTCCGGCATCAGCGTCGCGAGCTCGGCCGGATCGACGTACGGCGGGTTCGAGACGACGAGGTCATAGGGGCCGCCCGGGAGCCCACTCGTCAGGTCGTGCTGGAGGAGCTCGATCGTGAGGCCGGTGCGGGCTGCGTTCTCCCGCGCCAGCGCGAGGGCATCGGGGTCGACGTCGATCGCGGTCACTCGCGCTCCGGGATGCTCGTCGGCGATTGCCAACGCGATCGCGCCGGTCCCCGTGCCGACGTCGAGCACCGCCGGCGCGTCGAGCTCGCGAAGGTGAGCGAGCGCTCGCTCGACCACGATCTCGGTCTCGGGCCGAGGGATCAGGGCCCGCCGGTCGACGGCGAGCGTCAGCCGGCGAAAGCCCCACTCGCCGAGGATGTACGCCACGGGCTCGTGCCGCGAGCGGCGGGCGACGAGCTCGCGGTAGGCGTCGAGCTCCTCCGAGCTCAGGGGCCGGTCGAAGTCGGTGTAGAGCTCGATCCGGGGACGGCCGAGCGTGTGCGCGAGGAGGAGTTCGGCGTCGAGGCGGCCGGTCTCCGACGTCTTGTCGAGGTGGGCGGACGCACGCCGGAGCACGTCGCCGAGGCTCAGCGCTGCGGCGGTCACTCCTCGAGCCCGCGGCGCCGGTCCTCGTCCTGCAGCGCCGTGGTGAAATCGTCGAGCCCGCCCTGGAGCACCTTCTCGAGGTTCAACGTCACCTTGACGCGGTGGTCGGTGGCGCGGCTGTCCGGGTAGTTGTAGGTGCGGATCTTCTCCGCTCGCTCCCCCGAGCCGATCTGGGACTTGCGCGTGGCCGAGAGCTCGGCCTGCTGGCGCTCCCGCTCGGCCTCGTAGATCCGCGCACGCAGCACCCGCATCGCCTTGGCCTTGTTCTGGAGCTGCGACTTCTCGTCCTGCATCGCGACCACGATCCCGGTCGGCACGTGGGTGATCCGGACGGCCGAGTCGGTGGTGTTGACGCTCTGGCCGCCCGGGCCGGTGGAGCGGTAGACGTCGATCTTGAGGTCGTTCTCGTCCAGGTCGACCTCGATCTCCTCCACTTCCGGCATCACCGCCGCGGTCGCGGTCGACGTGTGGATCCGACCCTGGGACTCGGTCGCGGGCACGCGCTGGACGCGGTGGGTGCCGCCCTCGTACTTGAAGACGGAGTACGCCCCGCCGCCCTTGACCGCGAGGACGACTTCCTTGAAGCCGCCGCCCTCGCTCTCGTTGGCGGAGAGCAGCTCGGTCTTGAAGCCGCGGCTCTCGGCGTAGCGGGTGAGCATCTTGAGGACGTCGCCGGCCCAGATCGCGGCCTCGTCGCCGCCGACGCCTTGCCGGATCTCGACGATCACGTCCTTCTCGTCCGTCGGGTCCTTCTGGACGAGCGCGAGCTTCAGCTCCTCCTCGAGCTCGGAGAGGCGCTGCTCCGACTCGGCGACGAGCTCCTTCAGCTCAGGATCGGAAAGGGACGCCTCGACGTCCTCGCGCATCGCGCGCCAGTCCCGGGCGAGCTTGTGCGCCGGCTCGAGCTCCTTGAGCCGGCGGCCCACGTCCGCGGCCTCTCTCTGGTCGTTGTAGACGGAGGGATCCGACATGCGCTCTTGCAGCTCGGAGTACGAGCGCTCGAGGTCGTCGATCAGCTTGTCGATCGGGGTCGCCATGATGGGAACGATGCTAGCCACGCCCGTCCACGTCCGGCGTGCCCGGACGGCCGACTCCCCAGCCGCCGCGGCCGTCGTGAGGACGGTCTACGACGAGTACGGGTTCACGTGGGACGAGGGCGGCTACCACGCCGACCTTCTCGATGTCGAAGGGTCGTACGCGGCGTTCTTCGTCGCCGAGGCCGACGGCACGATCGTCGGCACGGCCGGGCTCTCCGAGCACGGCTCGCTCGAGCGGCTGTACGTCCTCCCGGCTGCGCGCGGGGCCGGCGCCGGTGCTGCACTCCTGGCCGCGGTCGCAGAGGAGGCGCGGCGCCGCGGGCACGAACAACTCGAGATCTGGTCGGACAAGCGCCTCGAGGCTGCGCACCGCCTCTACCAGCGACACGGGGCACGCGTCGTCGGCGAACGCGTGCACGACGACCCCGACGCGAGCCACGAGTGGGGACTCCTGCTCGAGCTCTAGCTGCTGAGCCCAGCGTCCAGCGTGATCTCCGGCACGGCCGCCAACGCCTGCGAGACCGGACAGTTCTTCTTCGCATCCTCGGCGGCCGCGCGGAACGCGTCGGCATCGAGTCCGGGCACGGTGCC
>CAWBKK010000002.1:0-778026 GCA_963789355.1 uncultured Gaiellaceae bacterium
TCGGTGATGAACGAGCTGCCGTAGAAGTCGAGCGAGCAGCTCTCGCCCGCCTCGCTGCCGACCCGGTTGGACGCGATCACCGGCACCATGTTGGCACCGGCATGCCCCTGCATGACGCGCTGCCAATGCCCGCAGCTGTCATAGTCCGGCCGCTCGGGCTCCGAGCCGATCGCCGTCGGGTAGAGCAGCAGCTCGGCGCCCATCAGCACCATGACCCGCGCGGCCTCCGGGAACCACTGGTCCCAGCAGATGCCGACGCCGATGCAGCCGGCCTTGGTCTGCCAGACGCGAAAGCCGGTGTCGCCGGGATTGAAGTAGAACTTCTCCTGATAGCCGGCGCCGTGCGGGATGTGGCTCTTGCGGTAGAGGCCCAGCACGCGCCCGTCGGCGTCGATCATGGCGACCGAGTTGAAGTAGGCGTTGTTGGCGCGCTCGAAGAAGCTGATCGGCAGGACCACGCCCAGCTCGGCCGCGAGCCGGCTCATCCGGGCGACCAGCGGGATGGCCCTCGATCGGCTGGGCCAGCCCGAAATGCTTGGCCGACTGGTCCTTGCAGAAGTAGGGGTTCTCGAACAGCTCCTGCAGCAGGACGATCGATGCGCCGCGCCGCGCCGCATCGCGCACGAGCGCCTCGGCGCGCGCGACATTGCGATCGCGGTCCCAGTCGCAGGCCATCTGGGTGGCCGCTACCGTCACTTCCCGCATCCGTTCGCATCTCCAAGGCCGAAGGCACTATGCGATGGCCGTCACGCCGCTGGCAACCCTGCGGTCACCGGCGGGCAATCCCCAGGTAATGATAGGTGAGGAGGCGCGGGCCGGGCACGAGGTAGCCCGTCTCCAGCCGCTCGACGCTGAAGCCGGCCCGGGCGAGCAGCCGGTCGGCGCGCTGGTCGAGCCGGCAGCCGCCGGCAATCCGTCGCCAGGCCGGGGTCAGCCAGCGCTGCCAGCGGGCGAGCGCCGGCTGCGGCGCCAGCCCATGCTCGACGAAATGCAAGGCGCCGCCCGGCACCAGCACCCGGTGCGCCTCGCGCAAGGCCGCCAGGGGATCGGGGATGCTGCACAGCGCCCAGGTCACCACGACCGTGTCGACGCTGGCGTCGACCAGCGGCAGGTGCTCGGCCGACTGCTCCAGCAGCCGCACCGGGAAGGGCAGCCAGCCGGCCGTCCGCCGCGCCTGGTCCAGGAGGTAGGCGGCCGGATCGACGCCCTGCAGCTCGGTCACCTCGCGGCCGTAGAGCGGCAGGTTGGGGCCAGCGCCGATGCCGAGCTCCAACACTCGGCCGGCTGCACCCGCGACCACCTGCCGCCGCAGCGGCGACAGCCGCTCGGCCGCCATCGCGTGGTGAATCAGGCGCGGGACGACGAACGAGGTGTAGCAGCCCAAACGCCTGCTCCGCGCGGCCTCACCCCGCCGGATGCACCGGTTCGGTCGCGGCCGCCCCGGACATGCCGATCCTCGCCTTGATCCTCTCGCGCGCCCACTGGAAGAACACGTAGAGCGGCGGGATCACGAAGATGCCGATCGGCGGACGCCGCGATCATGCCGCCGAACACCGCCGTGCCGACGCCGCGCCGCGACAGCATCGCCGCCCCGGTCGCGATCACCAGCGGCATCAGGCCGAGGATGAAGGCGAAGCTGGTCATCATCACCGCGCGGAAGCGCTCGCGGGCACCCTCGACCGCGGCATCCAGGATCGACAGGCCGTGCTCGCGCCGCTCCTTGGCGAACTCGACGATCAGGATGCCGTTCTTGGCGGCCAGCGCGATCAGCACGACGATGCCGATCTGGGCGTAGATGTTGTTGTCGAGGCCGCTGATCCACAAGGCGGCCATGCCGCCGGCGACGCCGACGGTGACCGACAGCAGCACCGGCACCGGGATGGTCCAGCTCTCGTAGAGCGCCACCAGGAACAGGTAGGCGAACAGCACCGCGAGCCCGAGGATCATCGTGGTCTGGCCGGCCGCCTGCTTCTCCTGGAGCGCCGTGCCGGTCCACTCGAAGCTGTAGCCCTGCGGCAGGGTCTCGGCCGAGAGCTGCTCCATCGCGGCCAGCGCCTCGCCCGAGCTGACGCCCGGCGCCGGGCTGCCGTTGATGGTGACCGAGCGGTAGTTGTTGTAGCGGATGATCGCCTGCGGCCCGACGATGATGCGCACCTCGGCGAAGCTGCGCAGCGGCACCATCTCGCCGTTCAGGTTGCGGACATGGATCCGGTAGATGTCGTCGATCGAGTTGCGGTCCTCCTGCTCGCCCTGCAGGTTGACCTGCCAGGTGCGGCCGAACAGGTTGAGGTCGTTGACGTAGTAGCCGCCCAGCGTCGCCTGCAGCGCGTCGAAGACGTCGGCGAGGCTGATCGCCCAGCGTCTGCACCTTGTCGCGGTCGATGTCGAGGAAGAGCTGCGGCGTGCTGGCCGAGTAGGTGCGTGAACACGCCGGCCAGCTGCGGGTTCTGGTTGGCGGCGAAGATCAGCGCCGCGCGCGACCGCGGCGAGGTCGGCGGGATCGCCGCCCTGCAGGTCCAGCAGCTGGTACTCGAAGCCGCCGCCGGTGCCCAGGCCGATGATCGGCGGCACGTTGAACGGGATGATGTTGGCCTCGCGGATCGCCGGCACCCTCGGCGCGCACCTTGGCGATGATCGAGTCCACGTCCTCGCCCTGCGCCGGTCCGCTCGTCGAACGGCTTCAGCGAGCACGATGAAGAAGGCGCTGTTGGACTTGCTGAGCGCCGTCGAGCGTGCTGTAGCCGACCACCGTGCTGATGTCGGCGACGCCCGGGATGTCCTTGAGGAGCTTCTCGACCCGCTCGGCGACCATCGGCGGTGCGGTTGACCGAGGCGCCCTCGGGCAGCTGCACCTCGACGAAGAAGGCGCCCTGGTCCTCCTCCGGCAGGAAGCCGGTCGGGGATGACCTTGAACAGCCAGCGCATTGAGCGCGAGCGAAGCCGCCGACCACGACCAGGCTGAAGACCGCGACCCGCACCAGCCGCGTGACGATCGGCGGCATAGCCGTCGCGCGCCGAGTCGATCGCGCCCAGCACGTAGCGCATCGGTGCCGCGCTTGGGGCCGTGCATGGTGGCGCAGCAGCACGGCGCACAGGGCCGGCGACAGGGTCAGCGCGTTGATCGCCGAGATCACCATCGACACCGCGACCGCGACCGCGAACTGCTGGTACAGCTGGCCCGAGATGCCCGGAATGAACGCCACCGGCACGAACACCGACAGCAGCACCAGGGTGATCGCGATGATCGGCGCCGTGATCTGGCCCATCGCCCGCTTGGCGGCCTCCGCCGGCGAGAGGCTGTGGTCCTCCTCCATGATTCGCCTCGACCTTCTCGACCACGACGATGGCGTCGTCGACGACGATGCCGATCGCCAGCACCAGGGCCAGCAGCGAGACCGTGTTGGGCGAGAAGCCGAGCGCCAGCATGACGGCGAAGGTGCCGATCAGCGACACCGGCACCGCGATCAGCGGGATCAGCGTCGCGCGCAGGTTGCCGAGGAACAGGAACACGACGATCACCACCAGGATGAACGCCTCGATCAGCGTGTGGATCACCTCGTCGATGCTCTGCAGCACGAAGACGGTCGAGTCGTAGGTGGTCTTGTAGGCGACACCCTCGGGGAACTGCGCCTGCAGGCGCTGCATGACCGCCTGGACGCCCTCGGCCGTCGCCAGGGCGTTGGCGCCGGGCGCCTGGAAGATCGCGATCAGCGCGCCCGGGCCGCCATTGAAGCGGCCGAACGAGTCGCTGGTCCGCGCGCGCCGAGCTCGACCCGGCCGACGTCGCGCACGCGCACGAACGAGCCGTCCGGGTTGGCGCGGACGACGACGTTCTCGAACTCCTCGGGCTCGGTCAGCCGGCCCTTGGTCTGGATGTTGAGCTGGAACTGCGGCGTCGCCGATCGGCTGCGCGCCGATCCGGCCGACCGCCGCCTGGACGTTCTGGCCCTTGCAGCGCCTTGGCGACGTCGTTGGGCGTCAGCCCGAGCGCCGTCAGCCGGTCGGTGCTGACCCAGACCCGCATGCTGTAGTCGAGCGCGCCGAACAGGTAGGCGTCGCCGACGCCGGGCACGCGCTTGATGTTGTCGAGGATGTTGATGGTGGCGTAGTTGCTGAGGAACAGCGTGTCGTAGCGCTGGTCCGGCGAGTAGAGCGCGAGCACCTGCAGGATCGCCGACGACTTCTTCTTGACCGTCACGCCCTGCCGGCTGACCTCCTCCGGCAGCTTCGGCAGTCGCCAGCTGAGACGCGGTTCTGGACGTTGACGGTGTTGATGTCGGGGTCGGTGCCGACCGCGAAGCTGACGGTCAGCGTGTAGCTGCCGTCGTTGCCGCGCGGTCGACTTCATGTAGAGCATCTTGTCGACGCCGACGACCTGCGACTCGATCGGCTGCGCCACGGTCTGCTCGACGACGGCGGCGCCGGCGCCGGGATAGCGCGCGGTCACCTGCACCTGCGGCGGCACGATGTCGGGAAACTGCGCGATCGGCAGCGCGGTCGAGCGCGATCAGCGCCGGCCAGCGTGATGACGATCGAGATGACGAGCGACAGGCGCGGCCGGTCGATGAAGGTGGAGGACAGCACCGTTGACGCCCTTTCGCAGCCGCAGACCGATTGTGGTGGGCTGGTTACCCAATCAGCCCGGGCATGGATACCGGTCTTTCAGCGCGTGGCCAAGGCCGCCCACGCCCGAGCTGCTCTTCGACTCGGGATGCTTGCTGGCGTAGGACTGAATCAGCGCCAGGATCTCGGCGCGATCGGTCGTCTCGGGCACGCAGGCCCTGACCCCATCGTTCAGCGAGGCATCCGACGAGGCCAGCGCTGGCAGGTAGGTCTCGAGATAGCCGGAGCATAGGCCCGGCCGGCCGCCCGCATCCTCCGGCGCGCACCATGCCACCAGTTCGGCAAAGGTTGCGGCAAAGGCCGGCGCTGCCGGAATCGCCCGCAAGGCCAGCAACGAGGAGCGATAGCGGACAAGCGCATCGAGGCCTCCAGCTAGCGTGCTCTTGGCCCGGGTCGGCCGCTCTACCAGCCGATGTAGATGCCGACCTCGCCCAGCCCGCCGTCCGGATAGTTCAGGATCTGCGCGCGGATCTTGTAGCCCTGCGCCTGCAGGTGCTGGACATAGGCCTCGTGCACCCGTGCGCGCGGCGCCGGTGAGCGTCTCCGGCCAGCCTTCCTCGAGATTGTTGATCGCCCGGCCGTGGTCGGTGCAGTACTGCGACGGGAAGCGCAGGATCTCGATCTCGGACCGGCCCTGCTCGGCCGCGCGGCGAACCCAGCCGTTGAAGCGCTCGATGCCGTCGGGCCGGATCTCGCGCTCCATGAAGTCCTGCCGTGCCCGCTTCTCCTCGTCCTCCTCCTTCTGGCGGTGGGCCAGGATCTCCTGCAGCTTGGCCGTTTCCTTGTCGTCGGCGATCCGCTTCAGCTCCTGGACGTTCAGGGCCTGCCCGGCGAGCGGGTCACTCATCGGTCATCACTCCTTTGCTGAAGGTTGGGCACCGTTCGACGGTCCAGTGTGGTCCCGGCCGCGTCGGCTGGTCCAGTACCGCCGGGTCGCACGCTTCCCCGGCATCGCCGCGGCCGATGGCGCCTGCGGCCGATGCTTCCTCGAATGCCTGCACCGCCGATCGCAGGGTCGGGAACGTGAGTGTCGCCGTGGCCGATCGGCGCTGCTCCAGCCAGGGCGCCTCGAAGATACCGCCGAGCTGGCGTTTGACCCGCGCCAATACGAGCGTCACGCCCTGCGCCGCCAGTTCCTCGCGCAGCTCGTCGAACCGCTGCACCGCCGTGGCGTCGACGAAGCTGACCGGGCTCAGATCGACGATCACCCAGGCGACGGGCGTCGCGGCACGCCGGATCGCCGCCCGCACGCGCTCGCAGAAGTAATCGATGTTGAAGAAGACGAGATTGCCGCTGAAGCGATAGAGCAGAAGCCCCGGGACGGTCTCGGCCTGGGGGTAGTCGGCGACGCTGTGGTAGCCTTGGAGTCCCGGCAAGCGGCCCAGCACGGCGTCCTTCGGGCGCATGGCGGTCGCCAGCAGCCAGGACAAGGACAGCACCACGGCAAGAACGACGCCCGGGAGGACGCCCAGGACAAGCACGCCCAGCGTCGTCGCGACCGACAACAGCCCCTCGCGCCGGCTCATGCCGAGCAACAGCCGCAGTCCCGCGATGTCGAACAGGCCGGCCGCCGAGACCAGGATCACCGCCGCCAGGGCCGTGGTGGGGACCAGAGCGAGCGGCCCGGTGAGCAGGAGCAGCACCAGGAGCATGGCGCCGGCGGCGACGATGCCCACGAGCTGGCTTCGACCGCCCATCGCGTCGTTGACCGCGGTGCGCGAGTCGGCGCCGGTCACCGGGAAGCCCTGGCCCAGGCCGACGGCGAGATTGGCCGCACCCAGCGCAATCAGCTCCTGGTTCGCATCGATCTCGTAGCGGTTGCGCCGGGCGAAGCTCTTGGCGGTCAATACGCCCCCGGTGAAGCTGATCAGCAGGATGCCGGCAGCCTCGCTCGAGCAGGCTGCGGTAGGTCGCGGGATCGAACCAGGTCCAGGTTGGCGTCGGCAGTCCGGCCGGCACCGGGCCGGTCACCTTCACTCCGGTCGCCTGGAGGTCGAATGTCGCCACCGCGGCGATGCCGGCCACGACGACCGCCAGCGCGGCCGGGACGTTGGGAGCGGCGCGGCGCAAGGCGAGCAGGCCCGCCAGCAGGGCCAGCCCGAGCAGCGCCGTCGGCAAGTGGGACTGGCCCAGTCGCTGAACGAACTCGAGCAGCCGTGGCAGCACCTCGTCCGCCTCGCTCGGATAGCCCAGCAGCTTGGGCAGCTGGCCGACGATGATGACGATGGCGATCCCGTTGAGGTAGCCGGTCAGGATCGGCTGCGAGAGGAAGCTCGCCAAGAAGCCGAGGCGGCCGAGCCCGGCCACGACGTAGAGCGCGCCCGTGATCAGGGTCAGCACCGGCAGGAGCGCGAGGTACCGCGCGGGGTCGCCTTGCGCCAGCGGGGCGAGGCTCGCCGCGACCATGATGCAGGTGGCGGCGTCGGGGCCGAGGATCAGCTGGCGCGAGGAGCCGAACAGTGCATAGGGCACCAGCGGGAAGATCGCGGCGTAGATGCCGATCGCGGCCGGCACGCCGGTGAGCTCCGCGTAGGCGATCCCGACCGGCAGGCGCGATCGCCGCCACCGACAGGCCCGCCGCCACGTCCTTCGGCAACCACGCCGGATCGTAGCGGAGCAGCGCGGCCAGCCCCGGCGCCCAGCGCTCCAGTCCGGTGCGCTCGTTCAAGGCGGGAGTGGCTACCGGGCTCACGCAGACGGCCCGAGTTCCGGCTCAGTACCGGCTCGGCACGATGTGGGCGGCCCGCAAGCCGCCCTCGACGCCCTTGGGCTGCGGTTGCGCCTTCGGGATCTTCGGCAGGTCGACCTCGACCTTGCGGTAGGGGATCTGGTCCAGCAGGTGGCGGATCAGGTTCAGCCGTGCCCGGCGCTTGTCGTCGGCGGGCACGATGTACCAGGGCGCAGCGGGCGTGTCGGTCGCCTCGATCATCGCCTGATAGGCCTGGGTGTAGTCCCACCAGCGGCGGACCGATTCGACGTCCATCGGGCTCAGCTTCCAGTGCTTGACCGGGTCGCTCGATCCGCGCCTCGAACCGGCGCCGCTGCTCGTCCTGGCTGACGTCCAGGAAGTACTTCAGCAGGATGATGCCGTTGTTGACCACCTCGCGCTCGACCGCGGGCGCGAGCTTGAGGAAGTGCTCGTACTGATCGTCGGTGCAGAAGCCCATCACCCGCTCGACGCCCGCCCGGTTGTACCAGGAGCGGTCGAACAGGATGATCTCGCCGGCGGCGGGAAAGTGGGCGATGTAGCGCTGGATGTAGAGCTGGCTCTTCTCGCGGTCGGAGGGCGCCGGCAGCGCCACGTGCCTGAACACGCGCGGGCTGCAGCGCTCGGTGATCCGCTTGATCACGCCGCCCTTGCCGGCCGTGTCGCGCCCCTCGAACACGACGATCACCCGCGCGCCCTCGGCCACCGCCCAGGCCTGCAGCCGGGTCAGCTCGACCTGGAGCTTGTAGAGTTCCTGCTCGAACTCCTTGCGCGTCAGCTCGAGGCGATCCGGGGCGGAATTCGCCTCGTCATCCGCCTTGTTCTTCTTGGACTTCTTCGCCATACGGCCCCCCTGATTGTCCGCCGGGAAATCCGGCGATGCTCCGCTCCCGAGGCTGGCGATGCCGCGGGCCCGCGCTCCGTCCTCGGCCCGCAGGTGTCGCCGGCGGTGCCTCGGCGGTATCGACCGCTATGTCCGGTTGGACCTTCTGCAGCCCCTCGGCGATCAGCGCTTGCCCTGAGCCAAGCCATTGGTCACGACGTGGGCGACGTCGCGCTCGGCGCCGACCGTGATGCGCTGCACCTGCAACTTGCTCTTCGCGTCGACCTAAGCAGCAGCGGCCACACCTAGTCAACCCGCCCTCCCGGCTCATGTCGGGGAATTGCGCCAAGAGGTCGACTGCCTTTCGGACCATCATTCCCAACACCAGCACGGCGTCCTCGTCGAGATATTTCGGCCACAACGGGAGAGCCCGAGGAGGTCCGGAGCGGCGATCGCCGTGTAGCGAATCCTGATGCCGGCCGCGGGTCGCCAAACGCCTCGTGCGCGGCCTCTACCTGTGCATGGATTAGCCAGGCCCGCGCGGCCTTCCACTAAGCAAACGCGCCGTACGATCCACGCTTCGACTGAGAACTGCTGGGCCTTCCATCTCTGGATCGGCTCGACTTATTGTCGCGGCTTCTCGCGCCAGTACTGTGGTGCTTGCGTTCTGCCACGACGGTACTGCTGCCCAGCAGAGGCGTCGTGGCCCAACTCTCGGCTGCTTGGCCGCGATCGCAATGCAGCCATTATTACACTAGCGCTGGCGTGATTCGGGGCCCGCAACACGCTCCATTTGCTCACTTCGGCGGCGGCGTGTCCTCCCTGCAGGCACGAAGTGGTCAACGTCGCAAGATCGCCGACGCCAACGGCGCTGTGCAAGGGCCGACGTTCAAGTCCTGGAACTATCGGGCCGGCTGATGATTGGGTGGGATGCGCGCTCGCATTCCCAATTCGCTGCGCAGCCTTGAGACGTACGTAAGACCAAGCTGGCTCATGTGGGACGGACAACCATCAATCGCGCGAGCGCGACACCCCGCACTGTCGTTGTGCTGAGGGACCGAGCGGAGATCGTCTTCCAACCTGACGGCCTGTCGCGCCACCACGGCGCCCCCTGCGTCAGCCGCAAGGTCGGCAGCTACGGGGTCAACGTGAAGGTGTAGCACCCGGACGAGCTACCGAAGCCCCGGATGATGACATTCACGGGCAGGTTCCGGACGAAGGTCCTGACGCGGTACGTCTCCGTGCCGCCCGCCCAATAGCGGTCGACGGTTTTGTGGACGCCCGACGTGTCGATCCGCATCACCACGTCGAAGTTGCGCGTGGGGATGGTCTTGAAGGTGTAGACCTGCGGTGCACCAAACACCAACTTGTACTTGATAAAGGTGAACGGCAAGATGCAACCGCTTGCGCCCGACCCGCAGCGGGCTGGGCCCTGCCTGCGGCACACCGATCTCGTTGTTGAGGTCCATTTTGTCGGGGCCGAAATTCGGCGGGGGCAGCTTTACTCGGGTGTCCGGGTCCAGGCCAAGCGCCTTGGCCGAAGCCGGCTGACCACTGGCATCGGCGTTCGCGGGCAGTCGAGAGGGCGGCGGACGCCAAGGCGAGGTAGGCCACCGCCGAGAACAACAGCTTCTTGCGCATCGTTAGAACTCCCTGATCGTCGTGCCGCCCCTGTGGCGACACGGCGGCGAGTATGCCGGCGCCTCCGTCGGGGACATCGGGAGCGGAGCCCTAGTTTGTCGTTACGGATTCCCTAGGTTTGGCGAGCAATGCGCGGGTGACGGGGTGCCTGGCCGCCTGCTTGCGGGTCGACGACCTCGAGCTTGGCCAGGATGGCGCAGACGTGATGGTCGACCGTCTTCGGCGCGATGCGCAGCCGCGCGGCGATCTCCTTGTTGCTCAGATCCTCGGCCAGGAGGGCCAGGATGTCCACCTGCCGCGTGGTCAGGCCGAGCGGGTTGTGCCGCGTCGCGGCGCGCGGGCCGCGCGGAATGCCGCGGGCGCCCTCGGCGCGCAGGTTGCGCCGGACCATCGCGGCGGCCGGGGCGGCCCCCAGCCCGGTCAGGATGTCGAGCGCCCGCAGCTGCGCCGGCCGGTCGCCATGCGCGAGGGCCAGGGCCTCCTCGTAGGGGCAGCCGATCCGTCGCCAGGCCGCGGCGGCCCCCTGCCAGTCGCCGCCGATTTCCAGCCGGTAGGGCAGGGCCATGCCGTCCGAGCGGCCGATCGAGCGCGCCAGCGCGCCACAGCCACAGGCCGAGCTCCCCCAGCCGCCACGGCTCCGGATGGCGCAGGGCTTCTACCGACAGCAGCTCCGCGACCGGCACGGGCTGGAGACGGTCGGCCCCGACGAGGCGGGGCCGCATCGAAGGCGGCCCACCTGGACGAGATCGCAAGGCTCCGCCGCGCTGGCGCCGACGGCGTGATTTTCCGGCTCAACGGAGATAACGATGCTCGTCGGCCAGGCCGACCTCGACCTCCCGGTCTTCGATACCACCCGCATCGACGCAGAGGCGGCGATCGACTTCGCGACCGGCGCCAGCTCGTGACGCAACGTCCGGGCCCCGTCGAGCGGCTGGTTGCCGGTGCTTTAGGGGTCCGCGGCGAGGGCGTCGCCGCCGAGACCTCGAGCGTCGGCCCGACGGCGCGTCGGCGGACGAGCTGTGGCTGCGGAGCCCGCCCTACCACCTCGTGGCCCACCGCCAGAAGCGCCTGCGCCGGCGCATCGACCGGACGAGCATCGCCGAGTTCGATCATCCGCGGCCCTGGTGGCGCACGATGATGCCAGCTAGTGCAGAGGCGCATACAGGGAGATTCAGGCGTCAGCGAGAGCGTAAGAGGGCCCTTCCGCGATGCACATGGCCAAAGTCGGGTGGGTCCAGCGGGCGTACGAATCCTCTGAACGCGTCTGTGCCCTAGGGCGCACCAACCGCACAAACTCGCTTTCGGCGGCCATCGCTACTACCGTACCCACACAGAGCTGCGTAACAGCCCGTTGACGAAGTCGGGCTTGGCTGATTCGTTGCGGCCGTGACGGTGCGGGGGCGGGCATGGCGCTGGGGCGGCAGAAGGAGCGGCAGGCGGACCTGATGGTCGGCTGGGCGGAGCTGCCGCGCTCGCCGGGGCATGCCTTCTACGATCGTCTGCAGGCGGTCCTGGTCGAGGCCGGGTTCGACGGTTTCGCCGAGACGCAGTGCGCGCCCTACTACGCCACCGGCAGGGCCGGCCGTCGCTGCCGCCGGGCCGCTACTTCCGCATGCACCTGGTCGGCTACTTCGAGGGGATCGACAGCGAGCGCGGGCTGGAGTGGCGCTGCGCCGACAGCCTGTCGCTGCGCGAGTTCCTGCGGCTGGGCACGACCGAGCCGGTGCCCGACCATTCCTGGCTGAGCCGGACCCGCTCGCGGCTGCCGCTGGAGGTGCACGAGGCGGTCTTCACCTGGGTGCTGCAGCGGCTGGCCGAGCACGGGCTGATCAAGGGCGACCGGATCGGCGTCGACGCCTCGACGATCGAGGCCAATGCGGCGCTGCGCTCGATCGTCCGCCGCGACACCGGCGAGGACTACCGAGACGGCCGCGATCGCGACGCCGACGGCCACCAGCAGCGGGAGGATGAGCCCGCCGGCGAGCACCCCCCGCTTCATGACGCGTGCGCCGGCACGGGATCCGGCCGGACGAGAACGGTGTCGGCGACACGGATGATCTCGTCGACGGGAAGGCCAGCGGCGGCCGCGTGGGCGCGGATCGCCTCGGGGCTCGAGGCCTGGTAGATGCAGACGGTGCCGACGCCGCTCCCCTCCTCGAGCACGTAGCTTCGGATCCAGCGGATGTCGTCGGACATCTTCTCGCCCTCGGCGGTCGAACGTGCCGCCGCTTCACCGAGCTCTTCGCCGCTGCGCCAGCCGCTGCGCCGGAGGATGACGTACGTGTCCAAAGCGGACTCCTTTCGTTGACTGCTCGGACGCTACGAACGGGCCGGCGGCGCCACATCGGCGGGACCGCCCATGTTGGCCTCGTCCGCTACCGATATTTCGCGGAAGCGCGCGGCCGCCTCGCCTCGCGTCCTCGCTCGTAGCTTGCGCAGCACCGAGGCCACGTGGTGGTCGATCGTGCGGTGCGAGAGCACCAGGCGCTCGGCGATCTCCCGGTTCTGCAGCCCCTCGGCGACGAGAGCGAGCACCTCGAGCTCGCGCGAAGTCAGGCCCGCCGGATTGGCGCGCGTCGCCTCGCGCGGCCCACGCAGGCCGAGCCGGCGGCGGAGATCCGCAGCGAGCGGCCGCGCGCCGAGGCGCTCGAGCTCGTCGAGCGCGGCCTCATCCTCGCCATCCGCCAGCGTCCGCGCCGCCTCGTACGAGCACAGGCGCCCGCGCCACGCAGCCACAGCCTCCTGGCGTTCGCCCGTCGAACTGCAGGCGGTACGGCTCGGCGATCCACTCGGGCGCGTCGTCGAGCGCTCCGGCCCTCCACTGCCAGTATGCGAGCTCGCCCGCGTACCAGAGGTGCCGCTTCTCGAGCGCGAGGTCGTACACCGCGCGCGCCTCCTCGACTGCCCGGTCGATGTCGCCCATGAGCCAGGCCGCCTCGGCCCTTGCGCCGTGAATGTGCCCGAGGCGCTGGAGGTGACCCCCCGGCTGCGCGATCGCAAGTGCCTCGTCCAGCTCGTCGAACGCGCCCGGGTCGCCGCGGCGTGCGCGGAGCCGGCCGAGAGCGATCCGCGAGCTGATCGAGCTGATCGGATCGACAGCGCCGCGGAGGACGTCTGCCGCGAGACGCGCCCCCTCGTCCCAGCGCCCGCGGTAGACGTGGACGAGCGCGAGCCATGACCTGGGATAGACGGGCCAGAGCTCACGCGACTCCGCGAACTCGATGCACTCGTGCAGGTATCGCTCCGCACGCTCGAGCTCCATCATCTCGGCGAGCCCGGTGCCGAGCATGTTCAGCGCGGACATGACGAAGACCTCGTTGCCCTCCTCGTGCGCGACCTCGAGGCTCTGGTGGAGCACCGCGATGCCCTTCTCGATCTCCCCGGCCATGAGCAGCGACGTCCCGACCATGTTGCGGCCGTAGGCCTCGATCTCCCTGTCGCCCGCCTCGATCGCCGCCGCGACGGCCTTCTCACCCCACACGACGCCCTCGGCGTTGTCGCGGTTCAGCATCCGCGCGTACGCCTGCACCGCGTAGGCCCAAGCGAGCTCGCGGCCGGGCGGAAGGGACTCGAGCACTTCGATCGCCTCGCGGCTCGCCGCCTCCCCCTCCTGGTTCCGGCCGAGCCGGGAGAACGCGTTCGTCAGCCGCGAGAGCGTCTCGCCCACGCGGAGCCGGTCGTCCAGCTCTCGATAGAGCGTGAGCGCCCCGAGCCGCGCCTCGACGGATTCCTGGTAGAGGCCGGTCAGGAGCGCCTCCTCGGCGTACCGGTCGAGGAGCCGCGCGCGCTCGGCACGGTCGAGCCCCGCCGCGAACCGGAGCGCCCGCGCGTACTGCGCAGCCGCCTCGCGGTGCGAGCTCGCCGCCGAGGCCGAGGCGGCCGCCTCCGGGGCGTAGCGGAGCACCGCTTCCGCGTCGTCGGCCTGCTCGGCGTGATGCGCGAGCCGTGAGAGGTCGCCGCGCTCAGCAAGGGCGGCGAGCAGGGCCCGGTGCAACGCGCGTCGCCGGTGCGGAGGCAGCGAATCCTCGATCGCCAGCCGCGCCAGCTCGTGTCGGAACGCGATGCCGTCGCGGTCCGCCCGAATCACTCCTGACTCCAGGCACGCCTCGAGGTGCTCGATCTCCCGCCGCACGACGCGCTCGAGCAGCCAGAGCTCCGCGCGCAGGGGAACGACGGCGATCGCCTCGATCAGGCGCTTCGCCGGCTCGTCCAGGAGCGCGACCCGCGCGAGGACCGCGTCCCGAACGGTCTCCGGGAGCTCGTCGCCGCCGGCGGCCAGCACCTCCGTGGCGAAGAACGCGTTCCCCTGGGTGAGCCGGTGAATCGCATCGCCGTCGGCGGCGTACGGTTCGGCGAGCGTCCGGACGGCACCGAGTGTCAACCGCGGGACTGCGAGCCGCACCACTCCCCGAGCAGAGGCGAGCTCGCCGAGGACGACTCGGAGCGGATGGTCACCAGCGACCTCGTCGTCGCGGTAGGTGGCGACGACGAACGCGCCGCTCCCCTCGATCCGGCGGCCGAGGACGCGAAGCACGTCGAGCGAGGCCGCGTCTGCCCAGTGGACGTCCTCGATGAGCACGGGCACGCGCAGCTCCAACGCGGCGGCCGCGACACGCCGCGGATCCTCCGGCTGCAGGCCGAGGTCGAGGAAGGGCCCGAGCGGCGCCGGCGCAGCGAGGTTCTCACACGAGCCGCGCACCACGTCGCGCGCTCGCTCCGCGAATGCCCGCACCAGCGAGGTCTTGCCGACTCCCGCCTCGCCGCCGACGAACACGAGGCGGCCGCCATCCTCACGCAGTTCCTCCAGGCGGGCGAGCAGGCCCTCGCGCTCGAGCAGCTCGGACACGGCTCTGAGACTACGCTCCCAGCCGTGGCCAGACGCGTTCGCATCGTCCCACCCGACTCCGCCGCGATCGCGGCGTCGCTGGCCGAGCTCCGCGACGACCTCGACGTCTCGCTGGAATTCCCGGCGGAGGTGACCGCGGACGCAGAGAGCTCCGTGGGTTCGCCGCGGCTGCCGGACGCCGACGAGACCGGAATCCATTTCGTCACGATCGATCCGCCCGAGTCGATGGATCTCGACCAGGCGCTTCACCTCGAGCGTCGCGGCGACGGCTACCGGGTCCAGTACGCGATCGCCGACGTCGCCGCCTTCGTCGATCCCGGTGGGCCGATGGATCAGGAGGCGCACCGCCGCGGCCAGACGCTCTACGCGCCGGACGAGAACGCGCGGCTCTACCCGCCGCAGCTCTCCGAAGGCGCCGGCAGCCTGCTTCCCGGCGAGACACGCCCGGCGCTCCTCTGGACGATGGAGCTCGACGCGAGCGGCGAGGGAGTCGAGGTCGACGTCCGGCGTGCACTGATCCAGAGCCGCGAGAAGCTCGACTACGCCGGGGTGCAGCGCTCGCTCGACGACGGAACCGCATCCGGCTCGCTGCGGCTGCTCCGCGAGGTCGGCAGCCTCCGACAGGAGCGCGAGCAGCGCCGAGGCGGGATCAACCTGACGATTCCCGAGCAGGAGGTCGACGAGGAGCCGGACGGCTACGAGCTCTCGTTCCGGGTGCCGCTACCGGTCGAGGGCTGGAACGCGCAGATCTCGCTCCTGACTGGGCAGGCCGCGGCGGAGCTGATGCTCGCCGCCGGGGTCGGCATCCTGCGCACGCTGCCGGAGGCGGATCCGCGTGCGGTCGACCGGTTGCGGCGAACGGCGAAGGCGCTCGGGATCGACTGGCCGCAGGAGCTCGCGTACGCCGCGTTGATCCGCACGCTCGACGCCGCGCGCCCGGCCCACGCCGCGTTCCTCGCCGAGTCCACGGTTCTGCTCCGCGGCTCGGGCTATGCGGCTTTCGACGGGGAGATCCCGAGCGAGCCGGCACACGCGGGCGTCGGAGCGCCGTACACCCACACGACCGCGCCGCTACGCCGCCTCGTCGACCGCTACGCCGGCGAGGTCTGCGTGGCCGCGACAGCCGGCAAGGACGTCCCCGGCTGGGCCCGCGACGCCCTGCCGCAGCTGCCGGCCACGATGGAGGCGTCGAACCGCCGCGCGCAGCAGTACGAGGCCGGAGTCATCTCGACGGTCGAGGCGGCGATTCTCGAGCGCCGCGTCGGCGAGATCTTCGCCGCCGTCGTCGTCGAGGTCGACCACGACGGCGGCGGCGGCACGGTGCAGCTCGGCGAGCCGGCCGTCGCGGGCCATTGCGAGGGCAAGCTCCCCCTCGGCGAGCACGTCCGCGTCCGCCTCGTCCTGGCGGACGTCGCGAAGCGGCAGATCCGGTTCGAGCTCGCCTAACGCGTCTGCGGGAAGCCCAGGTCGACCCTCGAGGTGTGCGGATCCGGCCAGCGTGAGGTGACGACCTTGCTGCGGGTGTAGAAGTTGATCCCCTCCGGCCCGTAGATGTGCGTGTCGCCGAAGAGGCTCGCCTTCCAGCCGCCGAAGGAGTAGTAGGCGACCGGGACCGGGATCGGCACGTTGATCCCGACCATGCCCGCCTCGACCTCGAACTGGAACTGGCGCGCTGCACCGCCGTCGCGCGTGAAGATCGCCGTCCCGTTGCCGTACGGATTCTCGTTCACGAGCTTGACCGCCTCGTCGTAGCTGCCGACTCGGGTGACGCCGAGCACAGGGCCGAAGATCTCGTCCTTGTAGGCGTCCATCTCGGGCGTGACGTCGTCGAGCAGGGTCACGCCCAGGAAGAAGCCGTCGCCCTCGGGCGCAGTCTCGCGGCCGTCGACGACGACCGTCGCGCCCTGCTCGGCGCCGCCTGCGATGTACGACGCGACCTTGTCGCGGTGCTCCCGGGTGACGAGGGGGCCCATCTCGACGCCCTCGTCGAGCCCGTTGCCGACCTTGATCTTCGGCAGCCGCAGCTTGATCGCCTCGACGAGCTTGTCGCCCGCGTCGCCGACCGCGACGACCTGCGAGATCGCCATGCAGCGCTCGCCGGCCGAGCCGTAGGCCGCGCTCACCGCGGCGTCCGCCGCCATGTCGATGTCGGCGTCTGGAAGGACGATCATGTGGTTCTTCGCGCCGCCGAGCGCCTGCACGCGCTTGCCGTGCTTCGTCCCGGTCTCGTAGATGTAGCGCGCGATCGGCGTCGAGCCGACGAAGCTGACCGCGCTGACATCCGGGTGCTCGAGGATCGCGTCGACCGCGACCTTGTCGCCGTGGACGACGTTGAAGACGCCGTCCGGAACGCCGGCTTCCTGGAGCAGCTCCGCCGTCCAGATCGACGCGGACGGATCCTTCTCGGAGGGCTTCAGCACGAACGTGTTCCCGCACGCGAGCGCCGGGCCCCACATCCACATCGGAACCATCGCCGGGAAGTTGAACGGCGTGATTCCGGCGACGACGCCCAGGGGCTGCTTGATCGAGTAGACGTCGATCCCGGTCGAGGCCTGTTCGGACATGCCGCCCTTGAGCAGGTGCGGGATCCCGCAGGCGAACTCGATCACCTCGAGCCCGCGCGTGACCTCGCCCATCGCGTCGGAGAGGACCTTGCCGTGCTCGGCGGTGAGGATCCGGGCGACCTCCTCGCGGCGCTCGTGCAGGAGCTCGCGGATCGTGAACAGGATCTCGGCGCGCTTCGCCAGCGATGTCGCCCGCCAGGCCGGGAACGCAGCCTTCGCGGCCGCGACCGCGGCCCCGACCTCCTCGGTCGTCGCCAGATCGACCTCGCCGGACTGCTGCCCGAGGGCCGGGTTGAACACGGGCCCTGTGCGGCCCGACGTGCCTGCGACGGCCTTGCCGCCGATCCAGTGGCTGATCCGGGTGAGTCCTTCGCGCTGCTCGGTGGGCGGGGTCGCAAGCTCGGTCATCTCGGCCTCCTCAGGTGATCCGTCAAGCCTAGCGCGGTAGGATCGAGGCATGGCCACGATCGAGACGAATCCGCAGCTGGGCGCCCAGATCAAGGCGGACGCGAAGGAGTTCGTCCTCCACTCCTGGTCGGTGCAGGACGCGATCGATCCGATTCCGGTCGCAGGCGCCGAGGGCCGCTACTTCTGGGACTACGACGGGAAGCGCTACCTCGACTTCGCCTCGCAGCTCGTCAACGTCTCGATCGGCTACGGCCACCCGAAGGTCGTCGCCGCGATCAAGGAGCAGGCGGAGAAGCTGGCGACGATCGGGCCGCCGATGGCGACCGAGCCGCGCTCGACGCTCGCCCGGATGCTGGCGGACGTCACGCCCGGCAACCTGAAGATGTCGTTCTTCACGAACGGCGGCGCCGAGGCGAACGAGAACGCGATCAAGGTCGCGCGCTGGGTCACCGGCCGCCACAAGATCATCGCCCGCTACCGCAGCTACCACGGCGCCACCGGCGGCGCGATCACGCTCACGGGCGATCCGCGCCGGTGGCACGCCGAGCCGGGGCTGCCGGGCGTCGTGCGGATGCTCGATCCCTACACCTACCGCTGCCCGGCCGGGCATCCCGATCCCTGTCCGGTCTGCACGGGCGCGCCGCACCTGGAGGAGATCCTCCAGTACGAGGGCGCGCACACGGTCGCCGCCGTCATCCTCGAGACCGTCGTCGGCACGAACGGGATCATCGTCCCGCCCGACGGCTACCTGCAATCGATCCGCGAGACGTGCCACCGGCACGGGATCCTGCTGATCCTCGACGAGGTGATGGCCGGCTTCGGCCGCACCGGCAAGTGGTTCGCCTGCGACAACTGGGACGTCGTCCCGGACATCCTCACCGTGGCGAAGGGGATCAACTCCGGCTACGTGCCGCTCGGAGCGATGATCGTCTCGGAGCCGATCGCCGCGGAGCTGCGCGGCCGCTTCCTCGCCGGCGGGCTCACCTACTCGGGCCATCCGCTCGCGTGCGCGTCGGCCGTCGCCTCGATCGAGGCGTTCCAGGAGGAGAGCATCGTCGAGAACTCGGCCGAGCACGGCGCGTACCTGGCCGAGGCGCTCCCGGCACTCGCGGCGAAGCACCCGTCGGTGGGCGATGTGCGCGGGCTCGGCCTCTTCTGGGGCCTCGAGCTCGTCAAGAACCGCGAGACGAAGGAGATGCTCGTTCCCTTCAACGGCGGCGGCGAGGCTGCCGCGCCGGTCGCGCGGCTGCAGAAGGCGGCACTCGAGTCAGGCCTCTACCTGATGGCGCACTGGAACGTCGTCATGGTCTGCCCGCCGCTGACGATCACCCGCGAGGAGCTCGACGAAGGGCTCGCGATCCTCGACGACGCGCTGACGATCGCAGACGAGTACGTCGTCTAGCCCGTGCAGGAGCCCGGGCCGACGCCGGGGAGCTTGCCGAGGAGCTCGGAGAGCTGCTCGACCTCGTCCTCGCTGAGCGTGTCGCGGAAGAGGCCGCGCAGCCGCTCCGCGTGGCTGGCGCCGACACACTCGAGCGTCTCGTTCCCGTCGTCCGTCAGGCGCGCCCAGGTCACGCGCGCGTCGTCCTCGCAATGAACGTTCTCGACGAGCCCGGCTTCCTCCAACCCTTCGAGCAGGCGCGTGACACCTGAGGGCGTCAGCATCAGCCGCTCGACGAGATCGACGCGCCGGAGTCGCTGCTCGTCCGCCCGGGCGAGATGCATCAGCGCCTCGAAGTCGTTGATCGTCAGCCCTCGCGGACGGAGGACCTCAGCGTCGAGCTCCCTCCGCAGCACGGTGTGAGCCCGCATCAGACGGGCGAAAGCGGCAAGCTCAACTGCTTGCGGACGCAATACTTGACGACTCAATGTTTTTCCTCTATTGTTGCGGGCACAAGGAAAGTGTACACGCCGAACCAAGGGAGAGCAATGAGCGCCACAGAACAGACCACAGCAATTCCGACGGGCACGTGGAAGATCGATCCCGTGCACTCCGACGTCGCCTTTGCCGTCCAGTACGCCGGCGCGGGGACGTTCCGCGGCTCGTTCGGAGAAGTCGACGCGAGCCTCGTCGACGGGACGATCGAAGGCATCGCCAAGGTCGCCAGCGTCCGCGTCGACGACCCGAACCTCGCCGGCCACCTCCAGTCGCCGGACTTCTTCGACGCCGAGCAGAACCCAGAGCTCCGCTTCACCTCGAACGCGATCGGGCGCGAGGGCGACACCGCCACGATCGAGGGCGAGCTCACGCTCCGCGGCGTCACGAAGCCGGTCACGATCACCGGCACGGTTGCCGGGCCCACTCCCGATCTCTACGGCAACCAGCGCATCGCTTTCGACGTCGAGACGACGGTGAACCGCCGCGACTTCGGGATCGACTGGAATCAGGACCTTCCGACCGGCGTTCCCGCCCTCGACAACGACGTCAAGATCACCGCCAACCTCGCGCTGGTGCAGGCGTAGCCCGATGAGAATCCTCGCGATCAGCGGCAGCCTCCGCGCAGGCTCGCACAACACCGACCTGCTGCAGGCGGCTGCCGCCGTCGCGCCCGACGGGATCGACGTGAAGCTCTACGACGGACTCAAGGAGATTCCGCCCTACGACGCCGACGACGACTTCCCGGGCGCCCAGCCCGCTTCTGTGGAGCGCCTCAAGGAGGCGCTCGAGGAGGCGGACGCGGTCCTGATCGCGACGCCGGAGTACAACTCGTCGATCCCGGGCGTGCTCAAGAACGCGCTCGACTGGGCCTCCCGCCCGCTCGCCGAGTCGCCGGTGCGGAACAAGCCCGTCGTCGTGCTCTCGTCCAGCACGGGCATGTTCGGCGGCGTCTGGGCGGCGGCGGAGACCCGCAAGGTGCTGGGCGCACTCGGGGCACGCACGCTCGAGGACACCGTCGCGGTGGCAAAGGCGGACGAGCGGCTCTCGAATGGGGTCGACGCGACGTTGCTCGACGAGCTCCGCACGGTGGTCGACGCGCTGGCGGTTGCGGTCGAGGCTCGCGAAGCAGCTGTTGCGGCGTAGGTCGGTGCGGTAACTAGACGCTCGGGGTGGTGAAGCTCTTCAACAGCGCCCTCGCGGCAGTCTGGAACCGGCCCACGTCGGAGAACGGGCGAGCAACGAGCATTGCCCCCTCGAGCGCGCTGACGATCAACCGGGCGGCGTCGGGCGCCGGCTGATCAAAGGTGAGGGTATTTTCGCGTCGCCCGGCCTCGAGCACGCCGACGAGCCAGCGCTCGTTCGCGTCGAAGAAGCGCAGCACGACCGACTGCATTCCCGGCGGGAGCGTCTCGTACTCGGCTGCGAGCATGCCGCACAGACACATCCGTTCCCCTTGCAGGACGTCGGCGTAGAGGGCGGCGTACGCATCGAGCTTCGCCGGCGCCGGCGCATCCGTGGCGTCGATCTCGACGAGCGCCGCCGCGAAGCGCTCGGAGTAGCGGGTCATCAGCGCCTCGCCGAGCTCGGCCTTCCCGGCGAAGTGGTAGTGGAGGCTCGCCTTCGTGACGGCGAGCTCGGCGGCGACGTCGGCGTAACTGAAACCGTTGAAGCCGCGCCGCTGCACGAAACGCTCGGCGCTGTCGAGGATTGCCGTCGGCGTCTCCCGGTTCGTCACGGTCGGAACCATCACGTCGAGTGTTGCACAACTGCTTGACTCTGACCTACTAGTAAGTTAGCGTCATCCCGCACGAGTCCATCCCGTCGAGCGGAGGTCGTCATGCAGAACACTGCAACACGGTCGGTTCACAAGTCGTTCGGCTCGCCTGACGAGGTGCGTGAGTTCCCCCTCGGTCGGGCCGAGATCCTGGAGGTCGCGGGCGGCGAGGTCGGCCGCTACACGGTGCAGCCGGGCTGGCGCTGGTCGGATCACATCAAGCCGATCGCGGGGACAGAGCTGTGCGAGGCGCCGCATTTCCAGTTTCACGTGACCGGCACGCTCGGAGTCCGTCAGGCGGACGGCACCGAGCTGGAGATCGGCCCCGGCGAGGTCAGCATGCTGCCCCCAGGGCACGACGCCTGGGTGATCGGCGACGAGCCTGTCGTCGTCATCGACTGGGGCGGCGCCCACCACTGGGCAAAGCACGAGGACTAGCACTCGCTCGAAGGAGCGCCCGCCGGCCAACGGTCTCGCGGGCGCTTCCGCGGAACGTCTCGCAGCTCGGCTGGGGCAAGCCGCTCGCGGAGATCGTCGAGGCGCTGATCGCGACCGGCCGGGAGACGAGTCAGGCGAGAAAGCGCTCGACCGCTGCGGCAGTGTCGTCGAGCGCGTCCCAGAGCAGGGTGTGCCCCGCTGCGATCCGCGTCACCTGGAGCAGGTCGCCGAGCGCCGTCGCGTGCGCCTCGAGCAGGTGGTCGTACGGGAGGTACGACGTCTCGCCGAGCACCAGCAGCGTCGGTATCCGCACGCGCTCGAACGGCGGCGGCTCGCGCGCCATCTCGCCGTATGCGGCCACAACGGCGCTCTGGCAGTAGCGGTAGCGAAAGCGGCCCTCGTCGTCGCCGAGCAGGTGCGTAACCAGCTCTTCCTCAAGCAGATCGCGCGGCGCGGTCGTGAGCACGCTCTCCGCGTAGCGGCGGTCGATCCCCTCCGCGAAGGAGGCGTACGACCTGTCCTTGCGGGCGTTCTCGGCGGTAGCAAGCGCGACGTGCGCAGGAATCAGGATCGCGGGGTCGAGCAGGACGAGCCGCTCGACGCGGGCCGGCGCCGCTGTCGCCGTCTCATAGGCGACGCGGGCACCGAATGAGTGCCCGAGCCACACCGCTCGACCCTCCGGCACAGCATCGAGCACGTCTGCCACATGCTGCTCGAGGCTCCAGGGCGGCTCCCAGGGCGAGTCGCCGTGGCCGCGCAGGTCGAGCGCGACGACGCGAAAGCGATCCGAGAGGCGCTCGGCGAGCCGTGCGAAGTGGCGTCCGTGGCTGGTGACGCCGTGCAGGCAGACGAGCGGCGGCAGGCTCGCGTCGCCCCACTCGTAGCGGGCGAGACTCAAGTGGGCGTGGCGGCCAGGGGGCCGGAGACGAGCTGCTCGCGACGCGTGTCGCCATCGTTGACGAGGCTCCACACGACGAGGCCGTCCTTGTCGATCAGGAAGGTCCCGCGCAGGGGTGTGCCCTTCGTCTCGTCGAAGACGCCGTACGCCTTCGCCGCCTCGCCGTGCGGCCAGAAGTCGGAGGCGACGGTGAAGCTGAGGCCGAGCTTCTCCTTCCAGGCCCGGCGCGCGGCCGAGGAGTCGCACGAGACCAGGACGACATCGGTCTCGGCGCTCGCGAACGACGGCAGGTTCTCCTCGAGGTCGAGCGCCTCCTCCTCGCAGATCGGAGTGAACGCGAGCGGGTGGAAGACGAGCAGGACGTTGCGCTTCCCGCGGAAGTCCGCGAGCCGCACGCGCTCGCTGCTGCTGACTTCGAGGTCGAAGTCCGGCGCCTCGCTTCCCGTCTCGATCATCGCTTCGCAGCGTAGAGCAGATGGCCCAAGTCCAGCTGCTCGAGCAAGGTCGCCCGGTCGTAGTAGTCGCGGTAGCGCACGATCTTGCCGCCGGCGACCTCCGCCACGGCGCACCCTCGCCGACGGAAAGAGCGCCCGTTCGGCTCCTCGCCCAGGAACGGCCCGGTGAACGTGCCGGAGGAGCCCCATTCGACCACGACCGTGTCCCCGACGGCCGCCAGGCGGCTGATCTCCGCGTGCCAGTCGGGAAACGCCGCGACGAAACGCCGTAGCCCGTCGACGATCGGCTTCGAGCCGTGATGGACGGTTTCAGCCGCGACGCTCTCCCACTCGCAGCGCTCCGCAACCGCGCCGGCGGCGCGCTCGAAGTCGCGAGCGTTCAGCGCGTCGAAGAGGCCGCGGACGACGCCCTCGGCAGAGAGGTCGGTCACTCGCCCTCCTCGCCGTTGCCCGACGGCTCGTAGAAGCGCTTGCCGCGCAGCTCCTCGGGGAGGTAGTCGACGTCGAAGCCGCGTGGGTCGGTGTGGGGATCGATGTACCCGCCGCCATGGCCGAGTTTCTTCGCACCCGCGTAGTGCGCATCGCGGAGCATCGCGGGCGGACGAAGATTCCCGCCCTGACGCACCTGCTCGCGGGCGCCCCAGATCGCGTTGGCGCTCGCCTTCGACTTGGGTGCGTTGGCCAGGTAGATCGCCGCCTGGGCGAGGTTGAGCTGCGCCTCGGGCAGGCCGACGTGCTCGAGCGCGTGCGCCGCGGCAACCGCGACCTGGAGCCCGCGTGGATCGGCGTTGCCGACGTCCTCGGAGGCGAAGATGACCATCCGCCGCGCGATGAAGCGCGGATCCTCGCCGCCCTCGAGCATCGAGGCGAGGTAGTAGACCGCTGCGTCGGGATCGGAGCCGCGCATCGACTTGATGAAGGCCGAGACGAAGTCGTAGTGCTGGTCGGCGCCCTTGTCGTAGCGAAGCGGCCGCTTGCGCGCCGCGTCGTCGACGTGGCGCTCCTCGAGCGGCACTCCCTCGGCCTGGGCGGTTTCCCACGCCAGCTCGATCGTCGCGAGCGCGGTGCGGGCGTCGCCCCCGGCGCGGCGCGCGATCAGCTCGACGATCTCGTCCGGGACGTCCGCGCCGATCGCCCCCGCACCGCGCCTCACGACCTCGGCGAGCTCCTCCTCGGAGAGTGCCTCGAGCTCGACGACCTGGCAGCGGGAGAGCAGTGCGGAGTTGACCTCGAAGTACGGGTTCTCGGTCGTCGCGCCGATCAGGGTCAGCAGCCCCTCCTCGACGGCGGGCAGGAGCGCGTCCTGCTGCGCCTTGTTGAAGCGGTGGATCTCGTCCAGGAAGAGGATCGTCCGCTGGCCGTTGCCGCCGAGCCGGTCGCGCGCTCGCTGCATGACCCCGCGGACGTCGTCGACGCGGGCCGAGACGGCCGAGAGCTCCTCGAACGCGGCCCCCGTCTCGGCGGCCACGATCCGCGCCAGCGTCGTCTTCCCGACCCCCGGCGGGCCGTAGAGGATCAGCGAGCGGAGGCGATCGTCCTCGATCGCGCGGCGCAGCGCCGAGCCGTCGCCGAGCACGTGCTTCTGGCCGACCAGCTCGGGGAGCGAACGCGGCCGCAGCCGCTGCGGGAGAGGAGCGTGGGCGGCCGAGCGCTCGCGCGCCGCGTCGGCGAAGAGGTCGCTCATAGTGGGCAGTATGCTCAGGCCGTGGCGACGCACGAGGACTTCTCCGAGCCGGTGCTCGAGGGCGAGGGCGAGAGCGACTACGAGCGTTACCTGAATACGGTCGGCCTGCTCTCGCTCCAGAAGAAGGCCGACGAGTGGGTGCACCGCGACGAGTTGCTCTTCCAGACCGTGCACCAGTCGTCGGAGCTGTGGCTTCAGCTCGCCTGGAACGACGTCGAGGCCGCAACGGAGCACCTGCTGGCGGGGGAGATCCCGCCCGCGCTGCGGCTGCTGCGACGCTCGACGCTCTGCCTCAACTACGCGACGACGCAGCTCGACATGCTCGAACAGATGTCGCCGTGGGAGTACCAGGAGATCCGCAAGGTGCTGGGGCACGGCAGCGGCTTCGACTCGCCGGGCTGGCGGGAGCTCCGGCGGGTGGCGCCGCCGCTCGGGCAAGCGTTCCACGCGCTGCGCGAGCAGGCCGGGCTCTCGCTCACCGACGTCTATGTCCACGGCCGCGAGCACGAGGAGCTGTATCAGCTCGCCGAGGCGATCATCGAGCTCGACGAGCGGATCAACTTCTGGCGGATCCGCCACTACAAGGTCGTCGCGCGCGTGATCGGCGACTCGGTTGTCGGCACTCAGGGCACGCCCGTCGAGGTGCTCGGCCGCCTGATCCAGCACGTCTTCTTCCCCGAGCTCTGGCGCGTGCGCAACGAGCTCACGGCCCTGTCGCAAGAGCAACAGTGAGCCTGCAGGAGGAAGCGGTCGGGCTGCTGCAGGGTCTGCTGCGGCTGAACACGGTCAATCCGCCCGGAAACGAGACGCTCGCCGCCGAGCTGCTGCGCGACTACCTGGAGGCGAACGGCGTCGAGGTCGAGCTGTACGCGCGGACGCCGGAGCGCGCGAACCTCGTCGCGCGGCTCAAGGGTGGCGACGGGCCGTCGCTCTGCTTCCTCTCGCACACCGACACCGTCGTCGCGGATCCCGCCGAGTGGTCGCGCGACCCGTGGTCGGGCGATCTCGCCGGCGATCACGTCTGGGGGCGCGGCGCGCTCGACATGAAGAACCAGGTCGCAGCCAGCGCCGTGGCCATCGCCTCCCTCGCGCGGGAGGGATTCACGCCCCCGGGCGACCTCGTCTTCGTCGCCGCGGCCGACGAGGAGGTCGGGGACAACTACGGTCTGCAGTGGCTCTGCGAGCACCACCCGGACGCGGTCCGGGTCGACTACGCGATCAACGAGGGCGGCGGCGAGCGGGTCGAGCTGGGCGGCCGCGCCTTCTACCTCTGCGCAGCTGCCGAGAAGATGAGCTCGCCGTTCCGGGTGACGGTGCACGGCCGTAGCGGCCACGCCTCGATGCCGGGGATCGCCGACAACGCGCTCGTCAAGGCGGCACCGCTGATCGAGAAGCTCGCCGCCTTCCGGCCCGAGGCGACGATCGGGCCGGAGGTCGCGGGCTTCCTCGACGCCGTGCTGGGCGAGCAGCCGCCCCCCGAGCAGGTGCTGGAGCGGCTGCGCGCGCTCGACCCGCTCGCGGCGGAGACGGTCGAACCGCTGCTCGCGTTCACGCTCTCGCCGACCATGATCGCGGCCTCGGAGCGGCGTAATGTGATCCCGGGGACCGTCGAGCTGACGGTCGACCGGAGACTGCTGCCGGGTCAGACCCCCGAGGACGTCGACCCGATCGTCCGCGCGATCCTCGGCGAGGACGGCTACTACGAGGTCGAGACGATCGAGCGCTTCGGCGGCACCCGCTCGCCGCTCGACACGCCGCTCTGGCGCGCGATCTCGGACTGGGTCGAGACGACCGAGCCGGGCGCAAAGCTCGCGCCGCTCTGCTGCGCCGGCTTCACCGACTCGCATTGGCTTCGCGAGGCGTTCGGCACGGTCGCCTACGGCTTCTTCCCGCTCCGGACGATGGAGGTCGAGCTGGCGTCGCGGCTGATCCACTCCGCCGACGAGCGCACGCACGTCGACGATCTCGGTCTCGGAGTCGACTTCCTCCGCGCCGCCGCCCGCTCGCTCGCCTAACGTGCTCGAGCTCCACTCGCCCGCCGGCGCGTTCGAGCAGATCGAGGCCTACCTGCGCGAGCGCGGCTTCTTCGCGCCCGGTGGCGAAGACCTCGAGGCGGATCTCTTCCTCGGCTACGGGCTTTCGGAGCCGCTGCGCCGGACGGAGGTCGCCTCGCCGCCCGAGCCGGCCCCGCTCCCGCTCGCCGCGGTGTCCGTACGGGACACGTCTCAGGGACTGTCCCTGGGACACGTCCGGATCGGCCCGTGGGAGCGGTCGTGGACCGACGCCGAATACGCCGAAGCGGTCGAGGCGGTGCGGGAGGCGATCGGGCGGGGGGACGTCTACCAGGTCAACCTCGTCCAGCACCTGAGCGCCGATTTCCACGGCGAGCCGGCCGCGCTGGCTGCGTCGCTCGCCGCGTTCGCGCCGCGCACACTGGCGGGCGACGGCTGGGCGGTCGTGTCGGCCTCGCCGGAGCTCTTCCTCGCCCGCCGTGGCCGGCGCGTCTGGACGGCGCCGATCAAGGGAACGCGGCCGCTCGGCGAGCACGTCGAGGGAGAGAAGGACGCAGCCGAGCATGTGATGATCGTCGACCTCGAGCGCAACGACCTCTCCCGTGTCTGCGTGCCGGGCTCCGTCCGCTGGCCGGAGCTGATGGTCGAGCGCGAGCTCGCCGGCGTCACGCATCTCGTCTCGACCGTGGAGGGAACGCTCCGCGAAGACGTCGGGCTCGCGGAGCTGCTCGCCGCGACGTTCCCCGGCGGCTCCGTCACGGGCGCCCCGAAGATCGCCGCGCTCGACCTGATCGCGGCGCTCGAGCCCGTTGGCCGCGGCGCGTCGATGGGTGCGCTCGGCGTCGTCCGCGGCAACGGCGATCTCGAGCTCGCGCTGACGATCCGGACGTTCGCGGTCGCCGAGGAGAGGATCCACCTCTGGGTCGGCGGCGGGATCGTCTGGGACTCCGAGCCGGAGGCCGAGATCGAGGAGTCGTGGACGAAGGCGCGACCGCTGCTCGCGGCGCTCGGGGCGCCGATCGAGGTCGAGGCTCGGTGAACCTGCTCGCGGTTGCGGTCGGAGGCCGTGGCGTCGTCGACCCGACGGAGCCGGTGCTCCGCGCCGACGACGAGGCGCTGCTGCGCGGCCGCGCCGCCTTCGAGACGGTCCGGGTCTACGGCGGCAAGCCGTTCAAGCTGGCGGAGCATCTCGCCCGCCTCGCCGGCTCGGCCGAGCGGATCGGCCTGCCCGACGTCAACCGCCTCGAGCTCGAGGAGCTCGCGCGCCAGGCGCTCGAAGCAGCGGGAGCGCCCGATGCCGTCCTCCGCCTCTACTGGACGCCGACGCCCGTCTCGCTGGCGCTCGTCAGCGCGCTCGGCGACCACTACGACGACCTGCGAGAACGCGGGCAGCGACTGATCTCGCTCCGCGGCGTGCGGGCCGACGAGCCGTGGCTCCTCCCCGGCGTGAAGTCGACGAGCTACGCGGTCAACATGGCCGCCGAAGCCGAGGCGAAGCGGCAGGGCGCCGACGACGCCGTCTTCGTCGACCTGGAAGGAACGGTGCTCGAAGGGCCGACGACGAACATCTGGTGGCGGCGCGACCGGACTCTCTACACCCCGTCGCTCGACCTCGGGATCCTCGCCGGCGTCACGCGGGCGACGGTGCTCGAGCTCGCCGGCGCGTGCGGTTACGCGGTCGAGGACGGCCACTACGGCCTGACGGAGCTTCTCGCCGCCGACGAGGCATTCACGTCCTCGTCGGTGCGCGAGGTGATGCCGGTCACGGCCCTCGACGGCGCGCCGATCGCGCACGGGCCGGCCGCCGAGGAGCTCCAGCGCGCGCTCAGACGTGCGGCCGAGGGCTAGGCTTCCGGGATGAGCAGCAAGATCCGGCTCGGCGGCATGGCCCTCTCGAACGGCGTGCTCGTGCACGGGCCCACCTCGTGGGCCTGCGCGATCAGAACGGACGGGGGCGAGATCAAGGTCGCGTCGGCGCGCAAGCGCCTGCTCGCACCCGGGATCCAGCAGCCGTTCCTGCGTGGGCCGCTCCGGCTGGCGGAGTCGTTCGCGGTGATCCCGGAGCTGCGCCGGAAGCTGCCGCAGGCCCGACTGCCGTTCGAGCGACCCGTGGTGCTCGCTGCGACGATCGCGAGCGCGCTGACCGTGCAAGTCGTCCGCCGCTCACCGAACCTCGGCGACGCCGCGCGCGAGCTTCTCTCGGGTGCCCTTTCATTGGGGCCGGCGCTGCTCGCGCTCCGGGGCGGCGAGCTGGCCGCGTACCACGGCGCCGAGCACGTCTCGATCGGGACGTACGAGCACGGCGAGAAGCGCGCGAAGGAGCACGAGCGCTGCGGCTCGCACCTGGTCGGGCCGCTACTGGCCGCGTCAGCGGTCGGCAACATCCTTGCTTCGCGCGCGCCCGCGCACCTGCGCGGGCCGGCGAGAACCGCGAGCTCGCTGGGCGCCGTCGGCGTCGCGGTCGAGGTGTTCGCGTGGATGACGAAGCATCCGCGCCACCCGCTCGCGAAGGCGCTCGCGAAGCCTGGTCACGAACTGCAGCACCGAATCGCCACGGCCGAGCCCTCGCCCGCGCAGCTCGAGGTCGCCGAGGCCGCCCTCGCCGCCTGCTTGAAGCTGGAAGATGGCGACCGAGCAAGCAGCTAAGCCGCGCCGGCTCCCGCCTGAGATCTTCGACCTCCCGGTCGGGAAGATGCGCGAGGGCTACTACACCGACGCCTACTTCAACCACACACGCGAGACGCTCCTGCGGGACGGCCGTCACCCGCGCGTCGTGATGCAGGTCTTCCAGCGCAGCCAGGCGATGCTCGGCGGCGTCGACGAGGCGATCGCAGTCCTCAAGCTCTGCTCGGACGACTGGGAGGCGCTCACCGTCCACGCGCTCCACGACGGCGACCGGGTCGAGCCGTGGGAGACGGCGATGACGGTCGAGGGGGACTACACGCTCTTTGCGCACCTCGAGACCGTCTACCTCGGCGTGCTGACCCGGCGGACGCTGATCACGACGAACACGGCGCGCGTCGTCGAGGCCGCGAACGGAAAGCCGATCATCTTCATGCCGGCACGCCACGACCACCACCGCGTCCAGACCGGCGACGGCTACGCCGCCTACGTCGCGGGAGCGATGATCGGCGCCGAGATCGGGGTCACCTCCGACGCGCAGGCGTCCTGGTGGGGCGGCCGCGGCGTCGGCACCGTGCCGCACGCGCTGATCGCCTCGTACGGCGGCAACACCGTCCTCGCCGCGACGAAGTTCGCGGAGTGGGCGAGCGAGGACATGAACATCGTCGTCCTCGTCGACTTCGAGAACGACTCGGTGCGAACGGCGCTCGAGGTGGCGCGGGCACTCGGGCCGCGGCTCTGGGGCGTGCGGCTCGACACGTCGGGCCAGCTCGTCGACCGCTCGCTCTGGAACGAGATGGGTGACTTCGACCCGCGCGGCGTCAACGAGCGCCTCGTCCGCAAGGTGCGCGACGCGCTCGATGCGGACGGCTTCGAGCGGGTACGGATCGTCGCCTCGGGCGGCTTCACCGTCGACAAGATCGAGCAGTTCGAGCGGAGCGACGTGCCCGTCGACGCGTACGGGATCGGCTCGTCGCTGATCCGCGGCCAGAACGACTTCACCGCCGACATCGTGATGACCGACGGGCGCCCATCGGCGAAGGTCGGCCGCCGCTACCGGCCGAACCCGAGGCTCGAGCTCGTCACCTAGCCGGTTCGCGCCTCGCCGACCACGCCCGGCCAGTCGGCCATCGGCTGATCCGACCGGACCACGTGGGCGCCCGACTCGGCGAAGCGGGCGAAGTGAGCGTCCGCCTCGTCGGTGTAGTCGACCGCCCCGGGGACGACGACGGACGACGTGCAGTCCTCGAGCAGGTAGACCTTCTCGGCGAGACCGCGCTGCCGAACGTTGGGATCGGAGAGCAGGTCCTCGATCGTCCAGGCGACGCAGTGGCTCTTCGCCTCGCCGGCGATCACGACCGCGTCGTTCTGGAGCAGGCGCTCGATCAGCGGCTGGTTGCGCCTGCCCAGCGGCTCGCCCTCGCGGTCGACCTCCACCTCGGGGCCGAGCATCGAGTAGTGCTCGGTGAGCGCGTTGGCGCCCTTCGGCTGGAAGTCGAGCGGTGCGTGCCGGACGACCGAGTGAAAGAAGAGCGCCTCCTCGAGCGCGGAGACGAGCGCGTAGCCGATCCCGCCGAGCATGGCGTGGAACGGCCAGATCGTCAGGTTGTACTTCCCGCCCTCCTCGAGCGTCTGCACGTAGTAGCGCAGGTGCTGCTCTGCGTAGTCGGGGTCCAGTCCGAGACCGGCTGCGGCCGGCGGATTGATCCGCCAGCGCCCGGCCTCGACCTCGGCGGCGGTCACGAGCGTGAAAGGCTCCGGATGCCTGCCCTCGTCGTCGATCAATAGCGCCGGATGGAAGATCTGAAGCGCCTGGTGCGTGTCCAGCGTCGGCACGATCTGGGTGAGCGCGCCGAGGTTCCGGTAGACGAACTCGCAGACGCGGCGCGAGTCGTCGAGCGCGCCCGTCCCCGAGCGGCCGGCGACGAAGAGCTCGAAGCCGGGCGAGCAGAACGTGTTCTGCATGTCGACGACGACGAGCGCGACCCGGAGGCGGTCGTCGGCCGCCGGCTGGATCCCGTGCCGGCCGCGCCAGCGCTCTGCGTCCTCGAAGCGGGCGGCGTAGTCGACGCGCCAGACCTCGCCGACCCGCTCGGGATCCCAGTGGGGAGGCAGCGGCAGCACCGCAGTAGTGTAGGAACGTGGTTCCGCCGCTCGTCGAGAAGGCGCTCGAGTTGACGGCGCGCCTCGGCTTCGACCGCTCCTGCAGCCCCGAGGTCGGCCGCCTCCTGCACGTCCTCGCCGCCTCGCGTGGCCGCGCGCGGGTCGCCGAGATCGGCACGGGCACGGGCGTGGGCGCCGCCTGGATCGTCTCGGCGCTGCCGCCGCAGACGCCGTTCTTCACCGTCGAGATCGACGCGGTGCGGGCCGCGGCCGCGCGGGAGCTGTTCGCCGAGGACGAGAACGTCCACGTGCTCGAGGGCGACTGGCGCGAGCTGCTGCCGCCCGAGGCGCCGTTCGACCTCGTCTTCTACGACGCGACGAAGCAGCTGCGCCCGCGCGAGGACGGCGATCTGGTCGTCCGGCTGCTCGCGCCCGGCGGGCTCGCCGTCCTCGACGACCTGACGCCGGGCTTCGCAGGGCCTGATCCGATCCGCGAATTCTGGCTGGGCCGAACGGACGTGGCTGCGACGGAGGTCTTGACGACGCCCGAAACGGCAGCAATTGTGGCTGTTCGCCGATAGCCGCTACAGGCTTCGACGCGAGCTGCCGATAGGAGCGTGGATGCCGGACGTGGGGGGATTTCTCGATCAGGTTGGCGACTACGCGCTGACGTGGCTGCCGCTCGTCTTCTTCGGCCTGATCATCTACCTGCTCTGGCGCACGCTCCAGTACATGCCGCGCGTGAAGCCGGCGAAGCTGGAGGCGAGCGCGAGCTCGTCGGTGACCTGGGACGACGTCGCCGGCGTCGAGGAGGCGAAGGCCGAGCTGCAGGAGGTCGTCGACTTCCTCCGGCATCCGAAGCGGTTCCAGCGCCTCGGCGCCCGCGTGCCGAAGGGGATTCTGCTCTACGGCCCTCCCGGCACCGGCAAGACGCTGCTCGCGAAGGCAGTCGCCAGGGAGTCGGGCGCGAAGTTCTACTCCCAGAGCGCCTCCGCCTTCGTCGAGATGTTCGCCGGCCTCGGCGCCTCCCGCATCCGCAAGCTCTTCGAAGAGGCGCGCAAGAACGCGCCCGCGATCGTCTTCATCGACGAGCTCGACGCCGTCGGCACCGCCCGCGCGGGCGGCAGCCACAACCGCGAGCACGACCAGACGCTGAACCAGCTGCTCGTCGAGCTCGACGGCTTCGACGAGTCGGCACAGGTGATCGTCATGGGCGCCTCGAACCGGCTCCAGGATCTCGACCCCGCCCTGCTGCGGCCGGGCCGCTTCGACCGCCAGGTCCTCGTCTCGGCGCCCGACCTGAGTGGACGCGAGGCGATCCTGAAGGTGCACACCCGAGGCAAGCCGCTTGCGACCGGGGTCGAGCTGTCACACATCGCGCGGCAGACGGCCGGGCTCACCGGCGCCGACCTCGCGAACCTCTGCAACGAGGCCGCGATCTTCGCCGGCCGCCAGGAGCGGACGACGATCCTCCAGGAGGACTTCGACGGGGCCATGGAACGGGTGATCGCCGGCATGCAGCAGCGCCGGGTCGTGACCGAGAAGGAGAAGCGGATCCTCGCCTACCACGAGGCCGGCCACGCCCTGATCGCCTACATGATGGGCGACCTGCTCCCGATCCAGAAGGTGACGATCGTGGCGCGCGGCGACGCGCTCGGCTACGCCTACTACCTGCCGCTCGAGGAGCGCTACCTGCACACGAAGGAAGAGTTCCTCGACGTGATGAAGATCGCGCTCGCCGGGCGCGCCGCCGAGCACGTGGTCTTCGGCCGCGTCACCAACGGCGCCTCGAACGACCTCGAGAAGGTGACCGAGATCGCCCGAGCGATGGTGTTCGAGTACGGAATGTCCGACGCCTCTCCCTCACGGACGATGCGGGCCGACAACTACGCGCTCTCGGAGGAGACGAAGCGCCTCCGCGACTCCGAGCAGGCACGGCTCACCGACCACGCCTACGAGGAGGCCCAGCGCCTGCTGGTGAAGCACCGCGTCTCCCTCGACCGGCTTGCGGGCCAGTTGCTCGAGCGCGAGACACTCACGCGCGACGAGCTCCACGAGCTGCTCGGCGCGATCGAGCCCGAGTCGCGGGCGTCCGAGACCGTCGGCACGGTCCGAGCGCTGCCTCAGCCGCAGGACGGGCATCCGCAAGCGGACGCTCGTCGCGCAAACCCCTAGACGGGCTTCGCGGCCCGAGCGGCCGATAGCATCGCGGCGTGGTCGCCCGCGGCATCCATCATCTCGGCGTTGCCGTTCACGACCTGGACGAGGCCGTTCACACGTACGAGAAGCTCTTCGGGGCCGAGCTCGAGCACCGGGCGCAGGTGGACGACCAGGGCGTCGAAGCTGCAGCGGTGCTCGTCGGAGCGGGTCGCGTCGAGCTGCTCGCACCACTCGGCGAGGAGACGCCGGTCGGGAAGTTCCTCGCCAAGCGCGGGCCGGGCATGCATCACGTCGCCTACGAGGTCGAGGACGTCGGCGCCGAGCTCGACCGGCTTGCCGCCGCCGGCGCCGAGCTGATCGACTCCGAGCCGCGCCAGGGCCTCTTCGGCCTCCAGGTCGCTTTCGTCCATCCCGACGCCGTCCACGGCGTCCTCACAGAGGTGGTGTCCGTTGGCTGATGAACCCGATTCCGTCCGGATCGAGCTCGCGTTCGACGGCGGGCCGGGACTGGCCGCGCTCGTCACGATCCAGGGCGCAGACGAGCTCGAGCGCGCGCTGGCCACCGAGGCAGGCGGCACGGTCATGCTCGACTCGGCCGACGGTCGCTACACCGTCGTCCTCGCCCGCGTCGTCTACATGAAGCGTTACGCCCGCGAGTCACGCGTCGGATTCGGGATCTAGGGGCACCTTTCTCACGGTGACCGAAACACAACAGAAGGGCCCGTCCGGGGCGGAGATCCGCAAGCTCGTCGAACGTGGCCAGCAGGGCGACCGGGGTGCCCTCGAGGAGCTGTACCTGATCCACTTCGACCGGATCTACAGCTACCTGCACATGACCGTCGGCAACCGGCACGACGCCGAGGACCTGACCACGCAGACGTTCATGCGGATGCTCGAGTCGATCGGCAAGTTTCGCTTCCAGTCGGCGCCGTTCTCGGCCTGGCTCTTCCGGATCGCGCACAACCTCTCGATGGATCACTTCCGCGCGAACCGGCGCTGGCAGCCCGAGGAGGACGTGCCCGAGCCGACCGACTCGGCGGAGCGCTCGGCGGAGGACGAGGCGTTCCAGTCGATCGGCAGGCAGTCGATGCTGGAGCTGATCGACTCGCTCTCGCAGGAGCAGCAGCAGGTTCTGACGCTCAAGTTCGTCTTCAGCTTCTCGAACGCCGAGGCGGCGACGATCCTCGACAAGACCGAAGGTGCGGTGAAGTCGCTGCAGCACCGGGCGCTCGTCTCGCTGCAGAAGCAGATCTCCGGCGACGCCGGGTCCGACAGCACGTCGTAGATGGCGCTCGAGGTCGGGATCGTCGGGCTTCCGGGTGCCGGCAAGACGACGCTGTTCACCGCGCTGACGAAGACCGGCGGCGCCGGGTTCGGCAAGGAGAACGTCGGGATGGCGTCGATCGCGGACGACCGGCTCGAGCAGCTCGCCGCGCTCGTCGGGGCCCGGAAGATCACGCCGGCGACGATCCGGGTCGTCGACGTCCCGGGCACGGGTCCGGCGCTGCTCGGTGGGCTACGCCAGGTCGACGCGATCCTCGCCGTTGCGGACGGCTTCTCCGCCGGCGCCGATCCGAAGCGCGACCTCGAGACACTCGAGCTGGAACTGCTCGTCGCAGATCGCGACCACGTCGAGCGGCGGCTGGAGCGGGTCGAGAAGCAGGCGAAGTCGGGCGATGCGTCACTGCGGAAGGAGGTCGAGCAACTCCAGGCGCTGCTCGCGCACCTCGATGCGGGGCATACGTTGCGGGACTTTCCCGGCGAGCTGCCGGCCGAGCTGGAGCCGCTGACGACCAAGCCGCTTCTCGCGGTCGAGAACGGGCCCGATGGGATCGACCTGCAACTCGAGGCCGAGCTGGCGGAGATGTCCGACGACGAGGCGGCGGAGTACCGCGAGGGCGCGTCCGCGCTCGACGAGGTCGTGCGGCGGCTGCGCGACGCGCTCGATCTGATCACGTTCTTCACGGCGGGCGAGAAGGAGACCCGCGCCTGGACGCTGCGCCGCGGCCAGACGGCGCTCGAGGCGGCGGCGTCGATCCACTCCGACATCGCGCGCGGCTTCATCCGCTGCGAGACGATCCTGACCGAAGACCTGCTCGCGGCCGGCTCGCACGCCGAGGCTTCGAAGCGGGGGACGCAGCGGCTGGAGGGGAAGACGTACGCGGTTCAGGACGGGGATGTCCTGAACATCCGCTTCAACGTCTAGCGCAGGCGGTCGGCGAGGTAGCGCAGCCCGATCGGGTAGCGGTACTCGATTGCAAGGTGCGTGGCGTCGAAGAGCTCGACGTGGAGGTCGCGGACGCCGAGTGCGGTCAGCTCGCGGCGAAGCCACTCGGCAGTCAGGTCGAGGTACCACTCGTCGCGAGTGCCAGAGTCGACGTAGATCGCGCGCATCCCGCGCAGGGCGTCTGCGTAGAGGGGGACGAGCGTCGGGTAGTCCCACTCGAGCCAGCGATCCCACAGCTCGGGGATCACCTGCGCAGTGGCGAGGTCGTAGGGAAGACGGATGCGACCGTCCTCGTCCGCCGAGTACGCGGCCGAGAATCCCCACTGGAGGAGGATGTGGAGGTCGTGCGGGTGGGCCAGCGGCGCCGGGCCGGTACGGAGCTCGTCGAGGAAGCGCTCGACCGAGCCACCGTACGCGTCGCGGAGCCGCCGAGCCGCGAGCCGGAAGAACGGCCTGATCGAGACCTCGAAGAGTCCGCCGCCCGCGTGGCTGGCGAAGCCCTGGAAGAGGTCGGGGCGAAGCATCGCCGTCACCGCGGCGCCCTGGCCGCCGCTCGATTTGCCGGCGACGCCGCGAAATCCGTTCGTCTCATACTGCGCGTCGACGAACGGGACGATCTCGTCGCAGATGTAGGAGTGGTAGCGCCCGGCGCCGTCCGAGTCGACGAACTGCGAGCCGCCGACCGACGTCCACGCGTCGACGAAGACGACGCGTGCGTCGATGTCGGCGTCGTCGAGCAACTCGAGGAAGGTCGGGCGGAAGGCGGCGCGGTTCAGCCACATGTCCAGCTGGCCGGTGAAGCCCTGGAGAACGTAGACCGCCGGCCCGCCCGCGTACGACTGTGGCGTGTAGACCCAAAGCGGGCGTTCGTGCGGATCGCCGAGCGGGTTGTCACGCAGCGCCTCGCTGACGAGCACGTGCTCGTCGAGGGCGCCGCGCAGGGGGCTCGTCCAGGGACTGCTCACGGTCGCATCATCCCGCCGTGATCAGCGCCGCGCCGGCGAGCGCGCCGACCACGCCGGCGCGCTGCGCAGGTGCGATGCGCTCGTGGAGCAGGATCGTCGCCAGGCCGACCGTGACGATCGGGTAGAGGGACGAGAGCACCGAGACGACGCTGAGGAAGCCCCTCGTCGAGGCGAGCCCGAAGAGCACGTTCGCGCCGACGTCGCACAGGCCGACGACGACGAGCGCGAGCAGGTGCTCCCGAGCCGGTCGCAGGGAGACGCCGAGAACGAGCAGGGCGCCGATCGCGAGGAGCGACGACACGCCGCGCGCGGTCGAGACAGCGAATGGGACGCTCACCTCGGCGGCACGGTCGAGAAAGACAAAGTAGAGGCCGAACGCGAGCGCCGCGAGCAGCGCGAGCCCGACCCCGGCCGCACGACCGCCTCCGCCCTCCGCCGGCTCACGCGACGCCAGCGCGACGCCTCCGAGCGCGAGCGCGATCCCCGCGACCTGCAGCGGACCGGGGCGCTCGCCCGACGCGACGCCGACCGTGAACGGGATCGCCGCGGACACGGCCGAGACCGGCGCGACGATCCCCATCGCGCCGACCGCCATCCCGCGGTAGAGCGCCCCGAGCCCGACGCAGCCGCCCACGCCCGCCGCGGCGGCCCAGCCCAGCGCCGCGATGCCGGGCGCGTCGTCGCCGGAGACGCCGAGCCACACGAGAACGGCGAAGAAGCCCGCGGCCTGCGAGAGCGCCAGCACCGTGAGCACGTGCAGCGTCCGCGCCTTGAGTCCGCCCAGGAAGTCGCCGAGCCCCCACGAGAGGCTCGCGCCGAGGGCCAGCGCGATCGCGAGCACCTAGTCCCCTACGGGTCGCGTCGCGGCGACGGCGTCGAGCTGGTTCGCGTGGTAGAGCACCGCCGCTTCGGCCGTGCGGGCCGCATTCCGGTCGTGGTGCGAAGCGACCGCGTGCAGGAGCTCCGCGCGAACCTCGGCGTCGAGCGCCGCGGCCCGCTCCTCGATCAGCCGCAGCCCAAGGTGGACGTGCCCGAGCAGCCGGCCCTCTTCGGTCGGCCGAAACGCGGGGCCGCGCCCGAGCTCGCGCACGCGGCCCACGTCGTGGAGAATCGCCGCGGCGAGCACGAGATCGCCCCGCAGCCGTTGATGCAGCTGGGCCGTCTCGCGGACGAGGGTCGAGACGCCGACGGTGTGCTGGAGCAGCCCGCCGGCGTACGAGTGGTGCGTCTCGGCCGCGGGCAGCTCGCGGAGCGACTTGCGGATCTCGGCATCGCCGAGGAAGCGGCCGACGACCGCCCGGAGCCCCGGATGGGCGAGCTCGCCCGCCAGAAAGTCGAGAAAGCCGTCGAGCTCGTCCGCGTCCCGGCGCAGCTGCGGCGCGAACCCCGCCGGATCCGCGTCGGTCGCCTCGACCGAACGGATCTCGAGCTGGAGCCGGTCGTCGAAGCGCTCGACCCGGCCGAGGACGCGCACGGCATCGCCCTCGGCGAAGCGGCCGTCGAGCAGCTCGACGTCGTTCCAGATCCGCCCCTCGATCCTGCCGGTCGGATCAACGAGCTCGAGCGCGAGATAGGGCGCACCCTTCCGCGTCGTCCGCCGCTGCTTGCGCGCGACGGCGTAGACGCCTTCGACGGTGCGGTCGGGACCGAGCTCGGCGATCGTGCTCATGCGCTGAGTCTAGGGCCCGAAACAGATGACTCAGCCCTGTTGGTACGTTGCCCGCCGTATGGCCGTCGTCAAGCCCTTCCGCGCGCTCCGCTACGACGAAGCGACGGCGGGCCCGCTCGAGACGCTCGTCGCACCGCCGTACGACGTGATCACCGACGAGCAGCGCGAGCAGCTCCGCGCCCGCAATCCGCACAACGTCGTCCGCCTGACGCTGCCCGACTCGGAGGAGCAGGCCGCGCGCGACCTCGCCGAGTGGAGGGCGCAGGGCATTCTCGTCGAGGAGCCGCCTGCGGTCTGGGCCCTCGAGCAGGACTACGTCGGCCCCGACGGCGTCGCCCGCACCCGCTTCGGGATCGTGGCGTCGCTGAAGGTCGAGCCGTACGAGACCGGAACGGTGCTGCCGCACGAGCGCACCCACGCCGGCCCGAAGGAGGGCCGCCTGCGGCTCCTGCGCGCCACGCGCGTCCAGCTCGAGCCGATCTTCCTCCTCTACGACGGGCCGGCACCGGTGGGCCGCCCCGACCGGCCGCCGGATCTGGAAGCGGAGGGCGCGAAGCTCTGGCGCCTCGACGACCCCATGCTCGTCCGCGCGTTCGACGACAAGCAGCTGCTGATCGCCGACGGACACCACCGCTACGAGACCGCGGTCGCGTTCGCCGAGGAGGAGCGAACGCCGGCGAGCGCGCAGATGCTCGTCGTGCTCGTCTCCACCGACGATCCGGGCCTGGAGATCTTCCCGACGCACCGCTTGTTCTCGGCCCCCCGGCGGCTGGAGAACGACGGGGCCGGCGGCGCAGAGGTGACCGAGCTCACCCGCGAGGGCTCGCGCGTCGTCCACGGCCCCGAAGGCATGCTCGACGTCCAGCTCGTCGACACGCTCGGCCACGACGGGATCTCCTACACGGCCGATGCGAAGGAGGCGGAGCGCCGCGTCCGCGACGGCGAGGCGGCGGTCGCGTATCTGCTCCGCCCGACCCGGATCGAGGACGTCTTCGCGCACGCGCGCCGCGGCGAGGTGCTGCCGCAGAAGACGACGTACTTCTTCCCGAAGCTCCTCTCCGGACTGCTCTTTCACCCTCTGTGAAGCCGTGGCTCGACGTCTGTCGCGACTCGGTCGGCGAGATCAAGGCCGTGCTCGCGGAGCTGCCGACCCGGGTCGAGCGCGAGCCCGTGCTCCAGACCGGCGAGGGCGGTGACGACACGACTGCGATCGACGCCGCGGCCGAGACGGCGGTCGTCCACCGGCTCGAGCAGCTGGATGAGAGCTTCACCCTCGTCTCCGAGGAGCTGGGCGAGCGCGTCTTCGGGTCCGGCGCTCCCTGGCGCTTGGTCTGCGACCCGATCGACGGCTCGCTGAACGCCAAGCGCGACATCCCCTTCTTCTCCCTCTCGCTCGCAGTCGCCGACGGAGCGACGATGCGCGACGTCGTCTTCGGCTACGTCTACGACTTCGGCTCCGGCGAGGAGTGGACGGCGGAACGAGGCCAGGGCGCGTTCCTGAACGGTAGCCCGCTCGGCGCGGTCAAGCCCAAGGACGAGATCGAGATCCTCTCCTTCGAGGCCACCACGACGGCGCAGGTCGCGGACAAGGCGGCGCAGATGGTGGGCACCGCACACCGGTTGCGGATCATGGGCTCGCTCGCCATCTCCCTGTGCCACCTCGCGGCGGGTCGCGTCGACGCGGTCTGCTCCCTGAAGCCCGCGCGCTCGGTCGATATCGCCGCGGGCCAGTTGCTCGTGCAGGAATGCGGCCTTTCCATCGACCTCTTCGAGGATCCGCCCTTCGCCGCCGCGCCGCTCGATCTCGTCGGCCGCTCACGGGTCGTCGCGGCGGGCACCCCCGAGCTCTGCCGAACCCTCGCGGCAGCGCTGAGCAGATGACTCGCAGGGGCAACGGCGCCGAGTCCGAACTCCAGGAGAGGGCGCGACTAGACTGAGACAGATTTGAGCCACCGCCCCTCCCTCACGGTGGACGAACGAGCACAACATCCCGCACCCGATGACGGCGCCGCGACGATTCTCGTCTGTGACGACGACCCGAGCCTGCGCGAGCTCGTCCGGGCGGTGCTCGGCCCCGGGTACCGCTTCATCGAGGCGGCGGACGGGATCGAGGCCCTCGCGCTCGCGCGGGAGGAGCGACCGGATCTGATCGTGCTCGACGTGATGCTGCCCGGCCTGAGCGGGATCGAGGTTCTCGAGGAGCTCCGAAACGACGAGGGGATGAAGGCAATCCGCGTCGTCGTGATCACCGCGTGGAGCCATGCCGAGATCGACGCCCAGGTGGCCGGCGCCGACCGCTTCGTCTCGAAGCCGTTCGACCCGGATGAGCTCAGCTTCGCGGTCGAGGAGCTGCTGGCGTGACCCTCGCCCGCCGGATGTGGCTCGCGAGCGCGGCGCTGGCGCTGCTCGTCGGGGCAGCGTTCACGGCGCTCATTCTGGCCGTGTCGGCCCAGCGGGAGGCGACCGACCGCGAGGCGCGCTCGAAGGAGATCACCGCTGCGTCGCTGCAACTGGAGAAGCTCGTCAGCGACGTCGAGTCGAGTTTCCTCAGCTTCACCGTCACGGGCAAGGACAACTCCCTCGAGCCCTACCGGAGAGCCACCAGGGAGCTGCCGGGACAGCTGCGTTCGCTGGAAGCTCTCGTCCGGGACGATCCGCCACAGAGTCGCCGGGCGCGCGCGCTCGAGAACCAGATCCGCGAGTACGCCTTCTTCTTCGTCGAGCCGCTGATCCCGCTCCTGCAGGAGGAGCCCGGGATCACCCTCGACGACACCACGGTTGCCCAGCAGGGCAAGGTGCAGACGGACGAGATCCGCCGGCTCTTCAACACGTTTCGCGGCGCCGAGGACAAGCTCGCCGCCGCAGCCGCCGAGGATGCCGACCACCGGACGGATCTCGCCGTTGTCGTCGGAGGCGTCGCCGTCGGCGCCTCGATGGCGCTGATCGCGCTCTTCGGAATCGTGCTCGCACGCTCGATCGGCGGCCCGGTGCGGGCGGTCGCGGACGGTGCCGGCCGGATCGCCGGCGGCGAGCTCTCGCTGCGGCTCCCCGAGGAGGGTCCGGGCGAGGTGGGGGAACTGACGCGGGCGTTCAACGAGATGGCGGAGCGGCTCGAGGTCAGCCACGCCGAGCTCGAGCAGCAGAACGAGGAGCTGCGCGAGAGCGAGCGCGGCAAGACCGAGCTGGTCAGCATCGTCTCCCACGAGCTGCGAACGCCGCTCGCGAGCGTGCTCGGGTTCACGGCGCTGCTGCTGAAGCGCGAGTTCGACGCGCCGACGCGCCGCCACTACCTCGGCATCGTCGACGCGCAGGCGCGCCGCCTGGCGGCCCTGCTGGAGGACTTCCTCGACGTCCAGCGGATCGAGCACGAGGGCGTCGACCTCGCGACCGAGAAGGTCGACCTGGCGCAGCTCCTGGACGAGCAGGTGCAGCTCTACGCGGCGCAGAGCCCGAAGCACAGACTTGCAGTCGAGCTCGTCGAACGGCCGCTGACCGTACGCGGCGACCCGGGCCGGCTCGCACAGGTCGTCGGCAACCTGCTCTCGAACGCGATCAAGTACTCGCCCGAAGGCGGCACCGTCCAGCTCGTCGCCGCCCGCAGCCCGGGCGGCGTCCGGATTGCCGTGCGCGACGAGGGCCTCGGGATTCCGGAGGAGCAGCAGAGCCGGATCTTCACCAAGTTCTTCCGCGGCGACGCCGGCGCCACAGGGATCACCGGCACCGGTCTCGGTCTCGCGGTCTCGCGCGAGATCGTGGAGGCGCACGGAGGCAGCATCGGTTTCGACAGCGACCCGGGCGAGGGCACGACCTTCTGGCTCGAGCTGCCGAGGACGAACGGGGAGTCCAGAACGACAACGAAGGAGGCGGAGGCATGAACAAGAAGGTCGGCTCGATGCTGGCGGTTGCGATCGTCGGCGTCCTCGCCGTCGGCCCATGGCAAAGCCGCTCGGAGGCGGGAACCGGGCCGGCGGTGATCAGGATCACCGACCGCGAGCTGGCTTCGGTCCGCGTCGACCTCGGCACGAAGGGCACCTCGCCGGGCGACATGGACGTGTCCCGGACCGTTCTGGTGCAGCGCGGGACAAGAGACACGATCGGACGGGCCGAGCTTGTGTGCACCTTCGTGGACAACGTCCGCGCCCGGGTCTGCCGGGGGACGTACGTCCTCCCGAAGGGGAAGCTCGTCGTCGGCGGCTCGATCCTCTACCGCCAGTTCTACGACCTCGCGGTGCTCGGGGGCACGGGTCTCTACGACAACGCCCGCGGCACGATGACCGTCACGCGCACGCACCGCAAGCCCGTGCGAGATCTCGTCGTCTTCCGGCTCGTCGGCTAGGGGCGCGGCGGCGCTACGCTCCAGCCATGAACGTGGACCGCGACGACGTCCTGCGCGCGCTCGAACGCGTGATCGATCCCGAGTTGCGCAAGCCCGTGACCGAGCTCGACATGGTCAGGTCGGTCGAGATCGACGGCGCCAACGTCGCCGTCACGATCGCGCTCACCGTCGCCGGCTGTCCGCTCCGCAACTCCTTCCAGGACCAGGTCGCCGAGCACGTCGGCGGTCTCCCGGGCGTCGCCCGCGTCGAGCTGCGCTTCGACGTGATGAGCCCGGACGAGAAGGCGGCGCTGACGACAAAGCTGCGTGGCGGCCGTCCCGAGAAGTCGATCTCGCTCGATCCGCGGACGCGGGTGATCGCGGTCGCGAGCGGCAAGGGCGGCGTCGGCAAGTCGTCGCTGACCGTCAACCTCGCAGCCGCGCTGGACGGGCTCGGCCAGGACGTGGGCGTGATCGACGCGGACGTCTACGGCCATTCGGTCCCGCACTTGCTCGGCGTCCACCAACGGCCGATCGTGGTCGACAAGATGATCATCCCGCCGGTGCGCGGCAGCCTGAAGCTGATCTCGATCGGCAACTTCCTCGACGAGAACGCACCCGTGATGTGGCGTGGGCCGATGCTGCACCGCACGCTGGAGCAGTTTCTCTCCGACGTTCACTGGGGCGAGCTGGACACGGTCGTGATCGACATGCCGCCCGGCACCGGCGACATGGCGATCTCGCTCGGCCAGCTGCTCCCACGTGCCGAGGTGCTCGTCGTGACGACGCCGCAGCCGCTCGCCCAGGAAGTGGCTGCGCGCGCGGCGATGATGGCGCAGAAGACGGGCCAGAAGCTGCTCGGCGTCGTCGAGAACATGAGCGGCGACGCGTTCGGCGAGGGCGGCGGCGCCAGGCTCGCCGAGGAGCTCGAGGTGCCGCTGCTCGGGACGGTCCCGCTCGACCGGGCGCTGCGGGAAGCGGGCGATGCGGGTGTTCCCGTCGTCGAGTCGGATCCCGACGCGGCGTCGTCCCTCGCGATCGTCGCGCTCGCCGAGACTGTCGCGGCGACCCGCCAGGCTGCGATTCGCAAGCCGCTGACGCTGCTGTCCTGAAACGAAAGAGAGCGCCCGGAGGCGCCCTCTTGTCGTCTCTCTCCAGGGAGACTCGTTACTTCTTGCGCACCTTCGTCAGCGTCCAGACGCCGGCGACCTGGCTGCAGGTCAGCTCGACCTGATCGCCCACCTCGACGCGATCGACGTCGTCCTCGTCCTTGACGGCGCACGTCTGCGACGCCGAGCCGTCCTTCGGCCTCACGACGATCGAGGTGGCGCTGACCGTCTCGATCTGGCCGCGAACGACGAGATGCACGCTCGGCCGCGAGGTCTGCTGCGAGTTGCAGCGAATGCCCTTCGCGATCACGGCCGCGTTGGTGCCGGTGCCGCTGCCGATCGCGCCGCCGGTCAGGCCGCCCGTCTTCGAGAACGTGCCGGAGAGGCTGCCGAAGAGGCTGCCGTCGCCGCGTCCCGCGTGACCGCGCAGCCAGGCGTCGAGCTTGCCGTCGGAGTTGACGCCGGAGACGTAGGCGTGCGTGCGACCGTCGTTGGCGCCGATGCTGAGCTTGCCCTCGACCCAGCCGAGCTTCTTCGTCACGTTGTAGACGCTCTTGAGGTGGAGCACGGCGGCGCCGTTGAGGTCGGCGGTCGTGCTCGTCGCCGCCCCCGACCAGCGGCCGGTCGTGACCTCGAAGGTCTGGGTGTCGCAGGTGTACGTCCGGGTCTGGACGTTCGACGGCGTCGTCGCCAGGAGCGTGGCGCTCACGGCGGTCACGTCGGCGGACTTGTACGTCGCGACCGCGACGCTGGTCGCCACGAGGGCAACGAGCGCGGTTGCGAGCAGAATCAATCGCTTCATGTCGTTCTCTCCTTCTCGGGGTCTCATGAATAGAGACGCTCGAACTCTGAGTGTCCGGCGGAAGGACGCGGTTAGGAATCCGTGAGGATTTCGTGAGGGAACCGCCTAGACTGATGGTGCTATGCCTTCCTACCTCAGAGAGCCGCTCGCGATGCTCGCGTTCATCGCGGTCGGCGTGCTCATCGTGCTTCAGGTCTCAGGCACGTTCGGCTCCATCCCGAAGTACATCCTCGGGGGCATGCTCGTCCTCGGCTTGCTCGCGTTGCCGTACGCGAAGATCCGCGGCGCTCACTAGTGACCGTCAAAGTTCTCCTGTGCGTCGTGGCCGGTCACCGTTGGCAAACAGCCACCGGTGTCACCGAGACGTTCCCGGTGTTGCGTTGCGCGCGCTGTGGCCGGACGCAGAACCTCAGCGCCGGCACGCGCGGGCCTGAGGGTTGGTCCGAGCGGGCAGCGCGGGGACAACGCGCGGAGTCGCTCATGGATGCGGGCGAACAGCGGCGCCGCTGACACGCGCTGCGGCGTCCGTACACTCGACTCGTGCGCGCCGCCGCCTTCTTCGACCTCGACCGGACGCTCCTGCGTCGCTCGAGCGCGCTCGCGCTCGCCGGGGCGTTTCGCGAGCACGGCGTGATCGGCCGCGGGCAGCTCGCGAAGGCAGCCGCCTGGCAGCTCCTCTTCGCCGCACGCGGCGCGAGCGCAGAGACGGTGCGAAAGGCGGCGGAGGACGGCCTGATGATCCTCGAGGGCTTCGCGGTCGACGACCTGCGCCGACTGGTGGCGGACGCGATGGAGCCGGTGCTGAAGCCGCTGATCTACCAGGAGCCGCTCGCGCTCGCCCGCCGCCATCAGGAGCGCGGCGAGCCCGTCTACATCGTCTCGGCCACGCTCCAGGAGATCGTCGAGGAGCTCGCGAGCGAACTCGGCTTCGACGGCGCGATCGGCTCGACCTGCGAGGTCGCAGACGGCGTCTACACGGGACGCTCGCTCCGACCGGCGCACGGTGAGGGGAAAGCCACGGCGATCCGCGAGCTCGCGGCCCAGCGCGGCTACGACCTGTCCGCCTCGACCGCGTACTCCGACAGTCACACCGACCTGCCGTTCCTCGAGGCGGTCGGGAACCCGGTGGTCGTCAACCCCGACCGCGAGCTGCGCCGGATCGCAGAGGAGCGCGACTGGCCGATCCTTCAGTTCGACGAGCTAGCCCACCCCACGGTCCGGCGGCTCAGTCCGGCGCTGCTCGGGATCCCGCTCGTGCTCGGAGCAAGCGCGGCCGTCTGGGCGGCCAGACGGCGTGCAGCCTGAGGAACGAATCGCGGCGCTCGGCTTCTCCGCGGCCGACACCGCGACGCTCGCCGCTCACTTCCTCGATGCCGAGGCACGCGGCAAGCTCGGACACGGCCTCTCGCGGATCGACTGGCTCGAGACCCTCCCCGACCTCAGGCCGGACGCACGGCCGAAACGCCTCCGGACGGAACCCGGCTACGAGCGCTGGGACGGCAACGGCGCTCTCGGCTACCTGACACTGGCGGCGATCGTCGACACGCAACTCGCCGATCCTCCAGCGCAGGCGCGCGTGGTCGTCGCCTCCAACTGCTTCCCGACCGGGATGCTCGGCTGGTACGTCCGCCGGCTCGCGGAGGGCGGGCTCGTCGCAGCGCTGACAGCGACCTCACCGGCTCGGCTGGCGCATCCCGACGGCGGCGAGCCGCTTGCCGGGACGAACCCGCTGGCGGTCGCTGTCCCGAGCTCGGACGGCGCGCCCCTCGTCGCCGATGTCTCGATGGGCGCGGTCACCTATGGCGACGTCCTGCGCGGCGCAGCCCGTCCCGACGAGCTCGTTCCCTTCGGCGGCGAGCAGGCGCACAAGGGCTTCGCGCTCGCGCTCGGGCTGGAGCTCCTCGTCGGCGCGCTCGCGGGTGGTGGCTTCGGCGCCGTGCTCGTCGTCGCGCAGCCCGAGGCCGATCCCGTCCCGGCGCTGCGCGAGCGGGCCGCCGGGCTACGACTCCCCGGAGACGCGTAGAGAAGCGAGATCCTCGTCCTCGTCGGCGTACTTCTGTAGCTCGGGGTCGAGGGCGAGCGCACGGTCGAGCGCGGCACGCGCCTCGTCGAGCCGGCCGGCGCGGGCGTTGATGCACGCGCGGTGGTACAGGAGCGGCGGGTGATCCGGCCGCTGCGCAAGGCCGGCGTCGAGCTCGGCAAGCGCCCGGTCGGGGTCCTCGTCGGCGACCGCGTACGCGGCGAAGAAGTACTCCCAGGCCGACACCTCGTGCTGGCCGGGCTTGCCGCCCAGCGCGAGCACGGTCGTCCCTGCCTCCTCGGCGCGCGCGTAGCGCTTCACCTTCGGGTCCCGGAGAAAGACGGCCGAGCCGGCCGGCACGTCGATCTCGTCGCCGTCGAGCACGAACGTCGCCCGCCCCGCGACGACGACGTACAGCTCCTCGTGGCCGAGCCGCTCCTCGTCGTGCTCCTCGACGACGTCCTGGCCGGCCTCGGTCGCCGTGTAGGCGTTGATCCCGAACGCCGTGATCCCAAAGTGCTTGCGCAGCGGGGTCCAGCGCAGCGTCCCGGGGCCTGGCAGCGACTCGACGCCCGTCAGGCTCGCGACCTCGTATCCGCTCACCGCAACCTCCTCAGCTCGTTCAGGACGATGGGATCGATCTCCGCGTCGCCGTCGACGCGCTCCTCGAAGTTGGCCGCACCGGCCCAGTCCTCGAGCCGCTCGTAACCGAGCCTGGCGAGATGGCCGTCGAGCTCCGCACGCAGCTCGTCGTCGACCGGCAGCCACTGCTCGCGCGGGGTGCGCCCGAAGAGTTGCTGGTGGAGGCCGTAGAGGCGGCGCAGCTCCTCGATCGGCGCTTCGTGATCGTCGACCCGGATGTCGACGAGCGAGTCGGAGAGGCCTGCGTAGCCGCCGTCGCGCTCGACGACGAGGATGGCGGCGGACTGCTGGCCGCGCCTGTCGCCGCCGGCCGCCTGCGCCGCGGCGAGCGCCTCGAGCAGTCGTTCTGCGAGCGATCCGTCGCTCGCCTGGATCGAGTCGGCCAGCGCGTCGACGGTGGCGCCCGAGACGAGGATGTTCCCCTGTGCGGCGTAGCCGTCGCCGGCGCGCCCGCCCGCCCAGTCGAGGCAGGCCGATCCCGTGTACGTCGCGCCCCGGCCGGCGCTGTCGACGACTCCGAGCTGGCGCTCGTCGCGCCCGTCGTCTGCCTCGGTCAGCCGGCGGACGACCTCCTCGGCGGAGACGCCCTGGCGCAGCAGCGCGAGCCCGTCGGGGCCGTAGCGTGGGTTGGCGTACGCCTGCGTGGCGACGGCGCCTGCCCCAGGCTCCGCCCACGGAACGACCGAGCCGACGGCCAGGAACTTGGACTGCGTCGCGACGCCCCACTGCCCGCGATCGAGATCGCAGGCGGCGATCGAGTACGTCGAGACGAGCCTAGCCATACGTGAGCGCGGTCAGATCGAGCGCGAGCAACTCCTCGGTGGGAACGAGAACCGACGCGACCTCGGGCCGTGCGAGCGCCGCTTTCACGGCCTCGGGCGTCGCGGCGCGGACGACGACAGGCGTTCCCCGCGCGTGTGCCTCGATGAGGCGGGCCAGGTCGGCGACGTCGTCCAGGACGAGCGCGTGCTCGACGTCGAGCGACCCCTCGAGCGCCAGCTCGGGAACGCGGCGTCCGGTGGCGCCGAACCAGCGCTCCCTCACAGCTCGACCGACCCGCCGGGCTCAGGCGCGAGGATCTCGACGCCGGGCGCCAGCTCGCGGAGCTGCTCGGGCGTGCCGGTGAGGATCGGGAAGGTGCCGTAATGGCACGGCACGCAGCGCTTGACGCCGAGGAGGTCGAGTGCGACGGCCGCCTCGCCCGGACCCATCGTGTAGTGGCCGCCGATCGGCAGGACCGCGACCTCCGGCGCGTAGATCCGCGCGATCAGGGCCATGTCGCCGAAGACGTTCGTGTCGCCCGCGAAGTAGAGCGTGAAGCCGTCCTCGACCTCGACGACGAGACCGCACGGCTCGCCCGCGTAGGTCCCGTCGTTCGTGCTGGAGGAGTGCTGCGCGTGAGTGAGCGTCACCTTGACCCCATCGAGGTCGACCGTGCCGCCCTTGTTCGGGTCGCGGACCGACTCGACGCCTTGCCCCTGCAGCCAGTCGGCGAGCTCGACCGGCGCCACGACGGTGCAATCGAACTTCTTCGCCAGCTCGATCGTGTCGCCGTAGTGATCGCCGTGGCCGTGGGTGATCAGGATCGCGTCGACCCGCTCCGGCTCCAGCTCGCTCTCGGGACATTTCGGGTTGCCGTTCAGGAAGGGATCGACGTAGATGCGCTTGCCGCCCGGGGTGTCGGCACGGAAGGCCGAATGCCCGAGCCAGGTGAGTGTCGTAGGCATGGCGAGAGCCTAGAGGACCGTCCGGGTCTGGGTCGAACATCGACGCATGACAATGCGCCTCGCCTCCATCAGCCTCGTTCTCGGCGCTGCGCTCGCGGACGCCGCGGGCCAGCACTCGCTCGCCTACTACGCTCTCGTCGCTGCCGTCCCCGTCGTCGCGCTCGCGGCGCTCTACGGCCTCGGCGAGGTCCTGGACGGCTCCGCAGCGGAGCCGCACGACCGCGGGATCGCCCTGCTCTCGGCGATCGCGCTCCCGTTCGTGCTCCTCGGCACCGCCGTGAGGGCACCGCTCCTGACCGAGGGCCCGCCGCCGGTGGTCGGAGTGACCGCCGTGGTCGCAACCCTCGCGATCTTCGCCGTCCAGGCACTCGTCACTGTCAGCGCCGTCGCTCCGCGCGAGCGGCTCCGCGCAGCCTCCCGCGCCAAGTAACAGTCTGTTACTTGGCTAGAACGGCAGCGACGCGGCCGCGTCTCGGGCGAGGTCGATCAGCGGCTGGACGAAGAAGAACGAGCCGATCGTGACGCCGACCGAGAGGAAGACCGCACTCTGGAGCAGCGGGTCGAGCGGCGGCGAGCCGCCCGCGATCGCCGGGCGCAGCTCCGCCGCGGGCCGGAGGTAGATCGCGCGGATGATTCCGAGGTAGTAGTAGAGCGAGATCGCGGTCGCGATCACGCCCGCGACGATCAGCCACCACCAGCCCGCCTCGTACGCGGCCGAGAAGACGTAGAACTTGCCGATCAGGCCGCCGGTGAGGGGCATCCCCATGAAGCCGAGCATGAAGACCCACAGCGCGGCGCCGAGGAACGGTCTCTCCCAGCCGAGGCCGCCGAGGTTGTCGAGCGTCACCGGCACCTGCAGCTCCCGCTCGCGCGCTGCCACGACCGCGAACGAGCCGATCGACATCGCGCCGTACGGGATCAGGTAGTAGAGGAGCGCGCGGCCACCGAGCTCGTTGTTCGCCGCGACCGCGATCAGCATGAAGCCCGCGTGCGAGACGGACGAATAGGCGAGCAGCCGTTTGACGTCGCGCTGCACGAGCGCTGCGAGGTTGCCGACGGCGAGCGACACGATCGCGATCACGGCGATCGCCACCGTCCAGAGGTGCTCCTGCTCCGGGAACGCGACGACGAGGAGGCGAAGCGTCAGCACGAGCGCCGCGACCTTCGTCGCCGCCGACATGAACGCGGTCACGGACGTCGGTGCCCCCTGGTAGACATCGGGCGTCCACATGTGGAACGGGGCCGCCGAGGCCTTGAAGCCGAGCCCGGCGATCAGCATCGCAAGGCCCGCGAGCAGGAGGACATCGTCGCCCGTGTCGGCGGCAGCGATCTCGGAGAAGCCGATCGCGCCGGTGGCGCCGTAGACGAGCGCCGAGCCGAACAGCAGGATCGCGGAGCCGAACGCGCCCACGATCAGGTACTTGAGGCCCGCCTCGAGCGACTCCTCGCGGTGCGTGTCCATCGCACAGAGGATGTAGAGCGCGATCGAGAACCACTCGAGCCCGAGGAACAGGGTCATCAGGTTCGAGGCGGTGACGAAGAAGACCATGCCCGCTCCGGCCGCGGCCAGGAGGGCGTAGTACTCGCCGACGTGGTCGCGCCGCCTTTCGCCCCAGGCGACGAGCACGGTGAGCGCGCCGGCGCCGCAGACGATCAGCGCCGCGAGCGCGCCGAGCCGGTCGCGCGTGAACGACTCCGCGATCAGCGAGCGGCCCTCGGCGCTCCTGTCGAAGACGATCGCGGCCAGGACGCCCGCGGTGACAAAGCCCGCGAACCCGACGAACGCGGAGAAGACGCGGCGCATCCACCAGGGCACGAGCACGCTCCCGAGCAGCGCGACGCCCGAGGCGCCGAGCAGCGCCAGCGTCGGCGCGAGCGCGAGCCAGTCGACCTTCGGAGTCGGGATCACGGCGCCGCCTCGGACTGCGCGCCGAAGAAGTAGCCGCGCTCCGAGATCGAGGCCGGCCACGCCGAGAGCACGAGCAGGAGTGCGACGAGCGGGACGACGATCGCCAGCTCGAGCGGCCGCACGTCGGGGGCGTCTTCACGAACGTCGGACCCGCGGGCGGTGTGGAGCACGGCCGAGATCACCCTGAGCATGTACATCGCCGCGAGCACGATCGCACTCGCCCCTACGGCCGCCCAGCCCCAGCCGACGCCGTAGATCCCGGCCAGGATCAGGAACTCGCCCGCGAACGCAACCGAGCCGGGCACCGCGAGCGCGATGATCCCGGTCGTCATCAACAGCGTCGCCAGCACCGGCCTTCCCCGCGCCATCCCGCCGAGGCCGCCGAACGCGCTCGTCCCCGTCCGCACCTCCACCATCCCGGCGAGCAGGAAGAGCGTTGCCGAGACGAGCCCGTGCGCGACCGACTGGAGGACGGCGCCGTTGATCCCGAGCTCGTTCAGCGAGAAGAGGCCGATCGTGACGAGGCCCATCTGCGCCATCGAGGAGTAGGCCGTGACGCTGCGGATGTCGGGCGCGCGGAAGGCGAGCACCGACGCGTAGATCAGCCCGATCGTCGCGAACGCGAGGATCGTCGACTGGAACTGCTCCACCGGCTCCGGGAACTTCTCGATCGCGATCCGGAGCAGGCCGTAGACGGCTGCCTTGGAGACGACGCCGGAGAGGATCGCGGCCACCTCGGGCGGCGCCTCGCGGTAGGCGTCGACGAGCCAGCCGTGGAAGGGGAAGATCGGCGCCTTGACCGCGAAGGCGACGAGGAAGCCGAGGAAGACCCAGTCGTTCGAGGAGACGCCCGAGTCGACGAGCGAGAACGTGTCCTGCGAGAGCCCGAAGACGATGATCGAGGCCAGCATCAGCAGCGAGCCGGCCATCGTGTAGATCACGAACGTTGCCGTCGCGCGCAGCCGCCGCGGGCCGCCCCAGACGCCGATCAGGACGTAGATCGGGATCAGCATCGCCTCGAAGAAGACGTAGAAGACGAGCAGGTCCTGGGCGGTGAAGACGCCGACGATCGCGCCCGTCAGGAAGAGCAGGAGGCCGTGGTAGGCGCGACTGCGGTCGCCACCCGCCCACACGGCGTAGGCGATCGCGATCGTGCCGACGACGGCCGCAAGCCCGGCGAGCCAGAGCGAGTAGCCGAAGAAGCCGACGTGGTAGGAGACGCCGAGGTCGCTGAACCAGCTCTGCCGGTCCTCGAGCTGGAGACCGCGGGCGAAGTCGAACTGCCCGACCGCGACCGCCCAGAGCGCCACCTCGGCGAGCGCCGCCAGCAGCGCGAGCACCCCCGCCGCGCGCCCGGGGAGCGGCAGCAGCCAGACGACGAGCGCGGCGGCGAGCGGGAGGACGATCAGCGCAGTGGTCATTGGACGCTGATGAAGACGACGACGAGGATCGCGACGCCGAGGGCGATCGCGAGGGCATAGCTGCGCAGGTAGCCGGTCTGGGCGCCGCCGACGGCCCCCGCCGTCTCGCGAGCGCCGAGCGTGACGCCGGAGATCGAGCCGCCGATCAGCGGCTCCTCGACGCCGCGCCGGAAGCCGCGCGTGAGCAGGACGGCCGGCTTGTAGAAGATCAGGTCGTAGAGCTCGTCGAACCAGAACTTGTGCTCGAGCGTCTCCTGGACGGCGGCGTTGCGTGGCACCGGCCTCGTCCGGGCGCCGTAGAGCGTCCACGCGACGAACATCCCGACCAGCCCGAGCCCGACAGCGAGCGCGCTCGTGACGTAGTCCTGGGTCACGGACGGCTCGACGAGCGCGAGATGCTCACGGCCGATCGCGATCGGGTCGAGCCACTCCCCGAACGGATGCCAGATGCCTGCGATCTGGATCCAGCCGCCGACGACCGCAAGCACGGTGAGGACACCGACCGGCCAGGTCATCGTCCAGGGGCCTTCGCCGTGGCCGTGGCCGTGACCCCCCGAGTGCTCGTTGACGAGCGGCGACGGCTCGCCGAGGAAGACGATGAAGAAGAGGCGGAAGGTGTAGAGCCCGGTCAGGAGCGTCCCGGCGAGGCCCGCTACGAAGAGGACCTGCCCGTAGCCGCCGCTCGCGAGCGCGGACGCGAGGATCGAGTCCTTGGAGAAAAAGCCGGAGAGGGGCGGGATCCCGACGAGCGCGAGCGAGCCGATCAGGAAGGCGAGATACGTCCTCGGCATCACGCTCCGGAGGCCACCCATCCTGCGGATGTCCTGCTCGTTCGCGAGGTGGTGGATCACGAGCCCGGCGGCCAGGAAGAGCAACGCCTTGAAGAAGGCGTGCGTCATCAGGTGGAACATCGAGTTCCCGTAGGCGCCGAGGCCGGCGCCGAGGAACATGTAGCCGATCTGCGACATCGTCGAGTACGCGATCACGCGCTTGATGTCCGTCTGGACGAGCGCGACGAGGCCGGCGACGAGCAGCGTGATCGCGCCGAGCCCCGCGGCGAGGTCGGAGATCGACGGCGCCAGCTCGAAGATCGGGTGGGCGCGGACGATCAGGTAGACGCCGGCGGTGACCATCGTCGCCGCGTGGATCAGCGCCGAGACGGGCGTTGGGCCCTCCATCGCGTCCGGCAGCCAGGTGTGGAGCGGGATCTGAGCCGACTTCGCGACGGCGCCGCCGAGCAGGCCGAGCGCGACGAGGTTGACCGCGGTCTGGGAGAGGCCGCCGGCTCCCTCGAACGCCTCCTGGAAGTTGAGCGTCCCGGTCTGCCACAGGAGGACGAAGAACGCCAGCGCCATCGTCGCGTCGCCGAACGCGTTCATCACGAATGCCTTCTTCGCGGCGGCGACGGCTTCGGTCCGCTCGTGCCAGAAGCCGATCAGCAGGTAGGACGCCAGCCCGACGAGCCCCCAGCCGACGAGCAGGAGGAGGAAGTTCCCCGCCTGCACGAGCATCAGCATCGAGAAGACGAAGAGCGACATGTAGGCGAAGTAGCGCCGCTCCTCCGGGTCGCCGTCCATGTAGCCGATCGAGTAGAGGACGATCAGGCCGCCGACCCCGGAGACGATCAGCATCATCGTGACCGAGAGCGGGTCGACGAGCAGCGAGAGGTCGACCGCGAAGCTGGGGGTCGCGAGCCACGTCCAGGCGCTCGTGACGACCTCGCGCTCCTCGTGGTCGCGGCCGAGCAGTCCGACGAAGCTGACGAGGGCGCCGGCGAAGGCCGTGAAGACCGAGAGCGTCGAGATCCACGCCGCCGTGCGCCGCGAGATCGACCGGCCGAGCAGCGTGATCGCGAGCGCGCCCGCGAGCGGCGCCAGCAGACAGAGCCAGGCGCCGGCGATCAATGGCTCTCCGGGTGGCATTGCCGCCCTTCCGGCGTGCGCCGAGCAAGCCTGGCAAGGACGCAGGGAGCGCTCATACCTGCTGGTATGGGCGCGACTGAGGACGCGGCCAGGCGGATTCTCAGCGCGCGTCGGGAGCCGGAGGAGGCCGCCTGGAGGGCCCTTGATCGCCGAATCATCCGCGGAGCACCCGCAGCCGGTCGACGTCGAGGTCGAGCCTGCGCCGCGCGATCGCGACGATCAGGCCGAGGCCGACGACGACCTCGGAGGCGGCGACCGCCATCACGGCGAGCGCGAAGATCTGGCCGGAGTGGTCGCCGTGCAGGCGCGCGAACGTGATCAGGGCGAGGTTGGCCCCGTTGAGCATGATCTCGAGCGAGAGCAGCACGATCAGCGGGCTCCGGCGCAGGAGCACGCCGGCCGTGCCGATCGAGAACAGCAGGGCCGCGACGACCAGGTACCAGACGACGTCAGGCCCTTGCACGCGCAGCATCCTCCTGATCCTCGGCGAGCGACTTCGAGCCGAGCACCACTCCGCCGACCGCGGCGACCAGCAGCACGATCGACGTGATCTCGAACGCGAGCAGGTGGTCGGTCAGGAACAGCCGCCCGATCTCCTCGGGGCTGCCGAACGACTGCCGTACCTCCTCGGGATCGGAGAGGCGGTCGCCGGCAGCCAGCCCGATCACGACGACGACCTCGACGAGCAGCGCCGTCGCGGCGACGACCGCGCCGATCCGCACCCAGGACGGCCCGCCGGAGAGGCGCACGCCCTCGCTGCGGTCGCCGAGGTAGGCGATCACGAACAGGAACATCACCATCACGGCGCCTGCGTAGACGAGCACCTGCGCGGCGGCGAGGAACTCGGCCGACGCGAGCAGGAAGAGGACGGCGAGCGAGCCCAGGTTCCCGATCAGCGCCAGCGCCGAGTAGAACGGGTTCGTGAACGTGATCACCGCGAGCCCGGAACCGAGGCAACCCGCTGCGGCGAGGAACCAGATCACCCAGACGAGGAAGTCGCCCACGTCTACGAGTCCGACTTGTACGCCGGGATCGGGGTGTCGTAGAGGTCGCGGTCGGCGACGGGAACGCGTTTCATCGGCTCGGCGAGGAGCATGTCCTTCGTGTAGATCAGGTCGTCGCGCGAGTACTCGGAGATCTCGTACTCGTTCCCGAGCGTGATCGCGTCGAAGGGGCAGGCGAGCTCGCAGTAGCCGCAGAAGATGCAGCGGCTCATGTTGATCTCGTAGATGCGGGCGTAGCGCTCGCCGGCGGAGACGCGATTGTTCGCGGTGTTCTCGGCCGCGACGACGCGGATGCAGTCGGCCGGGCACGCCGCCGCGCAGAGGGAGCAGCCGACGCACTTCTCGAGCCCGTTCTCGTGCGTGTGCAGCTTGTGGCGGCCGCGGAAGCGCGGGTAGACCGGCCGCTTGTACTCCGGGTACTCCTGCGTGATCGGCTTCTTGAAGATCTGGCGGAAGGTGACGCCGAAACCGCGTGCGGTCCCGATCGCCATCAGATCCACACCACGAGAACAGCGGTGACGACGGCGTTGATCGTCGCCACCGGGAGCAGGATCTTCCAGCCGAAGCGCATCAGCTGGTCGTAGCGCAGGCGCGGCAGCGTCGTCCGCATCCAGATGAAGACGAAGAGAAGCACGAGCAGCTTCAGTACGAACCAGATCGGCCCCAGGCCCTCCAAGATCGGGAAGTGCCAGCCGCCGAGGAAGAGCGTCACCGCGAGCCCCGAGAGCGTGATCAGGTTGATGTACTCGCTCATCGTGAAGAGGCCGAAGCGCATCCCGCCGTACTCGGTGTGATAGCCGGCGACGAGCTCCTGCTCGGCCTCGGGGAGGTCGAACGGGGCGCGCGCGGTCTCGGCGGTGCCGGCGAACATGAAGACGACGAAGCCGACGAACTGGGGGACGACGTACCACCAGTCGTTCTGCGCCGCGACGATCTCGGTCAGCGAAAGGGACTGCGCCATCAGGACGACGCCGAGCACGGAGAGGGCGAGCGAGACCTCGTAGCTGACGAGCTGGGCGCACGTCCGCATCGCGCCGAGGAGGGCGTACTTGGAGTCCGAGGCCCAGCCGCCGACGATGAAGCCGTAGATGCCGACGGAGCCGACCGCGAAGATCAGGATCAGGGCGATCGGGACGTCGGCGATCTGGCCGTCGACCTGCGTGCCGAAGATCTCCCAGCCGGGGCCGAACGGGATCACCGAGAACGTCGTCAGGGCCGTGAAGGCGGCGACGAACGGGGAGAGGATGTAGAGCACGTCGACTGCGGAACCCGGGAAGAAGCTCTCCTTCCGGATCAGCTTCATCAGGTCGGCGATCGGCTGCAGGAGCCCGAACGGCCCCGCCCGGTTCGGCCCGTAGCGGAGCTGCATCCGGCCCATCACCTTCCGTTCGGCCAGGGTCAGGTACGCGAACGCGGCCATGACGAGGTTGATGATGATCACGCTCTTGATCACGCTGACCCACCACGGCTCGCTCAAGCCTTGATCACCTCCACGTCCCGGTGGAGCTCGCCGGCGTGCTCGTCGGCGATTCGGGCGGTCCCGGCGGCGAGTGCGCGGCTGACGCGGGCCCGCAGGGCGAGCGAGGTTCCGTTCGAGCGGACGCTGACCTCGTCGCCGCTTGCGATCTGGCGCCGCTGCGCGTCGTCGTAGGCGAGCTCGATCTCGGCGTCCGGGCGCTGGAACTGGAGCTCGGGCACCCGCTCGACGGCGGGGCCGGAGAACAGCGGCTTGTACCGCTGAAGGTGCAACGTGCCGAGGAAGTGCTCCGGCGGCTCGGGCTCGGCGGCCGGGATCGGTGCGAAGGGCGCGGGCTCGGGCGCAACGTAGGGCGTGCGCTCCGGCAGCGGCGCGCGCTCGCCGACGGCTCCGAACGGGATCCCTCCGAAGCAGCGCCCGGATACCTCCTCGAACACGATCGCGGCGTGCGGCGAGAGCTCGACGCCGAAGCGCTCGGCGAGCTTCGCGACCCAGGCGAGCTCGTCCGGCACCGGTGGGATCACGCTCCGCCGGAGGCGCTGGACGCGGCCCTCGAGGTTGACGAAGGAGCCGTCGCGCTCGAGGTAGCTCGTGCCCGGCAGGACGAGATCGGCCCAGCCCACCGCGAGGCCGTGGAACATCGTGATCGCGAGCACGCTCTCTGCCTGCTCGGCGAGCGCCCGCACCGCCGGGTCTGCCGCGGCCTCGTCGCCCGAAACGATCAGGAGGCCGATCGGCTCCGGGTTCTCCTCCTCCCCGTCGGCGCTCACGGCCCAGGCGTCGGCGACGCCGCGTCCGTTGGGGGTCGCGGGGAGGTGGAAGGCAGCGCTATCGGGCTTCGCGTCGAGGCCGAGCCTCCGGCCGAGCTCGGCGAGCCGGGCACCGCCCCCGCCGCCGCGGCCCGACCAGATCAGGACGGCGCGGTCGGACGACGAGACGCGCGCCTCGAGCTCCTGGCCGAGCTTTGGGTCCGACACGATTACGACCTCGGCGCCGTTGCGGCGCGCCTGCCGGATCCAGAGGTCGACGATCGGAGCGCGGTCCGCGACCTTCTCGTCGCCGATCACGACGACGAGCTCGGCCTTGCCGATCGTCGAGAGCGGCGCTCGGAAGGCGTCGAGCCCGTGCGAGACGGCCTCCGGCATGACCGCCGAGTGGGCGCCGAGCCCCTGGCGCAGCAGCTTGCCGAGCGCATAGGCCTGCTCGACCGTCTCGGAGCCGGAGAGCGCGGTCACGATCCGCCCCTGCGCGCCACGAAGGAGCGCCTCGGCGCGGTCGAGCGCGTCGTCCCAGGACAGCTCGGAGAACCCACGGCGGCGAACGCGCTCGAGCGGGTCGACGATCCGGTCGTCGGCATACAGGTGCGGATACGCGAAGCGGCCCTTGTCGCAGAGCCAGCCCTCGTCCACCTCGGGGTGGTTGCGCGAGATGATCCGCTTGACCTTGCCCTCCCGCGTCGTCGCCGAGATGTTGCAGCCGACAGGGCACAGGCCGCAGACCGTGGGCACGTTCTGGATCTCCCAGGGCCTGCCCTCGAAGCGGTACTGGGTCGAGGTGAGCGCACCGACCGGGCAGAGCTCGATCACGTTACCGCTGAACGGCGCCCTGTAGGCGTCGTCCTCGAACGTCGCGATCAAGGACTGCGCGCCCCGATTCTTGGCGACGAGCTGCCCGTCCTCGGCGACCTCGGAGGAGAAGCGGGTGCAGCGGTAGCAGAGGATGCAACGCTCGCGGTCGAGGGCGATCGTCGGCGAGATCGGGACCGGCTTGTCGAACGTGCGCTTCGGGAAGGTCATCCGCGTCTGGCCGGGGCCGTAGCGGAACGTCAGGTCCTGGAGCGGGCACTCGCCGCCCTTGTCGCACACCGGGCAGTCCAGCGGATGGTTGACGAGGATGAACTCGAGCGTTGCGTTCTGGCCCTCGGCGGCCTTCGCCGACGCGTCGGCGGTCCGGACGACCATCCCGTCCTGCGCGGTCAGGGTGCAACCGGCCTGGAGTTTCGGCACGCCCTCGACCTCGACCAGGCACATCCGGCAGGCGCCGACGGCCGGGCCGAGCCGCGGCTCGTAGCAGAAGACCGGAATCTCGACCCCGGCGGCCGCCGCTGCCTCGACGAGCCCGAGCCCCTTTGCGACCTCGACCTCGCGGCCGTCGATCGTGACCTTGACCGTTTCGACCGCGCTCATGCTGGAACCTGGGCGACGGGGGCGTGCGAGTGCTGGTCGACCGGGGCGAGGATGCCCTCCAAAGACGAGCTGCCGTGCATCGGGCAGCCGCTGTCGAGGTGCTCCTGGAACTCGGCCCGGAACTTGTCCACGTAGCTCGCCACCGGCATCGCGGCCGCATCGCCGAGCGGGCAGAGGCACTTGCCGAGGATCCGGTCGCAGACGTCGAGGAGCAGGTCGAGGTCGCCCTGCGACGCCGTCCCCTCCTCGATCGAGTTCAGGATCTGCACCATCCAGCGGGTGCCCTCGCGGCAGGGCGTGCACTTGCCGCAGCTCTCGTGCATGTAGAACTGCGCCACCCGCAGGCCGAGCTGCACCATGCAGCAGCGGTCATCGATGACGATGATCGCACCGGAGCCGAGCATCGAGCCGGCCTCCGCCATCGCGTTCGCCTCGAGTGGCGTGTCCAGCTGGTCGGCGGTCAGCACGGGCACGGACGACCCGCCCGGAATCACGGCCTTCAGCTGCCGCCCGTTCGGAATCCCGCCCCCGAGCTCGGCGTCGTAGATCAACTCGCGCAGGGTGACGCCCATCGGCAACTCGTAGTTCCCGCCGTTGACGACGTTGCCCGACAGGGAGAAGACGCGGGTGCCCGAGGAGTCGGGCGGAACGCCTGTCTTCGCGTATTCCTTGCCGCCGAGGGCGATGATCGGCGGCACGGTCGCGATCGTCTCGACGTTGTTGATCAGGCTCGGCGACGCGTAGAGGCCGGCAACGGCAGGGAACGGCGGCTTCGTCCGCGGCTGGCCCCGCTTGCCCTCGAGCGACTCGAGCAGCGCCGTCTCCTCGCCGCAGATGTAGGCGCCGGCGCCGCGGTGGAGCACGATCGTGACGCCGCCGAGCAGCTTCGCAGCGTGCACCTCCTCGAGCGCGGCGCGTAGGACCTCGAACTCGTGCAGGTACTCGCCGCGGATGTAGATGAAGACGCGGTCGGACTCGATCGCGTGGGCGGTGATCAGACAACCCTCGATCAGCCGGAACGGGACGCTGAACATGATCTCGCGATCCTTGAACGTGCCCGGCTCCGACTCGTCCGCGTTGACGACGAGGTACGTCGCCTTGTTCGTCCCCCTGGCGAGAAAGCTCGCCTTGCGACCGGTGGGGAAGAAGGCGCCGCCGCGCCCGCGGAGGCCCGAATCGAGGATCTCCTGGACGACCGCCGCCGGCTCCAGCGCGCGCGCCTTCTCCAGCGCGGCGAATCCGCCCGCGTCGCGGTAGTCCGCGAGCTTCGTCAGCGGCCGCTCCTCCGCGCCGGCGAGGACGATGAACTGCTCAGCCGCCACTGTTCACCTCACCGCGACGCAACTCCTCCACGATCGCCGGGACGTCCGCGGCACTGACGCGCTCGCGGTAGCGGTGATCCACTACGACGACCGTGCCCCAGCCGCAGCCGCCGGCGCACTCGACCGTGCGCAAGGTGACCTCCCCGTCCTCGCTGGTCTCGCCTGCATGGATCCCGAGCTCGTCCTGGAACGCCTCCAGCACCTGCTGCGCGCCGACGAGCGCGCAGGAGATATTCGTGCACACCTCGACGAGATGCTTCCCCACCGGGGCGAGGTGGTACATGTCGTAGAAGGAGGCGACGGCCATGCAGTACGCGGGCGTCTCCTCGAGCGCGTCGGCGACCTCGCGAAACGCCTCCGGCGAGAGCCAGCCGTGCCGCTCCTGCGCGAGCCGCAACGCCGGCAGGGTCGCCGAGCGCGAGACCGGATAGCGAGACCGGAGCTCCTGGATCTCGTCGTACAGGGTGCTCATCGATCCACGTCTCCCATCACGGCGTCGAGCGAGCCGACGACGGCGATCAGGTCGGCGACGGCGACGTCGCGGCAGCAGGCGGCGGTTGCGTGGAGGGCGGCGAACGAGGGGGCGCGGAACTTGACGCGCCACGGCTTCGCAGTCCCATCGGAGACGAGCGTGACGCCCGACTCGCCGCGCGGCGATTCGATCCCGACGTAGACCTCGCCCTCGGGGACGCGGAAGCCCTCGGTGACGATCTTGAAGTGGTGGATCAGCGACTCCATCGAGGTGTGCAGCTCCTCGCGCGGCGGCAGCACCACCTTGCGGTCGTCCGCGATCCACGGCTCGCCCTGCATCTCCTCGAGCCGGTCGATCGACTGCTCGATGATCCGGACCGACTCGCGCATCTCGTCGACGCGCACCTTGTAGCGATCGAAGACGTCGCCGCCGTCGTAGACCGGGACGTCGAACTCGACCTGGTCGTAGGCGAGGTACGGCTCGCGCTTGCGCAGGTCCCAGTCGACGCCCGAGGCGCGCAGGTTCGGGCCTGTCTGCCCGAGCGCGATCGCGTCCTCGCCGGAGAGGGCCCCGACGCCGACCGTCCGCTCGAGCCAGATCTTGTTCGAGTTGAGGATCGCCTCGTACTCGTCGACCGCCTTCGGCATCCGCTCGCAGAACTTGCGGGTCTCGTCGTAGAACCCCACCGGAATGTCCTCGGCCAGCCCACCGACCTGGAAGTAGCGCGTGTGCATGCGCGTCCCGGCGACCAGCTCGAAGAGGTCGAGCACGAGGTCGCGCTCGCGAAAGCAGTACCAGAACATCGAGATGGCGCCGATCTCGAGCGCGGACGTGCCGAGATAGACGAGGTGGGAGTGGATCCGCACCAGCTCACCGAGCGCCATCCGCATCCAGGTCGCCTTGCGCGGCACCGGCAGCTGCAGCAGCTTCTCGACCGCCAGCACGTAGACGAGCTCGTTGTACTGGAAAGAGACGTAGTCGACCCGGGCGGGGTAGGTGACGCCCTTCCACCACGTCTTCTGCTCCATCGTCTTCTCGAAGCCGGTGTGCAGGTAGCCGATCACCGCCTCGAGCCCGACGACGTGCTCGCCGTGGAGGTCGACGATCAGCCGCAGGACGCCGTGCGTGGAGGGGTGGTTGGGGCCGAAGTTGACGGTGAGGACGTCCTCGAGCCCCGGGTCCGGCTTCAGGATCGTCGGCACCGGCTGCGGAATCCGCGAGCCCGGGTAGGGACGGGCGCCCCTGATCGGCGCACGGCGGTCGATCGCGACCACTTACTCCGCCTCCGAGAAGCGCACCGGCTCGCCGCCGATCGGGTAGTCCTTGCGCAACGGGTGCCCCTCCCAGTCGTCCTCCATCAGGATCCGGACGAGATTCGGGTGCCCGTCGAAGGGGATCCCCATCATGTCGAAGCACTCGCGCTCGTACCAGTCGGCGGTCGGCCAGACCGGGATCACCGTCGCGACGGCCTGGCCCTCGTCGAGCCAGACCACGACCCGCACGCGCGCGGTGTCGTCGGCGACGCGGATCAGGAGATACGAGAGGGAGAAGCGCTTCGGCCTCGGCTCGGGCGAGCGCGAGTACCCCTGCGCGGCAGGCTCGTTCAGGTTCCGCCCACCCGCCGTGCCGTAGTAGCCGGCAACGCCGTCCTCGCCCCAGCCGAGGTAGTCGGTCGCGACGATGTCGAGCAGGAGGTTGAAGCCTTCCTCGTCGCGGAGGTGCAGACACGCCTCCTCCAGGCGGGCGGGATCGACGACGAGCGTCGTCTCGCCGAACGCCTCGCCGGTCTCGACGAGCCCGGGGACGCCCTCGTAGGTCACTAGGAGGCGACTCCGCGGATCTGGTACGCCGGCGGCACGCCAGCCATCACCTTCTCGTGCAGACGCACGATCCCCTCCATCAGCGCCTCCGGGCGGGGCGGACACCCGGGAACGTGGATGTCGACCGGGACGATCTTGTCCACGCCTTGGAGGATCGTGTAGTTGTTGAACATCCCGCCGGAGCTGGCGCAGGCGCCCATCGCGATCACCCACTTCGGCTCGAGCATCTGGTCGTAAACCTGGCGCAGCGGCGCCGCCATCTTGTGCGCGACGCGGCCGGAGACGATCATCAGGTCGGCCTGGCGCGGCGAGGAGGAGAACTTCTCCATCCCGAAGCGCGCGATGTCGTAGCGCGAGGAGACGATCGACATCATCTCGATCGCGCAGCAGGCGAGCCCGAACGTCGCCGGCCACATCGACTTCGTCTGCGACCAGGCGATCGCCTTCTCGAGCGTCGTCAGCCCGAGCGCGTCCTCCATCGACTCGACCTCGTCCTCGAAGACGCCCTGCTTCGTCGGCCAGAGCAGGCGCTCGGACTGCAGCCCGGCCTTCGCCAGCGGCCGCTTCGAGGCGCGCGACCGGTCGACGGACTTGTCTAGCGCCACGCCGTCATCTCCACTCCAGCGCTCCCTTGCGCCAGATGTAGATGTACGCAACGGCGAGGATCGCGACAAAGACGAGGAATTCGGTCAGCCCGAACCAGCCGAGCCGCTCGAGCACGATCGCGAGCGGATAGAGAAAGACGATCTCGATGTCGAAGAGGATGAAGAGCATCGCCGTCATGTAGAAGCTGACCGTGAAGCGCTGCTGCTTCGGCGGGCCTTCGGAGACGCCCGACTCGAAGGGGAGGAAGCGGGCGTTGACGCGGCTCTTCGGGCGGGTCGCGAAGATGAACGAGAACGCGATCATCGAGGCCGGGATCGCGGCGGCGAGGAAGGCGTAGACCAGAAGCGGGAAGTAGTCGCCAAGCATCCGAGTCGGGCCTACGCTACCAAGGTTGACTCGGGCGCACGAAGAGAGGTGCAATCGTCGGAGCCAAGCGCCGCTGACGTGTCACAAAGTCACCCCCAAGTGAGGGACGACCCCCCTGCTACCATCAGGCTCATGGAGATCGTCGAACGCCCTGATGTCGACCAGCCGGGCACGCTCGTCTCGCTGACGCCGACGGCGGCCGTGAAGATCCGCGAGCTGATGGCCGAGGATCCCGAGGGCGAGTCGTCGGTGCTCCGGGTCGCGATTCAGGGCGGCGGCTGCTCCGGCTTCCAGTACGGGCTCGGCTTCGACGCCGGCCCGGTCGACGACGACGAGACGATCGAGCTCCACGGCGTCACGATCGTGATCGACCCTTACAGCGCCCCGTACCTCAAGGGCGCGACGATCGACTTCCTCAACGGCCTCGAGGAATCCGGGTTCAAGATCGACAACCCGAACGCCCAGGCCAGTTGCGGCTGCGGCCACTCGTTCACGGTGGAGGAGGGTGCTGCAGAAGCCCCCGCCGCCGAGCACGGGGGCGCCTGCGGCTCCGGCTGCTCGCACTAGCGTCTCGCTAGAGCGCCTGATCGGCGATCACGGCAGGGATTCCGCGCCTACCGTCAGCCGGCGGCTCGTCGAACGATTCGCCGCGCTGGACGGCTCGACCGAGACGCCACCGAGCTGGTCGACAGCGAGCACACGGTCAAGACGCACGTCGCGCGCGTCCTCGGCAAGCTCGACCTGCGCGACCGGATTCAGGCCGTGATCCTCGCGTACGAGTGCGGCCTCGTTCGCCCGGAGCGGGGGACGGTCCCCCCGCTCTAGACGAGCTCACGGGCGCGCGCCAGCAACGCCGCCTCAGCGGAAGCCTCGCGCTCCCGTGCAGCCTCGCTCCACGACTCGTTCGCCGCCAGGGTCGCGTCGAGCCCCGCGAGCATCGCGCCCATGGCTGCCTCCGACGAGGAGCCGATCTGCACGCGGGCCGCAGCGCACGCAGCGGGATCGAGCGCGGCGCGCAGCGTCGCCTCGGCGAGCTCGACCGGCGCTCCGATCGCGGCCTCGGCAGCCGCAGACAGGCGCGCCGGCGTCAGCGCCGACGGGGGCTCTCCCGCCTCGACAAGCTCTCGGACGGCCAGTCCGACGACCTTGTGCGCGCTGCGGTAGTCGAGGCCGCCTTCCAGCGCGAGGACATCGGCAACGTCAGCCGCCGTGACGAAGCTCTCGCGTGCGACCTGCTCGAAACGCGCCGGCCGCAACTCGATCCCGTCCAGCACGGATGCCGTCAGCCGCGCGATCGCGACCGCCTCGTCGAGCGCCCGCGGGACCGTGCCGTTCAGGAGGTGGAAGTGATCCGTACGCGCCGACCCGGTGTGCAGGGTCGCGAGCGCAGCAGCCAGGTCGCCGGCCGCCTGTCCTGCCTGGGTTCGGATCGCCGCGAGGGCGTACGGGTTCTTCTTCTGCGGCATCAGCGCGCTCGCGCGGCTATGAGCATCGCCGAGCTCCAGGAGCCCGAACTCCTGGCTTGCGTAGATCTCGAAGTCCTGACCGAGCTGGCTCTGGTGCGTGGCTGCGATTGCGAGGGTCGCGAGGAGCTCGACGTAGACATCCGCCTGCCACGCCGCGTCCTTGGCATGCTCGATCATCCCGTCGCAGCCGAGCAGATCGGCGAGGCGCGTTCGGTCCAGCGCCCAGCGCGAGCCCGCACTGCCACCGGCGCCGGCGACGCTCGCCCCGAGAGCCGAGTACGACGCGCGCACCCGCTCGGCGTCCCGCAGCGCCGGATAGGCGTACGTCAGGAGCAGGTGGCCGAGGGTGGTGGGCTGGGCGGGCTGCAGATACGTGTAGTCGGTCGCGAGCGCGTCTCGGGTCGCGCGAGCGTGCACCGCGAGGGCGGCTGCCTGATCCGTGACCGCTTCGTGCAGCTCCCGCGCAGCAGTTCGCGCAGTCAGACGGAGCCCGACGCGAAAGGCTTCGCGGCGAGGACGGCCGGCGCTCAGCCATCCCGCCGCGGTACTGCCCACCCGCCGCGCGAGCTCGGCCTCGCGGGCGTTGAAGGCATCGCCGAGCGCCGGGTCCCACGGGAACTCGTCGCCGGGAATCCCGTGCAGCTCGAGCAGCCCTCGCACGAGCGCCCGCGCGTCGTCGCCCGCGAGGTCGCCGCCCTCGACGAGGGCGACTGCATGCGCAAGATCCGCGAGCGACAGGCCGCGCGCGAGCCGCGGGCCATGGGCGCTCTCGGCGGCGTAGGCGGCCGCCACGAGCTCGCCCGCAGCACCGCCCCGCAACCGCCCACCGCGGCCGAGCTCCTCCGTCTCCGTCATGACGCGGAGACTAACGGCGCAACCGCTCGACGAGGTCGCGCGCGTCGGACTCGCTCGCCGCCACGATCTCGATCCCCGGCGAGTCCGGAAGCCCGTCCGGGTAGACGTCGAAATCGATCTCCGGAAACGCGACGATCTCGTCGCCGACGACGACGGCCACGTGATGCCAGCCCTGGTCGCGGCCGCCCTGGCGGGCGATCTCACGGCTGAGGCGCCCGAACGCCTCGGTGCCGTCGGCCGTGAACGGGATCGAGACGCGCTCACCGTGCACGACGATCCCGGCCCGGTCGATCTGATCGCCGTCGAGCGCCGGTTTCGTCAGCACGAAGTAGCGAGCCTCGGATCGAGGTCGCTGGGTGATCACGCCGGGACACTCCACACGCGGCGGCCCGCAGCGCAGCCTGCCCTCGGCGCCGGGCGGGCCGATCGCGGTTTCGAGGTGGTAGAGCTCGAAGCGCTCGCCGTCGTCCCTGCCGCCACAGGCAACGCCGGCGAGCAGCAGGAGCCCGCCGAGAACGAGCCTGCTAGCCCTTCTCTGCACCGTCCAGCTCGTGCAGGCGGCCGAACCTGCGGTCGAGCTCGTCGTCGTCCGGCAACTCGCCGTCGGGCGTCGCCTGATCGACCACGTCGGGGAGGACCTGCGCGACCGCTTCGGCCGCCTCGTCCTCGCTGACGCCGAGCTTCTGCGCGATCCGCTTCAGCTCGTCGTCGCCGAGCGCCTCCTTGATGTCGGCCGCGCCGACCGGCTCGTTCGGCCCGCTGGAGACCCACGACTGTCCCTTCTCGCCCTTGCCGCTCTGCTGCAGCCGGCCGAGGATCTTCTGCAGGCCGCCGTTCATCAGCATCCCCGCGACCAGCGGCAGCAGCATCCGCAGCAACGGATTGCCGCCGAGGCTCCCGGCTCCGAGACTGCCGCCGCGCGCGCCGCCGCCGAGGATGCCGCCGAGCAGATCGCCGAGGCCGCCACCGCCGCTCCCACCACCGGCGCCCTTCAACAGATCACCAAGACCCCCCATGCCGAGCTCCCTTCGTCGGATTGAGCCCTCACCCTAGACTCTCGCGCGTGGCTCCTCTCCGTGTCGCCGTCGTCGGCTCCGGGCCGGCCGGGTTCTACGCCGCCTCCGCGCTGCTGGCCGACGACCTCCCCATCGAGGTCGACCTGATCGAGCGCCTGCCGACGCCCTGGGGACTCGTCCGGCTCGGCGTCGCGCCCGATCACCCCAACATCAAGGCCGTCTCGCGAGCGTTCGAGAAGACGGCGGCGCAGCCGGGCTTCCGCTTCTTCGGCAACGTCGAGGTCGGCCGGGACGTCACCCACGAGGAGCTGCGCCGGCTCTACGATGCGGTCGTCTACTCGGTGGGCGCCCAGACCGACCGGCAGCTCGGGATCCCGGGCGAGGAGCTGCCCGGCTCGTGGGCCGCGACCGAGTTCGTCGCCTGGTACAACGGCCATCCCGACTTCCAGCAGCTCGAGTTCGACCTCTCACACGAGCGCGCGGTCGTGATCGGAAACGGCAACGTCGCCCTCGACGTCGCTCGGATGCTGGCGCTGACCCCAGAGGAGCTGGCGCCGACGGACACCACCGACGCCGCGATCGAGGCGATCAACGGCGCCGGCGTTCGCGAGATCCTCGTCGTCGGCCGCCGCGGCCCGGTGCAGGCGGCCTGGACGCCGGTCGAGGTCGGCGAGCTGGGCGAGCTCGCCGGAGCCGACATCGTCGTCGACCCGGCCGACCTGGAGCTGGACGAGGCGAGCGCCGCCGAGCTCGAGGCGGCACCGCCGACGGTGCGGCGAAACGTCGACCACCTCCGCGAGTACGCCGCCCGCACGCCAGCAGGGAAGCCGCGCCGGATCACGCTGCGCTTCCTCTCCTCGCCCGTGGCGATCCTCGGCGACGGGAAGGTCGAGGCGATCGAGCTCGTCCGCAACGAGCTCGTCGACGGGCGCGCGGTCGCCACCGACGAACGCGAGACGATTCCCTGCGGGATCGTCTTCCGCAGCGTCGGCTACCGCGGCGTCGGGCTCCCTGGCGTTCCGTTCGACGAGGGCTCGGGGACGATCCCGAACGCGGGTGGCCGCGTCGAGCCGGGCCTGTACGCGGCGGGCTGGATCAAGCGCGGCCCCAGCGGCGTGATCGGGACGAACAAGAAGGACGCGACGGAGACGATCGCGCTGCTGCTCGAGGACGCCCGCGCCGGCAAGCTGCCGCCGCGCGACGGCAGCGTGCTCGAGGAGCTGCTCGAAGAGCGCGGCGCCGAGGCGGTCCTGTACGCCGGCTGGCAGGCGATCGACCAGGCGGAGCGGGGCGCGGGCGAGCCGCACGGCCGGCCGCGGATCAAGCTCTCGAGCTGGGAGACGCTCCTCGACGCCGCCCGCGCCAAGTAACAGTCTGTTACTTGGCGTCCCTCGTGCGAGGGACGCGGACGCCCGCTGCCCGCGCCGACAACAGAGAGGTGGAGTCGAGCACTGTCGAGTGCCTCCGCTGCGGCCATGCACGAGCGTTCATGCCCGGCCCGCGGCGACGGGAGGAATCAGGTAGCTGCCCGCGCTGCCAGTACGTCGGCTGGGCGTACTCGAGCGAGCTGAACGAGAAGACACGGAAGCTCGTCCGCGAGCTCCCGCTCGAGCGGCGCCTCCGCTTCCGGCCCGTCTAGTTTTCGTCCAGCACCCGCGGCGCATCCGTCCGCCGGATCGCTCAGAGTCCCCTGCGCAGGGTCAAACGCGAGGGCAAGGAGACGGTCATGTCAGACACCGCGGCTCGCCTCGACGGCGGCGGCCCCAGCTTCCTCGAGCGCTACTTCCGCTTCTCCCAGAACGGGACGACGCTCGGCCGGGACACGACGGCGGGGATCACCACCTTCGTCGTCATGTCGTACATCATCTTCGTCAACCCGCAGATCCTCAGCTTCGCGGGGATCGACGGGCTGTCCGACCTCGGCCTTCCCTTCAACCAGGTGCTCGCCGCCACGTGCCTCGTCGCGGGCGTGATGACGATCATCATGGGCCTCTACACGAACAAGGCGTACGCGATCGCGCCGGGCCTCGGCCTCAACGCCGTCGTCGCGTTCAGCCTCGTCGCCGGCGAGGGGTTGTCGTTCCCCGCCGCGATGGGGCTCGTGGTCGTGGAGGGAATCGCGGTCACGATCCTCGTGCTGACCGGCATGCGCGAGCGGATCATGGACGCGATCCCGCTCGACCTGAAGAAGGCGATCGCGATCGGGATCGGGCTCTTCATCGCCTTCATCGGGCTGACGAGCTCGGGCGTGGTCGTCCGGGGCGACGGCACGGTCGTCGACCTCGCGCGGCTGACGACGTGGCCGATCGCGGTCACCTTCTTCGGCCTCGTGGTCACGATCGCGCTCCGCGCCCGCGGCGTCCGCGGCGACCTGCTGATCGGGATCATCCTGACGACGATCTTGGCCACGATCATCAACGAGGCGAGCGACAACGGCGCCGGCTTCACCGCGGGCGCGTCCTGGCCCGGCGACGTCTACGAGACGCCCGACCTCTCGCTGCTCGGAGACTTCAACTTCGACGCCTTCACCGAGCTGGCGCTGATCTCCGCGATCGTCTGGGCGTTCTCGCTCTTCCTCGCCGACTTCTTCGACACGATGGGCACGCTCGTCGGTGTCGGCAAGCCGGCCGGCTACCTGGACGAGAACGGCCGCATCGAGGACATCCGCAAACCGCTGCTCGTGGACTCGCTCGCGGCGGTGGCAGGCGGCGCAGCCTCGACATCGTCGGCGACGACCTACATCGAGTCGGCCTCGGGCGTCAGCGTCGGGGGGAGAACGGGGTGGGTCGCAGTCGTCGCTGGCGTGCTGTTCTTCCCGTTCATGTTCATCGCCCCGATCATCGGGATGGTGCCGCCGCAAGCGACGGCGCCGGCCCTGATCCTCGTCGGCTTCCTGATGATGACCGCGTTGACCGAGGCGGAGGAGGATGCCGAGGGCCGGCAGGATGGCCGCAAGCTCGCCGGAATCGACTTCACCGACCTCGCGATCGGGCTCGGGGCGGCGCTGACGATCATGATCATGCCGTTCGCGTTCTCGATCACGGACGGGATCGGGATGGGCTTCCTCGCCTTCACGATCGCCCGGCTGGCGCAGGGTCGAGCGCGCGACGTGCACCCCTTCATGTGGCTCGCATCGGCGCTGTTCCTCCTCTACTTCGCCGTGCCGATCCTGCAAGACACGTTCGACTGGATCTGATCCGTTTGGGGCGGGCCCTCGGGCCCGCCCCCTCCCGCGGCGTCCACTAGGCTGAGCAGCAGTGCGTCCGATCCGTGCACTCACGCTCACGACTGTCGGCCTCGTCGGGGGCTTCGCCGCGGCGGCCGCGCTCGTCAAGCGCGCGGTTCCGAGCCGGGGCGGGGAAGACAGCGACGAGCTCGCCCTCGTGGCGATCTTCGACGGCGTCGACCTGAAGAGCCAAGCGTCGGCCTTCACGGGTGGATCGGTGCTGGCGTGGTTCGGCGGCGTCGCACTCGACCTGCGCGAGGCCGTCCCGGAGCCTGACGCTCACCTCACGGTGCACGCCCTCTTCGGCGGCGTGGCGATCCGCGTTCCCCCGGGCTGGCGGCTCGTCTCCAACCTCTCGTCGTTCGCCGGCGGCACCGCCGTGCGCGAGGGGGAGGTCGAGAGCCCGGACGCACCAACGCTGACGCTCGACGGGCGCGCGCTCTTCGGTGGAATCGCCGTCGGCGCTCGCACTCCCGCCGAGATCCGCGAGGAGAGCGCCACGACGTAGGCTGCGCGCGTGGACGAGCTCGCGTTCCTCCCGGCGACCGAGCAGGCTCGTCTCGTCCGGGAGCGCCGGGTCTCGCCGGTCGAGCTCGTCGAGCTCTACCTGAAGCGGATCGAGCGGCTGGATCCGGAGCTCGGGGCGTTCGTGACGGTCTGCGCCGACGAGGCCCTCGCCGACGCACGGGCGAAGGTGAACGCACCCGCCGACGCCCCGTTTCACGGCGTCCCGATCGCACTCAAGGATCTCGACACCACCGCCGGGATCCGGACGACCTTCTCCTGCAAGGCCTTCGCGGAGAACGTCCCCGATTTCGATCTCGCCCACGTCGCGAAGACGCGCGCGGCCGGCTTCGTCGTCCTCGGCAAGACGAACACGCCCGAGTTCGGCACGACCGCTTTCACCGACTCGCCGCTGAACGGGCCGTGCCGGACGCCCTGGGATCTCGGCCGCAACGCGGGCGGGTCGAGCGGGGGTGCCGCTGCCGCCGTGGCGGCCGGCCTCGTCGGGATCGCGCAGGGCTCGGACGGCGGCGGTTCGATCAGGATCCCCGCGTCGTGCTGTGGCCTCTTCGGGATCAAGGCCTCGCGCGGCCGCGTCTCGAACGCCCCGTTCGTGCCCGGGATCGGGCTCGGCACCGCAGGCCCGCTGGCGCGGACGACGCTGGACGCAGCCGCCTACCTCGATCTCGTCACCGGCTACGAGTGGGGCGATCCATTTCCGGCCGCGCCGCCCGAGCGTCCGTTCGTCGAGGAGATCGGGGTCGATCCGGGCAGACTCCGAATCGCCCTGACGACGGCGGCGCCGATCGACACCGAGGTCGCTCCCCAGTGTGTCGCAGCGACGAAAGCCGCAGGGGAGCTGCTCGCGTCGCTCGGCCACGACGTCACGGAGACGGCTCCCGACTGGGGCGGCGAGGAGCTGATGGAGGACTTCCTCCCGATCTGGCAGGCGATCCCGGCCCTGTACCCGATCCCCGACGCCTCACAGCTGTCGACGCTGAACCAGTGGTACCTGGAGCGCGCCGCGGCGACGTCGAGCCCTGCCTACGCCGGCGCGATCGGGCGGCTGCAGCTTCGTGCACGCCGGATCGTGGCGCTCTGGGCCGACTTCGACCTCCTGCTGACGCCGACGCTCGCGCTCCCGCCGGTGCCGCTCGGCTGGGACACGGAGCCCGAGAGCCCGCGCGATCAGTTCGATCGCGCGGCGGCGTTCACGCCGTTCACCGCCGCGTTCAACGTCACCGGCCAGCCGGCCGTGTCGCTGCCGCTGCACTGGACGGACGAAGGCCTCCCGATCGGAGTCCAGCTGGTCGGCCCGCCGCTCGGCGAAGCGCTCCTCTTCCGGATCTCAGCTCAGCTCGAACAGGCGCGGCCATGGCTCGGCCGCCGGCCGCCGCACGCCTGAGCGCAGAAAGAAGGACGTCCGGGACGGAATGACCGCTCCGCGAACGTCCTTGTGCCCGGGAGACTTACAAACCCGGCGGGCGGCCGCAACTCACAACCGACCGACGTTGATCCGGAGCGGCTGGCCGGCCCGGGCGTGCAGCATCTCCGCCGCGTTGCCGCCACTGATCGCGACCGACATGTTCCGGTAGCTGTCCTCGTAGAGCATGATGTCGCCCGGCCGCGCGTCGGCGAACGTCCGGGCCGCGACCGCGTAGACCCGCTCGCCGCCGAGATCGAGCTCGATCTGCGTTCCCGGAATGATCCCTGCCTCGTTGGCGTGCGCGCGAGTGACGTTGAGCGCGATGTTGCCGAACGAGTCGACGTAGAGGATGGTCGCGATGATCCGGTCCGCTCGCAGTTCCGGCTGGGGCAGGTCGAGCCGCACAAGCGCATCCGGGTCGAGCGGCGGACCGAGCTCGCCGATCGCGATCCCGGCCGCGAGATGCGCCGCGGCGGGAGCGAAGAGGTCGCGGCCGTGGAACGTTCGCGAGATCGATTCGAGCGCGTAGGCCGGATTCGCGAGCTCGTGCGCGGCGTCGATCCCGGCGCGCTCGGCGGCGGGAATCAGGAGACCGTTGTCGGGCCCGACGAAGCTGCGTCCATCCCGGTCCCGCAGTGCGAGCGCGCGGCGAGAGCCGCCGACGCCCGGATCGACGACGGCAAGGTGGCTTCCGACCGGCATGTACGGAATCGTGTTCGCGAGCACGAGCGCACCCTGGAGGATCTGCTGCGCCGGAATCCCGTGCGTGATGTCGATGATCTGAGCCTCGGGCGCGATCCGCTTGATCACGCCGTGGCAGGTGCCGACGAAGTCGTCCTGGAGGCCGAAGTCGCTCAGGAAGGTGACGAACACGCGGCGGAGCCTATCGCCGCGAGCAGCCCGGCGACGTCGTGCGTGGCGGCCTCGCGGACGACCTCGACGCCCGCCTCCCGCGCCGCCTGCGTCGTCAGGGGGCCGATGCTGACGGCGGGGATGCCGGTTCCGAGGCGCCCGAAGGCTCGCGCGGCGGATGCGGAGGCGAGGACGACGAAGTCCCCCTCCGGCGCCTTCGCGGGGGTCAGCTCGCGGGTGCGGTAGAGCGGGACGAAGTCCGCGCCGAGCTCGTCGACGAGCAGCCGCCGCGCGCCCTCCGCGCCGGCGAAGAGAACGCGTCCCGCGGGCCGCGGCAGCTCGGCGAGCAGCCCCTCCTGGGTCGAGACCGCGGGCACGAGATCGGCGCCGCCGAAGGCCTCAGCGGTGGCGCGGCCGATCGCGGCCACGCGGGCCGGAGAGCCGGTTCGCCGCCGCAGCAGCTCGCGCGCCCCGTTGACGCTCGTGACGATCACCCAGTCGTACACGCTCACGTCGACGGGTTCGTCCCCGAGCGGCTCGACCTCCAGCAGCGGGCAGTGGACGACCTCGTGCCGGAGAGCGATCAGGCCCCGCACGAGCTCCTCCTCCTGCCCCCTGGGCCGCGTGACGACGATCCTCACGTGACGGAAGCGAGCAGCTCGCGCGCGACGAGCTCGGGATCGTCCCCGCTCCGGCGCTCGATCCAGGCGCCCTGCTCGTCGGCGATCAGGGCCGTGAGCGACGTGCCGTCGTGATGGGCGGCGACGGGCGCGAGACAGCCTCCGCCGACGAGGGCGACGCAGCGCCGCTCCGACTCCACCCGCCGGCGCGTCTCCGCATCGTCGGCGACGGCGACCAGCGCCTCCTCCCCGGCGCGCACCTGCAAGGCCAGCGCGCCCTGACCCGCCTCGGGCAGCATCTCGGCCGGCTCGAAGCGGTGGCCGATCTCGGCGTCGAGCCCGAGCCGGTCGAGGCCGCAGGCCGCGAGGACCACCGCGTCCAGCCCGCGCTCACCCCGTTTTCGCAGGCGCGTGTCGATGTTGCCCCGAAGCGGCTCGATCGAGAGGGTGGGGTCGAGCGCGAGCAGCTGGGCGCGGCGGCGAACGGAAGCGGTGCCGATCCGCATCCCGGGCCGCAGCTCGTCCGCGCCGCAGAGCGCGTCGCGCGGATCCTCCCGGGCGGGATACGCGCCGACTGCGAGCCCCTCCGGGTCGGTCGACGTCATGTCCTTCGCGGAGTGGACGGCGACGTCGATCCGCCCTTCGAGGAGCGCCTCCTCGAGCTCCTTCACGAAGACGCCGCGCGAGCCGATCTCGCCGAACGGCTTCGTCCGGTCGCGATCGCCGGCGGTCGTGATCGGGACCAGCGCTATCTCGATCCCAGGCCCGCGCAGCCTGTCGGCCGCCTGCTCCGCCTGGGTGAGCGCGAGCCTACTGCCGCGAGAGCCGACGCGGATGAGCACAGCTTCGCCGCGACGCGGGCCTGGACTCGCCGCACCCGCGCGCGCCGGTCGCACTCGTCGGCCGGATCCGCACGAAGGCGGTGGGCACCTGCAGCGGCAGCGGCCGACCGGTCAGAAATCGAGTGTTCATCGCTGCCGCTCCTCCTCTCCGAGCCCGAACAGGTGCCTGACGACGTCAGCATAGACCACGCCATCGGCTGCCGCGGCTGCCTCTTTCATCCGGATCGTCGGCAGATGCAGCAGCTTTGCGAGGATCTGCGAGGTGACCGACTCGACGTGCTCTCGCTCGCGCTCGGAGAGCCGTCCGCCGGCACGGGCGAGCTCGCTGTCGCGGATCTCCTCGGCGAGAGCGCGCAGCGACGCGATCGTCGGCACGACGTCGAGCGACGCCTGCCAGTCGCGGAACCGGTCGGCCTCCTCCGCGACCATCCGCTCGGCCTGCGCCGCCTCGGTGCGCCGGCCGGAGAGCGTCTCCGCGACCACTGCCTCGAGATCGTCGACGTCGTAGAGGAAGCAGCCGTCGAGCTCGTTGATCGCCGGATCGAGGTCGCGCGGCACCGCGAGGTCGACCAGCAGCAGCGGCCGTCCCTTCCGGGCCCGGAGCGATCCAGCCACGACGTCGCGCGAAAGCACGTGGTCGGCTGCGCCGGTCGCCGAGACGACGACGTCCGCGTGCTCGAGCTCCGCTCCGATCGCGTCGAGCTCGAGCGCCTGCGCGCCCAGGCGCCGCGCGAGCTCCTCACCGTGCGCGAGCGTCCGGTTCGCGACGACCGCCACATCCGCGCCGCGGGAGCCGAGGTTGCGGGCCGTCGCCTCGCTCATCTTCCCGGCACCGAGCACGAGCACGCGGCGCCCGGAGAGGTCGTCGAAGACCTGCTGCGCGAGCGCGGCCGCTGCCGACGGAACCGAAGCCGGGCTCTCGCTGATCGCGGTCTCCAGCCGCACGCGGCGGCCCGCGTGGAGCGCCTGCCGAAAGAGCTTGTCGAGAAACGGCCCGACCGAGCCCGCTTCGAAGGCCGCCCGCACCTGGCCGAGGATCTCGCCCTCACCCGGCACGAGCGAGTCGAGTCCGGCTGCGACGCGGAAGAGGTGCAGGGCCGCAGCCTCGTCGTGGAGGCGGTAGAGCGCCGCTGCAAGATCGTCGCGACGGTCCCCGGCGAGCGCGGCCAGTGTCTCGACCGCCAGCTCTTCGGCGTCCTCCTCCCGGACGAGATAGAGCTCGGTCCGGTTGCACGTCGAGAGCACGACGGCCTCGCCGTCGAGACGGTGCGCGAGCACCCGGCAAGCGTCGAGGTCGAGCGCGACCCGCTCACGCAGCTCGATCGGAGCCTTGTGGTGCGACACACCGGCGAGCGTCAGCTTCATGCGGCGAAGTGGGTCAGGGGCAGGACGATGGCGACGAGCGCGAATCCGGCCAGGTTCAGGAGTGCCGCACGGCGGCCCCGCCTGCCCTCGTGCCGGAGCACGAGCAGGCCCGCGTAGGTTGCGAGGATCAGCAGCGTCACGGCCATCGCGGCGTCGAAGTCGCCGCGCTCGAAGCTGGTGGCGCCGACGCCGATCCCGACCGTCAGCACGACGAGCGCACCGAGCACCGTCCGCGCGGCCAGCCGGTCGAGCGCGTCCAGCGGCGGCATCCGGACGCGGAGCACGCCGCGCTCGTGCCGCTTCAGCCGGCGCTCTTGCCAGAGATAGAGGGCGGCCATACCGGCGGCGAGCGTCAGCCCGGCGAAGCCGGCCAGCATCAGGGCGACGTGTGCAGCGAGGACGAGCCCGGAGCGGTCACCCTCGTCGAGCGCCGTCCCGCCGCCTGCCCAGGCGAGCGCGAGCAGCACCGCTGCGACCGGCATCACCGTCAGGCCGAGCAGCCGGTAGCGGGGCGTGCAGCCCCAGATCAGGTACGCGCCGACGACGAGCCAGACGAAGAGATTGAGCGCGCCGGCCCACGTTCCCCACGGGAAGCCTTCCGCGGAAACGCCCTGGCCGATCAGCAGCGCGGTCTGGGCGAGCCAGCCGAGCCGGACGCCCCACGTGGCGAGGCGGCCCGCGAGCCCGGGCCCGCGGAGCTCCCCCGCGTAGGCGAACGCGGCCTCGCCGTAGGCGAGCAGCGCCGGGACGACGAGGAACTCAGCCATCCGCTGCACGACGCTGTCGCGCCAGCTGTGCGAGTTCGGCGGTCTCGCGCTCGAGCCGCGAGAGCTTGGCGGCGATGATCGCCACGTAGACGAGCAGGGTCACGAACACGACCCCATAGGCCGCGACGACGTAGTCGCTCTGGCTCATGAGGTCAGTATCTCTCGGAGCTCGCGCAGGTTCGCGTCGAGGCGCTTGCCGAGCAGCTCGACGCGGTAGAGCGTGTAGGCAAGCAGCGTGATCGCGAGCCAGCAGACGCAGAACGCGAAGAACATCGTCCCCGTCATCTGCGGGCCGTCGCGGGTGAACGTGGTCGGGTGGATGAAGTCCTCGGCGAGCCGGATCGCGAAGAAGCTGACCGGGATCAGCGCGACGCCGAAGAGTGCGTAGACGGCGGAGACGTTCGCCCGCCGCGGCCCTTCCTCGATCGAGAAGCGGAGCATGAAGTAGGCCGAGTAGAAGAGGAAGAGGACGAGGAAGAGGACGAGCTGGTTCGAGTCCCAGACCCACCACTGCCCCCAGGAGGCCTTCGCCCAGATCGACCCGGTCGCGAGCGTCAGCGCACCGAAGATCGTGCCCTGATGAATGGCGACGTAACTCTCGAGGTCGTGGCGCTCGCGGCCCTTCCAGAGGAGGAGGAGCGCCTTCCACGCGCCCCAGCCGAAGCAGGCGTACGCGGTCAAGGCAATCGGAACGTGGAAGTAGAAGATCTTCTGCGAGATCCCCTGGTCGGCGTCCTCGGGGGCGATCCAGAACGCAAAGACGATCGCCAGTCCGACGAGCGCGGCGGAGAGCGCCGCGAGCGCCGGAACCGAGACGAGAGAGACCCTGCTATTCGGAGACGACGTACTCAAAGGACGCCCAGCACAGTATCGCGAAGACCGCGTCGTACAGACCGAGAAACATGAGGTAGCGGCCGGGCTCGGTGGAGACGCTCGCGCCGACGCCCCCGACGACGAGGGGAATCGCGAGCGGAAGGAAGAGGAGCGGCAGGATCAGCTCGCGCGTTCGGCTCGCCGCCGCCATCGCGGCGAGCAGCGTCCCGACCGCGCAGATGCCGATGTTCGCGAGCAGGACGCCGAGAACGGCCTCTGCCTGCAGCGGTGAGAAGAAGACCGCGAATGCGGGCAGCGCGACGAGCTCGATCAGACCCAGGAAGACGAAGACCGCCGCGGACTTGCCGAGCCAGATCGCGCTTCGGTCGGACGGCGCGAGCACGAGCCCTTCCAGCGCTCCGCCCTCGCGCTCGGGCGCCCACGCGCGCGCCAGCCCGAGCAGCGCCGTGAAGACGAGCGCGACCCAGAGCAGGCCCTGCGCCGCCACCTCGTCGGCGCCCGTCGGCAGCGCGAAGTGGAAGACGACGAGCGTCGAGAGCACGAAGAGCAGCATCGCCGGCAACGTGTCCCGCGCCCGCAGCTCGAGCCGGAGATCCTTCCGCGCCAGCGCCGCGACGTCGGCGAGGTAGTTCACGCGAGCGCCAGCCTCGCGGTCGCCAAACGGTCGACGCGCGCCGGCTCGTGCGTCGTCAGCAGCACAGTCGCCGTGCCCGCGAGCTCGGCGAGCTGGCCGTCGAGCAGCTCCGCGCCGTCGGCGTCGAGCGCGGTGAACGGCTCGTCGAGGACGAGCAGCTCCGGCTGGTGCAGGAGCGCCCGGCAGAGCGCGAGCCGCTGCGTCATCCCGCGCGAGTACGAGGCGACGCGCTCCGCGCGAACGTCCCAGAGGCCGTAGCGCTCGAGCAGCATCCCGATCCGCTCGCGCCGCTCGGGCACGCGGTAGAGCCGGCCGTAGAGGTCGAGGTTCTCGAGCGCGGTCAGGTCGCGGTAGAGCAGCGGCTCGTGACCGAGGAAGCCGAGTGCGCCACGGCCCGCATCGACATCGAGCTCACCGCCGGTCGGCGCCGCCAGCCCCGCGACGAGACGGAGCAACGTCGTCTTCCCGGAGCCGTTCGGCCCGGTGACGACGAGGAAGCCGCCCCGTTCGAGCTGGAGGTCGAGTGGCCGCAGCGCCCGGCGCGGTCCGTAGCGCTTCTCGAGCGCCCGCGCGCGGATCACAAGAGCACGTCGGCGAGGACGAACCCGAGAAAGACGATGCTGATGACGCCGTTGACCGTGAAGAACGCGGCGTCGAGCCGGCGCAGGTCGCCCGGACGGACGAGCGAATGCTCGTACGCCAGCAACGCGGCCACGGCGCCGACGCCGAGCCAGTAGACGACGCCGAGGTCGAGTCCGAGCCCGGCGAGCACGAGCAGGGCCACGGTTCCGAGATGGAACAGCCGCGCCCCGGTGAAGACGCCGCGCTCGCCGAACCGGGTCGCCCAGGAGCGCAGCCCCTGCTCGCGGTCGTGCTCGAGGTCGAAGAGCGAGTAGAAGAGGTCGAACCCCGCGACCCAGAGCGCCACGGCGCCGCCGAGCGCCCATGCCGGCCACGGCAGCTCGCCGGTCACCGCGGCCCACGCGCCGACGGGCGCCAGCCCGAGCGAGGCGCCGAGCCACAGGTGGCAGAGCCAGGTGACGCGCTTCAGGTACGGGTAGACGACGAACAGGAGCACCGGCACCGGCCAGAGCCAGCGTACGAGCGGGTCGAGCTGGAAGACGGCGACGAGGAAGAGCGCAAGCGCCCCCGCGCACAGCCCGAGCACCTGGTTGCGGGACAGCGTCCCGGACGGAAGCTCCCGGCTCGCCGTGCGCGGGTTGCGCGCGTCGACCTCGGCGTCGATCAGGCGGTTCAGGCCCATCGCGAGCGTCCGGGCGCCGACCATCGCAACGGTGACCCAGAGCCAATCGGCGGCCGGCGGCGTCTCCCCGAGCGCGAGCAGCATCCCGACGTAGGCGAACGGCAATGCGAAGACGGTGTGCTCGAGCTTGACGAGCGACGCGAACCGGCGCGGCAGCGAGGCGGCGGCGGTCGTCATGTCTGCTTGTGCGCCGTCTCGGACTCGGCGAGCAGGCCGAGCGCGTGCGCGAGCGCCGGCTGCAGAACTGCGTAGCCGTCCCGGCAGCCACCCGGCGAGCCAGGGAGGTTGACGACGAGCGTGCGGGCATGCACCCCGGCGACACCGCGCGAGAGCAGGGCGTGCGGGGTCCTCGCGAGCGAGTCGGCGCGAATCGCCTCCGCGATCCCGGGCGCCTCGCGATCGATCACGGACCGCGTCGCCTCGGGCGTGACGTCTCGCGGTGCCACCCCGGTGCCACCGGTGGTCAGCACGACTGCGGCGCGCGCGGCGAGCTCGGTGATCGCGATCGAGATCTCGCCCGCCTCGTCGGCCACGACGCGCCGCTCGACCTCGTACCCGTCGCCGGCGAGCAGGTCCGCGAGGACGTCGCCGCTCGTGTCCTCCCGGGTCCCGGCGACGACCCCGTCCGAAACGGTCAGCACCGCCGCCTTCACACGATCGCCTTCGTCTTCTCGACGAGCGTGACCTCGGCGATCACCATCTCCTTGTCGATCGCCTTCGCCATGTCGTAGACGGTGAGCGCGGCGACCGACGCTGCGGTCAATGCCTCCATCTCCACTCCGGTCTGCGCGGTCGTCTCGGCTGCGGCCGTGATCTCGACCCCGTCGCCGACGACCCTGAGCGTCACTTCCACGAGCGAGAGTGGCAGCGGGTGACAGAGCGGGATCAGGTCGCTCGTCCGCTTCGCCGCCATGATCCCCGCGAGCTGGGCCGTCGTCAGCGCGTCGCCCTTCGGCAGGTCGCCGAGCCGACGAGCCGTTTCCGGCGCCATCCGCACCGAGGCGCGGGCGACGGCGCGACGCCGGGAGAGCGGCTTGCCACCGACGTCGACCATGCGGACCGCACCGGAATCGTCCACGTGGGAGAGGTCGGTCATCGCCGCCGAATGCTACTCGCCCGGTCGAGGTCGGCCAGCTGCGCCGCGATCCACTCCTCCAGGTCGTGCCGGCCGACGTGCGCTCTGATCGCCTGCTGCCGAGCGCGTCGCTCGTCCTCTCCGAGCGCAAGTGCGTCCTCGAGCGCGTCCGCAGTCGCGCCGACGTCGAGCGGGTCGACCGGCACCACCCAGTCGCCCAGCTCCTCGAAGGCGCCTGCGTTTACCGATAAGGCAACAGCACCCGCTCGCTCGTTCACGACCGGAGCCTCCTTCGCGACGAGATTGAGGCCGTCCATGACCGCGTTCACAAGCAGGACGTCGAACTGCTTGTACGCCGCGATCGAGGCGGGGAAGTCGTCGGCGATCCGCAGCGTCAGTGCACCCGGGAAAGCGGCCTCGACGGCGGCCGCAGCCTCCTCGATCCTGGCCCGCTCCTCGACGTACTCGGGGATCGTCTGCCGGGAGGCGTCGAGCAGCGCGAGCATCCCGACGCGACCCCGCAGGTCGGGCCGGCGGTCGAGCAGCACTCTGAACGCCTCGAGGCCTCGCGGAACGTTCTTCGAAGGATCGGTCCGGTCGACCCGCAGGATCAACCGTTCGGGCCGCTCGGCCTCGAGCTCCCGCTCGCGCGCCAGCACCGGCTCGCTCCGTGCAAGTGCGGTGAACTCGTCCGGGACGATCGAGATCGGATGCGCGGTCACACGCTGCTCGTCGGGCTCGAGCCCGAGCCGGCGGCAGTTGTCGAGAAACGCCCGCCGCCAGCGCTGCGTGTGAAAGCCGGCGACGTCGCAGGCGAGCAGCCCCTCGTGAATGGCGCGGACGATTTGCTCCGGGAGCACCGACCACTCGTCGAGCACGACCCACGGGATGTGCGTGAAGTGGGACAGCGCCGCGTCCGGACGCCGCTCGCGGACGAGCGTCGGGGCGAGGTAGAGGTGGTAATCGTGGAAGAGCACCGCCGCTTCGGGCTTGCGCTCGAGCTCCTCCAGGACCGCATCCGCGAACGCGCGGTTGACCGGCTCGTACCCCTCGCGCCAGGGGCCGAGCAGGTCGGCAGCCGGCTCGTGCTTCGCGTCCCAGAGCCCGTGCTGGACGAACCAGAGGGCCGGGTTGGCGACGACGTTGTAGTAGCGGTCGTAGGCCCGCGCGTCGTGGGCGACGAGCCGAAGCCGGAAGCGCGAGCCGTCATGCGCAGTCTCGTCGACCGTCCCCGCTGAGGCGACCGCGCGATCCTCGTCGGAGATCGCGCTCGCGATCCAGGTGACGTCGTGGTGGGAGACGAGCGGCCCCAGCGCGGTGACGAGCCCGCCGGCGCCTCGCTTCGCAACCCGCGCGCCGTCCTCGCGACCGTACGAGATCGGACCGCGGTTGGAAACGACGATCAACGTCCGCCGTTCGCGCATCGGACGCGCAGACTAGAGCAGTTTCACGAACCGAAGCCGCGAGCCCTTGCCACTCGGGCCGCCGCCGATCTCGACCTCGTCCGCGATCGAGCGGATGATCGCGATCCCGAGGCCGCCTTCGGTCAGCTCCTCGTCGCTCCCGTTCGGCTTCGCCTGATCGAGCTCGAAGCCGGTGCCATCGTCCGCCACCTCGACGATCAGGCGGTCGTCGCGCAGCTCGAAGCTGATGTCGACGTGACCCTCGCCGTGCTCGTAGGCGTGGCGAACGGAGTTGGAGCATGCCTCCGTGAGGGCGAGCTTCAGGTCGGCGAGCGTCTCCTCGGGGAAGGCGCGCACCCGCGAAAGACCCGCGAGGGCGAGCCTCGAGAGCGTGATGTACTCCGGCTTCGCCGGGATCGTCAGACGGACGGTCCGACCCAGGTCGGGTTCGCGCGCCGGCGTGATCGCGTACTCGCTCATTCGGCCCCAGTAACCTCTCTCCTCCTACCGAAAGCTTCCGAACCCTCGCAACTTCTACGATTCTTCCCGCGATCAGTCCGGCCTAAACCGGCTAGCGGATCGGATCGAGCGGGCGTTCGATCAGGCGCAGGCGCACCGTCTCCTGCTTGCCTTTGCCACGCCGGAGCACGGTGACGGCCACCGTCTGGCCGGGGAGCAGGCTGTCGGTGACGATCCGGGCGATGTCCGCCGCCCGCTCGACCTTCCGGCCGGCGAACGCGACGATCAGATCGCCGCCGAGGCTGATCGGAACCCCGTTGAAGACCTTCTCGTCGGATGAGCCGCGCAGTCCCGCCCGGGCCGCCGGAGCGTCCTTGCTGACCGTCTGGATCAGCGCGCCGCGCTGGGCCCCGAGTCCGTAGCGGCGCGAGAGGGCGGGAGTGACGTCCCGGGTCGTGACACCGACGTAGGCATAGGCGACCTTGCCCGTCGCGATCAGCTGCTCCATCGAGCGACGCGCCGAGTTGATCGGGATCGCGAACCCCACCCCCTCCGCGTTCCCCGAGTCGGAGCGGATCTGGGCGTTGATCCCGATCACGCGGCCGCGTGCGTCGAGCAGCGGGCCGCCGGAGTTGCCGTGGTTGATCGGCGCATCGATCTGGATCGCGTCGGAGACGTCGTAGACGGAGGTGAGCGACTCGATCGAGCGCTCCGTGGCGGAGACGACGCCGACGGCGAGCGAGCTCTCCTGTCCGAAGGGGCTCCCGATCGCCGCCACGGGCTCGCCGACGACGACGCGGCGCGAGTTGCCGAGCGGCACCGGCGCAACGGCGTGATCCTTCGGGTCGACCTTGACCACGCCCGTGTCGTTGAAGAGATCCCAGCCGATGATCGAGCCCGGGATCCGGTCGCCGTCGTGAAAGACGACGTAGACCCGTTCCGCACCCTTGACGGCGGCGCCCTCGGTGCCCGAATTCGTGACGACGTGCGAGTTCGTCAGGATGTGTCCCTCCTTCGAGACGACGAACCCCGAGCCCTGCGCGCGCTGCCCGTTCGAGAAGAAGGAATAGATCGTGACGACGCCCTGGGAACGGTTGGCGTAGATCTGGGCCGGATTGAAGCCGTTGCCCAGCAGCGGCGCCGCCGCCGGCGTGGCGGCCCCGGTCTCCGCCGGCACCGTCGACACGACCACGGTGCGGACGCCGCTCTCCGCGCCCACCCAGCCGGCGAGGGAGCCGATTACGAGCACGGCCGCGGCCCCGAGGCAGGCTGCGACGATCGAGACTGCTGCAAGGGCGCCGGCACGCATGCGGCTCACTGTACCGGCGGTACCTCCGTTTTCACGTGGAAACGGAGGTGGCCGGCCGGGCCGCCACCGACGTCGGCGCTGCGCCGAGCACGACCCTGACGCTCGTGCGCCCGGAGCGCGTGTCGAGGACGACCTCGCCGCCCATCATCTGCACGAGCTCCCGGGCGATCGCGAGCCCGAGTCCGCTGCCGGAGGCGAGCGTTCCGTCGGCACGGTAGAAGCGGTCGAAGACGTGGGCGACGTGCTCGGGAGCGATCCCGGGACCGTCGTCCTCGACTTCCAGGAGGGCGTGCTCGCGGTCGGCCCAGGCCCGGAGCGTCACCCGCGTCCCTGCCGGCGTGTGCGTGAGCGCGTTGTCGAGCAGCGCCCGGACCGCCTGGACGACGCGCAGCTCGTCGGCTCGAGCGACCGGATGTCCTTCGACGACGACCTCGACGGCGTGCCGCTTACGCTCTGCCAGGGCGGCGAACTCCGTCGCCACGACACGTGCGACCTCGCCGAGGTCGACCGGCTCGCGCTCGACGTGCATCCGGCCCGCGTCCAGGCGCGAGAGGTCGAGCAGATCGGTGGCGAGCTTGGCGAGCCGGTCGACCTGCTCGCGCATCGTCTCGAGGAACTCCTGTCGCGTCGCCTCGTCGACGTCCTCGTCGGCCATCAGCTCGAGAAAGCCGCCGAGCGAAAAGAGTGGCGTCCGCAGCTCGTGCGACGCATTGGCGATGAACTCGCTCCGAGCGCGGTCGAGCTGGCCGAGCCGCCCGCGCATGCGCTCGAACGCGCTTGCGAGGTCACCGAGCTCGTCGTCGCCCGCATCGACGACCGGCTCGTCGAAACGGCCGCCCGCGATCCGCTCGGCCGCCCGCTCCAGCCGCCGGATCCGCTTCGCGTGGAGCGACGCGGCCGCGTAGCCCGCGAGCACCGCGAAGAGGAGGCCGATCAGGCCGGCGAAGAGCAGCCGCCGCTCGACCAGGTTCAGGCTCGCGATCGGATCGGCGAGCGAGTCGCTGAGGAGGATGACGACGCCTTCGTTCTCGAGCGGCACCGCGACCTCGGCGAACCGGCGGTCTCCCCGCTCGACCGTGCCTCGCTCGACCACGCGCGTGCGCGTCGCCCGTAGCGCCACGGGGTCTCGCGCGACATCGAGCGAGAGGGAAGTGTTCGAGTCGCCGAAGACGAACGGCTGATTCTGGAGGATCGAGTAGATGACGACGCGCGCCTGGAAGAGCGAGGCCGCTCGCTCCGCCAACTCCTGCTCGCTCCCGATCTCGTTCTCGTAGCTGCGCGCGACCGTGCGCGCGTCCTCCTCGAGCTGGTCGAGCTTCGCGTTGACGAGCTCGGTCTCGAGCGAGGGGACGACGATCAGGTAGACGACGCCGAGCGAGCCCGCGACGACGAGCAGGAGCGCCAGCGCGAGGCGGAGCCGGATCCCGCGCAGCCGGAGCCGGCGCACAGCCGCTCAGCGCTCCCGAAAGCGGTAGCCGACGCCCCGCACGGTCAGGATCAGCTTCGGCTCGTGCGGATCCTGCTCGATCTTCTCCCGGAGATGGCGGACGTGAACGTCGATCGTGCGCGGCTCGCGGTAGTCGGCGCCCCCGCGAAGGCGCTCGAGCAGCTGGCGGCGGGAGAAGACGCGTCCCGGCGCGGCCGCGAGGACGCGGAGGAGCTCGAACTCGACGAACGTCAGCTGCGCTTCCTGGCCGCGCACCTCGACCGTCCGGCGCGGCACGTCGATCCTCAGCTCGCCGACCTCGATCACCTCGTCGTCGCGGTGCTCGCCGGGTCGCGGCGCCGCCGCCCGCCGCAGGAGTGCACGCACGCGGCTGCGAAACTCGCGGATCGAGAACGGCTTCGTGATGTAGTCGTCCGCGCCGAGCTCGAGCCCGAGCACCTTGTCGAGCTCGTCGTCGCGGGCGGTGAGCATGATGATCGGGACCGTGCTCTCGGCTCGCAGGCGCTTGCAGACCTCGAGCCCGTCCAGTTTCGGCAGCATCAGGTCGAGGACGACAAGGTCGACGTCCTCCTCCGCGAAGCGCACGAGTGCCTCCTCACCGTCGCGCGCGTGCACCACCTTGAATCCGTCCCGCTCCAGCGGGTAGGTGAGGAGCTTCTGGACGGAGTCCTCGTCGTCGACGAGGAGGATCGTCGCGGTCTCGGCCATGACGGAAAGATAGAGACGGCCGCGGCGTTACCTACACTGGCCGGTGCAATGGCGCCGCCCAGACGAGCGCTCCCGACGCGCGGGCGCCCCCGCCGCGGTTCCGTCGAACGGCCGGTGAACGCACGGCTCGTCCGGGGAACGTGGCTGCTCGTCGCCCTGCCGCTCCTGCTCGCGGCCTTCAGCGTCGCTCGCCCGCAGCCGCTGCCGCCGCCGACGCTGCCACCGACCTTCGACGTTGCGATCGCCGAGCAGCTCGCCCGCGAGCTCGCCCGCGAGTATCCCGACCGCTCACCCGGCTCCCAGGGCGGGCTGGGCGCCAGCATCTGGGTCTCCGAGCAGCTCGAGCTCTACGACTTCGACCCCCAGGTGGAGCGGTTCAAGGCCCGGATCCCGGGCCGCGGCGAGGTCGAGCTGCGAAACGTCGTCACGGTCGTGCGCGGCGCCTCGCAGCGAACGATCGTGATCACCGCGCACCGAGACAACAGCGGAGCCGGACGTGGCGTCAACGACAACGCCTCGGGCACGGCTGCGCTGCTCGAGCTGGCGCGCTCGTTCGCATCGGTGGGCGGCACGGCCCTGCAGACGCAGCCGACGCACACGCTCGTGTTCGTCTCGACGGACGGCGGCGCTTTCGGCGCGCTCGGCGCCGCCCACTTCGCGGAGTTCTCGCGGTATCGCGAGAACGCGCTGGCGGTGATCAGCCTCGATGCGATCGCCGGCGCCGGCCGGCCGCGCCTCCTGATCGCGGGCGACACCGCGCGATCCCCGTCGGCTGCGCTCGTCCGCACGGCTGCGCTCCGCGTGCTCGAGCAGTCAGGCGAGGAGCCCGCGCGAGCGTCGGCTCTCCGGCAGCTGCTCGATCTCGGCTTTCCGTTCACGCTCGGGGAGCAAGGGCCGTTCGTCGCCCGCGGGATTCCGGCGCTGGCGCTGACGACGCTCCCGGACGGCGCCGACGACGGGCGCGGCACGACCGAGTTCGACAACGCGGCCTTCGACGTCCAGCGACTCGCCGAGCTCGGGCGTGCCGCGCAGAACCTGATCGGCTCGCTCGACGCGGGCCTCGAGCTGGCGCAGGGGACGACGAGCTACGTCTACTTCGGGACTCGAATCGTCCGGGGCTGGGCGCTCGAGCTCGTGCTCCTCACCGCCCTCTTGCCGTTCTTGATCGGCGCGGTCGATCTGTTCGCGCACTGCCGGCGGCGACGAATCCCGCTCGCACCTGCTGCCCGCAGCCTCCGCGGCCGGCTGGTGTTCTGGGGCTACGCCGCCGTGCTCGTCTTCGTCGCCGCGCTGCTCGGCGCCTTCCCGAGGGGCGAGACGCGGCCTCTGCCGCCGGACTCGAGCCTCTACGAGCCCTCCCCGGCGGTGCTCGGAATCCTCGGGACGTTGCTCCTCGCGGGCTGGCTCATCTCGCGCGAGCGGCTGATCCCGCGCAGGCCGGTTCGGGCGGAGGAAACGCTCGCGGGGCACACCGTCGCGCTGCTCGCCCTGGGGCTGATCGCGCTGCTCGTCGTCGCCACGAACCCGTTCTCGCTCGTCTACCTCCTGCCCTCACTCTACGCCTGGCTCTGGCTCCCACAGGCCCACGCGTCCAGCCAGCTCGCACGCGGGAGCCTGCTGGTGCTCGGCTTCGCCGGGCCGCTGATTTTGCTGCTGTCGTTCTCGACCCGGCTCGGCCTCGGTCTCGAGACGCCGTGGTACCTGCTCTCGCTCGTCTCGGTCGGCTATGTGCCGTGGATCATCGTTGCCCTCAGCTTCGCGTGGCTGGCCGTCGCGGCCCAGCTGACGACGCTGGCCGTCGGCCGGTACGCGCCCTACTCTGCTGGGCGCCGCAACCGGCCCCGTCGCCCGCTCCGGCTGCTGGGCGGCCGCGAAACCGCCGACGAGCGGGACGCGTTGGAACGCTGAAATGAGACGGTCCGCGCGCATCCTCGGGACATTGCTGATCGTCGCCGGGATCGGCTCGCTCGCCTGGGCCTTGACCATCTGGCAGTGGCAGGACCCGTTCACCGCAGCCGTGAACAAGCTCGAGCAACGGGAGTTGGCTCGAGACTTCGATCGACGGATCGAGGAGGGCGGGGCGATCCTCATCGACACGTCCGCCGCGCGCCTGCGCGAGTCGCTGCCGCGAGCTGCCGCGGCGTGGCGCAAGGGATCCGGACGCGGGGATGCGGTCGCGCGCCTGCGCATCCCTGCCCTCGGAGTCGGCGAGGTGGTCGTCAACGGCACCGACACAAACTCGCTCAAGCGCGGTCCCGGGCGCTATCTCGGCTCGGCGATGCCGGGTGAGGGGAAGCTCGTCTACATCGCGGGCCACCGGACCACCTACGGCGCGCCCTTCTCCCGGATCGACCGCCTGCGCAAGGGCGACCCCGTCTTCATCGAGCTTCCCTACGCGACGATCGAGTACGCCGTCACGGGCAGCCGAATCGTCGCTGCCTCGGAAACCTCGGTGCTGGAGTCGAAGGGGTTCGAGCAACTCGTCCTGCAGGCCTGCCACCCGCGGTTCTTCGCGTCGCACCGGTACCTCGCCTACGCAAAGCCCGTCCGGGTCACGCCCCGCGGCAGTGATCACGCCACGCCGTTCGAGGCGCTCGGCTAGCTGAGCCGGAGGTAGCGCACCTGCTCGCCGGCGGCGAGCTCGCCTTCTCCCGCCGGAACGAGGACGAGTGCGTCGGCCGCTGCCGCGCGGGCGATCATGTGCGACTCCTGCCCGGTCACCGGCTCGAGCACTGTTCCTGCTGCATCGCGTGACGTCCGGGCGCGAGCGAGCTCGTCGCGGCTGCGCTGACGCCGCACCGGTGTTGCAAGCCGAGCGGTCTCGTAGCTCGGGCCCGGGTCGCCGGCGCCCTGGAGTGCGAGCAGCGCGGGCCTCACGAAGAGCTCGATCCCCACGAGTGCCGAGACCGGATTCCCGGGCAGGCCGAAGACGAGCGTCCGTCCCCGGGTACCGAAGGCCAGCGGCTTTCCGGGCCGCACGGCGACGCCCCAGAAGTCCTCCTCGACGCCGAGCTCGCCCAGGATCCGCCGGACGAGGTCGTGCGGGCCGACCGAGACACCGCCGGAGCTGACGAGCACATCCGCCTCGAGCCCACGCTCGAGCGCGTGCCGGTGCTCGGACTCGTCGTCGGCGACCGGCCCGATCCGCTCGACCACCGCCCCGGCCGACTCGAACGCCGCCGCGAGCATGGGCGCGTTCGACTCGTAGATCTGGCCGGGCCCGAGCGACTCGCCGGGGGCGCGCAGCTCCGTGCCGGTGCTGAGGACGACCACCCGCGGCCGCTCGGCGACCAGGACCTCGTCGACCCCGGCAGCCGCGAGGGCCCCGATCTGGGCGGCGCCGATCTGCGCGCCGGCGGAGAGCAGGAGGTCACCGGCCTGAACGTCGCCGCCGGGAGGTCTGACGTTGGCCCCCTCGACGACAGGCGCAGCGACCGCCAGATTGTTGTCTGCTTCGACAACGATTTCGATCGGGACGACCGAGTCCGCGCCATCAGGGACGGCCCCGCCGGTCGAGATCTCCATCGCCTCACCGGCCGCCAGTGCTCGCGCTGCAGGCACGCCGGCCGCGATCCGGAAGACGACCGGGAGACGTCCCGGCGTGTCCACGGCTCGCAGCGCGTACCCGTCCATCGCCGAGCTCGCGAACGGCGGCAGATCGACCCCGGCGCGCACGTCCGCCGCGAGGAAACGGCCCGCCGCCTCGGCCGTCGGCACCGACACCGGCTCGAGCGGCGTCGCACGCGCCAGCACCCGCCGGAGCGCCTCCTCGATCGACAGCAAGCCGCTCATCGGGGACATACGCTAACGGGCGTGATCTCTGTGGTCGTCCCGGTGCACGACGAGGAGCGGAGCGTCGCGCTCCTCCACGACGAGCTCTCTTCTGCGCTCGAGCCGCTCGGGCGGCCCTGGGAGGTCGTCTTCGTCGACGACGGCTCGACCGACGGGACGTTCGCGGCGCTCACCCGACTCCACGCGCGGCACGACGAGGTCTCCGTCGTCCGGCTGCGGCGGAACTTCGGCAAGGCCGCGGCGCTGCAGGCGGGCTTCGAGGAGGCGCAGGGCGACGTCGTCGTCACGATCGACGGCGACCTCCAGGACGATCCCGCCGAGATCCCGCGCCTGCTCGCGAAGCTCGACGAGGGCTTCGACCTCGTCTCGGGCTGGAAGGCGAAGCGGCGCGACCCGCTGACGCGTCGGATCCCGTCTCGCATCTTCAATCGCGTCACCGGCCGGCTCTCCGGCCTCCGCCTGCACGACCTCAACTGCGGCCTGAAGGCGTACCGCGCCGAGGTCGTCAAGGGTCTCCGGATCTACGGCGAGTTGCACCGGTTCATCCCGGTGCTCGCCCACTACCGCGGCTTCCGCGTCGCCGAGCTGCCGGTTCACCACCGGGAGCGTGAGCACGGGCGCTCCCGCTACGGGATGGAGCGGTATCTCCGCGGCTTCCTCGATCTGCTCACGGTCACGTTCATGGGCCGGTACCGGCATCGCCCGCTCCATCTCTTCGGCGGGCTCGGCTTGCTCCTGGGAGCAGTCGGGACGCTGCTGCTCGCCTACCTGACGGTAGTGAAGCTGGCCGGCGAGGCGATCGGACACCGGCCGCTGCTCACGCTCGGCGTCCTGCTCGTCGTCGTCGGCGTCCAGCTCGTCTCGCTCGGCCTCGTCAGCGAGCTCGTCGCGAGCCATCACGAGGAACGCACCGGTGGTCGCGACCTCGAGCAGCACGTGGACGAGATCCTGCGCTGAGCCTGCGCGTCCTCTATTTCGGGACCTACGAGCGGGACTACCCGCGAAACGCGCAGGTGATCGCGTGCCTGCGCGGCGCCGGCGTCGAGGTCGTCGAGCGCCACGCGAGCGTGTGGGAGCGGCGGCGCCACAAGTGGTCGCTCGGACTGGGTGCGGCGGCGCGAATCGGCCTGGCGGAGACGCGCCTGCTCTTCAGCGGCCGCGGCGAGCGCTTCGACGCCGTCATCGTCGGCTACCCCGGACACTTCGACCTACCTGCCGCGCGGCGAATCGCGCGCGGCCGCCCCGTCATCTTCAATCCCCTGGTCTCGCTGTACGAGACGCTCGTCGAGGATCGCGGCCGCTTCGCCGCAGGGTCGCCGGCGGCAGGGGTGCTCCGCCAGATCGACCGGATGGCGCTGGGACGCGCCGATCTCGTCGTCGCCGACACGGCGCAGAACGCGGCGCATCTGGCCGAGCTCGGCAGCCTCGCCGCAGACCGGCTCGCCGTCTGCTTCGTCGGCGCGGAAGAGCGGCTCTTCCGGCCGGGCTGGCAACCGGCCGCGGGCTTCCACGTGCTCTTCGTCGGCAAGCTGATCCCGCTCCACGGCGTCGAGACGATCCTCGCCGCCGCCAGGCTGGCGCCGGAGCTGCCGTTCCGGGTCGTCGGCAACGGCCAGCTCGACGCGCTCCTGGCCGAGCGACCCGCCAACGTCGAGTGGATCGACTGGGTCGAGTACGAGCGGCTGCCCGAGGAGATCCAGCGAGCGGGCTGCGCGCTCGGGGTCTTCGGGACGTCCGCGAAGGCGGGACGCGTGATCCCGAACAAGGCCTTCCAGGCGCTGGCGTGCGGGACGCCCCTGATCACCGCCGACACGCCGGCGGCCAGGGAGCTGCTGGTCGACGACGAGAGCGCGTTGCTCGTTCCGGCCGGCGACCCGGAGGCGCTCGCGGCAGCGTTGCGGCGGCTGGCGAGCGACGCCACACTCGCCCGCAGGCTCGGCGCGGGCGGTCTCGCCGCCTACCAGGAGCACGCGAGCGAGGCCGTGCTCGGCCGGCGCTGGCGCGGTCTCGTCGAAGAGCTCCTCGCGCGATGACGCCGGCCAGGCTCGTCTGGCTCGCCACCGCCGCTTTCGCCGCCTGCTTCGGCGTGCTCTCGGTGCTGCGGCATCGTGCCTTCGGCAGCGGGCGCTTCGATCTCGGAAACATGACGCAGGCCGTCTGGTCGACCGCCAACGGCGACGTGCTCTCGGTCACCGACGTGCACGGGGAGCAGATCTCGCGGCTGGGCTCGCACTTCGACCCGATCCTGGTGCTCCTCGCGCCGGCCTGGTGGCTCTGGCCAAGCCCCGAGGCGCTCCTCGTCGTCCAGGCCGGAGCGGTCGCGGCCGGCGCGCTGCCGGTGTTCTGGCTTGCACGGACGCACCTCGACGCGGATCGTCCGGCGGCAGCGCTGGCGCTCGCGTACCTCCTCTTCCCGCCCGTGCAGTGGCTGACCGCGAGCGACTTCCACCCGGTCGCGCTCGCGTGCCCGCTGCTGCTCTTCGCCTGGTGGTTTCTCGACGAGCGCCGCTTGTTGCCGTTCGCGCTCTGCGCAGCTGCCGCGCTGGCGACGAAGGAGCACGTCGGGCTCGCGGTCGCCGCAATGGGAGTCTGGTACGCCGTCCGGTACCGCGCGCCGCGGACGGGAGCCGTCGTCGCTGTCGCAGCCGGGTCCGTGGCTCTCCTCGCGGCGCTCGTGATCGTGCCGCACTTCGCGCCGGGAGGAACGTCGGCGTTCGAGAGCCGCTACGACTCGCCCTCGCTCGACGGACGCGATCTCTCCTATCTGGCGGCGCTGCTGCTTCCGCTTGCCCTGCTCCCCCTGGCCGCGCCGCTGGCGTTGCTGCCGGCGCTGCCCGAGCTCGGCCTGAACCTGCTCTCGAGCACGACGACGCAGACGTCGGTGAAGACTCACTATGCGGCGACGGTGATCCCCGCGCTGCTCGCCGCGACGGTGTACGCAGTCACCCGGCTCGGCGTCCGCACCGCGTACGTCGTCGCCCCGGCCGCCCTCGCCGGCCTGCTCGTGCTCGGGCCGGCCGGACGAATCGACATCTCCGCCGGCCCTCACGACGCGGCAGCGCGGCGCGGGCTCGCAATCGTCCCGGACGGAGCGGCCGTCAGCGCCACGAACGCGCTCGGCGCTCACCTCTCCGCCCGGAGGCGGATCTTCAGCTTCCCCGTTCTGCGCGAGGCGAGGTGGGTGGCGGTCGACACGACGAGGCTGACCTTTCTCGACAGCCTGCGGCCCGAACGCGCACGGCCCGCGCTTGCGGCGCTGCGGCGCGACCCGGACTGGCGGCTCGTCTTCGCCGAGGACGGCATCCTCGTCTTCCGGCGTTAGAGAGGGATCGCCTGCGGGAGCAGGTACGCGCAGAAGCCGAGCGAGATCAGCTGCGCCCGGCGATCGTCCTCTGCTGCGGCGAACGGTACGGCCCAGATCGCGTACCACGGCGTCAGCCAGGGTGTGGTCGCGAGGAGAAGGCAGCCCGCGAGCCCGAGCCGAACGTGGCCGCCGGCAGCCTCGCGCGCGAGCCAGAGGAGCCCACCCACGAGCGCGACGCCGGCGAGCGCAAGCGTCAGCCCGTGCGGGACACCGAGCTGCTCGAGCCGGTGGGGGAGCGCGTAGCTCGACTGCTCGGCGGCGTTGCGCGCGAGCGGCCCGAACGAGCGCAGCCAGTCGAGCCCGTATCGCCATGTCGCGAGCCCGACGATCGCGGCCGCGGTGACCGCGAAGCCCACGTGACCGACGCGCCGGCGCTCGGCGCGCGCCGCCACCGCCCGCAGGGCGAAGAAGACGAGCGGCACCCACTTGATCAGGACGGTGAGAGCCCACGCCGCCCCGGCGAGCTGCTTGCGACCGGTGGCCGCGAGCGCGAGGGCGCCGAGCGTCAGCCCGATCAGGACGGAATCGTTGTGGCCGCCGCCGGCGAAGTGGATCGCGAAGAGTGGGTTCCAGCCGACGAGGGCCGCGGCGTACGCCTTCTCGCGCGCAAGCCGGGCGGCGAGCAGCGAGCAGGCGAGCACGCCGAGCGCCGCGAGCACCTTGAAGATCCACGCCGCCGCCGCCGCCGACGAGCCGGAGACGAGCGCGACCGCTTCCGAGAGCAACGTGAACGCAGGGCCGTAGACCGACGTCGTGTCGCGCCAGTCGGCGCCCGCCTTGTCGAAGGCGGGGTCGTCCGGATACTCGCCCGGCGTGTCGACGTAGGGGTCGCCCTCGTTGACGGCGGCGATCCGTCCGTACTCCCAGTACGTCCACGCGTCCGTCGAGACGAGCAGCGGCCCGGCGAGCGGCAGCAGTTGGATCACCGCGGCGGCGATCAACACCGCCCGGAGCGCATGCGGGCCGCGGCGGAGCAGGAGCAGTCCCGCGAGATATGAGGCGAACGCAACGGCGAGGAGCGCGAGGAAGAGTCGCCCGAGCGAGCCGCCGTCCGCGAGTCCCCCGTCCGCCGGGACGAGCGGCGCTCCTTCGATCCAGGCGCAGGCGACACAGGCCGCAACGAGCAGCGCGACCGCACCAGCCGCGAGCAGCGCCGCCCGGCTCAGGGCAGAGCTGGCTCGGTGGGCGCCGGCTGCTCGGGCTCGGGCGGGGGCGCGACCGTCGGCGGCGGCACCGGCGGGGCCGCGGTCGGAGGCGCCGGCGGCGCAGGCTTCGGCTTCGGGGCGGGCCGGGAGGCCGGCGGCGCGTCGGGCACCGACGCCGCGGGCTGGGTCGAGGTCGGCTCGGTGGTCTCGGGCGCTGGCGCAGCGGGGGCGACATAGTCGTTGCCGTCGTCGTAGTAGCCGAACGACCGTCCGTACTGGCCGCGCTCGAAGTCCTCCCACTCGGGGTAGTCCTGGGGCTCCGGGAACTCGACCGGCTCGAGCTGACCGATCGCGGAGCTCATGAACAGGCGCCAGATCTGAGCGGGGAACGTGCCGCCGGCGACGCTGATCCCGTGCACGCTCGTCATCGGCACCTTGCCGCGCGGGTACCCGACCCAGACGGTCGTGCCGAGCCGCGGCGTGTAGCCGCAGAACCAGGCATCCGAGTGCTCCTCGGTGGTGCCGGTCTTGCCCGCGGCGGGCGCGCCGTAGTTCGCGCCGGTGCCGGTGCCGTAGTCGACGTTCTGCTCGAGGATCCGCGTGACGGTGTAGGCAACGCCGTCCGAGACCACGCGCTTGCGCTTCGGCTTCCCCCAGCCCGCGGACTTGTCCTCGCCGGTCGGGAGGATCACCTTGCGGATCGCCATCGGCTCGGAGTAGATCCCGCCGGCCGCGAGCGTCGCGTAGGCCGACGCCATGTCGAGCGGCGAGACGTCCATCGCGCCGAGGCCGATTGACGGGACGAAGTCGCCGTCGACGTCGAGGGGAGAGCGGACGCCGAGCTTCTTCGCCATCTGCGCGACCGCCTCGGGCGTGACGTCGAGCGTCAGCTGCGCGTAGACGGTGTTGTCCGAACGGAGGGTGGCCCTTTCGATCGTCGTCCAGCCGGTGTAGCTGTGGTCGTACGTCTCCGGGCACCACCAGGTGCCGTCCTCGCAGTTTCCGTTCGGATCGGGCCGGTAGTAGAAGGGCGCGGAGCGATACGACGTCGTCGCGGGGTTGATTCCCTTCTCGACCGCGGCTGCCAGCACGAAGGTCTTGAAGGTCGAGCCCGACTGCCGCCGCGCCTGCGAGAGCAGGTTGAACTGGTTCTTCTTGTTCCCCGGGATCACGGCCGTCATCGCCCGGATGGCGCCGTTCTTGGGGTTGATCGAGATCACCCCCGCCGCCGGGTCATCCGACTCGTAGAGCGTCTCCTTGATCGCCTTCTGGGCGGCCCGCTGGAACCGCGGGTCGATCGTCGTGTAGACCTTGAGGCCGCCGGAGCGGACGGTCCCGGCTCCGTACTGCGCGATCAACTGGTCGCGCACGAAGCCGAAGAAGTCCGGCTCGCGAATCTCCTTGTAGAGCTTGCCGGCCTTGAGCCCGAGGCCGCGGCTGACCGCCCAGTCGTGCTGCGGCCGCGTGATCTCGCGCGCATCGAGGAGCGCGCGGAGCACCTGGTTGCGCCGGAAGGTGGCCACGTCCTTCTTGACGAACGGGTTGTAGTCGCTCGGCGCCTGCGGGAGCCCGGCGATCAAGGCGGCCTCCGGGAGGTTCAGCTCGCTTGCGTGCTTGGAGTAATACGTCTGCGCGGCTGCCTCGATCCCGTAGGCGAGGTTGCCGTAGTAGACCTGATTCATGTACGCGGCGAGGATCCACTCCTTCGTGCGCGCCTTGTCGAGCTTCAGCGCGAGGCAGGCCTCCTTCAGCTTCCGCTCGACGGTGCGCTCGCGGCCGATGTAGAGGTTGCGGACGAGCTGCTGCGTGATCGTCGAGCCGCCCTCGACGACCTGGCCGGCGCTGACGTTCTTCCAGAGCGCCCGGGCGATGCCTTCGACGTCGACGCCGTCGTGCTGGTAGAAGCGTCGGTCCTCGATCGCGACTGTCGCTCTCGGCATCCAGGAGCTGATCCGCTTGAAGGCGACGGGCTGGCGGTTCTTCTCCGCGGGAATCACCCCGAGCCGCGAGTTGTCGGCGGCGTAGATGAACGTGTTCGAGCCGATCTCGACCTGCTGGAGCGAGTTCAGGTCGCACGAGGAGCCGAAGGTCGCGACTCCCGTGACGGCGGCGCCGGCGACGACGAAGAGGAGGCCGAGCACGGCGACGAGGGCGAGGATGAACGCCCGGCGACGAGTGTTCTTCCGCGCGACGCGCTTGCGCTTGCGCCGGCGGCGGGCGTAGATCTCGTCGTCGAGCCCGCGACCGCGGGAGGGCGTCATGCGTAGATCCCGCGCTCGCGGAGACGGCCGTGCACGCGGAGGCGGAGATCGTGCTCGAGCTGCTCGGCCGCGTCCGCGTTCTCGGTCCAGGCCCGCATCGTCAGGGTCGGAGACCCTTCGATCGAAGAGACGAAGACCTCGTCCCGCTCCCCGGGAACCTCCGCACGGAGATCCTCGACGAGCTGACGAAGGTCGGCTGAAGCGGGAACCTGCACGGTGACCTCGGCGTACTTCGCTGGGCTGCGAATCGTGGAGTTGGTGATGGTATCCGAGGCCAACTTCTCGTTCGGGATCACGAGCCGGGCGTTGTCCTCGGTGCGGATGAACGTGTACATCAGCCCGATCTCCTCGACGGCGCCTTCGACTCCGCCGACCTCGACCCAGTCGCCGAGCCGGAGCGGCTGGGTCATCGCGATCATCAGACCCGCGACGAAGTTGCCGAGCGTCCGCTGGGAGGCGAAGCCGATGATCAGGCCGAGGATCGCGGACGAGGCGAGCAGGCCGCCCGCGACGACCCGCACCTGCGGGATCACCAAGAGGGCCGAGAGCAGTCCGACGATGACGATCCCGACCGTGATCGTGCGGCGGAGGACGCGATAGCGCGTCAGCGCCTCGGGCGAGCGGTCGCCGCGCAGGATCCGACGGTCGATCAGGCGCGCGAGGGCGAGCGTCACACCGAGCACGATCCCGATCACGAGCAAGCGCTGCCACAGATCCATGCCGGCCGAGTTCGACGGCCGGCTGCGGGTTCCTCAATGCGCGGCCGCGCGCCTCTGCTCCAATGCTGCGATGAGGCTCGCTCTCTGGATCTTCTTCGTCGGGGCATTCGCCGCCCTCAACCTCTACGGCCGCAGCGAGGGCACGAGGCCCGACGACGACATCATCTACCAGTACGACTTCGCGGTCGGCAGCCTCGCCGGCTACGCGGTGCTCTTCTCGCTCGTGCTGGCGCTGACGATCGGCCTGCCGCGGCGGGAGGTACTGGCCCTACGGCGTCCGCCGTCCTGGCCGCGGGCGCTCGGGCTCGCACTCGGCGCCCTCGTCGTCATCTACATCGGCGCGGCGTTGGCACTGTCCCTTTCCGGCGCGGGGGACGAGCAGAACCTGACTCCGGAAGGCTGGGACGGAACCCGGGCCGGGGCGTACGCGCTCAGCTTCCTCGCGATCGTCTTCGCGGCACCGATCACAGAGGAACTGCTCTACCGCGGCGTCGGGCTCTCGCTCCTGCTGCCGCGCGTGGGGATGGCCGCGGCCGTCGGGGTCACGGCCGTGCTCTTCGGGCTCGGGCACGGGCTCGTCCTCTCGCTGGCGGCGTTCGTCTGGTTCGGGATCGTGATCGCGATCGTGAGGCTCCGCACCGACAGCATCTACCCGGCGTTCGCCGTCCACTGCACGTTCAACGCGATCGGGATGATCGCGCCCTTGCTCATCTGACCGTCGCGGTATTGTCGACCTGTGCGCGGCGCGATCGTCCTGCTTGCCGGTCTCGCCCTCGCGGCGCCAGCGACCGCTGCGCCACCGGTCGTCACTGCCACGGCCACGCCGGCGGCGGGCGTCGCACCGCTGCGGGTGACGCTGAGCGCGAGCGGCGAGGCGGCGACCTACAGCTGGGATCTCGGTGACGGGACCACGGCCTCCGGTCCCGTCGTCGCGCACGTCTACGCGGCCGGACGCTTCACGGCGACGGTGACGGCGGCCAACGCGGCCGGAGAGACCGCGCAGGCACAGGCTCAGGTCGTCGCCGGGACGAGAACCATCGCGCTGAGCGCCCCTCGGGCCGCCGACTACGGCGGCACAGGCACGCTGACCGGCGTTCTCAGGCCGGCGGCGCGCGGCGCCCGTGTCCAGCTCTACCGCGGCAACACCCACGTCACGTCGGTTCGCGTCGGCGCGTCCGGGCGCTTTCGGGCTCGCATCCTCCTGCGCTCGCCGGGGCCTTACCACGCCCGGTTCGGCGCGGTGCGCTCGGCGCCGCGGACGATCTCCCTTCGCCCCCGCCTGACGGCCGCGGTCCCGGCGGTCGCACCCGTCGGCGGCGTGCTCACCCTTGCCCCGCGGCTGGTTCCAACCCGCGCCGGCACGATCGGCGTCCGTGTCTTCCGCAACGGACGGCTCATCCGCAGCCGGGCGGGCCGCATCTCCACCGCCGGCCCGGGCGCGATCCGGATCGAGTTGACGACCACGCCGCGGTCCGGGTACGCGCGCGTGCGCCGGACGCTCACCACGCAGGTCGTCCAACCCTCGCTCGCGCTGGGCGCGCGGGGGCCGAGCGTGCTCGCGCTCGAGCGCCGGCTCGCCGAGCTCGCCTACGCGATCCGAGGCGTCGACAGCCTCTACGGCCACGACACCTACGAGGCAGTGCTTGCCTTCCAGAAGGTGAACGGGCTGCCGCGGACGGGGCGGGTCGAGAGCACGCTCTGGCGGCGGCTCGCTCGAGCAGGCGTTCCTCGCGCCCAGCGCGGCGGCGACTACATCGAAGTCGACAAGACCCGTCAGGTCCTCTTCGTCGTGGCCGGGGGCAAGGTGACCAAGGTCGTCCACGTCTCCACCGGCGCGACCGGCAACACGCCGCTCGGCAGCTGGCGGGTCTACCGCAAGGTCACCGGCTGGGACTGGGTGCTCTGGTACCCGATGTACTTCAAGGGCGGCTTCGCGATCCACGGCTACCCGTCCGTTCCGGCCTATCCCGCCTCCCACGGCTGCGTCCGGATCCCGATGTGGATCGCGCCGTCGCTCTTCGGCTCGCACGCCTTCGGCACGACCGTGGTCGTGCACGTCTGACATGGCCGGGGCGCCGGGAGACGATCCGGTCATCCGTCAGCTGCGCGAGCAGCTGACCGAGAACGACGTCGCGATCGTCCAGGCCGTGAACGCGCGGCTCGAGCTCGTGGCACGGCTGAAGCGGGTGAAGGAGGAGCGGGGGATCGACTTCCACGATCCGGCCCGCGAGGCCTGGCTGCTCGAGCACCTGACACGAGCGAACGATGGCCGACTCAGCGCCGAGGGCCTGCGCGAGCTCTACACGGAGCTCCTCGACCTGACGAAGCGCGAGGTCAATCGCGACGACGAGGCTTAGCTCTCGTCGGGGTCCGACGCGAACTCGTCCGGTGAGACGGTGTCGAGGAACGCCCGGAACTCGTCCGGATCGAGATCGGCGAGCGGCGGCATCCCAGCTCCGGCCGCGATCTCCTCGTCGGAGGCGTCGCCCTCGAACTCGACCCCGGACTCCTCGATCACGTCGTCCGCGACGTAGATCTTCGCCCCCGCGCGGACGGCGAGGGCGATCGCGTCGGACGGGCGCGAGTCGACCTCGATCTCGGAGCCGTTCTGCTGCAGGGTGATCCGCGCGTAGTACGTGTTCTCGCGCATCTCGGTGACCGCGATCGAGATCACCTCGGCGTCGAGGTGGCCGACGACGTCATTGAGCAGATCGTGGGTCATCGGCCGGGCGGGCGGCGCGTTCTGGAGCTTGACGAGAATCGCCGCCGCCTCGGGATGGCCGATCCAGATCGGGAGGAAGCGGTTGCCGTCGGTCGTCTTCAGCAGGACGATCGGCTGCTTGCCGACCATGTCGAAGCTGACGCCGTAGATGACCATTTCTCGCATCGACAGGGCCTCTCACTCAGTGTAGCCCGCGCCTGCAGAACCACCCGCGTATCCCGATCCCGGCGGCCGCCGTTCACTCAGCATGGTCGATCTCTGGCTCCACGACATCGAATCCCTCGAAGCGGTGACGCAGGACGAGCAGACCAAGCGTCTCTGCCTGCGGATGGCGGCAATGTCCCAGGCCGGCACCCTCGGGCCGTTCATCGCCACGCTCGATCGCGACGACGATCTGGACGACAGCACGAAGGGCACGATCGCCGAGATCGCAGGCGACGCGAACTTCCTCCTGGCGGTCGAGGACTACGTCCGCCGCACGCAACTCGTTCACTGAGTCGCTGGCTACAATCGCCTCCGCGGGCGATTAGCTCAGTTGGTTAGAGCGCCGCTCTGATAAGGCGGAGGTCCCTGGTTCGAATCCAGGATCGCCCATCCTTGCTTGCGCAAGACCGGGATCTGCCAAGCAGATCCCGGTCGCGCTAAGACCCTGAAGGGGCCGCCTCCGGCGTCCCACCAGCTCGTCACCAGCGTGGCCGTGTCACCAGCGTGGCCGTGCTAGAGGCTCTCGAGGACCTCGACCAGCTCCTCGAGCCTGAGCTCCTCGCCGAAGTGGATCTCGAGCTTGCCAGCGCTGACGCGCGTGGGCAGGCCGGTCAACCGCTCGGCCGCGCCCCGGGCGCGTTCGGCGAGGGCGGGATCGACGGCCGGAGCAGTACGTGGCCGACGGGCGGCGCCCCCGTCCTGGGCCGCTTTCTCCGCCGCCCGGACCGACATACCGTCGCGGGCGATCTTCTTCGCGAGCCGCTTGCGAGCATCGTGATCCGGGAGCGAGAGGACGGCGCGGGCGTGGCCTTCGGTCAGCTCGCCGCGCGCGACCATCCAGAGCACCTCTTCGGGAAGCTCCAGCAAGCGGAGCCTGTTCGAGACGGACGACTTCGAACGGCCCACGCGGCCGGCGACCTCCCCCAGCGAGAGCTCGAACTCGTCGACGAGCGCTGCGTACGCACGCGCCTCCTCCACGGGCGAAAGCTGCTCGCGGGCGACGTTCTCGACGAGGGCGAGCAGGAGTGAGTCGCGGTCGTCGGCCTCGCGGACCAGCGCCGGCAGCAACTCGATCCCGGCCTCACGGGCTGCGCGCCAGCGGCGCTCGCCGGCGATCAGCTCGAAGCCGCCGGCCTGGCGCGGCCGCACGACGACCGGCTGCAGCAGCCCCTCTTGCTTGATCGAGCTCGCGAGCCCGGTCGTCGCCTCAGGCTCGAAGCGGCGGCGCGGCTGCCGCGGGTTGGCGTGGATCGCGTCCACCGGCAGGTGCGCCAGTTGCGCGCCGGACGCGGCGGCGCCGCCGATCAGGACCTCCAGACCGCGGCCCAGTCCTCTTCTAGGAGCGCTCGACAAGCTCCATCGCCACCTTCCAGTACGCCTCCGCACCGGAGGAGCGGGGGTCGTACGCGATCGCAGGGAGACCGTGACTCGGCGCCTCGGCGAGGCGGACCGAGCGCGGCACGGTCGTTGTGAAGACCAGCTCGCCGAAGTGGCGCCGAACCTCGGCCTCGACCTCGGCGGCGAGCCGCGTGCGGCCGTCGACCATCGTGAGCAGGATCCCGGCCAGGCCGAGGCGCGGATTCAGCCGGGCCTTGACGAGCTCGATCGAGCCGAGCAGCTGAGAGAGACCCTCCAGCGCGTAGTACTCGGCCTGTACCGGCACGATCACCCGGTCCGCGGCCGCGAGCGCATTCACCGTCAGGGGCCCGAAGGACGGCGGACAGTCCAGGAAGACGAAGGCGTACCGGTCGCGGGCGCCTGCCAGCGACCCCTGGAGATAGCGCTCCCCGTCCGGATGATCGGAGAGCTCGACCGCTGCGCCGGCGAGCGCCGGCTTGGCCGGGACGAGCTCGAGGTTTCCGAACCGCGTCGGCTTCGCGATCTCCGCGACGGGCGCGCCGTCGAGCAAGTCGTAGCTCGAGGTCCCGTTCGCCTTTTCGCCGAGCCCGGAGGTCGCGTTCGCCTGCGGATCGAGGTCGACGAGCAACGCCCGCTCCCCCGCCTCGGCCAGGCACGCCGCGAGATTGACCGCAGTCGTCGTCTTGCCGACGCCGCCCTTCTGGTTCGCAATCGCGTAGATGGTGCCGGGCACGTCTCGAGTCTAGAGAGGGGCTCGGACTATCCTCGACCCGTGCGCGACCCGGCTCCCCCCTACGCGAACGAGGGCCCGCACGCGCTCTGGCACGTGAGTGAGGACGATGCGATCCGCCGCTTCGAGCCGCACGTCGCCGCGACCTCGGACCGCGCCGAGCCGTTGGTCTGGGCACTGGACACGCGCCACCTGCCGCTCTACTGGTTTCCCCGGGACTGCCCCCGCGCCTGCTTCTGGGCGTGCGGGAAGACCACACCCGACGACACGTCGCTCCTGGAGGGTGCAGCGCAGGTGCACGCCGTCGAGCTCGGATGGCTCGGGCGCATGCGACTGGCGCGCGTCGTCGCCTACCGGCTCCCCCAGGAACCCTTCGTGCACGACGGCAACGGCTTCTGGGTCAGCCGGGAAGCAGTGGAGCCGGTCGAGCTCGTCGAGCTCGGCGACCTGCTGGACCGACACGTCGAGGCGCAGATCGCGCTTCGCTTCGTACCGGAAATCTGGCCGCTCTGGCACAGGATTGCGGCCTCGACGCTCGAGTTCAGCGGGATCCGGCTCCACAACGCCCGGCCGGCCACGTAACAGACTTGGAGGTCAGGCGAGGGGGCGCTTCCTCGCCACGCCGGGCCGGCGTGGGAATCCCGGCGGCGTCGGGCCGGTCTTGCGCAGGACGATGAATCCGGGCGGCGACGCCACCACCTCCCCGGCGAGCCTCCCCGCTACGGTCGCAACGGCGACCCGGTCCGCCGAGGGCCCGACCCAGAGGATCACGGCGCCGCCTTCCTCGACCAGCGGCAAGCACCACTCGGCGGCGACCTGCGGCGGAGCGAGCGCCTTCGCGACCGCGACCTTGTAACAGTCTGTTGCTTGGCTCTCGGCGCGGCCCCAGACGACGCGCAGGTTCGGGAGCTCGGCCGTCCAGCGCTCGAGGAACTCGGTCTTGCGCCGCTCTGCTTCGAGCAGCGTCACCTGGCGCTCCGGCAGCGAGGCCGCCAGTGGGATCCCGGGCGTGCCGCCACCGCTGCCGACGTCCACGATCGGCCCTTCCCAGCCCCGCACGAGCTCGAGCCCGGCGAGCGCGTCGTCCAGGAGCACGCGCCGGGCCTCGGCCGGATCCTCGAGCGCGGTCAGACCGGGCGTCGCCACCACGCCGGCAAGCCAGCGATCCAGGAGGTCAGACAGCGAGATTGCGCGGGAAGATCACGACGAAGCGGTTCGGCTCGCTTCCCTCGCTGGCCGTCTCGACCTCGGGATCGTCCTTCAGCTTCTCGTGGACGATCTTGCGCTCGACGGCGGTCATCGGCTCGAGCTCGACGCGCTGGCGGGTCGCCGCCGCCTGCTCGGCCATCCGCAGCGCGAGCGCGTCCAGGGTGGCCTGGCGGCGGTCGCGATAGCCGGCCGCGTCGACGACCAAAGGCTTGCGCTCTTCGTAGCGGCCGCGGAAGACGATCGCATTCGCGAGGTACTGGATCGCGTCGATCGTCTGGCCGTGTCGGCCGATCAGCATCCCGAGCTCGTCGCCCTCGCAGAGCACCCGGATCTCGTCCTCGGTCTCCTCGATCTCGACGGTACAGCGCACGCCGATCTCGTACGCGATCCGCTCCACGACCTCGCGGAGACGCGCGGCGTCCGGGCTCTCGCCCTCCCGAGGAGCGGGCGCGTGCGGCGCACGAGCCGGCGCCGACGCGGCCTCGACGGACGCGATCACCCGCGCCGGCTCGTAGCCGACGCCGAGGAGACCGCGCTCGCCCTCGCTGACGACCTGAAAGCGCACGGCCTCCTTGTCGAGACCGGGGCTCATCCGCTCGAGTTCGCGAAGCGCCGCCCACTTCGCCTCGCCGACGGTCTCGCCGACCATCTCGACAGCGATCTCGCTCACCGGCGGGAGCTGCCCTTCTTGCGCTTGACCTTGCGGACGCGCGGCGGAGTCGGAGTCGGCTTCTTCTCCACGACCGCCTTCTCGGCTGCGGCTGCCTCGACCTGGGCCTTGGGCGGCGTGCGGGAGCTCTTCTTCGGCGGCGGTTGTGGCTTTGGCGTCAGCCGCCGAGTGATCAGACCCTGGCCGGTTGTCCACAGGTTCGTCGTCAGCCAGTAGAGCATCAGGCCGGAAGGAAAGTTGAGCACGAAGGGGATGAAGGCGATCGGGAGGATCAGCAGCAGCGCCCGCTGGGCCGGCTGCATGTTCGCCGACATCAGGTACGACGACGTCAGCTGGCTGATCGCGTAGAGGACGATCAGGAGCGGCCCCCAGCCGACCTTCGTGTCCTCGGTGATGTCGATCAGGTTCAGCCACTCGACGCTCGACCCGGCGTACTGCGCCTGCGTCAGGATCTCGGAGTCGAAGTCGCGCAGGACGAAGAAGAGGCCGATGAAGACCGGAAACTGGGCCACGATCGGCAGGCACGAGGAGGCCGGGTTGATCTGGTTCTCCTTGTAGAACGCCATCATCTCCTGGTTCATCCGCTGCTTGTCCTGCTTGTAGCGCTGCTGGATCGCCTTCATCTCGGGTGCGTGCGCCTGCAGGTTCTGCATCGAGTGGATCTGGCGGACGGTCAGCGGTACGAGCACCATCCGGACGATCACGACGAGCGCGACGATCGACCACGCCCAGGTCAGCCCGACCGAGTCGTGCAGATGCGTGAGAATCCACGTCAGCAGGTCCTCGAGCGGGGTGAGGATGCTGGCAACGATCACGCTGGATCGACCCCGCCGTGACTCCAGGGATTGCAGCGGAGAAGCCGCCAGCCGGCCTTCGCCGAGCCCTTGAGCAGCCCGTGCGCACGCAGGGCATCGAGCGCGTACTGCGAGCAGCTCGGATGGAACTTGCACGTGTTCGCCGGCGTCAGCAGGCCGAACGTGTAGCGCCACGCCTGAACGAGTCCGATCCCCAGGTACTTCATGCGGCCGCCTTCTCGAGCACCTCGGTCACGCGCTCGGCGAGCCACTCGTGGCCGCGGGTATCCGCCGGCTCCGCCAGCCCGGGGCGGGCGACGAGCACGTAGTCGTGGCCGGGAAGCGCGCGCTCCGCGAGCTCCGTCCAGGTCTCGCGCAGTTGGCGCTTGACGCGGTTTCGCACGACCGCGTTGCCGACCGACTTCGGGACCGCGAGCCCCAGCCGAGGCTCGGTCGAGTCCGCGCTCTCATCCCGCGGGAACCAGTAGAGGACGAGAAACCTCGTCGACGCGGAGCGGCCGCTGCGATAGACGGCATCGAAGTCCCGGGAGCGGGACAGGCGGTGGCGGCGCTGCACGGTTCGAGAATAGACGGGCGGGGTCAGGCGGAGAGCCGCTTGCGGCCCTTGGCGCGGCGCCGCTTGAGAATCGCCTGGCCGGCACGCGTCGCCATCCGCGAGCGGAAACCGTGCTTGCGCTTGCGGCGGCGAACGTTGGGCTGATAGGTGCGCTTCAAGAGAGTGACTCCGGTCGAGAAAGAGAGAAGCCGCCGAAGCGGGGAGAGGAAGTATAGACACGCGGTTCGAAAACGGTTATCCACAGCCGGGAGCGAGCCGGGAAAAGACCCGCAAACGAGCACTGCCGACCCACCCAACCCCCGGTCTTTCCACACCTGTGGACAAGGATGTGGATGTTGCTAACTCCCTGCAAATACCCTCCTTTTACTCCCGTCAGGGGCGGTTGAGGGCTGCCGGAGACGCTGCTATGCTCGCCGCTTCCTGACCCCCGAGTGAAGGAGCCGGCCGCGGCGTGGAGCATCAAATTGAGCTGACTGCAGGGAACCTGTGGGATGAGGTGTCGAGTCGGCTCAAAGGGGCGCTCAACGAGGCGACGTTCGAGAATTGGTTCGGGAGCACGGAGGGGATCGCGCTCAGCGATGACGCCTTCACCCTGTCCGTGCCGAATGACTTCGCCCGGGAGTGGATCGAGGGGCACTTCCTCGGCCTGATCCGTGCCGCGGTCAAGGATGCGACCGGCCACGAGCGTCGCGTCCACCTGAGCGTCCGCGACGAGGACTCCGCCGAGCAGAGCTCGGACGGACATCCGCTCGAACAGCCGGTTCGCCCGCGGCCGCTCGAGCCGGCTGCGAGCGGCTCGATGAGCCTGAAGTACACGTTCGACCTCTTCGTGATCGGCTCCTCGAACCGGTTCGCGCACGCCGCGGCGCTCGCCGTCGCAGAAGCGCCGGCGCAGGCGTACAACCCGCTCTTCATCTACGGCGGCACCGGCCTGGGCAAGACGCACCTGCTCCAGGCGGTCGGCCAGTACGTCGGCGAGCACGGCAACGGCCTGACTGCGCGCTACGTCACGAGCGAGACGTTCATGAACGACTTCATCAACTCGCTTCGCGACAAGCGGATCGAGGGCTTCAAGCAGCGGTACCGCACCTACGACGTCCTCCTCGTCGACGACGTGCAGTTCTTCGAGGGCAAGGAGCGGATCCAGGAGGAGTTCTTCCACACGTTCAACTCGCTCTACGAGGCGGGTCGCCAGATCGTGATCTCGTCCGACCGGCCGCCGAAGGAGATCGCGACCCTGGAGGAGCGCCTGCGCTCGCGCTTCGAGTGGGGGTTGATCACGGACATCCAGCCGCCGGACCTGGAGACGCGGATCGCGATCCTGCGCAAGAAGGAGAAGACGGACCGAATCCACGTTCCCGACCCGGACGTCCTCACCTACGTCGCCGAGCGCGTGACGACCAACATCCGCGAGCTCGAGGGCGCGCTGACGCGAGTCGTCGCCTTCTCCTCGCTGACGGGCCGGCCGATGACGGTCGAGCTCGCCGAGGACGTGCTCAAGGACGTCTTCCCACAGGGACAGTCGGTCGAGATCTCGATCCGCCGGATCCAGGAGACGGTGTCGGAGCGCTTCGGGATGACGGTGAACGAGCTCTGCAGCGCCAAACGCTCGCAGGCGATCGCCTACCCGCGCCAGGTCGCGATGTACCTCTCGCGCGCGCTCACTGACTCGTCGCTGCCGAAGATCGGCAAGGAGTTCGGCGGTCGCGATCACACGACGGTGATGCACGCGAACGCGAAGATCGAGGGGATGATTCGCGAGGACCGCACTGTGTACAACCTTGTGCAGGAACTGACCGCACGGATCAAGCAGGCCGGCTGATTTCTGTGGAAACCTGCCGAAACGCGAATCAGCCTGTTAACACCTACCTTTTCTCCACCGGTTTCCTCCACCGAGCAACGTGGCTCGTAGAGCCGGTTCGTGCCGTCTTCCCCGTTGTCCACACTCCCTATGACTTCTACGAAAGGATTTAAAGAACTATGGAAACAGAGATAGCAGGGGCCGGCCTCCGCGACGATGTGGCCGAAGCTGCGACGATGCCGGAGATGACGACCGGAACCGGCATGAAGATCAGCGTCGCCCGCGACGAGCTCGTCGCGAAGCTCGGCGTCGTCTCCCGCGCTGTCTCGACTCGAGGCACCGTCCAGGTGCTCTCGGGGATCCTCGTCCGTGCAGACGGCGACACGCTGACCCTTGCCGCGACCGACATGGAGCTCTCGCTGCGGACGACGCTCGAGGCCCAGGTCGAGGGAGACGGCGCGGTTGTCATTCCCGGCAAGCCGCTCGTCGAGCTCGCGCGCCTGCTGCCCGAGAGCGACGTCACGATCGAGTACCGCCCCGAGGAGGGCACGGTGCAGATCGTCTCCGGCTCCTACAGCTCGCGCCTGCACGTGTTCAACGCGGAGGACTTCCCTCGCCTGCCAGCCGTCGACGCGCAGCTGCACTCGATCGATCGCGAGGCGTTGCTCGAAACCGTCGATCGCGTGGCGCGGTCCGCCTCGCGCGACGAGTCGCGCCCGGTGCTGACGGGGATCCTCGTCCGCTTCGAGGCGGGGAAGCTGGTCATGGTCGCAACCGACTCCTATCGCCTCTCGGTCAAGGAGACCGAGCTCGGCGAGGCCGCGCCCGAGCTCGAGGCGATCATCCCGGCGCGCGCGTTGACCGAGCTGTCGCGCCTGGCCGGCGGCGACACGGTCGAGCTCGGCGTCCACGAGAACCATGTCGTCTTCGGCACCGGCGCGGGTGACGCGGCCGATGCCTGGCTGACCACGCGCCGGATCGACGGCCAGTTCCCGAACTACCGACAGCTGCTCCCGGAGACGTTCGAGGTGGAGCTGACGCTGCCGAAATCGGAGCTCGCCGACGTCGTCCGGCGCGCCTCCGTCCTGGCGCTCCGCAACTCGCCGCTCCGGCTGCGCCTGGCGGAAGGTGAGCTGACCGTCTCGGCGCAGACCCAGGACGTCGGCGAGACGCAGGAGACGATGCCGGCCGCCTACACCGGCGAGGAGTTCGTGATCGGCTTCAACGCGGAGTTCCTCCGTGACGGTGTCGACTCGATCGTCGGCGACGATGTCCGCGTCAAGCTGATCAACCCCCTCCGGCCCGCGATCCTCGAGGATGCGGCCGGCGACTTCACCTACCTGATCATGCCGATCAGGCTGGCCGGCTGATCGTTCGTAGGGTCACGCTCCGCGACTTCCGTAGCTACGAGCGCCTGGAGCTCGCGCTCGAGCCGGGCCTCGTCCTCGTGACAGGCGCCAACGGGGCGGGCAAGACGAATCTGCTCGAGTCCCTGCACGTCGGTACGCAGGGCTTCTCGCCTCGGACACGGGCCGACCAGCAGCTCATCCGCCTCGGTTCCGACGGCGCCCGGGTCGCGCTCGTGGGCGATCGGGACGGCCGTCCGCTCGAGCTCGAGGTGACGCTGCAGCAGGCGGGAAAGCGCGCGAAGCTGAACGGCGCCGCCCTGCGATCGGCCGAGCAACTCCGCGCCGAGGTCGCCACGCTCGTCTTCACCCCCGACCGCCTGGCGGTCGTCAAGGGAGGACCCGCGGCCCGCCGCGCCTACTTCGACCGCACGCTCGGGAGGTTGCAGCCGAGTCGTGCTGCGCTGCCGCTCGAGTACGCGGCGGCCGTCGGCCAGCGCAACGCGGCTCTGCGGCGCGTCCAGGTCGGCGTGTCCACACGTGCGGCAGTCGCTCCCTGGACCGAGCAGGTCGCGGCTCTCGGAGCGCAGCTGGTCGACTTCCGCCGAGAGGCGTTGTCCGCGCTCTCGCCCGCCTTCGCGGAGCGGGCCGGAGAGCTGGGCCTTCCGGCTGCCGCGCTCGACTACACGGGCGAGTCGCCGACGGTGGCGGCGCTGGAGGCTCGGCTCGAACGCGACCTGGAACGAGGCGTCACCGGCCTCGGGCCGCACTTGGACGACATCACCGTCCGCTCTGGCGAGCGCGACCTGCGCAGCTTCGGCTCGCAGGGCGAGCAGCGGCTGGCCGTTCTCTCGCTGTTGCTCGCAGAGGCCGAGGTGATCGCCGAGCAGCGCGGCACGCCCCCGCTCGTCCTCCTGGACGACGTGCTCTCCGAGCTCGACGCGTCGCGGCGGCGGATCCTGGCCGAGCGCATCGGCCGGGTCGGTCAGGCCGTCGTCACCGCCACCGGCGCGGACGCGCTCCCGCTCGAGCCGGCGCAGCTGCTCGAGGTCACGCCCGGGCTGGTGGCCGCGCGGTGATCGAACGCCTGGATGCCGAGGTGCGGCGTGAGCTCGGCCGGTTCGGGCCGATCGAGGGCGACACGGCCGCGATCGTGCGGGTCTGGCCGCGCGCGGTCGGAGAGACGGTGGCCCGGAACGCCTGGCCCGCGAGGACCGCTCGAGACGGGACGCTGCAGGTGAGCACCTCGTCGGCGACCTGGGCGTTCGAGCTCGGCCGCCTCGCCGAGACGATCCTCGCGCAGCTTCGTGCGGAGCTGGGCGATGCGACCCCGCGGGCGCTCAAGTTCGCGCCGGGCCCGATCCCGGAAGGGCAGGGTGAGGGTGCGAAGACGAGCACGAGCGCCAGCCGCGAGAGTCTCGCGCGGCACTCCGCCGAAGCGGCCGAGATCGCCGCCGGAATCGAGGACGAGGAGCTGCGCCGGCTGGTCGCGAGAGCGGCCGCCGCCAGCCTCGCGAACGCCCGGGAAGACCGTCCCGCCGACCGGGGTTTCTGATAGACTTGCTCTCGCCCGCAAAGAGGCTATTTGCAGGGCTTTTTTAATGGCTGAAACCGCATACACCGCAAAAGACATCACTGTTCTGGAGGGCCTCGAGCCCGTCCGGCTGCGGCCGGGTATGTACATCGGCTCTACGGGTCCGCGGGGCCTCCACCACCTCGTCTACGAGGTCGTCGACAACGCCGTCGACGAGGCGCTCGCGGGCCGCAACGATTACGTCGAGGTCACGCTGCACCCCGACAACTCCGTGACCGTCGCCGACCGCGGCCGCGGCATTCCCGTCGACCTGATCGAGGAGCAGGGTCTCTCCGCGCTGACCGTCGTTTTGACGAAGCTGCACGCCGGCGGCAAGTTCGGCGGGGACGGCTACAAGGTCTCGGGCGGCCTCCACGGTGTCGGCGTCTCCGTCGTCAATGCCCTCTCGGAGCGGCTCGTGGCCGAGGTTCGCCGGGACGGAAACGTGTACAGGCAGGAGTTCGAGCGCGGCGCGCCCCTGGGTGACGTCGACATCGTCGGCAAGGTGGACGAGAGCGACACCGGCACGACGATCCACTTCCTGCCCGACGCCGAGATCTTCGAGGAGGTCGACTTCTCGATCTCGACCCTCGTCCAGCGCCTGCGCGAGACGGCCTTCCTGACGCGCGGCCTCCGAATCGTCCTGACCGACGAGCGCGAGGGCGAGGAGCGGCACGAGTTCTACGCGGAGGGCGGGATCCGGGACTTCGTCGCCTACGTCAACGACGCCAAGGACCCCGTCCACAAGCACATCACCTTCTTCGAGGGGGAGAACGACGACGGCGCGGTCGAGGTGGCGATGCAGTGGAACACCTCCTACGTCGAGTCGGTCTTCTCGTTCGCGAACAACATCAACACCCACGAAGGCGGCACGCACCTCTCCGGCTTTCGCGCCGCGCTCACCGGCACGATCAACCGGTATGCGCGCGAGAAGGGGTTGCTGAAGGAGAAGGAGGACAACCTCGAGGGCGAGGACGTCCGCGAAGGCCTGGCCGCGGTGATCTCCGTCAAGCTCCGCAACCCGCAGTTCGAGGGCCAGACGAAGACGAAGCTCGGCAACCCGCCGATCGAGAGCCTCGTCAAGCAGGTCGTGAACCAGAAGCTCGCCGAGTTCCTCGAGGAGAACCCGCAGGACGCGCGCCAGATCATCAACAAGACGATCTCCGCCGCGCGCGCCCGCCAGGCCGCCCGCAAGGCCCGCGAGCTGACGCGGCGCAAGAGCGCGCTCGAGAGCATGTCGCTGCCGGGGAAGCTCGCCGACTGCTCGATCAAGGACCCCGAGTCGGCCGAGCTCTTCATCGTCGAGGGCGACTCCGCGGGCGGCTCGGCGAAGATGGGCCGCGACCGCACCTACCAGGCGATCCTGCCTCTGCGCGGGAAGATCATCAACTCGGAGAAGAACCGGATCAACAAGGTGCTCTCCAACAACGAGATCCAGGCGATGATCACCGCGATCGGGACGAGCCTCGGCGAGGAGTTCGACATCGCGAAGCTCCGCTACCACCGGATCATCGTGATGACCGACGCCGACGTCGACGGCTCCCACATCCGGACGCTGATCCTGACGTTCCTCTACCGCCAGATGCCCGAGCTGATCGAGCGCGGCCATATCTACATCGCCGTGCCGCCGCTCTACAAGGTCAAGCTCGGCAACCAGGAGTACTACTTCGAGAAGGACGCCCAGCTCGAGGAGCTGCTCGTCCGCGAGCGGGTCGGCGATCTCGAGATCACCTCGCGGTCCGGCGAGGCGGTGAAGCTGACCGAGGCGCGCTGGGGCCGCTTCGTCCGGGCGCTGGCCGAGTTCGAGGGCTGGCTCGCGCGCCTGCGGGTCGACTACGGCGCCGCAGCCGCCGACTTCGTGATCACGCACCGGATCGTCGAGGGCGAGGCGGCCTCGCTGGCCGATCTCGACGAGGCGATCGTGGCGTCGGTCGACAACGGCTATGCGCTCAGCATCCTCGGCAGCGCCGAAGGTTCGATCGAGGTCAAGGTCGTCGAGACGGAGACGAGCTCCGCGACGCACATCACCGTTCCGGCAGAGCTCTTCGCCTCGCCGATCTACGCGAACCTGCGCAAGGCGTACGCCAAGCTGCTCGAGATCGTCGGCCCGCCGCCGTTCGCGCTCGCCGCCGGCAAGAAGCGGCGCGAGGCCGAGACCTTCGCCGAGCTGCGGGCGGAGTCGCTCGATCTGGCCAAGGAAGGGCTGCAGCTCTCGCGGTTCAAGGGCCTCGGCGAGATGAACGAGGAGCAGCTCTGGGAGACGACGATGGATCCCGCGAAGCGGCTCTTGATCCGCGTCGACGTCGAGGACGCCTCGGCCGCCGACCGGATCTTCTCGACCCTGATGGGCGACCAGGTCGAGCCGCGGCGAGCCTTCATCGAAGAGAACGCGCGTGATGTGCGCTTCCTGGACGTCTGATGTCTGACCTCACGAACGAACCGCTCGGCGGCGGCCGGATCGAGTCGCGCGAGCTCGAGCAGGAGATGCGCTCGAGCTATCTCGACTACGCGATGAGCGTGATCGTCGGGCGCGCGCTGCCCGACGTCCGCGACGGCCTCAAGCCCGTCCACCGGCGCGTCCTCTACGGCATGCACGAGGCCGGGCTGCAGCCGAACAGGCCCTACAAGAAGTCGGCGGCAACCGTCGGCGACGTGATGGGTAAGTACCACCCGCACGGCGATGCTTCGATCTACGACACGCTGACCCGGATGGCGCAGCCGTTCTCGCTGCGCTACCCGCTCGTCGACGGCCAGGGCAACTTCGGCTCGATCGACGACGATCCGCCGGCCGCCATGCGCTACACCGAGGCGCGGCTGTCCCGGATCGCCACCGAGATGCTGCGCGACATCGACGCCGACACCGTCGACTTCGAGCCGAACTACGACGAGTCCCGGAAGCAGCCGTCGGTGCTGCCGTCGCGGTTCCCGAACCTGCTCGTCAACGGCTCCGCCGGGATCGCGGTCGGAATGGCGACGAACATGCCGCCGCACCGGCTCGGCGAGATCGTCGACGCGATCGTGCAGCTGATCGACAAGTCCGACGCGAACGTCGAAGACCTGATGCAGCACGTCAAGGGCCCCGACTTCCCGACCGGATCGATCGTCGTCGGCCGGCAGGGGATCCGGGACGCCTACAGAACCGGCCGCGGCCGCATCGTCATGCGCGCCCGGGCCCACATCGAGGAGCTGCGCGGCGGCAAGACCGCGATCATCGTCACCGAGCTGCCGTACGGAGTGAAGAAGGGCGGCGACTCGGGCGTGATCAAGAAGATCGCCGACCTCGTCGGCGAGAAGGTGATCACCGAGGTCTCCGATCTCGCCGACCACTCCGACCGCACCGGGATGCGGATCCAGATCGAGCTCAAGCGCGAGGCGATCCCGCAGGTCGTCCTGAACAAGCTCTACAAGCACACCTCGCTCCAGGCGACCTTCGGCTACAACGCGGTCGCGCTCGTCGACAACGTGCCGAAGACGCTCTCGCTGCTCGAGCTCGTCACGCACTACCTCGACTACCAACGCGAGATCGTCACCCGCCGGTCGAAGTACGAGCTGCGTAAGGCGGAAGACCGCGCGCACGTCCTCTCCGGCTACCTGATCGCGCTCGACAACCTCGACGAGGTGATCCGGGTGATCCGCGGTGCCGCCGACACCGACGCCGCCCGCGAGGAGCTGATGTCCCAGTTCTCGCTCTCCGAGATCCAGGCGACGGCGATCCTCGACCTGCGCCTGCGCGCCCTCACCGGGCTCGAGCGCAAGCGCGTCGAGGAGGAGTACGCCGACCTGCAGGAGCGGATCGCCGAGCTTCGGGCGATCCTGGGCGACCCCGCCCGGATCGACGGCCTGATCCGCGAGGAGCTGCTCGAGCTGAAGACGCTCTACGGCAAGACAGACGACCGGCGCACGGAGATCATCGCGGCCGAGGGCGAGTTCTCGCTCGAGGACATGATCGCCGAGGAGGACATGGTGATCGCGATCACCCGCTCCGGCTACATCAAGCGGCTGCCGGTCACCTCCTACCGCGAGCAGCGCCGGGGCGGGATCGGGGTGATGGGCATGGACCTGAAGGACGAGGACTACATCGAGCACCTCTTCGTCGCGTCGACGCACGACTACGTCCTCTTCTTCACGACGGTCGGCAAGGTCTACCGGCTCAAGGTGCACGAGCTCCCGCTCGGGTCGCGCCAGTCGAAGGGTCGCGCGATCGTCAACCTGCTGCCGTTCCGTCAGGACGAGCAGGTGAAGGCCGTGATCGCGACGCGCGACTTCAAGGAGGCGAAGTACCTCCTCTTCGCGACGAAGGCCGGCGTCGTCAAGAAGACCGAGTTCCTCGAGTACAACACGCCCCTGAAGGCCGACGGGATCATCGCGATCAGGATGCGCGAGCAGGACGAGCTCGTCGGAGTCAAGCTCTCCGACGGCGACGACGACGTGCTGATGGTCTCCCGCTTCGGGCAGGCGATCCGCTTCCACGAGCGCGACGTGCGCTCGATGGGGCGTGCCGCGTCCGGCGTCAAGGGAATGGGCCTTCGCAAGGACGACGAGGTGATCGAGCTCGAGATCGCCCAGGACGACACCGACCTCGTCGTCGTGACCGAGAACGGCTACGGCAAGCGCACGCGCGTCTCCGAGTATCCGGTCAAGGGCCGCGGCGGGCTCGGCGTCAAGACGATCCAGCTGACCGACGCCCGCGGCAAGCTCGCCGGCGCCCGCGTCGTCCGGGACGGGTATCAGGTGATGCTGATCTCGACCGGCGGCACGGTGATCCGGATCCCGGTCGAGGAGATCAAACGGCTCGGCCGCTCGACCCAGGGTGTGATCGTGATGCGCCTGCGCGGCGACGAGGATAAGGTCTCGAGCCTGGCGCTCGTGATGGAGAGCGACGCCTCCGACACCGTGGTCAACGAGGCCGCCGACGCCGCCGTGGAGGCCGGAATCGAGCCGCTCGCAGAGCCGGACTTCGATGAGGACGGATACCCCGCCTCGGCCGAAGACGACGAGATCTAGCAGACGAATCTCACGATTTCTGCCTCGATCTCTTCCCAAACCGGTGAAAAGGGTGTATATATTTCTCTTGAGGGGTCAACGTATCCTCCGATAAAGGGATCAGCATGGCTTACAACACACAGGTGGACATTCTCGAGCCGGTCAACCTTTCCGAGCACCTGGACAAGATCGAGCTCTATCTCGGCCAGGTCTGCCAGATCGCCGGGATTTCGAAGATGCAGCTCGACTACTGGACGAACAAGGCGCAGATCCCGACCAAGGGCAAGAAGCAGCGGATCTACGACGTCGACGCGCTCGAGACGGTGATGCTGATCAAGCAGGCCAAGGACAAGGGCCTGAACCTCGGCGCAGCGATCGAGGCGGCTCGCCGCTTCCGCGGCTCGAACCAGCTCGTCGGCTAGCTCGTCCCGCTCCCGCCATCGCCTGACGCCTTGTTCATGAAGGCCGTCAGCATGTCGATCGGCGCCGGGAAGACGATCGTGGTCGCGTTCGTGGCCCCGATCTCGAGCAGCGTCTGCAGGTAGCGCAGCTGCAGCGCCATCGGCGATTTCGCCATCACGTCGGCGGCGTCGGCGAGCTTCTGCGAGGCCTGGAACTCGCCCTCGGCCGCGATCACCTTCGCGCGCCGCTCCCGCTCGGCCTCTGCCTGCCGGGCCATCGCGCGCTGCATGCCTGCGGGGATCTCGACGTCCTTCACCTCGACGATCGAGACCTTGACGCCCCAGGGTGACGTCGCCTCGTCGATGATGTTCTGCAGGATCGCGTTGATCTTGTCGCGCTCCGAGAGCAACTCGTCGAGCTGGTGCTGGCCGAGGACCGAGCGCAGCGTCGTCTGCGCGATCTGCGAGGTCGCGACCATGAAGTTCTCGACCTGCACGATCGCGTTCTTCGGCTCCACGATCCGGAAGTAGGCGACGGCGTTCACGCGCACGGGGACGTTGTCCTTCGTGATCACCTCCTGCGGCGGCACGTTCAGCGTGATCGTGCGCAGGTCGACCTTGACCATCCGGTCGACGACAGGGATCAGCAGGAAGAGACCCGGCCCCTTCGGCTCGGGAAGGAGGCGGCCGAGGCGGAAGATGACGCCGCGCTCGTACTCGCGCGCGACCTTCACGGCGGCGAAGAGGAACATCAAGAGCAGGAATGCGATGGCGGCGATTGCGATCAGGGCGATCACGGCGTGTTACGTCCTTTCGGCCTGGAAGGTGGTTGCGGGCACGGGAGATCCTACGACGAGCTCGAGCGTGTCCGGCTCGACGCTCTCGACGAGCACGTGGTCGCCGGGGACGAGTGTGGAGCCGTCGGCGGTGCGGGCGTGCCACAGCTCACCGTCGACGAAGACGAGGTTCTCGCCTCTGACGGCCGCCGGCTCGCCGACGAGGCGGTGCGAGCCGACGGCGACCGGGACTCGCCGGACCTGGGCCGCCTTCGTCAGCGCGAGGCCGAACAGCAGCGCCAGCGTGCCCGAGATCGCGATCGCCACCGGCGCCGAGACCTGGTAGTCCTCGCCCGCCGGGTCGAACAGCATCAGGGCCCCGATCGTGAACATGACGGCGCCGGCGAGAGCGAGCGCGCCGTGCGAGACGATGAACGCCTCGGCGACGAAGAATGCGGCCGCGAGCACCATCAGCAGCAGCCCGGCGGCGGAGATCGGCAGCACCTGGAGCCCGTAGAGGCCGACGATCAGCGAGATCGCGCCGACAGTGCCCGGGAAGACCAGGCCCGGGTTCCAGAGCTCGACGACGATTCCGATCAGGCCGATCGAGAGCATCAGCGCGATGATGTTCGGGTCGATCAGGAGATCGAGCAGCCGCTTCCACGTCGAGAGCTCGACGCGATCGATCCGGGTGGCCGAGGGTGTCGAGATCGTCAGGCCCTTCGGCTCGGTGCGTTCGCCGTCGATCTGCCCGAAGAGATCCGCGTAGTCGGCGGCGATGACGTCGATCACGTTCTTCTGCAGTGCCTCGCGCGCGCCGAGGTTCGTCGCCTTCGTGACCATCTCGCGCGCCACCTGAACGTTGCGCCCATGCTCCCGCGCGAGCTCGCCGATGTAGGCGGCCGCGTCGTTGACGATCTTGCGCCGCAGGTCTCGGGAGATGTCCTCGCCGCCGATCGACACCGGCGTCGAGGAGCCGATGTTGGTCTGCGGCGCCATCGCGAGCACGTCCGCCGCCATCCCGATCACGGCGCCCGCCGAGTCGGCGCTCGCACCCGGCGGCGCGACGTAGACGACCACTGGCACGTCCGCGGCGAGGATCCCCTTGACGATCCCACGCATCGAGGAGGAGAGGCCGCCCGGCGTGTCCATCTCGATCACGACGGCGGCGTAGCCATCCTCCTCGGCGCGGCCGATCGCGTCGAGCAGGAACTCCTGTGTGACCGGGTTGACGTCGTTCTCGAACTCGGCGACGAGGACGCGTGGGCCCGACTCTGCGGCCGGCGCGGCAACGGCCAGTCCGGCCGCGGCTGCTGCTGCGGCGACGACCAGGAGTCCCCGATGGAGGGCCGCCACACTCAGACAGTAGCTGTAAGGATTCGGTCAAACGAGGGGCGAACCCCTTGTTGCCGAAAGGGGAAGCCGCCACCCTGCGGTGGAGAGCCTGCCGTGCCCAGACGCCTCCTCATCCTGATCGGACTCCTCCTCGCGCTGCCCGCCCCGGCGTCGGCGCAGGATGCGACCATCGTCTCGCGCGACGTGCCGCTCGCCGGCGAGCGCACGCTGGCGTCCTCGGGCGCTCCTGCCCGCTTCGACCTCGTCGGGCTCCACTGGCGCGGGAGTGGCTCGGTTCAATTCCGGACTCGAGCGGTCGGTGGCCGCTGGAGCGCCTGGTTGGATGCTGCCCCCGAGGCCGAAGACCGGCCCGACGTCGGGAGCCGGGAGCGCGCCCGCTCGGGCGGCTGGCGATTGGGGAATCCGTGGTGGGTGGGACGGTCCGATCGAATCGAATACCGCCGGCGCGGCACCGTGACTCGCCTGCGGGCGTGGTTCGTCGCCAGCCCGACCGCGGGCGTCCCCGCCCGGACGCTGCAGAGGGCCGGTGCGCCTCCAATCGTGCCGCGCCAGGGCTGGAACGCGGACGAGAAGATTCGGCGCGCGGGGCCGTCCTTCGCCGCCACGCTTCGGCTTGCGCTCGTCCACCACACCGCAGGCGGGAACGGCTACACGGCCGTCGAGTCCCCCGCGATCGTCCGGGCGATCCAGCTCTACCACGTCAAGGGCAACGGCTGGAACGACATCGGCTACAACTTCCTCGTCGACCGCTTCGGCACCGTCTACGAGGGTCGCTACGGCGGGATCGACCGCAACGTCGTCGGCGCGCACGCGGAGGGATTCAACACCGGCTCGGTCGGCGTGGCGGTGCTGGGTGAGTACAGCTCGCTCACGGTCACCGCAAAGGCGCGCGGCTCGCTTGCAGCGCTGCTCGCCTGGCGACTCGACCTCGCGCACGTCGATCCCGCCTCGACGCAGTCATTCATCTCCGGCGGCAACGCGCGCTTCCCGGCGGGCTTGCCCGTCTTCCTGCGGACGGTCTCCGGCCACCGCGACACGGGGTTCACCGACTGCCCCGGCACGGCGCTCTACAACCTGCTGACGGGGATCGCGGGCGACGTCGCGCGAACCGGGTTGCCGAAGCTCTATGCGCCAACGGTTTCGGGGACGGTTCCAGGCCTGGTCCGCTTCCGGGCGAGGCTCACGTCGCCGTTGCCCTGGACGGTCGAGGTCAACGACGCCGCCGGAAGCCTCGTCGCTTCCTCACCGGGGACCGGTGCGAACGTCGACTGGACGTGGGACGCGACGACGATGTCGCCGGGGAGCTACACGTACGCGATCCGCTCCGACGAGAGCGTTACCGCTGCAGAGGGCGTCATCGGCGGCGGCGACATCTCGCTTGCGATCGCCGGCCTCTCGGCCGACCCGGAGACGGTCTCGCCGAACGACGATTCGGTCGCGGACAGCACCACGATCACGTACACCCTGAACAGCCCCGCCAACGTGGCCGTCAGAGTGGTGGACGTCCTCGGCGGCGAGGTGTCCTCGTTCCCGAAGGTCTGGAAGCGGGCGGGCGAGCATGTGCTGCGCTTCGATCCGGCCCCGTTGCCGGACGGGATCTTCAGGATCGAGCTCGCAGCCAATGCGACCGGCGGCCGAGTCGCCACGGCCGCGACCCAGCTCGCCGTCACGCGGACGCTCGGCAGCGTCACCGCCAGTCGCCTCGCGTTCTCGCCGAATGCCGATGGCCGCGCAGACCAGATCTCCTTCCGCTTCGCGCTCGCCGCTCCCGCAGAGGTACGCGTCCGGGTCCTGAAGAACGGCAAGTGGGTGGCGACGCCGTTCTCGGGGACGCTCGAGCAGGGAGTGAAGAGGATCGACTGGAACGGCGCCCGGCGGGTCGGCAGGCTCGTCGACGGCATGTACGAGGCGATCGTCGAGGCGACCGATCCGATCGCAACGTCGACGGTCGCGCTCCCCTTTGCCGCGGACACGCGCCGGCCGAAGCTGCGGATCGTCCAGCGCAGCCCCCTGAAAATCTGGGTCAGCGAGCCGGCCGAGTTGACGCTGCGCTTCGGCACGCGAAGACTCGTCTACGAGACGACGGTTGCCGGCACGACCCGGATCCCCAACGCGCCGCGCCTGGGGCTCGTGCGTGCCGTCGCGTGGGATCCCGCGGGCAACAGGAGCGTCCCCGCCTCGAAGCGCTAGCCGTAGACTCCACGGGTGCAACCGCCCGTGCGTAGATCGCGTCCAATCGGTCAGGACCTCCGGCATGACGAGCCGCTGGTCTACGAGAGGCTGAGCGATCCGATTCTGGTGAAGAGAGCGAAGGACGGGGACCGGCGCGCGCTGGCAGCGCTCTGCGAGCGACACGCACCGCGAGTCGAGCGGCTCGCGCATCACCTGCTGCGCGACCCCGAAGACGCCCGCGACGCGTCCCAGGATGCGCTCGCGAAGCTCTGTGTGAAGCTGCCGCAGTTCCGCGGCGAGTCGTCCTTCTCGACCTGGCTGCACCGGCTCGTCGTCAACGCCTGCCGCGACGTCGCGCAGCGGCAGCTGGCGCGCCGCTGCGAGCCGCTCGACGAGGACCGCCGTGAGGCTCGAGACGGCGACCCCGCACGGGCGGCCGAAGCGTCCGAGCTCCGGGCCGAGCTGGGGGCGCAGCTGGCCGAGATCTCGCCGGCCCAGGCGAAGGTGGTCGTGCTCAAGCACGCGTTCGACTTCAGCTTCGAGGAGATCGCCGGCGCCGAGGGGATGCCCGTGGGAACCGCAAAGTGTCATGCCCATCGCGGCCGGAACGGGCTGCGCGAGCGGCTGTCCGCATGAAGCTGCCGCTCGACAAGGCGGCGATCGAGGCGATTCTGCCCCACCGTGACCCCTTCCTGCTCCTCGACGAGGTCACCGAGCTGGAGCCGAACAGGCGCGTCGTCGCGCGGAAGCTCGTCACCGAGGAGGACTGTGCCGGCCACTTTCCCGGCAACCCGATCATGCCGGGCGTGAAGATGGTCGAGGCTCTGGCGCAGGCGGGGGCCGTGGCCGTGCTGAGCGAGGAGGAGAACCGCGGCAAGATCGCGCTCTTCGCCGGCATCGACGACGTCCGGTTCAAGAGGGTCGTCCGGCCCGGCGACGAGTTGACGCTCGAGTGCGATCTCGAGACCGTGCGCGGGCCGATCGGCAAGGGGAAGGCTCGTGCGACCGTCAACGGCGAGCTCGCCGTCCGGGGCACCCTCACCTTCGCCGTGGACCGATCGTCGTGATCGGCACCGCGAACGGGCGCCGAGTCGGGATCACGGGCCTCGGGGTCAACGTTCCGGACCGCGTTTTCACGAACAAGGACCTCGAGCAGTACGTCGACACCACCGACGAGTGGATCGTCGAGCGCACCGGCATCCGCGAGCGCCGCTTTGCGACGCAGGAGCAGGCGCTGACCGACATCGCCGCGCCCGCAGCGGTCGCCGCGCTCGCCGACGCGGAGGTCGACGCGGCGTCGATCGACCTGATCGTCGTTGCGACGGTGACGCCGGACATGATGTTCCCCACCAGTTCCGCGCTCCTGGCCGACTCGCTCGGGATGCCGGATGCTGCCGCCTACGACCTGCTCGCCGGCTGCACGGGCTTCATGTACGCGGTCGCCCAGGCGTACTCGATGGTCTCCGTGGGCCTCTCCAAGCGGGCGCTCGTGGTCGGCGGCGACGTGCTCTCGAAGATTCTCGACTGGACCGACCGCTCGACGCTCGTGCTGTTCGGCGACGGAGCCGGAGCGGTCGTGGTCGAACCGGTCGATGCTGGCGGCTTTCTCGGCTTCGAGCTCGGCGCGGACGGCGGGGGTGGCGAGAACCTCTGGCTGCCCGGGAGCGGCTCGCGCCACTTCGAGGACGCGGACAAGCTCGTGAAGATGAACGGCCGCGAGGTCTTCAAGTTCGCGACGCGCGTGATGGTCAGCTCGGCGCAGAAGGTGCTCGACGAGTGCGGGCTGACGGTCGACGACGTCGACGTCTACGTGCCGCACCAGGCGAACAAGCGGATCATCGACCACGCCGCCGGCAAGCTCGGCATCCCGGAGGAGAAGGTCGTCGTCAACGTCGACCGGTACGGGAACACGTCATCGGGCTCGATTCCGCTCGCGCTCGCGGATGCCGCCGCCGACGGGCGGCTGCGGGAGGGAGAATTGGTGCTGATGACCGGAATGGGAGCGGGCCTCACCTGGGGCTCCGCACTGATCGAATGGAACCAAGGAGGAGTTGCCGCGTGAGCAAGATCGCCTTCATGTTCCCGGGCCAGGGCTCGTACGAGGCCGGCATGGGACGCGACGTCGCCGAGGCCGTCCCTGAGGCGATGGCGGTCTACGAGACCGGCAGCGCCGCCTCCGGCCTCGACCTCAAGCAGATCTGCTTCCACGATCCGATCGAGAACCTGCTCGACACGAAGCTCCAGCAACCGGCGCTCGTGGCGACAAGCCTCGCGATCAACGAGGCGATCCGGGCCCGGGGGATCCACCCGGACTTCGTCGTCGGCCATTCGGTCGGAGAGTTCGCCGCCCTCGGCGCCGCCGAGTCGCTGCCCCCGGCCCAGGCGATCGGGCTGGTGACGGAGCGTGGGATCGCGATGGCCGAGGCTGCGGAGCAGCGGCCGGGCTCGATGGCGGCGATCCTCGGCCTCGCGGACGAGGTCGTCGAGGGCCTGTGCAGGAAGATCTCGAACGTCTGGCCGGCGAACTACAACTGCCCCGGCCAGATCGTGATCTCCGGCGAGGACGACGCGGTCGGAGAGTGCTGCACCGAGGCGGAGCGCGAGGGCGCCCGCCGTGCCGTCCGCCTGCGCGTCTCCGGTGCGTTCCACTCGCCGCTCGTCGAGCGGGCGGCCGACAAGCTCCGGCCCGCCGTCGAGAAGATCCACTTCGCAGATCCACGGACCGCGTTCATGTCGACCGTGACCGCGAAGCTCGAGGACGCGGGCCACTACCGCGAGCTGCTCGTCCGCCAGCTGACCGCTCCGGTCAAGTTCACGCAGGCCGCGGGCGAGCTGATCGGCAAAGGCGTGACGGTCTTCGTCGAGGTCGGCCCCGGCAACGTGCTCAGCGGTTTACTGAAGAGGATCGACCGCAGCGTGAAGACCTTCGCTGTGAACGACCTGCAGTCGCTGCGCGAGCTCGAGGACGCACTTGCCTGACTTTGCGCGGCTGGACGGCAAGACGGCGCTCGTCACCGGCGCTTCGAAGGGAATCGGCAAGGCGATCGCGACCGAGCTCGCGGCCGCCGGCGCGACCGTCGTCATCGGCTACCGCTCGGGAAAGGACGAGGCGGAGGCGCTCGCGACGGAGCTGGGCGGCCGCGCGATCCAGGCCGACGTCTCGAACGTCGAGGAGGCGAAGCGGCTCGTCGAGGAAGCCGGCGACCTCGACATTCTCGTCAACAACGCCGGGCTCACGCGCGACGGCCTGCTGGCGCGGATGTCCGACGACGACTGGCGGACGGTGATCGACACGAACCTCGCGTCGGTCTTCTACACCTGCCGTGCGGTGACGCGGCCGATGATGAAGAAGCGGGCCGGCGCGATCGTCAACATCTCCTCGATCGTCGGCGTGCACGGCAACTGGGGCCAGACGAACTACGCCGCCTCGAAGGCCGGGATCATCGGCTTCACCAAGTCCCTGGCGCGGGAGCTGGGCTCGCGCAGCATCCGCGCAAATGTCGTCGCGCCGGGCTACGTGAAGACGCAGCTCACCGACGTGCTGCCCGAGGAAGCCACCGGCGCGATGCTCGAGAACACGCCGCTCGGCCGCCTCGGCGATCCGGAGGACGTGGCCGGAGCGGTACGCTTCCTCTGCTCCGACGCGGCCTCGTTCATCACGGGCGAGGTGCTGCTCGTCGACGGCGGACTGGGGATGTAGGTGGCTGAGACCAACGGAAGAAGGCGCGTGGTCGTGACCGGGCTCGGCATGGTCACGCCGCTCGGAAACGATGTCGAGACCTCGTGGGCGAGCCTGATCGCGGGGGAATCCGGCGCGGACGTGATCCAGCAGTTCGACGCGAGCGAGTTCCCCGTCCACTTCGCCTGCGAGCTGAAGGACTTCCAGCCGACGCAGTGGATCGAGCACAAGCAGGCGCGACGGATGGATCGCTTCGCCCAGATGGTGCTCGCCGCGGCGCGACAGGCTGAGACCGACTCCGGGATCGAGATCGCCAAGGAGTCGCCACGGATCGGCGCCTCGATCGCCACCGGAATCGGCGGGCTCGGTGCCTTCCAGGACTGCTACCAGACTCTGATGGACCGCGGCCCGGATCGCGTCAACCCTTTCTCGATCCCCGCGATCATCCCGAACATGGGCGCAGGCTGGGTTTCGATGGAGCTCGGCACGCAAGGCCCGCTCTCCTCGCAGTGCACCGCCTGCGCCGCGTCGAACATGGCGATCGGCGAGGGCGCCGACGCGATCCGCCTCGGTCGCGCCGACGCGATGTTCTGCGGTGGCACCGAGGCGGGGATCACGCGGGTCGGGATCGCCGGCTTCGGCGCGATGCGCGCGTTGTCGCGCCGGAACGACGACCCGAAGGGCGCGTCGAGGCCGTTCGACGCCGGTCGCGACGGCTTCGTCATGGGCGAGGCCGGCGGCGTCGTCGTGCTGGAGGAGCTCGAGCACGCGAAAGCGCGCGGGGCGAAGATCTACGCCGAGCTGATCGGCTACGGCGTCTCCTCGGACGCGAACCACATCACCGAGCCGGATCCGTCCGGCACGAATCCCGCCCGGGCGATGCAGATGGCATTCGACGACGCCGGGATCGACCCGTCGGAGATCGGCTACATCAACGCGCACGGAACCTCGACGCCGCTCGGCGACGCGAGCGAGACGCGCGTGATCAAGCTCGCCGTCGGAGAGGAGAACGCCTACAAGATCCCGGTCTCCTCGACGAAGGGCGCAACCGGCCATTGTCTCGGCGCGGCGGGTGCGATCGAGGCGATCTTCACGATCCTCGCGACCCAGCGCGGCGTGCTGCCGCCGACGATCAACTTCGAGGTCGAGGATCCCGAGTGCGACCTCGACTACATCCCGAACGAGTCCCGCGAGTCGGAGATCACCGTCGGCCTCTCGAACTCGTTCGGCTTCGGCGGCCACAACGCGTGCGTCGTGTTTCGCAAGCACGACGCGTAGCTCGCACGGCGAGCCAAGCAACAGACTGTTACTTGGCTCAGTACGGGCACGGTCTCGTGTCACATTCGTGACGGTCGCGCTGCCAGGCTTTCGAGATGACGGCAGCAGCCCCACGAATCGGCCCGACACTGCGTGCGGCCATCGAGCGGCTGGATGACGAATCGATCCCGATCGCGGAAGTTCACAGGCGCGTTGCCGCGCTGGCAAGCCATCTGGACTTTCCGAGGCCGAGCTACGAGCAGGTGCGAATTCTCGTCCACGAACATCGGAACGACGGGCTCGCTCCGACGGCCGGCCAGATCCTCCTGGACGTCTTCCTCAAGACCCGGCCGCCCCAAGCCCTGCTCGAGCTGATCGACGGAGCCAAGTAACAGACTGTTGCAAGGCTCAGAGGCGGAGTTCGAGCAGGGCGACGTCGCGCCACTCGCCGTTCAGTTGCGCGATCCGTTCGCGGACGCCGACCTCGCGGAAGCCGAGCTTGCGGTGCAGCTCGAGCGAGGCGATGTTCTCGGAGAAGATCGCGGCCTGAAGCGTCCAAAGACCGCCGTCGCGTGCGCTCTCGACGACCGCCTCCAGGAGCGCGCGCCCGACGCCATGGCCGCGCGCACGCTCGGCGACGTAGACGCTCTCCTCGCCGACACCCGCGTACACGGCGCGGCGCGAGTAGGGCACAACCGCGACCCAGCCGGCGATCTCGCCGTCCAACTCCGCGACGAAGCGGTGCCCCGGAAGATGCGCCGCATCCCAGTCCTCCCACGTGGGCACGGCCGTCTCGAGGGTCGCAACACCCGTTGCGATCCCCTCGGCGAAGATCGTCGCCACAGCGGGATAGTCGTCGGGTTGCAGCGGGCGAACGAGCACAGCCCAACAGTAAGCTCACGTGCATGTCCCGCTGGGCCACGTTCGACTGCTACGGCACGCTGATCGACTGGAACGCCGGCATCGGCGGTGCGCTCGCGCAGCTCTACGGCGCCGAGCAGGCGCCGACGCTGCTGCGCCGCTACCACGAGCTCGAGCCCGAGATCCAGCGCGAGGGATACCGCACCTACAGCGAGATCCTGGCGCTGACGCTCGAGCGGCTCGCCCAGGAGATCGGTTACGGGATTCCGGAAGGGGAGGGAGGCGCGCTCGCGCAGTCGCTCCCCGAGTGGCCGCCGTTTCCCGAGGTGCCGAAGGCGCTCGAGGAGCTGCGCCGCCGCGGCTGGAGCCTCGCGATCCTCTCCAACATCGACCACGCGCTGATGGTCGAGTCGGAGAAGCGGCTCGGCGTGCCGTTCGACCTGATCGTGACCGCCGACGACGTTCGCTCGTACAAGCCCGCGCCCGGCCACTGGGAGCGGTTCTTCGAGACGACGACCGCGGCCAAGGAACGGCATGTTCACGTCGGCGCGAGCCGCTTTCACGACGTCGCCCCGGCGAAGGAGCTCGGGCTGAAGACGGTTTGGATCAGCCGCGGCGGCGCAGACTCGTTTGCGCATACGGCCAGCGCCGCGCCCGATCGCGAGCTGCCGGATCTCGCCAACCTGCCCGACACGCTCGACGAGCTCGTCCCCGCATGACGCTGCGGCCGCCCCGCGACGACGAGTTCGACGCCATGCTCGAGCTGCTGAACGCGCACCAGCTGGCTGCGTTCGGCGAGGCGGACGCGACCGCCGAGGATCTGCGCCTGTGGTTGACCACGCCCTACGTCGTCGTCGAGCACGACATCCGCGTTCTCGAACGAGACGGCCGCTTGATCGGCTACGCCGACGTGGATGCGACTCGCGAGGAGCCGCCGCTGTGGTGGTGCGACGTCAAGGTCGCACCCGACGTCGAGGCGAACGAGGTCGTGCCGGAGCTCGTCGCCTGGCTCGACCAGCGAGCGCGGACGGGTCGCCTCCGCGTCTGGACCTCGGACACCGACCGTCGGATCACCGACGCTTTCGCCGCGCTCGGGTTCGCGCCCGCGCGACACTCCTACCGGATGGAGATCGACCTGGCCGGTGAGACGCGGGAGCCGAGCTGGCCCGAAGAGATCACCGTCCGTCCGATCCGCGACGACGAGCATCAGCTCGTCTACGACACGGTCGTCGAGGTGTGGCAGGACACGTCCGATCCGATGGACGAGACCTTCGACGAGTGGGCGCACTGGACGACGAAGAGCGACACGTTCGATCCTTCGCTCTGGTTCCTCGCGTCTGCCGGCGAGGAGCTCGCCGGCTTCTCGCTCTGCAAGCAGAGCACGATCGATCCGAATGCCGGCTACGTCGCCACGCTTGGCGTCCGGCGTCCGTGGCGCAAGCAGGGTCTCGGCGAGGCGTTGCTCCTGCACTCGTTCGCCGCGTTCCGCCAGCGCGGCTGGACGCGCGGGACGCTCGGCGTCGACGCCTCCAGCCCGACCGGTGCGACCAGGCTTTACGAACGTGCCGGTATGCGGGTCTACCGCGACACCGTCTTTCTCGAGCGGCCGGTGCGGGCGTGAGCCGCCTGCGCGCCCGCTGTCCCGACTGCCGCACCCTGACCGCGGTTGCGATCGGGCCGGAGTACCAGTGCCATTCGTGCGGCCGCGAGTTCTCCGCCGGGCTCGTCCGCGTCCCGCGCGCCTGGGGCGACGGTGGCGAGTCGATGGCGGCCGCGGCTCACCTGGAGCTGCCGTATCCCGAGGCGAGCGTGATCGAGGCGGACACGCTGGTGGAGCAGAACCTTCTGCTCGCCTCGGAGCTGCCCGACCGGCCGATCGTGCTCGGCGGTTGCTGCTGCTCGCACGTGGGCGCGATCGAGGCGCTCTCGGCCGGGGAAGAGTGTCTCGCGGTCGTGTGGATCGACGCTCACGGCGACCTGAACACGCCCGACTCGTCGCCCTCCGGGAACGCCTGGGGAATGCCGCTGCGGATGGTGATCGACGATGGAGCGGTCCTTCCTCGCAACGTCGCCCTCGTCGGCGCGCGCAGCCTCGATCCGCCCGAGGCCGAGTTCATCGCCGCCGCCGGGCTGCAGACCGGTGAGGGCGCGACCGCGCGTGCACTGGAGGGCGCCGATGCCGTCTACGTCGCGTTCGACGCCGACTCGGTCGAGCCTGGCGAGCTCGCCGTCTTCATGCCCGAGCCCGACGGGCTCCGCCTCGCCGAGATCGAGGCGCTGTTCGCCGATCTCGCAACCCGCACGCGCGTGGCCGGCCTCGGCTTCACGGGCCTCGTCCGCGACGACGCGAACGAGCCCAAGCTGGCGCGGCTCGCCACCGCTCTCGGCCTGTAGCGCAGACCGCGCCTGCAACCCCGACCCGCGGACACGGGTCTAAGATCGCACGATGTCCGAAACCTCCCGGATCGACGTCTCGATCGAGCACAAGCAGGCACCGGAGCCGCCGCCGAAGAAGCATCCGAACACGTGCCCCGGCTGCGGCTCGCATTTCCGCGACGACGAGCTGATCGCAAACCTGCGCGTCTGCACGCACTGCGGGCACCACTTTCCCGTCAAGGCGCGCGAGCGGATCGAGCAGCTGGCCGACCAAGGGAGCTTCGCGGAAGAGGCGGCCGACCTCCGTTCGGCCGACCCGCTGAAGTTCTTCGACCTCCGCGCCTACAACGAGCGGCTCGCCGAGGCGGAGGTCGCCACCGGTCTCGGCGACGCGCTCGTCGTCGGCGCCGCGACGATCGAGGATCTGCCCTGCGAGCTGGCGGTGATGGACTTCTCGTTCATGGGCGGCTCGATGGGGTCGGTCACCGGTGAGAAGTTCACGCGCGCGTGCGAGAGCGCCGCGGCCGCGGGCGTCCCCTTGATCTCGATCTCCGCGTCGGGCGGCGCCCGGATGCAGGAGGGGATCCTCGCGCTGATGCAACTGCCGAAGACCGTGGTCGCGGTCGAGGAGCTCCACGAAGCCGGCTGCGCGCTGATCTCGGTGATGGCCCACCCCACGACCGGCGGCCTGCTGGCGAGCTTCGCCAGCCTCGGGGACGTGCTCCTCGCCGAGCCGGGGGCGCTGATGTCGTTCGCCGGCCCGCGCGTCGTCGCCCAGACGACACGCGAGAAGCTCCCCGACGACTTCGGGCTGGCCGAGTCGAACCTCCGCTTCGGACACGTCGATGCGATCGTCCCGCGACCCGAGTTGCGACCGACGCTCGCTCGCCTGCTCCGCCTGTTCGGAGAGGAGTAAAGGGTTTAGGGTGGCTCGGGATGCCGAGATCAGGTTACGAGACCGTTTGAGCAAGCTGGGCGGACTCGACCTGTTGCGCGGAGCGCGCCTCTCCGGCGAGCTCGAACGCCTGCAGCGCCAGCTCGACCGGATCGAGGCCGAGCCGACCGACGAGGAGATCTGGAGAAAGGTCGATCTCGCCCGGCACGAGGACCGGCCGTACACCCTCGACTACGTCGAGCGGATGCTCGTGGACTGGTTCGAGCTGCACGGCGACCGCGGCCGCGCCGACGACGCCGCGATCGTGACCGGGATCGGCAAGCTCGAGGACCGAACGATCGCCCTGATCGGGCACCAGAAGGGCCGCGACATCAAGGAGCGCACGCAGCGGAACTTCGGCATGGCCTACCCCGAGGGCTACCGGAAGGCGATGCGCGTGATGGACCTCGCCGACCGCCACAAGTTCCCCCTCGTCACGCTCGTGGACACGCCGGGCGCCTATCCCGGGATCGCGGCCGAGCAGCACGGCCAGGGCGGCGCGATCGCCCATTCGCAGGCGCGGATGGCGCGACTCGGCGTTCCGACGGTCGCGTGCGTGATCGGAGAAGGTGGCTCAGGCGGCGCCGTCGCGATCGCGCTCGCAGACCGCGTGCTGATGCAGGAGAACGCGATCTACTCGGTGATCTCGCCCGAGGGCTGCGCCGCGATCCTCTGGCGCGACGCGGGTGAGAAGCGCAAGGCGGCGGCGGCCTTCAAGCCGGATGCGGCGCACTGCCTCGAGCTCGGCGTGATCGACGGGATCGTGCCGGAGCCCGAGGGCGGCGCGCACGAGAACCCCGACGAGGCCGCTCGCCTGCTCGCCGCAGCGGTCGGCGATGCCCTGGACGACCTTTCCGGCGTGGCGCCACAGCATCTGCGCGCTGCCCGCCGCGCAAAGTTCAGGTCGATGGGCGTTCTCGCCTGATCACACTGGCCAAGAGCAGCGACTTTCCACAGCTTCCACAGGCTTTTCCCCGGTCCCGAATGTTGCTTGAAACTGGTATGAGTCCGCCGTGGCCTCGCTGAAGGACTACGAGCGGAAGCGAAAGCGCGGCGCCACGCCCGAGCCCTTCGCGCAGGGAAAGCGGGGCAAGGCGCCTATCTTCGTCGTCCAGCGGCACGACGCGCGCCGACTCCACTACGACTTCCGGCTCGAGCGCGACGGGGTTCTCCTCAGCTGGGCTGTCCCCAAGGGCGTCCCGCTGGAGCCGGGGACACAGCACCTGGCCGTTCACGTCGAGGATCATCCGCTCACCTACGCGTCGTTCGAGGGCGAGATCCCGGCCGGCAACTACGGCGCCGGCACCGTCGAGATCTGGGATCGAGGGACCTACGAGCTCGTGGAGGAGAAACCCGACGGTGGGCTGACGGTGCAGCTGCACGGTGAGAAGCTGAACGGCCCCTGGACGCTCGTCCCCGCGAAGCTCGGCGGCGACTCGAAGAACTGGCTGCTCGTGAAGAAGAAGACCGACGCTCCGGCGCCGCGGGGGTCGCGCTCGTACGCGCCGATGCTCGCCACGCTCGCCGAGAAGGTGCCGGCGGGTGACGAGTGGCTGCACGAGGTCAAGTGGGACGGCTACCGGGCGATCGTCACCATCGCCGGCGGCGAGGCGCAGCTGACGAGCCGGAACGGGAACTCCCTGACCGCGCGGTTCGAACCGGTCGCCCGCGCGGTCGTGCAGGCGGTGAAGACACCCGACTGCGTGCTCGACGGGGAGGTGTGCGCGCTCGACGAGAAGGGCCGATCCAGCTTCTCGGCGATGCAGCAGGGATCGGGGCCGCTCGTGCTCTATCTCTTCGACGTGCTCGAGGTCGACGGGGAGCCGCTGCTCGACCTGCCCCTGACGGAGCGGCGCAAGCGCCTCGAGGGGCTGGTCGACAAGCGCAACCGCACCGTCCGCGTCTCGGACGCCTTCGACGACGGCGACGCGCTCCTCGCCGCCGCCGTCGGCCAGCAGCTCGAAGGGATCGTCAGCAAGCGCGCGGATTCCCGCTACGAGCCGGGTCGGCGCAGCCGCAACTGGCTCAAGGTGAAGACGCAAGGACGGCAGGAGCTCGTCGTCGCCGGGTACACGAAGGGACAAGGTCGCCGCGCCGGTGTCTTCGGCGCCCTCGTGCTCGGCGTCAACGATGGTGGGGGACTCCGCTGGGCGGGAAATGTCGGCACCGGCTTCGACGACGCCGAGATCGAGCGGCTGCTCGAGAAGCTCCGGCCGCTGCGCCGCAACGAGTCTCCGTTCGCCGAGGTGCCGAAGATGCCGCGAGTGCGGAAGGGCGACGTCGTCTGGGTCGAGCCCGTGCTCGTCGCCGAGGTGCGCTTCGCCGAGTGGACGCACGACGCTCGACTGCGCGCCCCGGTCTACCAGGGTCTACGCGAGGACAAGGAGGCGAGCGAGGTGCACCGCGAGCAGGCACCGCTCCCGGAGGAGCTCACCCGTGGCGGACGCACGTTGAAGCTGTCCAACCTGGACAAGCCGTTCTGGCCGGAGGAGGGGATCGCGAAGGGCGATCTGCTCGCGTACTACCGCGACGTCGCGGCGGTCGTGGTGCCGCACCTCAGGGACCGGCCGTTCACGATGAAGCGGTATCCGGACGGCTGGAACGGCAAGTTCTTCTTCCAGAAGGACGCGCCGAAGCACATGCCCGACTGGATCCCGACGCGGCCGTTCGAGGCGTCGACGCGCGACCGGCCGCCGCAGCGCCGGGTGATCGACTTCCCGCTCGTCAACGACGAGCTGGCGCTCCTGTGGATGGTGAACATGGGCTGCATCGACCTGAACACCTGGTACTCGCGCGTCGACAAGCCGTCGCGGCCGGACTGGGTGCTCTTCGACCTCGATCCCTCGCCGGACGTCGGCTTCCCGGAGACGATCGAGGTGGCGCTCCTGATCAAGCAGACGCTCGATCTGCTGGAGCTCGAGTCGTTCCCGAAGACGAGCGGCTCAGAGGGAATCCACATCCTCGTGCCGGTCGCCCGCCGGCACACCTACGGCCAGACCCGGGAGTTCTCGGAGATCATCGCCGGTGCGATCGCGCGTGCCCATCCGGGCCTCGCGACGACGGAGTGGACGAAGGCGAAGCGCCGCGGCGTCCTGATCGACTCGAACCAGAACGGGGAGGGAAAGACGATCGCCTCCGCGTACTCGGTCCGCCCGAAGCCGGGCGCGCCCGTCTCGACGCCGCTGCGCTGGGACGAGGTGAACGAGTCGCTCGACCCGGCCGCGTTCACGATGACCGCGGTGCTCGACCGGGTCGCACGCGAAGGCGATCTCTTCGAGGGCGTGCTGACGACGAAGCAGTCGCTCAGCGCCGCGCTGAAGACGCTCCGCTGACCGTCACTCGCCGAGCCGGTGCGGGCGGTCGAGATCGGAGAGCTCCGCAATATCGCGACGGAAGAAGAGCGACGTCGACCAGTCGACCACGACCCGGAGCTTCCGCGAGAGCAGCGGCAACTGGAAGAGGTGGTAGCTTCGGGTGACGAACCAGCCGGGGAACCCGCGGAGGCGAACGCCCATCACGTCGGCGATCCCCTTGTAGCGTCCGAGCGTCGCTACCTGGCCGAGCATCCGGTACCCGTACCGCTGTGGCTCGCCCTGGAGGTTCTTCGCCAGCCGGCGGGCCTGGCGGAGCGCGTGCTGGCACGTCGGCGGATCGAACTGGCCTGGGGTCTTCGTGTTCGGGACCGCGGCGCAGTCGCCGAGTGACCAGACCCGCTCGTGGCCTTCGACGCGCAGAAACGAGTCGACCCGGACCCGGCCGCGGTCGTCCAGTGGCATCCCGAAGGCGCCGAGCGCGGGGCTCGCCTTCACACCCGCCGTCCAGACGAGCGTGCGCGCGGGGATCCGCGTTCCGTTCGAGAGGACGGCTTCGCTGCCGTCGAACGACTCGAGCGTCGTGCCGACGTGGATCTCGACGCCGCGACGCGCGAGCTCCTTCGCCGCGTAGTCGCCGAGCCGGCTCGGGATCTCGGCCAGGATCTTCGGTGCCGCGTCGACGAGCACCCAGCGCTGTGGAATCTCCCGCAGGCGTGGATACCAGCGGAGCGCGTCGGCGGCGAGGTCGGAGAGCTCGGCGAGTGCTTCCACGCCCGCGTAGCCGGCGCCGACGAAGACGAACCCGAGCTGCAGGCCCGCTTCGGCGGGGTCGAGCTCGGCGTCCGCGGCCTCGAGCTGGCGCAGGATCCGGTTGCGGAGGTGGATCGCATCGGCGAGATTCTTGAAGCCGAGCCCATGCTCCGCCAGGCCGGGCACCGGGAAGGTGCGTGGCACCGCGCCGAGCGCGAGCACGAGCTGCTCGTAGTGGACGTCGAAGTCGCCTGCGTCGGGCGTCTCCACGTGGACGACCTGCCGCTCCTCATCGATCGCGGTGACGCGCCCCAGCAGGAGCTCGGCCTTCGGGCACATCTGACGGAGGGGAACGACCGTGTGCCGCGGCTCGAGCGTTCCCGAGGCGGCCTCGGGCAGCATCGGCGTGTAGAGCATGAAGTTCTCCGGGCTCACGATCGTGGCGCCGTGCCTGCCGAGGAGCCGGGCGACGTAGCCCCCGGCAAAGCCGCCCCCAACCACCAGCACTCCCCCTCGCGCCTCTCGCATCAGGCGATTCTCGCAGCGGTGAGAGGAATTGACAAACCTTATGTCTGTCATTACAACTCCAAATCACCACCAATCCCGTAGACAAAGACCAATCAAGCCGGGCGTCGGGATCGTGACGCCGAATCCGTTCACGTCTGGCGCGGCGAAGTGGAACATCCTCGCCGCCTACGGCGCGCAGCGCGGGCTCGGCAAGACCGACAAGCAGGGCAGGCAGTTCGTCGAGAAGCTTTTCCGCAATGTCGTCTCGCAGGACAGGTCCGGCCGCGACGCGACGAACACCTTCCTGAGCGGGCGCGGCGACGTCTTCCTCACCTACGAGAACGAGGCGCTGCTCGCACGGAAGAACGGGCAGGACATCCAGTACGTGATCCCGCGGCAGACGATTCTGATCGAGGCCCCCGTGGCGGTCTTGAAGGGGAGCGACAACCTCGAGCAGGCGCGAGCGTTCACGCGCTACCTGCGGACGCCGGAAGCCCAGCGGATCTTCGCCGACAACGGCTTCCGGCCCGTGAACAAGATCGTCGCGCGCGAGTTCAAGAACAAGTATCCGAGCCGGCCCGGCGTGTTCACGATCGACGCCAAGTTCATCAACGGCTGGCTGGCGGCGGACAAGAAGTGGTTCGACCCGCGGAACGGGATCATGGTCGAGATCGAGCCCAAGATCGGCGGGCCTACCGGGTAGTGACGCTTATTCTGTACATTAGCGTTCCTCATTTATGAGCACGCTCGAGACAGCCGCCAGACCGGCCAGGATCCAGAGCGAGAGGGCTTCCACGGCCCTCTCGCTCGGTCTGGTGACCACGTATCTCTCGCTGATCGTGGCGTTGCCGATCGCCGCGCTCGTGTTCGAGTCGACGAACGCGGGCTGGCAGGGCTTCTGGGACGTCGTCTCCAGCCCGGAGGCGGTCGCCGCCCTGAAGCTGACGCTCTGGACGTCGATCGCCGTCGCCCTGATCAACGCCGTGCTCGGCACGATCACCGCCTGGGTCCTGGTTCGCGACTCGTTCCGCGGCAAGACGCTCGTGAACGCGATCATCGACCTGCCCTTTGCGCTGCCGACGATCGTCGCCGGGCTGACGCTGCTCGCGCTGTACGGGCCGCAGTCGCCGCTCGAGCTGGGAGGCCATTCGATCAACGTCGCCTTCACGACGACCTCGATCGTGCTCGCGATGCTCTTCGTCACGCTCCCGTTCGTCGTCCGAACCGTGCAGCCCGTGCTGCTCGAGCTGGACGAGGAGATGGAGCAGGCGGCGAAGTCGCTGGGCGCGACGAACTGGCAGACCTTCCGCCGCGTGGTCTTCCCGAACGTGCTGCCCGGGATTCTCTCCGGTGTGGCGCTCGCGTTCGCGAAGGCGGTCGGCGAGTTCGGCTCGCTCGTGATCATCACCGGCAACCTCCCGTACAAGACGCAGGTCTCGTCGGTCTTCATCTTCAGCCGAATCGAGAGCGGCGACCGGGCCGGCGCCGCGGCAGTCGCCGTCGTCCTGCTGGTGATCTCCTTCGTGCTGCTGCTCTCGATCGGCGCGATCCGCCACTACGCGACGAGGCACGACCGTGACTAGGGCGCTGCGCAGATTCGGGCTCCGCGGGATCGCGTTCGCCTACCTGGCTGCGATCCTGCTCGGGCCGCTGGCGCTCGTCTTCTTCCGGACGTTCGAGAACGGCGTCGGCGCGGCCTGGGACGCGCTCTCGACGCCCGAGACGGTCAACGCCTTCAAGCTGACGCTGATCATCACGGCGATCGCGGTGCCCCTGAACACGGTCTTCGGGATCGCCTGCGCGCTTGCGATCGTGCGCCGTCGCTTCCCCGGCAAGGGCCTCGTCAACGCCTTCGTCGACCTGCCCCTGGCGCTCTCGCCCGTGGTCGTCGGCCTCGCCCTCTTCCTGCTCTACGGCCGCGACGGCTGGTTCGGCTGGCTCGGCGACCACGGGATCCAGATCCTCTTCTCGCTGCCGGCGATGGTGATCGCGACGATCTTCGTCTCGCTCCCATTCGTCGCCCGCGAGGTCGTGCCGACCCTGCGGGAGATCGGCGACGAGCAGGAGCAGGCGGCGCGCACGCTCGGCGCGAACGGCTGGCAGACGTTCTGGCGGATCACGCTCCCGGCGATCCGCTGGGCCGTCATCTACGGCGTCATCCTCACGACCGCGCGCTGCCTCGGCGAGTACGGCGCCGTTGCCGTCGTCTCCGGCCGGCTGCAGGGCGAGACCGAGACGGCGACGTTGCGGGTCGAGGAGCGCTACGAGTCGTTCGATCTCGCCGGGGCGTACGCGATCTCGATCGTGCTCGCGCTCATGGCCGTCGTCGTGCTCGTCGCGATGACCGCGATCAGACCCAAGGAGGAAACCGTCTAATGTCGATCGTCGCCACCGGGATCTCGAAGCGCTTCGGCGACTTCGTCGCCCTCGACAACGTCTCCCTCGAGGTGCCGACCGGGTCCCTCACCGCGCTGCTCGGCCCGAGCGGCAGCGGCAAATCGACGCTCCTGCGCGTGATCGCGGGCCTCGAGACTCCGGACATCGGCGAGATCGTCATCGCCGGCGAGGACGCGACCGGGCTGGCGCCGCAGAAGCGAGGCGTCGGTTTCGTCTTCCAGCACTACGCGGCCTTCAAGCACATGACCGTCCGGAACAACGTTGCCTTCGGGCTGGCGATCCGCAAGCGGCCGAAGGCCGAGATCCGAGAGCGCGTCGACCAGCTGCTCGAGCTCGTGCAGCTGCAGCAGTTCGGCCACCGCTACCCGGCCCAGCTCTCCGGCGGCCAGCGGCAGCGGATGGCGCTCGCCCGCGCGCTCGCGGTCGAGCCCGAGGTGCTCCTGCTCGACGAGCCGTTCGGCGCTCTCGATGCCCGTGTGCGCGCGGAGCTGCGCGAGTGGCTGCGGCGCCTGCACGAGGAGGTGCACGTGACCACGGTCTTCGTCACCCACGACCAGGAGGAGGCGATGGAGGTCGCCGACCAGATCGCGGTGATGAACCACGGCGTGATCGAGCAGGTCGGCGGGCCGCGCGAGCTCTACGAGGAGCCGGCCAGCGAGTTCGTGATGAGCTTCATCGGCCCGACCACGCGCGTCGGTCAGACGTGGGTGCGGCCACATGACCTCGAGATCCTGCTGACCCCGGCCGAGGACGCTGCCGAGGCGATGATCGAGCGGGTCGTCCATCTGGGCTTCGAGGTGCGCGTCGAGCTCGTCCGCGCCGATCGCGAGAAGGTCTGGGCCCAGCTGACGCGCGACCAGTGCGAGGAGCTCGAGCTCGCGGACGGGCAGATCGTCTACATCCGCGCGGCTCAGGAGCGCGTCTTCGCCTAAGCGCGGCTGCGCGCGACGAGATCGGCGAGCGACGTCTCCTCCAGCACGCCGCGCATGCTGGTGCGCAGCTCGATCCAGACGTCGCGCAGGCCGGTCGCCGCGCCGGTGTACTCGGCATCCTCCGGCCGGGCCCCGCGCACGGTCGCGATCGGTCCTTCGACCGCGCGGATCGCATCCGCGAGGCTGATCTCGCTCGCGGGCTTCGCCAGCCGGTAGCCGCCGTCGGCGCCGCGCTGGCTGGCGACGATCTCCGCGCGGCGGAGCTCGAGCAGGATGTTCTCGAGGAACTTGAGCGGGATCTCCTGGGCGGTCGCCAGCCTCTCGGCCTTGACGAAGCCGGGCGGGGAGGCCGCGAGCTCCGTCAGCGCGCGCAACGCGTAGTCGACCTTCGCGGAGACCCGCACGGGTCAGCTACGTCCGCGCGGGAGCGTCGGCGAGCCAGGCGCTGCAGATCGCGTCGACGTGGCGGTGATCGGTGCCGCAGCAGCCGCCGAGCACGTTGACGCCGGGGAGCAGCGACTTCAGCTCCGCGTGCCGCTCGGCCAGGTCGGCGGGATCGCCTTCGTCCAGCTCCTCTGCCTCGTCCAGCTCGGCGTGGCTCAAGGTCGAGGCGTTCGTGCGCAGCCCGCCGATCCGTTGCACCCACGGGCCCGCGCCGGCGACGGCGTGCTCGAAGTGGGTCGGGTGCGCGCAGTTGATCATGTAGTAGGCGGGCGCCCCGTCCGTGGCATCGTCGACCTGCGCGATCGCGCCGCCGAGCGCCTGGCCACTCGGCAGCCGTCCGTCCGTCTCGAGCGTGAACGAGATCACGACGGGGAGCCCGGCCGACGTCGCGGCGCGAGTGACGCCGGTCGCCTCCTCTGCGTAGGTCATCGTGATCGCGGTGACCAGGTCGGCGGCGGTGTCGGCGAACGTCCCGATCTGGACGGCGTGGTAGCGCTCCGCCTCGTCGGCCGTGAGCATCGTCTCGGGCGCGTACCCGTCGCCCTCGGGGCCGATGCAGCCGCTGATCACGATCGGCGCCGCCGATGCGTACTCCGCCCGGAGCTCCTCCATCAGCGCGATCGCCTTCCGGTTCAGCCCGTCCAGCTGCTCGAGCGAGTAGCCGAGCTGCGCCGCCCAGCCGGGGCTCGCGCGCCAGGTCGGGCTCTCGAGCACGAATCCGATCCCGCGGTCCCGAGCCGCGGCCGCGTACGGCGCGTAGTAGCGGCGGAGCTGATCGGTTCCCTCGCCGTCCTTGAGCAGGTCGAACGCTGCGAACAGCGGCAGCTCGAGCCCGTGGTGGAAGATCAGCGTCGTCTCGATGCCGCCGTCCGTCAGAAAGAGACCGCCGTCCAGCTGGGGCAGACGCTCGCGGTACACGTCACGAACCTACCACCTCGGCCAGGCGCCGTTCCAGGAAGGCCCGGTCGCCCGCGTTCATCTCGAGCGAGAGCGCCTCGCGGTAGGCGGAGGCCGCTTCGTCCCTCCGTTCCAGGCGGCGCAGGAAGTCGGCCCGGGCGGCGTGGAGGAGGTGGTAGCCGGGCAGGTCGATCCGCTCGACGAGCTCGAGGCCACGCTCCGGCCCGTCGGCCATCGCGACGGCGACGGCCCGGTTGAGCTCGACGATCGGCGAAGGCTCGAGCAGCGCCAGCTGGGCATAGAGGGCGGCGATCTGGGGCCAGTCCGTCGTCTCCTCGAGGTGGAGCGCCGCGATCGCCGCCTGCAGCTGGTACCCGCCCGGCCGCCGGTGCGACAGAGCGCGCGTGAGGACGCGCGAGCCCTCGTCGATGCGGGCGGGATTCCAGCGCCGTCGGTCCTGGTCGGCGAGGAGGACGATCTCGCCGTCGTCGCCGAGCCGGGCGTCCCGGCGGGCGTCGTGGAGGAGCATCAGCGCGAGCAGGCCGAGCGCCTCGGGCTCGTCCGGCATCAGGACGGCGAGCAGCTTCGCCAGCCGGATCGCCTCGTCGCAGAGCTCGTCGCGGATCGGCGCCCCGCCCATGCTCGCGGAGTAGCCCTCGTTGAAGACGAGGTAGAGAACCGCCAGGACCGAGCGCAGCCGCTCGGGGAGGAGATGGTCGGGCGGGACGCGGAAGGGGATGCCGGCGTCGCGGATCTTCCTCTTCGCGCGCACGAGCCGCTGAGCCATCGCGGGCTCCGCCACGAGGAACGCGTGGGCGATCTCGGTGGTGGTCAGGCCGGCCACCTCCCGCAACGTGAGCGCGACGCGGGACTCGGCCGCGAGCGCCGGGTGGCAGCACGTGAAGACGAGCGCGAGGCGGTCGTCGGGGATCGAGCTCACGTCGTCCTCTGCGGCCGGCAGCGCTTCGAGCCGAGCCAGCAGCTCGGCCTTGCGCGCGAACACCTGGTCGCGGCGGAGCCGGTCGATCGCGCGGTTCCGCGCGGTGGTGATGATCCACGCGCCCGGGTTCGCCGGCGTTCCGTCTCGCGGCCAGCGCTCCAGCGCGGTCGTGAAGGCGTCCTGAACTGCGTCCTCGGCGAGCTGGATGTCGCCGAGGACGCGGGTGATGATGGCGACGGCACGGCCCCATTCCTCGCGGAAGACATGGCCGACGGCGTCCGTCAATGCTCGATGACCGGCCTCAGCTCGACGGAGGCGCGGAAGGCGACAGGAATCCGGGCCGCGATCGCGATCGCGGCATCGAGATCCTCGGCCTCGATCTCCATCAGGCCGCCGATCTGCTCCTTCGTCTCGGCAAAGGGACCGTCGGTGATGACCGTCTCGCCTTCGCGGACGCGAACCGTCTTCGCCGTCGCCGGGCTATCGAGCTCGAAGCCGGCTCCGAGCGCGCCGGTGGGGCCGAGCTCGCCGAACAGCGCCTCCCACTTCGGCACCTCCTCGGCACGCGCTGCGGCGGCCTCCTCCGGCGACATCTGCTCCCACGCGGCGATGTCCTCGGCGTTGTTCGTCAGCAGGGCTGCGTACTTCACGACTGCTCACCTCCGTCCACGTAGACCGGCCGCACCTCGACCGAGCCGTGCCTCGCCGCCGGGATCTTCGCCGCCCACGTACACGCCTCGTCGATCGAGTCGCACTCGAAGACGTAGTAGCCGCCGAGCGCTTCCTTCAGCTCGGCATAGGGGCCGTCGGTAACGACCGTCTCGTCCCCGCGGACCCGGACGGTCGTCGCCGTGGCCGTCGAGTCGAGCTCGTTGCCACCCCTGGTGACAGCAGCTTGCGAGAGAGCGGTGTACTCACCCATCTCATGCTCGCGCTCCTCAGGCGAGAGGTCGCCCCAGCGGGCTTCCTCGCCGTAGATCAGTGCCAGGTACTGCATCCGTTCCTCCTCTCGAGCATCGATTTCACCACGTAGACGAACCGGGTGTGGCGAAATCGACAGAGGGAAGACTTGGGCGGATGTTCAAGCCGAGGGAGTACAAGGGTGGGCGGGTCAAGGTCTACGGCTGCTCCCCGGGCTGCCTGGTCGTCTCGATCGCCGTGTCGCTGTTCCTCACGCTCGCCGTCAACGGCTGCATCAACCTGTTCTAGACGCACCGTCGACAATCGTTTACGGTCGGCGGCATGTGGTCGGCCGTGCAGGCGGACGGACCCGAGCGACGCCTCTACCAGGGCATGCGCCTGGCGATTGGCGGGCTCGGGCTCCTCTTGCCGCCGCTGATCGTCGGGCTCGAGCCCCTGCTGTTCGACGGCCAGCCCGCTCCACGCGGCTCATTGAGCGCCTATTACTACTCGGGGCTGCGTGAGGTCTTCGTGGGCGGAGTCTGCGCAATCGGCGTCTTTCTCTTCACCTACCAGCTCGCGCGGGCGACTCTCGAGAACGTCTTGAGCATGATCGCGGGCGCTGCCGCGGTCGCCGTGGCGGTCTTCCCGACTCAGCGACCCGGCACCGGATTCCCGCTGACGCCGTTACAGGAGCTCCTTGACGAGGACACGGTTCGCTTCATTCACTTCAGTGCCGCCGTGATCTTCATCGGACTACTCGCCGTCCTCGGCGTGTTCTTCGCCCTCTATGGATACCGGTGGCGGTGGTTTCACATCGGCTGTGCCGCCGCGATCGTTGCTGCGGCGGGACTCGCGCTGTATGCGGCAAAGACCGGGGGGCCGGACAAGGCCCTCTTGTATGCGGAGTGGGGCGCGGTGTGGGCGTTCAGCGCGTCGTGGGCCGCCGCGGTCTGGTCGCGGGCGGGCTAGCTTTCAGGAGGCGCCGCAGCAGCGTCAGCGCCCCCTCCTTGTCGAGATAGTCGTTCAGATTCCCGCACTTCGGGCTCTGGACGCAGCTCGGGCACCCCTCCGCGCACGGGCAGCCGGCGAGCATCTTCGCGGTGTCGTCGACCCAGCCCTCGAACCGCTCGAAGCCGCGCTCGGTGATCCCGACGCCGCCCGCGTGGCCGTCATAGACGAAGATCGTCGGCAGGCCGGTCTGCGGGTGGATGTTCGTCGAGAGGCCGCCGATGTCCCAGCGGTCGCACATCGCCCAGAGCGGGAGCAGCGCGATCAGCGAGTGCTCGGCCGCGTGCAGCGAGGAGAGCAGCTTCGGCATCTCCTCGAGTCCTTCCAGCTGTCGCGGCGTCGGCGAGAACCAGACGGCCTCCGTCTCGAAGCTCGTCTCGGGGAGGTCGAGTGGGATCGTCTCGAGCGTGTCGCCGCCGCTGATCGACTTGCGCTGGTACGCGACCACGCGCTCGCTGACCGAGACGCGGCCGAACGCGAGCTCGAGGCCGAGCCGCTGCTCGACGCGGAGCGGCTCGACGATCTCGGTTGCGGTCTCCTTCTTCGCCTGCGTGTACCAGTCCACGCTCGCCGCGGTGACGAGCGCCATCCGGGCGTCGACGTCGAGCCTGCGGACGAGATGCTGCTCGCCGAGGTGAAGATAGACGGCTCCGTCGTGGACGGTCGAGTACGCGCGCGAGCGCTCGACCGTGCCGAGCACGGTGCCCGCCTCCGCGTCGACGACGGTGAACGAGTCGAGCTCGCCCGAGCGGAGCAGGACCCGTGCGGCCGGATAGTCCTTTCCGGCCCAGACCCAGCCGGCGTCCGTGTGCTTCAGCTCCGGGAGCAGCGCCGCTCGCTCGAGCGCCTCGGGCCCGAGCGTCTCGGCGTCGCGTTCGTCGATCGGCCCCTCGTAGGCGGCGGAGAGGACGTGGCCGTCCAGCACGCGCGGGTTTGCGTGATCGAGGATCGCAGCCTCGACCGTCCTTTCCAGCAGCGTCTCGGGCTCGCGCATGAAGTACTGGTCGAGTGCGTCCTCGCTGGCGACGAGCACGGCGAGGCCGGGGCTCCGCCGCCCCGCGCGTCCCCACTGCTGCCGGAGCGAGGACACCGTGCCGGGAAAGCCGACCGAGATCGCGCAGTCGAGCGAGCCGATGTCGATCCCCAGCTCGAGCGCGTCCGTCGCAGTGACGCCGAGCAACTCGCCGCTCATCAGCCGCTGCTCGATCTCGCGCCGCTGGCCCGGCGTGTAGCCCGCGCGGTAGGGCGCGAGCCGCGCTGCCAGGGCGGGCTCGAGTCGCCCGGACGCGAAGCGGTGGATCAGCTCCACCGCCTTCCGGCTCTTCGCAAAGCAGATCGTTCGTTGCCCGGCGGAGACGAACCCGGCCAGCAGGCGGGAGGCGTCGCCGAGCGTGCTGGCGCGGACGCCGAGGTCGACGTCGATCAGCTCCGGGTTCCAGAGTGCGATCGTGCGCTCGGTGGAGGGCGCCGCGTCGCTGTCGACCACCGTCGCCGGCTCGCCCAGCAGCGAGGCCGCGAGCTCGCCCGGATTCGCGATCGTCGCCGATGCCAGCGCGAACTGCGGTTCCGACCCGTAGGCGCGCGCGAGCCGGCGCAGGCGCCGGAGCACGTTCGCGACGTGCGAGCCGAAGACGCCGCGGTAGACGTGCGCCTCGTCGACGACCACGAACCGGAGGTTCGCGAGCACGTCTCCCCACCGGTCGTGATGGGGCAGGACGCCGACGTGGAGCATGTCCGGGTTCGTCAGGATCACGTTCGCCCACTTCCGGATCTGCCAGCGCCGCTCGCTCTCGGTGTCGCCGTCGTAGATCGCCGGCTTGACGCCCTTGACCCCGAAAGCGGAGAGCGCGCGCGCCTGATCCTGCGCGAGCGCCTTGGTCGGATAGAGGTAGAGAGCGCGGCTCTTCGGCTCGCGCGCGAGCAGGTCGAGCACGGGCAGGTTGAACGCGAGGCTCTTGCCGCTCGCAGTGCTGGTCGTGACGATTGCGTTCCCGCCCGCCCGCAGCGCCTCCCACGCCTCGGCCTGGTGCCGGTAGAGCGCCGTGATCCCCTGCCCGACGAGGGCCGAGGCGACGCGCGGGTCGAGGTCGTCCGGGAAGGGCTCCGTCCGCCCGGCGCGTGGCGGCTCGACTGCGACGTGCGCCAGCTCCTCTCCCTGCAGGAGCTCGAGCCAGGAAGGGCTGACGACGCTCACGTGTCCTACGCTAGCCTTCGCTTCGACCTACCGGGGTGCCCCGAGCGGGGCTGAGATCACACCCGTCGAACCTGATCCGGCTCATACCGGCGAAGGGAGCAGAGTGGTACCACGCGCGCTGACGATCGCCACGTCCGACTCGGGCGGCGGCGCCGGGATCCAGGCGGATCTGAAGGCGTTCGCCGCCGCAGGGGCTCACGGCACGAGCGCGCTCGTCGCGCTGACGGCGCAGAACACGATCGCGGTGACCGCCGTGCACGAGCTGCCGTCGGAGTTCATCCGCGCGCAGCTCGAAGCGATCTTCGACGACATCGGCGTCGACGCAGCCAAGACGGGCATGCTCTTCTCCCGACGGATCATCGAGTCGGTCGCCGAGTTCCTCGAGCGCCACCCCGTCCCGCTCGTCGTCGACCCAGTGCTGATCGCGAGCTCGGGCGCGCAGTTGCTGCAGGACGACGCGGTCGAGACGCTGATCGGCCGCCTGTTTCCGCTGGCAACGGTCGTGACGCCGAACCTGCCCGAGGCGGAGGCGCTGACGGGGATGGCGGGCGCGCCTCGCCGCGAGCTGGCGGAGCGGCTCGTCGAGCTCGGAGCCGGCGCCGCCCTCGTCACCGGCGGCCACGGTGCGACCCCGGTCGACCACCTCTTCGACGGGACGGAGCATCTCGAGCTCCCCGTCGAGCGGCTCGCAATCGCCGCGACTCACGGCGCCGGCTGCACGCACTCCGCGACGCTGACCGCGCTCCTCGCTCGCGGCTTCTCGCTCCCAGACGCTGCGCGAGGGGCGTTGGTCGCCGCGTCCGCCGCGGTTCGGAACGGCCTCGACGAGATCGGCGCCGGCGAAGGCCCCGCCGACGTCCTCAACGTGAAAGGAACCGGATGACGATCGATCCCGGCGTGACGCTCGGCGTGATTCGCGAGCGGAAGCCGCTCGTTCACAACATCACCAACTACGTCGTCATGAACGAAACCGCAAACGCGATCCTCGCGCTCGGCGCGCTGCCCGTGATGGCGCACGCCCGGGAGGAGGTCGCCGAGATGGTCGGGCTGGCAGGCGCGCTCGTGCTCAATATCGGCACGCTCTCGGAGTCGTGGATCGAGGCGATGCTGCTCGCCGGCAAAGCGGCGAACGAGCGCGGCGTGCCGGTCGTGCTCGACCCGGTCGGCGTCGGTGCAACCGCCTACCGAACGGAGACCGCGCGGCGGCTTCTCGCCGAGATCGACGTCGCCGTGCTGCGCGGGAACGCCGGTGAGGTGGCGACTCTCGTCGGCGTCGAGGCTGAGGTGCGCGGTGTCGAGTCGGTGGGTGTCGGCGGTGATCCGGCTGAGCTCGCGCGCGAGGCCGCGCGGACGCTCGGCCTCGTCGCCTCCGTGACCGGCGCGGTCGACCACGTCTCCAGCGCCGAGCGCTCGGCCGAGATCTCGAACGGTCATCCGCTGCTCGCCTCGATTACCGGCACCGGGTGCATGTCCACGGCGATGACGGGCTGCTTCCTCGCGGGCAAGAACGACTCGTTCGAGGCGGCAGTCGAAGCGCTCGTCGCATTCGGGGTCGCCGGCGAGGACGCTGCGGCCGGCGCAAGCGGGCCCGGCAGCTTTCACGTCGCGCTCTACGACGCGCTCGCGGCGCTCGACCCCGCCACGCTCTCCTCGCGAGCGAAGGTCGAGGGCACGTGAGGGTGCACGTGATCGTGGCGGACGAGGCAACGGCGCGGCGCGCGGCGGCAGGTGGGGCGACCGTCGTCCAGCTGCGGCTCAAGGGAGCGCCGACGGCGGACGTCGTCGCGCTCGGCTGCACCCTGGCCGACCTCGACGCCGAGCTGGTCGTCAACGACGATGTCGACGCGGCGCTCGAGCTCGGCGTCGGCGTTCATCTGGGCCAAGGCGACCCCGGGCTCGAGCGGGCGACGGAAGCCGGAATTCCGCTCGGGATCTCGGTGACGACGCGGCGTGAAGGCGCGGTCGCCGAGTTCGCCGGCGCGACCTACCTCGGAGCCGGACCTGTCTGGCGGACGCCGTCGAAGTCCGACGCGGCGGCTCCGATCGGGATCGACGGACTGCGCGACGTCTGCCTCTCCGTCTCGATCCCGGTGGTTGCGATCGGCGGGATCGATGCGTCCAACGCGGCCGAGTGCATCCGTGCGGGCGCGGCCGGCGTGGCGGTGATCCGCGCCGTCGCGGAAATCGAGGCGCTCCGCGCGGTCGTCGATGAAGCTCTCTGACGCCGGAGAGCTCGGGCTCCTGAGCGAGCTCGAGTCGCGGGGTCTGATCCACGGGACCGAGCACGATGCAGCCGAGCTCGCGGGCGGTCTGATCCTCACCCAGGATGCGCTCGTCGAGGGCGTCCACTTCCGGCTCGACTGGCTCTCCTGGCGCGAGCTCGGCTTTCGCGCCGCCGCGGTCAACATCAGCGATCTCGCCGCGTCGGCGGCGCGGCCGGAGGCGCTGCTCGTCACCCTGGCCGCGCCCGCGACGGTGCACGTCGAGGATGTGGTCGAGCTCTACAAGGGGATCGCAGCGGCCGGTGTGCCCGTGCGCGGCGGCGACACCACGCGCTCCGACGTCGTCGTCGTCGGCGTCACCGCCGTGGGTCACTCGGAGCGCGTTCCGGGCAGGACGGGCGCGCGGCCGGGTGACGAGCTGGTGGTCACGGGCCCTCTCGGCGCTGCGGGAGCCGCTTTCCGCCAGGGCGCCTATCTCCGGCCGCCGCTGCGAGTCGAGGAAGGCCTTCGGCTGGGGCGGCTCGCCTCGGCGATGCTCGATGTCTCGGACGGGATCGCCGTCGACGCCGGTCATCTCGCCCACCGTTCGGGCTGCAGGATCGTGATCGACCTCGACGCCGTTCCGCTCGGCGGCACCCTCGACGACCTCGGCTTCGGCGAGGACTTCGAGCTCCTCGCCGCGGTGGCGCCAAGTAACAGTCTGTTACTTGGCTTCCCGGTGATCGGCCGCTGCGAGAAGGGCGACGGCGTCGTCCTCCTCCGCGGCGGCGAGCCGTACGAGTTGCGCGGCTACGAGCACTTCACGGCGCCGGAGTAAGCTCGCCGAAGGTGCTCGGCTTCGTGGTCAGGCGGCTGGCAGCGGCGGTTGTGCTCTTCCTCGCCCTGACGCTGTACACGTACGTTCTCTTCTTCGTCATCCCCGGAAACGAGGAGACGATCAGGCGCGGCTTCCGCGGCGACCAGGGTACGACGCTGCGCGAGACGGTCGGGATCAGCGGCGGCTCGCTCGTACGCGAGTACGGCTCGTTCGTCGCGCACGTCGTTCAGGGCGACCTCGGCACGTCGAGCCGGACCAACCAGGAGGTCGTCGAGGTGATCGCGCAGGCCGCGCCGGTGACGCTCTCCCTCGTGCTCGGGGGCGCCGTCGTCTGGCTCCTGCTCGCGATCCCGATCGGCATCGTCTCGGCGTTGCGGCCACGCTCGCTGCTCGACCGCGGCGGAATGATCCTCGTCCTCATCGGCGTCTCGGCCCATCCGCTCTGGATCGGCCTGATGCTCGCGTACGTGTTCGGCTACCGGCTCGAGTGGACGCCGATCGGGGGCTACTGCTCCGTCTTCACGCCCACCGAGACCTGCGGCGGCCCGGTCCAGTGGGCGTACCACCTGCTCCTGCCGTGGCTCGCCTTCGCCGCGGTCTTCGCGGCGATCTACGCCCGGATGATCCGGGCGAGCGTGCTCGAGGTCTACGACGCCGACCATGTGCGCACGGCCCGTGCGATCGGGATGAGCGAGGGCAGGATCCTCCGCACGCAGGTGCTCCGGAACGCGTCGCTGCCGCTCGTGACGATGCTCGGGATGGACGTCGGGATCGCGTTCGGCGGCGCGATCTTCGTCGAGCGCGCGTTCGGCCTCCCCGGGATCGGCCGGCTGCTGGTCGCCTCTCTCGGCGGCCGCGATCTGCCCGTCGTGCTCGGGATCGTGCTCCTCGTGACGACGGCGATCCTGCTCTTCAACCTCGTCGTCGATCTGCTCTATCCGCTGCTCGACCCGCGAATCGGCTACGCAGGCAGCCAGTCCTCGAATGCGCGCTCGAAGTGGCTGCGTGGGCGGGCGCCGACGACGGTCGCCCTCGGCTCGCCGTCCGCGAAGAGGATCACCGTCGGGAGCGAGAGGACGCCGTAGCGGCTCGGGACGGCGAGGTGCTCGTCGATGTTCACCCGGACGAGGGCGACGCCGCGGTCGGCCGCGATCGCCTCGAGCAGCGGCTCGATCGCCTGGCACGGCTTGCACCAGGGTGCCCAAAAGTCGACGATCGTCGGCGCAGCGGCGCCGAGCACCTCCGCCTCGAAGGTTGCGTCCGTGACCTCTCTCATAGCGCCCCCCGGAGCGCCGCCAGCCGCAGCAGCGGCACCTTCCAGATCGCCTCGAGCACGATCGCGCGCGACATCTTCGAGCCGCCGACGGCGCGATCGGCGAAACGGATCGGCACTTCGACGACGCGGAAGCCCTTGCGAACCGCCCGATACGTCAACTCGATCTGGAACGCGTAGCCGCGGGAATGCACGGCCTCGAGCGGGATCGTTTCGAGCACGGTCCGGCGAAAGCACTTGAAGCCTCCGGTCAGGTCGCGCACGGGCACGCCGAGGACGATCCGGGCATAGATCGAGCCGCCGGCCGAGATCGCGCGCCGGATCAGGCCCCAGTTCTCGACACCGCCGCCGGGGACGTAGCGCGAGCCGAGGACGAGGTCGGCGTCGGCCGTGGCTGCGAGGAGTCGCGGCACGTCGGCAGGATCGTGCGAGAAGTCGCAGTCGATCTCGACCACCAGCTCGGCGCCCGCGTCGAGCGCCCGCCGGAAGCCGGCCAGGTACGCCGGCCCGAGGCCTTCCTTGCGCGGCCGGTGGAGCACGTCGACGAACCCGAGCTCCCCCGCCAGCCGGTCGGCCAGCTCGCCCGTCCCGTCCGGCGAGTTGTCGTCGATCACGAGCACGCGGTCAGCCGGGCCGAGCACCTCGCCGAGAGCCCGCAGCATCGGCTCCAGGTTCTCGCGCTCGTTGTAGGTCGGCAGGCAGACACACACCCTCACCTCCGTATCATCGCGGCAAGTGGCTTCGACTCTGCCGAGGAACGACGAGCTGGCCGACCAGCTCGAGCTGCTCGCCGACCTGAGCGAGCTGGAGGGCGAGGACTCGTTCCGTGTTCTCGCCTATCGCCGCGCCGCGACGCGGATCCGCGAGACCGGGGGCCCCGTCGCGCAGCTTGCGCTCGACGGCAAGGCGAAGGAGCTCTCCGGAATCGGCAAGACGATCGAGGACAAGATCGTCCAGGTGGTCGAGCTCGGCGAGATGGAGGCGCTGACGAAGCGAAAATTGCTCGTGCCCGAGGAGGTCGTCAAGTTCATGCGGCTGCCGGGGCTCGGGCCGAAGACGGCGCGGCGGATCTGGAAGGAGCTCGGCGTGACCACGATCGCCGGGCTGAAGGAGGCGGCCGAGCAGGAGCGGCTGCGCGCTCTGACGGGGCTCGGCGCCAAGAGCGAGGAGAAGATCCTGAAGGCGCTCGCCGAAGAGCCGAAGGATCCGCGCGAGTCGCGCCGGCTGCTCGGCGACGGGCTGCCCGTCCTGCTGGAGCTCGTCGAGGAGCTGCGGCGGCATCCCGCGGCGGTGAAGGTGTCCGAGGCCGGGTCGGCGAGGCGCAGGCGCGAGACGTTCCGCGACCTCGACGTGATCGCCACCTCCACCGATCCGCCGGCGCTGATCGAGGCGTTCACCGGCCGGGAGAACGTGGCGGACGTGATCGCGAAGGGCGAGACGAAGGCGACGGTGCTCACGAACGACGGGCTCCGGCTCGACCTCCGCGTCGTCCCGCCGGAGAGCTACGGCAACCTGCTTCAGCACTTCACCGGCTCGAAGGAGCACAACGTCGCCCTCCGCGAGGACGCCGTCCGGCGCGGCTTCAGCGTTTCCGAGTACTCGGTCACGAACACGGAGACCGGGGAGGAGTTCACCGCCGCGGACGAGGAGGAGCTCTACGCGCACCTCGGCTACGCCTACATCCCGCCCGAGCTACGGGAGAACGGCGGCGAGCTGGCCGCGGCACGAGCAGGGGCGCTGCCGAGCCTCGTCGAGCGAGACGACCTCCGCGGCGACCTCCACTCCCACTCCACCTGGTCGGACGGGAAGGCGACGATCGAGCAGATGGCGGTGGCGGCGCAGGCGCTCGGCCACGACTACCTGGCGATGTGCGACCACTCGCCCCGTCTCCGGGAGGGCCGCCTGCGGGCGCAGTGGCGAGAGATCGACGAGCTCAACGAGCGACTCGCACCGTTCCGGATCCTGAAGGGGATCGAGGTGAACATCCGCGCCAACGGGGAGCTCGACGTCGACGACGAGACGCTCGCCGAGCTCGACTGGGTGATGGCATCGGTACACACGAGTTTCGACAAGGACCCGACGGAGCGCGTCCTGCAGGCGATGCAGAACCGCCACGTCGACTGCATCGGCCACTTGACGAGCCGGCGGATCGGCGTCCGCAATCCCTCCGCGATCGAGGTCGAGAGGGTCGTCGAGGGCGCCCTCGAGACGGGCACGTTCCTCGAGATCAACTCCCAGCCCGACCGGCTCGACCTGCGCGACGCGAACGCGCGGCTGGCAGGGGAGGCCGGGGTGACGCTGACGATCTCGAGCGACGGCCACTCGACCAAGGCGCTCCGGTACGTGGAGCTCGGCGTCGGCCAGGCTCGCCGCGCCTGGCTGACGAAGGCGCAAATCCTGAACACGCGCCCGTGGAGCGAGATCGAGAAGCTACGCAAGTGAGCGTAGGCTTGACGGAGCTCACCGGAAGAGCGGAGGTGCCGGCTCTGCCGGCGCTGGAGCGGGAGCAGTGAGCTTCCGCGACGACGGCGCAGCCGCACTCGAGTGGGTCGCGTCGTACCTCGAACGCGTTCGCGAGCTGCCGGTGCTCGCCCAGGTCGAGCCGGGCGAGCTGAAGACGCGGCTGCCGGCGCGGCCGCCCGAGACGGGGGAGCCGTTCGCGGCGATCCTGCGCGACCTCGACGACGTGCTCCTGCCCGCGGTCACGCACTGGCAGAGCCCGGGCTTCTTCGCCTACTTCCCGAGCACCGGCTCCGAGCCCGGAATCCTCGCTGAGCTGCTGATGGCGGGGCTGAACCAGGTCGGGATCCTCTGGCGCACCTCCCCGGCGCTGCAGGAGCTCGAGGAGGTGACGCTCGACTGGCTGGCGCAGCTGCTCGGGCTACCGGCCGGGTTGCACGGTCACCTCGAGGACGGGGCCTCGACGGGAACGCTGGCGGCCCTTGCCGCAGCCCGCGAGGCGAAAGCCGGCGCCCGCGTCGTCGTGTGCTCCGAGCACGCGCACTCCTCGGTCGAGAAGGCCTGCCGGATCCTCGGCCTCGAGCCGCGGGCGACGCCGGTCGACGAGGCGTTCCGGCTTCGTCCCGACGCGCTCGACCTGACCGGCGCGTGCGCGGTCGTCGCCACGATCGGGACGACCTCGACGAGCTCGATCGATCCGGTCGACCGGATCGCGGACGCCTGCGAGCGCGAAGGAGCCTGGCTCCACGTGGACGCTGCCTACGCCGGCTCGGCGGCGGTCTGCCCGGAGCTGCGGGACGCGTTCGCCGGCTGGGAGCGAGGCGACTCGATCGTGGTCAACCCGCACAAGTGGCTCTCCACCCCGATGGGGTGCTCCGCGCTCTGGACGCGCCGGCCTGACGATCTGCGTGCGGCGTTCAGCCTCGTGCCGGAGTACCTGCGCGTCAGCGAGGACGTCGCCAGCCTCTCCGAGTACAGCCCCGCGCTCGGCCGCCAGTTCCGGGCGCTGAAGCTCTGGACGGTGCTGCGTTGCTACGGCCGCGAGGGCCTGCAAGCGCGGATCCGGGAGGCGATCGCGCTGGCGGCGCTCTTCGAGAACTGGGTGCGCGAGGAGCCGGGCTGGGAACTGACGGCGGCGCGGCCGTTCTCGCTCGTCTGCTTCCGGCGCGACGGCTCCGACGAGGAGAACGAGGCGCTGCTCGAGCGGGTCAACGCGAGCGGCGAGATCTTCATCTCGCACACGAAGCTGAACGGTCGCTACACGCTCCGGCTCGCCGTCGGCAGCGCGCGGACGACGGAAAGCGACGTGCGGCGGGCCTGGGACGTGCTCAGGCGGGAAGCGGGCTAGGCGCGAACCCGTCCAGCAACTGCTCGAGCGCGGCGATGTCCCCGTCGATCCGAACCCCTTCGAGCCGGCGGTCGACGACGAGGTGGTAGAAGCCCGTCGCGTCCGTCTCCACGAGCACGTCGTAGTTCTCGGCGATGCCGGGTGTCGCGACGCAATCGACGAGCGACGCCTCCTCGTCCCCGATTCTGAAAGCGATCCGGCTCCCGCGGCAAAGCGGGGAGAGCGCGAGATCGAGGGCACCGACGAGCCAGCCGTCGACGAGCGCGTCCGGCGGCGGCGGGCCCATCAGGCGCGCGCCGAAGCGGGCGAGCTCGTGCAGCACGGGGCGCAGCTCGCGGCCGGCGTCGGTCAGCTCGTACACGGTCGAGGCCCACGGCGGCGGCAGCTTCTTCTTTTCGACGATCCCGGCCGACTCGAGCTCCTTCAGGCGCGCCGCGAGGATGTTCGTTCCGATCCCCGGGAGGTGCTCGGCGAGATCGGTGTAGCGCTTCGGTCCCCGCATCAGCTCCCGCACGACGAGCAGCGTCCAGCGCTCCCCGACGAGTCCGAGCGAATGCGCGATCGGGCAGTACTGGTCGTAGCGCTTCATCGAAAAAATCATCCTCCAGGATGACTTGTTATTTGCAAGTGTAAGCTACCGCAAAGAAAGCATACCCTGCTGAAAGGATAGCGCGATGGTTGCATCACCCCAGATGAAATGGTTTGGACTGGCGCTGCTCGCCGCAGTCCAGTTCATGGTCGTGCTCGACATCGCGATCGTGAACGTGGCCCTCCCCTCGATCCAGACGGATCTCGACTTCTCGCAGGCGAACCTGCAGTGGGTGATCTCGGCCTACGCACTCGTCTTCGGCGGCTTCCTCCTGCTCGGTGGCCGCGCCGCCGACCTGCTCGGGCGCAGGCGGCTCTTCATGATCGGCCTGATCGCCTTCACGATCGGCTCGCTCCTCTGCGGGCTGGCGTGGTCGGAGGCGTCGCTGATCGGCGCCCGCGCGATTCAGGGCCTCGGCGCCGCGACGATCTCCCCGGCCGCGCTCGCGATCCTGATGACGACGTTCGCCGAAGGCCGCGAGCGCAACATCGCTCTCGGCGTCTGGGGCGCAGTCGGCGGCTTCGGCGCCGCCGCGGGCGTCCTCCTCGGCGGCGTCCTCACGGATGCGCTCTCCTGGGAGTGGATCTTCTTCGTCAACATCCCGGTCGGCCTCGCCGCCGTCGCCCTTGCACCCGTGCTGCTCGGCGAGAGCAAGGACACGCGCGTGAAGTCGTTCGACGCCGGCGGCGCCGTGCTCGTCACGTCCGGCCTGACCACGCTCGTGCTCGGAATCACCCAGGGCAACGAGTGGGGCTGGAGCTCCGGGCGCACGATCGGGATCTTCGCCCTCTCCGCGGTGCTCCTGGCCGCCTTCGTCGTCTGGGAGAACCGTGTCGCCGAGCCGCTGATGCGCTTCGGGATCCTGCGCACGAAGACCGTCCTCGGGGCCAACGTCGCCGGGTTCATCCTCGGCACCGCGCTGTTCTCGATGTTCCTGATCCTGACCCTGTACATGCAGCAGGTGCTCGGCTACTCGGCGATGAAGACGGGTGTCGCGTACCTCGCGGTCGCCGGCACGTCGATCATCTGGGCGAACGTCGCCGCGATGCTCGTGGGCCGCGTCGGTGTCCGGCCGTTGATCGCCGGCGGGATGGCGATTCTGACGGTCGGTCTCATCCTGTTCACGCAGGTCTCGGTCGGCGGCTCCTACGTGGCCAACCTGCTGCCGGGCTTCCTGATCATCGCGCTCGGGATGGCGCTCTGCTTCGTCCCGATCTCGATCGCGGCGCTCGCCGGCGTCTCGCAGGCCGAGGCCGGAATCGCCTCGGGCCTGATCAACACCTCGCAGCAGATCGGCGGCGCCGTCGGCATCGCCCTGCTCTCGACGATCGCGATCAGCCGCACGGAGAACGAGGTCGCGGCCGGGACGGCGGCGCCGCAAGCGCTCACGTCGGGCTTCCAGCTCGCCTTCTGGGTCGGCGCCGGCATCGCGCTCGCCGGCGTGGTCGCGGCGCTCGCCCTGATCCGCCAGGAGGAGATCGCGCCCGCACGGGAGCCGGCCGCTGTGCCCGCCGCCTAGAGCCGTCCCAGCAGCTGCAGGAACTCCGCGGGGCCGTCGACGACGATGTCGGCGGCCTCGCGTAGCTCCGGAGGCCCTTCCGCCGACGCGACGGCGATCTTGACGCCAAGCTCGAGCGCGCCGACCGCGTTGAATGCGTCGAGGTCGGTCGTGTCGTCGCCGGCGTAGAGCCCACGGACGAGCGCACGCTCGCCGAGCAGGTGCGTGACCGCGGTGCCCTTGTGTGCGCCCACCGGCGGCCGCAGCTCGAGCACCTTGCGCCCGAACCGGGCCACCAGGCCCTCGTGCCTCGCCCGGGCCGCGACCGCGCTCAGCATCGTCAGCGCCTCCTCCTCGTCGTCGGCGCGGCGGTAGTGGAAGCTGATCGTCAGCGGCTTCCGCTCGACGTCCTCCCAGGCGACGGTCGCGGCGAAGGCTTGCAGCCGCTCGCCCCAGGCCAGCGCTTCCGGCTCGAGCTCGAGGCCGTGCTCGCCGACGTAGACGAGCTCGTCGAGACCGACGACGCGGCGTGCATCGGCACCCGAGCGCCCGCTGATGCAGGCCACGAGCGCATAGCGGCCGTGCAGGCGGCGGAGCTCCTCGCGGGTCTCCGTCGGCACCGCAGCGTCGTGGGGGACGTCGACGATCGGGGCGAGAACGCCGTCGACATCGAGCAGGATTGCCGTCCGTTCGGGCGCCTCCGCCAGCCGCGCGAGCAGTGAGCCGTCGCCGTCCACGGCCCTAGGATACGAGCGGTGGCGTTGAAGCTCGTCCTCATCGGACTCGTCGCAGGCTTGTTCAGCGCCCTCTTCGGCGTCGGCGGCGGGATCGTGATCGTGCCGCTGCTGATCATCCTCGCCGCGTTCGACGGCAAGATCGCAACTGGAACCTCGCTCGCAGCGATCGGGATCACCGCCCTTGCCGGCACGATCCTCTATTCGCTGGAGGGTCACGTCGACGTGGGCTACGCGGCGCTCGTCGGTCTGCCCGCCGCCGCGGGCGCCGTCATGGGGGCCGAGATCCAGCAGCGCATCTCGGTCCGTGCGCTCGCACTCGCATTCAGCGCCCTGCTGACCGCGATCGCGCTCTGGCTTCTCCTCCCGTGAGCGCAACCACCGTCGTCTTCGCCATCCTGCTCGGGCTCGCGGCCGGCCTGCTCGCGGGCTTCTTCGGGGTCGGCGGCGGGATCCTGTTCGTGCCGACGCTCGTGGCGCTCGGGCTGTCGCAGATCGAGGCGGAGGCGACCTCGCTGCTGGCGATCCTGCCCACCGTGCTCGCGGGCACGTGGCGGCAGCGCCACTACGGCAACGTCCGCTGGCGCACCGCGCTGGCGCTCGGGCTCGCCTCGATCGCCGGCGCCGCGGCCGGAGTCCAGATTGCGACGGCCCTTCCCGAGGACGTGCTCCGGCGGCTGTTCGCAGTGCTGCTGCTCGGCGTCGCGGCGCAACTCGCATGGCGCTCGCGCCGCGCCGCCCCGTATCCTTCGAAATCATGAGCGAGCACGACGAGATCTGGCTTCCGCTCGTCGACGAGCCGATCGGCAGCATCGTCGCGCAGATCCAGGCCGACGACCCCGAGATCGAGCGGCTCGTCGGCTCGCCGCGGCGGATCCTCGCGTTCCGGACGTTCGCGTACATCCGGGTCGGCGTGAAGCTCGGCGAGTTGCTCGTCGAGAACGACGTGCCGCCCTACGACGGCACCGACAGCTGGATCGAGCTCCTCCTCCGCGCGCCGGAGAACCGGGCGGCGATCGCGCGGGAGGTACGCGCCGTCGCCGAGGAGATCGCCGCCGACCCGCGCTACGGCGAGGACGAGCAGTTCGGGCCGGATCAGGCGGCCCGCGACCGTTTCCGCGAGTTCGCCCGCAAGCTCGACGGCTAGTGCCCGCCGACGAGGCTGACCGCGAAGATCGCAGCGAAGCCCGCGACTGTCAGCGCGACGCGCTTCACCGACGGGTGCTCGTGGGCGTGGGGGAGTAGATCGGTCGCGCCCATAAAGAGGAAGAAGCCGGCGTAGACGGCCAGCAGCGCGCCGAGTCCCGCCTCGGAGATCGAGAGCGCCGAGCCGACGATCGCGCCGGCCAGCGGTGCGGCAGCGTCGATGGCGAGCCAGCGGATCGCCCGGGCGCGGTCTCCCGACTGGCGCAGCACGAAGCCGACCGTGTTCAGCCCGTCGGCGAAATCGTGTGCCAGCACGGCGACGAAGACCAGCAGCCCTGCCTCGGTCGATAGGCCGAAGGCGAGCCCGATCCCGAGACCGTCGATGAAGCTGTGGACCGAGAGCCCGGCCGCCCCGAGCATGCCGACCTGGGCGTGAGCATGCACGTGCGCGTCGTCGTCTCGGTGATGGAGTACGAGAGCTCGCTCGGCGAGAAAGAAGAGGACGAAGCCGGCCCCCACGAGCATGCCGACCCGGTGCGGATCGTCGATCGCCTCGATCGCCTCGGGCAGCACGTGGAAGAGCGCGACGGCGACGACAACGCCGCCGGTGAGCGCGATCGCGGTCGTGAGCTCGCGCGCCAGCCGGAGCGCCACGAACCCACCCGCCAGGGTCGAGAGGACGGTGACGCCCGCCAGCGGAATGGCAATCCAGTTCACGCGCAGCGCCTGCAGGTGCCGTAGATGTCGAGCTCGTGCGCCGCGGGCTGGAAGCCGTGCTGCCGCCGTAGCTCCGCTGAAGAGGGGGCGGCGCAGAGCTCGGTCTCTTCGACGCCGCCGCAGCTCGTGCAGACGAGATGGTGGTGGTGCTCGGGTCTGCAGCGGACGTACGTCGGGCGCCCCTCGCCGAGCAGGGGGTGGACACCGCCCGTCGTACGGAGCAGCTCGATCGTCCGGTAGGTCGTGGCGAGGCCGAGCCCGGGCTCGAGCCGGCGTGCGCGCTCGTGCAGGTCCGCCACCGTGAAGCTGCCCGTGGACTCCTCCACCGCCCTGACGACGGCGAGTCTCTGCGCAGTCGCGCGGACTCCCTCCGGAAGTGAAAGCTCAGCTGCCAAGGGCCGACCATAGCTGAAAACGATTCTCATTCTCAACAACAAGGGATCGAGTTCCCTCTCCAGAACGCATAATGACGCGCGTGTTCCTTAGGCTCACCGCACTCTTCCTGATTGCCGGGGCGCTGGCTGCTGCCGCGACCGGCGCCGGCGCGCCCGTCCAACCGGCGGTCGTCTCCGCGAGCGCCTACGGGATCTCCATTCTCGTCCCGGGCCAGCCCGTCTCGGTCGCGGCGGAGGCGGCGGCGCCAGGCTCGGCGGAATCAGGCCTCGCGGACGCCTTCGTCTTCCCCGCCGACGGCTCGCTCGTGCGCACCGGTGCCCTCTCGTCGAGCGCCTCCTCACGCGCGACCGGCGCCCCCGGCGGACAGGCGGTCAGCGACGTTCTCGGCGTGACTCTCTTCAACGGCGAGGTGACGGCGGAGAGCGTCGCCGCGCGGGCCAAGGCCACCGCGGCAGGCGCGGACGCGGCCGGGTCGGGGGTGGTGAACCTCGTCGTCCTCGGCACGCCCGTCCCGGCGACGGCGAACCTCCGGATCCAGCTCGGCGACTGGGGATACCTGATCGTGCTCGAGCAGGTCGCGGAGGCGCCGGTGGCCGACGGGACGCGGAACGCCCGCGGCGCCGCCAACGGGCTCCACGTCGTCCTCACCGCCGATCACGCCGGCTTGCCCGCCGGGACCGAGATCCTCGTCGGGCATGCCGAGGCCGCAGCGTCGACGCCGGTTGAGGCCCCTGCAACGACGACGCTGACCACGACGACGGCAAAGCCCGGTCCTCCCGGCGGTCCGTCCGCGAAGCCGCGGAAGCGGCCGCTCCCGAAGCCGCCCGAGCCCGGTGTTCTCCCGAGCAAGCCCGGCTCCGTCTTCCGGTTGCCGCCGACCGACATCTCCGCCCCGCTCTCGCCGGCGGGCTACGTCTTCCCCGTCTACGGGCCGTCCTCGTTCACCGATACGTTCCGCGCTGCGCGGGCGGGCGTCGGCTGGCATCACGGTGAGGACATCTTCGCCCCCCTCGGGGCGCCGCTGCTAGCGGTCGCAGACGGCACCGTCTTCTCCGTCGGCTGGAACGACCGCGGCGGCTACCGGCTCTGGCTACGCGACCGGCAGGGCAACCAGTTCTACTACGCGCACCTCTCGGCCTTCTCGCCGCTCGCCGTCGACGGCAACGAGGTGAACGCCGGGGACGTGATCGGGTTCATGGGCAACACCGGCGACGCGCAGACGACGCCCTATCACCTCCACTTCGAGATTCACCCGGTCGGCCTGTTGCCGCTCGGCTACGACGGGGTCGTGAACGCGTTCCCGTACCTGAGCGCGTGGCGCCGGCTTCAGGACATCACCTTCGCCGCAGGCCGCGGCTGGGCGCCGCCCGTGCCTGCGAATGCAACGGCGCCGCGCCCGGCCGTGATCCTGCTCGGCTCGACGGACATCTCGAGCGCAAGCGGGCTCGACCCGGGCTCGCTGGACCGCGCGCTGGCCGCCCCGGTCTCCCAGGGCGACAGCGCAGTCCTTGGCGCCGGCTAGGCCGCGTTGTCGCCGGACGAGCTCGTGCTCGGCGGCGTGTAGGTGTAGTCGTCGGCGCTCTCGCCGTTGACCTTCGCCATCAGCCAGGCGCGGGTCTGCGGCCCCGTCATGGGGTTGAAGAGGATGCCGGCCGTGATCCCCGCCAGCAGCAGCATCGTGTTGCGGGCGCCATGGTCTTCCTTGCCCTGGATCCGGCTCGACGCCGTGCGGAGCTCGTCGACAGCCTTCTTCAGGTTGTCCTGAATGTCCTTGTCCGTTGCCGCACGCATCGCGGTCGCGGTCAGATTGCGGTTGCCGAGCAGCTCGGCGTAGACCTCGCGCGCGGCGTTGAACGCCTCCTTGAGGTTGTCGTGCAGATCGTCGTCGTGCAGTGCGCGGTCGACATACGGCTTCATCGTGTCGGCCGTGTCGTAGAGCCTGTCCTTGGTCTTGGCCATTCGGCCCGTCCTTTCAGTCTCGTTTGGGTCGCTCCGACAGTCTTGCCGCCGGACGATCCTTGCAAACTGACCTTCGGCGCGCTACCGACGCGAAGCCGCCGCCTGACGCTGCAGCGAGGCGTGGCTCGGCCGCCGTTTCCCGCCCTTGCCGTGAAACGCGTCCTCGAAGACCTCCTCGACGTGGTCGACGAGCACGAACTCGAGCTCGGCCCGCGTCTCGGGCGGCAGGTCGTCGAGGTCGTGCGCGTTCTCGAGCGGGAGGATCACGCGCTTGAGCCCCGCGCGCTGCGCGGCCAGCACCTTCTCCCGGACGCCTCCGATCGGAAGCACCTGACCGGTCAGCGTGATCTCACCGGTCATGCCGACGTCGTCGTCGACAGGGATGCCGCGGACGAGCGAGACGATCGTCGTCGCCATCGTCACGCCGGCGGACGGGCCGTCCTTCGGCACGGCGCCGGCGGGAACGTGGACGTGCACGTCGTTGGCGGTGAACCACTCCGCCGCGAGTCCGAGGTCGGCCGCATGGGAGCGGACCCACGACAGCGCCGCCTGCGCCGACTCCTGCATCACCTCGCCGAGCTGGCCCGTGATCGTCAGCTTGCCCTTGCCCGGATAGGCGGTCGCCTCGATGAAGAGGACGTCGCCGCCGACCGCCGTGTACGCCAGCCCGGTCGCGACGCCCGGATCGGCCGTGCGCCTGCGGGCGTCGGCGGAGAACTTGCGCGCGCCGAGCCACTCGCGGACGCGCTCCTCGTCGACCCGGAGCTTCTCGGTCTGCCCGGTCGCGACGAGCGTGGCCGCCTTGCGGCAGAGCGTCGCGATCTGCCGGTCGAGGTTGCGCACTCCGGCTTCGCGCGTGTACTCCGAGATCACGAGCCGCAGCGACTTGTCGGGGATCGCCAGGCGGCTCTTCTTCAGCCCGTGCGCCTCGATCTGCTTCGGGACGAGGTAGCGCTTGGCGATGCCGAGCTTCTCCTCGTGCGTGTAGCCGGAGAGCTGGATCACGTCCATCCGGTCGAGCAGCGGCCCCGGGATCGTGTCGAGGGTGTTCGCGGTGCAGATGAAGAGCACCTTGGACAGGTCGTACGGGAGATCGAGGTAGTGGTCGCGGAAGCTCGAATGCTGCTCGGGGTCGAGCACCTCGAGCATCGCCGAGGCCGGGTCGCCGCGGAAGTCGGCGCCCATCTTGTCGATCTCGTCGATCAGGAAGACCGGGTTCGACGACTCGGCGTCGCGGATCGCGCGCACGATCGTGCCGGGCATGGCGCCGATGTACGTGCGCCGGTGGCCGCGGATCTCCGATTCGTCGCGGACGCCGCCGACCGAGATCCGGGCGAACGTGCGGCCGAGCGCGCGGGCGATCGACTGCCCGAGCGACGTCTTGCCGACGCCCGGCGGCCCGACGAAGCAGAGGATCGGCCCGGAGAGATCGTTCTTCAGCTTCGAGACGGCGAGGTGCTCGATGATCCGCTCCTTCACCTTCTCGAGGTCGAAGTGATCCTCGTCGAGGATCTGCTGGGCATGCTCCAGGTCGAGGTTGTCGTCGGTGACGGAGCCCCACGGGAGCGAGAGGATCCAGTCGAGGTAGGTGCGGATGACGCCGTACTCGGCCGCCGCCGGCGGGAGCCGCTCGAGCCGGTTCACCTCCCGCAGCGCCGCCTTCGCGGCGTGCTCGGGCAGGTTCTTGGCCTCCAGCTGCTCGACGAGCTCGTTGATCTCGGCCTGGTGCTCGTCGCTCTCGCCGAGCTCCTCCTGAATCGCCTTCAGCTGCTGCCGGAGGAAGAACTCGCGCTGCCCCTTGTCGATCTCCAGCGCGACTTGCGACTGGATCTTCGAGCCGAGCTCCGACATCTCGACCTCGCGGCCGAGAATCCCGGCGATCCGGCGCAGCCGTTGCTCGACGTCGGCGGTCTCGAGCAGCTCCTGGCGCTCCTCGGTCTTCAGGCGGAGCGTCGATGCGATCAGATGCGTGAGCGCGGTCGGGTCGTCGACGTTCGCCGCGGCGATCTGCAGTTCCTCGGGCAGGTACGGCGTCAGCCCGATGATCTGCGCGAACTGCTGCTGCACGTTCCGGGTCAGTGCCTCGACCGTAGGGGAGTCGGGGACGATCTCCGGCAGGTCCTCGAGGATACCGACGAGGTACGGATCCTCCTCGGCCTCCTCGACGAGCCGGACGCGCTGGATGCCCTGGACGAGGATCCGGAGCGTTCCGTCGGGGACCTTGATCATCTTGTGGACGACGGCGACGGTGCCGACGCGGTAGACGTCGTCCCAGCCCGGCGGGTCGGCCACGGGGTTCTTGACCGTGAAGAGCGCGAGCATCCGCTCGCCCGAGACGACGTCGTCGATCAGCTTGACGGAGCGCTCCTGGCCGACCGCCAGCGGCGTCATCGACTCCGGGAAGACAACCGTCTCCTTCAGCGGCAGCACGGGCAGCCGCAGGCGCTCGGAGGCGGTCTCGGTCACTGTTGCCTGCGGACGACGATGACGACGGCGGATTCGACCGGGTCGCGGCGGGCGACCGGGAGCGTGATCCGGAGCATCCCGGCCTCGTAGGCGGCGCTCGCCGTCGCCGCATCGATGTCCTGCTCCAGCGGGATGGTGCGCTCGAAGCGCCCGTACTCGATCTCCGCCTGCTGGTAGACCTGCCCGGGTACGCGCGGGCGCCCCCGGCTGCCGGAGATCGTCAGGGCGCGTTCTTCGACCGAGAGCTCGATCGAGTCGGGATCGACCCCGGCCAGCTCGACGACGACGACGAGCTGGCGCGGATCGTCGGTGAAGAAGCAGTCGACCGCGGGCCGGAAGCCCTTTCTGATCCCCGAGAAACGGGGAACCTGCCAGAGGTCGGCGAAGAGCTCCTCGATCTCCCCCTGCAGGCGGTCGATGTCGCGCCGTGCCATGGGGAAGACGTTACCCCTCTCTGTACGATCGAACGCATGACCCTGGTGCGCCGCGTCCTCAAGCTGATCGGCGCCGCGCTGGCCTTCGCCGTCTACGTCTGGTTCGCCGCCGTCCGCGCGACGCCGAAGGTCAGGCGGTGCAAGGCGAGGCGCCGGGCGACGCGCGACGCCTGATGGAGCGCTGGACGAGGTTCGTGCTCCGGCACCGCTGGCCTATCGTCGGCGTCTGGTTCGTGATCCTGGTCACCGGCGGCACCCTCAGCGCCGGGTTGAGCAAGCTGCTCTCGAACGAGTTCACGACGCCGGGCACGGACTCCGAGGACGTGCGCTCGACGCTCGAGGAGCGGTTCGGGCAGCGCGACGACGGCTCGTTCCTGATCGTCTTCCGCGTCGACGACACGCGCGACGCCGACCTGCGGCGCGAGCTGCAGGCTGCGCTCGTCCGTGGAGCGAAGGCGGTGGAGGGCGGGCAGGCCCAACCGCTCCAGGCCGCCGGCCGCAACGTGTTCTTCGGGACGATCGGCTCCCCGCTCGAGCTGACCGACGGCAAGGAGGCGACCCCGGCGGTCCGCGCCGCGATCGGCCGGCCGGCCGGCGCGGAGGCCTTCGTCAGCGGCACGCCGGCGATCCAGGCCGACCTCGACCCGATCTTCGAGGAGGACTTGCTCAAGGGGGAGGCGATCGCGCTGCCGATTGCGCTCGCGGTGCTGCTCGCGGTCTTCGGGCTCTCCTTCGCGGTCCTGATGCCGTTCCTGATCGCGGCGACGACGATCACGGCCACGCTGGGAATCGTCTGGGTGGTCGCGCACTACCTGACGACGGCGGTGTACGTCACGAACCTCGTCCAGCTGATCGGGCTCGGGATCGCGATCGACTACTCACTGCTGATCGTCTACCGGTTCAGGGAGGAGCTCTCGCGCCCCTGGCCTGAGACGGCTCCCGCCGGGCAGAGCACTGTCCCCTCCGGCGACGCACGCGCACCGACGCCCCAGGAACGCGAGAGGGCGCGAGCGCGTAAGGACGACGCGGTCGTGCGGACGATGGCGACGGCCGGGCGCGCGGTCGTCTTCTCGGGCGCGACGGTGGCGATCGGGCTGGCGCTGCTGCTCTTCATGCCGTTGCCCTTCATGGTCTCGATGGGCGTCGGCGGCTTCCTGATCCCCCTGGTCTCGATCGTGGCCGCGGTGACGCTGCAGCCGGTGCTGCTCTCGCTCTTCGGCAGGCGCGGGACGAGGCGCGTGCACGTCGCCGACTTCCTCCGGGACCGGCTGCGGCTGCCGGTGCCGCGCTTCGCGGGCACGTCGAATCCGGAGCATGGGCTCTGGGCGCGGCTGGCCCGCTCGATCATGCGACGGCCGCTCGTCTACCTCGCCCTCGGCGTCACCGTGCTCGTCGCAGCGGCGGCGCCCGTATTCGACCTGCAGCTGACGCCGGGCTCCGCGTCGGGCACGCCGCAGTCGCCGGAGTCGATCCGCGGCTTCAACGTGCTGCGGGCCGCGGTCGGGCCAGGCGCGCTCGCTCCGACGCAGGTGCTCGTCGACGCGGGCGCGGGCGGGAGCGTGCGCGATCCGGCGATCGCCGGGGGAATCGAGCGCCTGATCGCGAGCGTCCGCGCCGATCCGGAGGTCGCCCGCGTCGACTACGAGCCCGCGACGCCGTACGTCGACCGCACCGGCCGGTTCGCCTACCTGAGCATCGCCGGCGAGCACGAGTACGGCGAGCTCGCGGCGCAGGACTTCGCCCGCAGGCTCCGAGGCGATCTGATTCCTGCCAGCCGCTTCCCGGAGGAGGCGACCGTGCTGGCGGGCGGTGGGCCTGCGCAGGGAATCGACTTCATCGACAGCGCCTACGGCGCCTTCCCCTGGCTCGTCGTGGCGGTGCTGATCCTCACCTACATCACGCTGATGCGCGCGTTCCGCTCGCTGCTGCTGCCCCTGAAGGCCGTGCTGCTGAACCTGCTCGCGATCGGCGCCACCTATGGGCTGCTCGTGATCGTCTTCAAGTACGGAATCGGCTCCGACCTGCTCGGGCTCTACCAGTTCGATCAGGTCGAGGCGTGGATCCCGATCTTCCTCTTCGCGATGCTCTTCGGCCTCTCGATGGACTACGAGGTCTTTCTCGTCTCGCGGATGCGCGAGTTCTGGGACGCGGGCGCGTCGAACGAGGAAGCGGTCGCCCTCGGGCTCGAGCGCACGGGCCGGATCGTGACCGCAGCCGCGATCGTGATGGTGGCGGCGTTCTCGGGCTTCGCCGCCGGCTCGATCGTCGGCCTCCAGGAGTTCGGCCTCGGGCTCGCGATCGCGATCTTCCTCGACGCCACGCTCGTCCGGGCGGTGCTCGTGCCGGCGCTGATGCGCCTCTTCGGCCGCTGGAACTGGTGGCTGCCGGAGCGGGCGGCCCGGATCCTGCGCGTGGCCCCTTCCCCCATTCGTTAACAGGATCTTGATGTTCCGAAAGCGGGAAAGCAGGGAACCCGCTCTCTGTGCGTGTCGTCCTCACGATCATTTTCGCCTGCGCCGTCGTCGGGCTCACGGCCCCTGCTGCTGACGCTTCGAGCAACGCCCGCTTCGGGATCCAGGACGACGCCTGGCTGATGCACGGCGCCGGCACGCTCGACGACCGACTCGACCGTCTGGAGCGGCTGGGGGTCGACATCGTGCGCTTCAACCTCCACTGGGACGCGATCGAGCCCACGCGCGGCGAGTACGCCTGGGACGAGAGCGACGCCGTGCTCAACGGTCTCCGCAGTCGTGGGATCCCGGTTGTCGTCGGGATCGTCGGCTCTCCGGGCTGGGCGAACGCGGGCAGGACGCCCAACTTCGCGCCGGGCGCATCCTCGTTCGCCGGCTTCGCCCGTGCCGCCGCCACCCGCTACCGCTGGGTGACGCAGTGGTTGATGTGGAACGAGCCGAACCAGGCGCGGTGGCTGCGCCCGACCTCGCCGAGCGTCTACGTCCGCCAGATCCTCAATCCCGGCTACGCGGCGATCCACGCTGTGAATCCGCGCGCCAAGGTGGCCGGCGGCGTCACCGCGCCGCGCGGTTCCAGCGGCGGTGTCTCCCCCGTCAAGTGGATCCGCGGGATGCGGAGCGCGGGCGCGCGGCTCGACGCGTACGCGCACCATCCCTACCCCTCGAGCAGCCGCGAGACGCCGTTCACGGGCGGTTGCGGTCACTGCGAGACGATCACGATGGCGACGCTGGAGCGGCTGATCGCCGAGGTCGGCCGCTCGTTCGGGCCGAAGCGGATCTGGCTGACCGAGTACGGCTACCAGACCGGTGCCTACGGGGTCACCCAGCAGCGGCAGGCCGAGCTGATCGGCCAGTCCGGGCTGCGTGTCTTCAAGGCACCGCGCGTGGACATGCTCATCCACTACCTCGTCAAGGACGAGCCCGTGGCGAGCCGCTTCCAGAGCGGGCTCTTCAACACGTCGGGTCGCCCGAAGCTCGCTGCGCTCGCCTTCCCGCTCCCGATCGCGGCGGCCGGGCGGAGCGGCGGCAAGCTCGTCCTGTGGGGCCAGGTCCGCCCTCGTGCCGGCGTGCAGACGTACCGCGTCCAGGTGCGGACCGGAGGGGCGTGGCGCTTCAGCGGCGGCACCCGCCGCACGACTGCGCGCGGCTTCTTCAGCACGGCCGTCGCTGCGCCGAACGGCGCGAGCATCCGGATCTTTTCGCAGCAGGATCGCGCCTACAGCGCGACCATCCGCGCCCGCTGACCGGCGCCCCACGGCTACGTTCCCAGCGTGCGTTCGCCCCCTGCCCTTCACGGCGGCTTCGCAACCCGTATCGCCTGGCTCGTCACCGGGCTCTTCTTTTGCGCGTGCGGCGTGGCCTTCTTCCTCGAGTCCGAGCTCGGGCTGCCGCCGTGGGACGTGCTCCATCAGGGCCTCGCTGAGCAGGCGGGCGTCTCCTTCGGCGTCGCCAACCTGATCGTCTCGATGCTCGTGCTGGCGCTCGTCTGGATCCTGCGGGCGCGGATCGGCCTGGGCACCCTGCTCAACGCGAGCCTGATCGGCGCCTTCGTGATCGCGCTTGCCGCCCTCGAGCCGGTCGTCGCGCTCTCGGACCAGAGCCTCGGCCTGCGGATCGGGCTGATCCCGCTCGCGCTCGCCTGCTTCGGCGTCGGCTCCGCCTTCTACATCTGCGCCTCGATGGGCGCGGGCCCCCGCGATTCGCTCATGCTCGTGATCTCCCGCCGGCTCGGTGTCCGGATCGGCGCCGCCCGAACGGGGATCGAACTCGCGGCGCTGGTCGTCGGCTTTCTCCTCGGCGGCACGGTGGGGATCGGGACGGTCGTGTTCGCACTCGGGATCGGCCCCGCCGTCGAGGCGTCCTTCTGGGCCCTCGAAAGGACGCCCCTCGCCGGACCCGCAGTAGCATCGTCCGCGGCATGAAAGCGAAGGGACTGATCGCGGCGGGCGGCGAGGCGACGCGGCTCGGTGAGCTGACGCGCGTCGTCAACAAGCACCTGCTCCCGGTCGGCGGCTGGCCGATGATCTATTACCCGCTGCAGCTGCTCCAGCTCGCCGGCGTCGAGGAGGTGATGATCGTCACCGGCCAGGGCCACGCGGGTCAGCTGATCGACCTGCTCGGCGACGGCCGGTTGAGCCGCCGCGGGACGAGCGAACCGCTCTTCGACCTGGAGCTGACCTACAAGGTGCAGGTCGAGGCCGGCGGGATCGCGCAGGTCGTCGGGATGGCGGAGAGCTTCGCCGGCGACGACGATCTCGTCGTCTGCCTCGGCGACAACATCTTCGAGTACGCGGAGGCGGCTGCGATCCGGAGCTTCGTCGAGGGAGACGACGGAGCTGCGGTGTTCGTCAAGGAGGTGCCGGATCCGGAGCGGTTCGGCGTCGTCGTCTACGGCGACGACGGCGGGCGCGTGGTCGACGTCGTCGAAAAGGCAGGCGTCGTCGACCTGCGCTACGACTCACCGCCCTCGAGCGACGCGGTCGTCGGCCTCTACTGCTACTCGCCGGACGTGTTCGAGCTGATTCGCGGGCTCGCGCCGTCCTCGCGCGGCGAGCTCGAGATCACCGACGTCAACCGCCACTACGCGGAGAACGGAACGCTGGCGTGCCACCGCGTCGCCGGCTGGTGGGAGGACGCAGGCACACAGGAGTCGTTGGGCGAGATCGGCGCCCTGATCGAGCGCACGGGCGTCAACAAGCTCGCATGATCGACGGGCTCCTCCGGATCCCTCTGCGCCGGTACGAGGACGCGCGCGGCTGGTTCGCCGAGATCCGGCGCGAGACCCTGCTGCCGAAGCCGACGCGGCAGACCAATCTCTCCTTCTCCCGCCGAGGGGTTCTGCGCGGGCTCCACTACCACGAGCGCGGGCAGGACGACCTCTTCGTCTGCCTCCAGGGAACGGCGCGCGTCGTCGTGCTCGACCGGGAGAGCGGCGAGACCTTCACGGAGGACATCGGCGACGACAATCCGGTCGCGATCTACATTCCCGGCCGGCACGCGCACGGCTTCGAGGCGCTGACCGACCTCCTCTTCTGTTACCACGTGACCGAGGAGTACGACGCCGCGAATCCCGACGAGCAGGGGATCTGCTGGGCGGATCCGCGCGTCAAGCACCTCTGGAGCACCACCGCGCCGCTCCTCTCCGAGCGGGATCTCGAGGCGTGTACCTAGTCACGGGGGCGGGTGGGCAGCTCGGCCGGGCGCTCGTGGACGAGTTTGCCGACGACGGGGTCACCGGGCTGACGCGGGCCCAGTGGGACGTCGAGCTGCCGCCGCCCGCGGGGCTCGTGCCGACCGACGTCGTCCTGCATGCCGCTGCGTGGACGAATGTCGACGGTGCCGAGGACGATCCGCAGGGGGCCGCGGCAGCGAACGTCGGCGGGACCGCGAACGTGGCCGCGCTCGGCGTCCCGCTCGTTTACTACTCGACCGACTACGTCTTCGACGGCGGCAAGGGCGAGCCGTACGTCGAGTCGGACGGACCGAATCCGCTGTCCGCCTACGGCCGGACGAAGCTCCACGGCGAGGCCGCGGCGGGCGAGCAGGCGTGGATCGTTCGCGCCTCGTGGCTCTTCGGCCCGACCGGCACGAACTTCGTGCGGACGATGCTCCGGCTCGGCGCCGGCCAGGACGAGGTCGCGGTCGTCGACGACCAGCGCGGCTCGCCGACCTACGTCGGTCATCTCGCAGCCGCAACGCGTCAGCTCCTGCTGCTGCCCCACGGCGTCTACCACGTCGCCCCCGAGGGCAACGCGACCTGGGCCGAATTCGCCGAGGCGATCTTCGAGGAGGCGGGGCTCGAGACGCGGGTGCGCCGGATCACGACCGCTGAGCTCGGCCGGCCGGCGCCGCGGCCCGCCTACTCGGTCCTCCGAAGCGAGAAGGGCGCGCCCGTCCTGCCGCACTGGCGCGACGGACTGCGCGAGTGCCTCGCCGCCCTCTGAGATGGCCGGCTACTCCTTCCTGACGACCTGGATCCTCGACGCACCCCGGGAGCGGGTGTGGGACGCGATCTACGAGATCGAGCGCTGGCCGGAGTGGTGGCGCGGGGTGCGGAAGGTGGAGAAGCTCGAGCACGGCGACGACGACGGGATCGGCGGCCTCTACCGGCACGAGTGGAAGAGCGTCATCCCCTATCCGGTCCGCTTCGAGACCCGGATCACGAAGATCGAGCGGCCCCACCTGATCGAGGCCAGCGCGGACGGGGGGCTGGCCGGAACCGGCCGCTGGCGCTTCTTCGACGGCCGCGACACGGCTGTCACCTACGAGTGGAACGTGCGCACGACCAAGCCCTGGATGAACGTCGTCGCGCCGATCGCCGGCCCGGTCTTTCGCTGGAACCACAACGTCGTCATGCACCAAGGAGGCCAGGGTCTGGCCGATCTGCTCGGGGCGCGCCTCCTGGCCGTCACGTAACCTCCGAGGGTGCGCGTGCTCGTCGCCGGCGGAGCCGGGTTCATCGGCTCCCACTTCGCGAAGCGGCTCCAGGCTGCGGGCGACGACGTGCGCGTGCTCGACAAGCTGACCTACTCGGGCAACCCCGCGAACCTCGAGGGGACCGGGATCGAGCTCGTCATCGGCGACATCTGCGACGCGGAGGCGGTGGCCGAGGCGGCGACCGGCTGCGACGCGATCGTCAATTTCGCCGCCGAGACGCACGTCGACCGCTCGATTCTCGGCCCCGCCGAGTTCATCCAGACGAACGTTGCCGGCACGCAGGTCCTGCTCGACCACGCGCGGGCCGGCGGGATCAGGCTCGTGCACGTCTCCACGGACGAGGTCTACGGGGACGTGGCCGGCGGCCGCTCTTCCGTCGAGGACGATCCGCTCCGCCCGTCGAGCCCCTACTCGGCCGCGAAGGCCGGCGGCGATCTGCAGGTGCTCGGCTCGGTGCGGACGTACGGCGTCGACGCGCTGATCACACGCGGCTCGAACACCTACGGGCCGTTTCAGTACCCGGAGAAGCTGCTGCCGCTCTTCGTCACCAACGCGCTCGACGGGGAGCCGCTGCCGCTGTACGGCGACGGCGCGCAGGTTCGCGACTGGCTCTTCGTCGAAGACCACTGCGCCGGGATCGAGCGGGCGCTGCGAGCCGGTCGCGCCGGCGAGGCGTACAACCTCGGGGGCGGGGAGGAGGCGACGAACCGGGAGATCACGGAGCTCGTGCTCGCCCACACCGGCGCCGACGAGTCGCTCGTGCGGCGGGTCGAGGATCGCGCGGGTCACGACCGCCGCTACTCGCTCGACACCACGAAGGCGCGCGAGGAACTCGAGTGGACGCCGGAGACCCGACTCGCGCAGGGGTTTCCGCTCACGGCGGCGTGGTACGCCGAGAACCGCGACTGGTGGGAGCCGATCAAGCGCTCGGGCGGCTACCGCGACTACTACGCCCAGCAGTACGCCGCCAGACTCGCCGGCTCCTAGCCGTCGCCCTCCTCGTCTCCGCCGCAGCTCCGTTGCGCTTCTTGCCGCAGCCGCGTGATCTCCTTGCGCTCTCCCTGCACCTGCTGGGAGCGGTCGAGTAGGGCGATGACGCCCTCGCAGCTGCCGAGCGCCCTGCGGGTGAGGGCGAGGTTGTAGCTCGCGTAGGCCTCCGCGAGCTCACCGGAGCCGGCGAGGCCGGCGACGGCCTGTTCGAGGAGCGGCAACGCCTCGTTGTACCGCTCGGCCCGCATCAACTCGAAGCCGCGGTCGTTCAGCTCGGCCGGGTTGTCCGTGGAGGGGGCCGTGGGCGCGGTCGTCGGCTCCGGCGCCGGCTCGGGCTCGGGCTCAGGGGCGGTCGTGACCGTCTCGACGACAGTCGTGCCCGGGAGCGTGACGGTCTCCTGCACCGTTCGCTGCACGTGGGCGCCGTCCGCGGCGCCGTCGTGCCGGCGGTCTCGCCGCCGTCGTCGCCGCCGGCGAGGAGCACCGCGGCGAGCACCCCCGTGAGCAGCGCGCCGCCGAGCACGAGCGGCAGCAGCGGCACGCGCCTGCGCTCGCGCTCACGGGTCGCCGGCACCGGCGGGATCGCGCCGACGCGCGTCGTTCCGGCCGCCTGGTCCAGGGCGTCGCGCAGCGCCCCGACGAACTCTGCGGCGGTGCCGAAGCGATGCTCGGGAGACTTCGCGAGCCCGCGCGCGAGCACTTCGTCGACCTCCGGGGGCAGCGCGGGGTTCGAGTCCGAGGCGGGTGGAATCGGCGCACTGACATGGGCGATCGCTTCGGCGGTCGACGACTCGCGCTCGAACGGACGCTTGCCGGTCAGGAGCTCGAACGCGACGACTGCGAGTGCGTAGAGGTCGCTGGCGGGAGTCGCGCGCTCGCCGCGGGCCTGCTCGGGCGCGAGATAGCCCGCCGTGCCGACGACGGTTCCCGCTTCGGTGAAGGAGTCGAGGTGAGCGGCACTGGCAACGCCGAAGTCGGCGACCTTGACGCGGTCGTCGTCGTCGAGGAGCAGGTTCGCGGGCTTGACGTCGCGATGGACGATCCCATTCGAGTGTGCGGCATCGAGCGCGGCCGCCGCCTGAGCGAGCCAGCCGAGGACCCGGCGTACGGGCTGCGCGCCGTCGTCCGCGAGGCGGTCGGCCAGCGACCCGCCGGCGAGGTACTCCATCACGATGTACGGCCGGCCCTCGTGAGCGCCGACGTCGAAGATCGTGACCGTATTCGGCGCGTTCGAGAGGCGCGCGACCGCGAGCGCCTCACGGGTGAAGCGGCCGCGGATCGCGTCGTTGTCGGCGTAGCGGTCGGCGAGCAGCTTGACGGCGACGATCCGCGCCAGGTCGGCATCCTCGGCGCGGTAGACCTCGCCCATCCCGCCCCGGGCGATGCGTTCGGCGTTCCGGTAGCGCTCGGGAAGCGGGCTCGCGTTCACCACGACGGCCTGCCCGGTCCGGCGGAGCGGAAAACGCGGGCCTGACTTGAAGGTTCGGTAAAGACGCCCTGGATGCAGGGCTTCTTCCGCTAGCCTCGACGGGTGAGGTCAACCATGCGGCGGATCCTCCTCGCTCTCACCGGTCTTGGTCTCGTGCTCGCGGTCTCCGCGCCCGCAGGCGCCGGCGCGCCGGCGCCCACCAAGCCGACGGCGGTGACCGCGACGACCTTCCTCGTCAGCGGTCGCGGCTGGGGACACGGCGTTGGGATGAGCCAGTACGGCGCCCTCGGCTACGCGCAGGAGGGCTGGACGTACGACCGGATCCTCGGCCACTTCTACACCGGGGCCGAGCTTGGCCCGGCACCGGTCGCGCGCGTCCGCGTCCTCGTCGCCGAGGCCAAGGCGAGCGTGATCGTACGTTCCTCCGTTCCGTTCCGGGTGCGTGACGTCTTCGGGACGACCTATGCGCTGCCCGCCGGCGACGTGCCGCTCGGGCCGAAGCTGCGCGTGACCGTCAACGGAACGCCGACCGAGCTTGCCGGGCCGATCCTCTTCCTGCCCGGGCCGGCGCCGCTCGAGCTCGACCGCCCCTACCGCGGCCAGCTCGCGGTCGCGGTGACGGGGCAGAAGCTCGATGCGATCAACGTGCTCGGCCTCGAGGAGTACCTCCAGGGCGTCGTCGCCAGGGAGATGCCGAGCGCGTGGCCCGACGAGGCCCTGAAAGCCCAGGCCGTGGCCGCGCGCTCGTATGCGCTCTCGCACCGGGTGACCGGGAAGGCCTTCGACCTCTACGCCGACGTGCGTAGCCAGGTCTACGGCGGAATCACGGGCGAGCACCCGCGGACGACCGCCGCGGTTCAGGCGACCAAGGCCCAGGTGCTGCTCTGGGAGGGCAAGCCGATCGATGCGCTCTTCCACTCGACTTCGGGGGGCGCGACGCTCGACGCGGTCGAGGTCTTCGGCAAGGCCGTTCCCTACCTCACCGGAGTGGAGGATCCCCACAGCGCGCTCTCCCCCGTCCACCGTTGGGGGCCCACCGCGGTGGCCGAGACGACGCTCCGAAAGGGCCTGAAGCTCCGCGTGCCGGTGACGTCGCTCCAGCTCGCGCGGGCGGCGTCGGGGCGCGTCGCCAGCGTCCAGGTCGCAACGACGACGGGGACGACGAAGGTCAGCGGCGCGACGCTCCGACTGGCCGGAGGCCTGCGCTCGACGTGGGTGACGCAGCTCGTGACGATGTCGCTGACCCGACCCGGCGGCGCCGTCCGGTCCGGGAGCGCGGTCACGCTCACCGGCCGGGCGAAGGGTGTGAAGGGCGCCGTGCTGCAGCAGCGAGTCGCGGGCGTCTGGACGAAGGTCGCGGGCGCGGCGCTGCAGGCCAAGGTGAAGCTGAACGAGCCTGCGAGCTTCCGGATCGCGGCGGGGAAGCTGGCCGGTTCGGCGTTGAAGGTGCCCGTGGCGCCCGCCGTCACCATCCGTTCCGACGGCGTCCTCTCGATCTCCGGGACGGTGAAGCCGCTGCAGCACTTCGACGTCGAGTTGCAGCGGAAGGAAGGCGACACGTGGACGTCGCAGGGGTTCACCGCTGCCGCCGGAGCGTTCACGGCCACCGTTCCCGCGCCCGGCGTCTACCGCGCCCGCGTGGCACCGTCCGCCGGCTTCGCCGAGGGCCTCTCCGGCGAGATCGAGCTGAGATGACACGGCTCGCACTCGTCCTCGTCGCTGCGGCCGTGCTCGCCCCGCAGGCCGAGGCGGCCCGCTACGCGGTCGGAGCGGCGTCCGCGAAGGATCTTCCCCGGCTCCGCGCCGCCCTTCCCGACGCCGAAGCCCTCGCGCCGATCCCGGCACTCGTGGTCGAACGCAGCACGCCGCCCCGGTTGCGCGACCTGCCGGGTGCCGTCTACGTCGAGCGGCTCGGCACGCGCCGTCCGGCGTACGTCCCCAACGACCTGCTCGCGGCGAAGCAGTGGCATCTCGAGTTCAACCGGACGTTCGACTTCTGGGAGACGCCGACGCCCCTCGCGGCGGTCCGGGTCGCCGTGATCGACTCCGGGATCGACGGTGACCATCCCGACTTCGTCGGCAAGATCGCCGAGGCGAGGTCGTTCGTGGGCGGCTCCGCCCGCGTCGACGAGGAGGGTCACGGGACGTTCGTCGCCGGCCTGATCGCGGCCGGGGTCAACAACAGCGTCGGGATCGCCGGCTCTGCCTCCTCGGCGGAGCTCCTCGTCGCGAAGGTCGTCGACGGCAACGACCTGATCGACGTCGAAGCAGAGGTCAAGGCGATCACGTGGGCGGTCGAGCGCGGTGCGCAGGTGATCAACATGAGCCTCGGCGGCTTCCGCGACCCGCGCGACCCCGACCGGGATGCCTTCTCGCCGCTGGAGGCGCAGGCGATCGGCTGGGCGCACGGCAAGGGGGTCGTCGTCGTCGCTGCGGTCGGGAACAACTCCGACACGCCGCCGCGGCCCTACCCGTACGCGAGCTATCCCGCGGCGCTGCCGCACGTCCTCGGCGTCAGCGCGCTCGCTCGCGACGGCTCCGTCCCCGTCTTCTCCCACCGGGACAAGATCTACAACGACATCGCCGCCCCGGGCGTCGGAATCCTGTCGACGTTCCCGCGCAGCCTGACCGCCGAGACGAAGGACTGCCTGGAGCAGGGCTACTCGAGTTGCGCGCCCGACGACTTCCGCAAGGGCCAGGGCACGTCGTTCGCGGCGCCGCAGGTGAGCGCTGCCGCCGCCGTCCTGCTCGCCGTCAGGCCGACGCTGCGGCCGGAGCAGGTGACGGAGCTGCTGACGCGCACGGCCCACGACGTCAACGGCGCGACCGGCTGCCCCGGCTGTGCCACGCAGCGGGACGCGCTGACCGGTTGGGGGAGGCTCGACGTCAACGCGGCGCTGAAGCAGCTCCTGACGGCGGGGCCACCCCGGCGGGACCGGCTCGAGCCGAATGACGACGCCGGCCCCGATGCCGCTGCGATCTGGGGCACCTCGAATCGGATCGAGGCCACCCTCGACTTCTGGGACGATCAGAACGACGTCTACGCGACCAGGCTCAAGCGCGGCCAGAGGGTCTTCGTCAGCGTCGTCGGGCCGGCAGGCACGGACACGAACATGATCCTCTGGCATCCGGGAACGAAGCACATCGACGATCTCGCCTCGCTCAACCTCGTTGCCCGCCAGTCCGCCCGACCAGGTCCCCGAGAGCACCTTTCGTTCCGCGCCCCGAAGACGGGGACGTACTACCTTCAGGTGAAGCTCGGTTCCCGCGGCGCCGGCAAGTACCGGCTCGTGCTCGTCAAGAAGTAAGTAGTTCCTCGTCCGGCACGTCGCGCAGCACCCGCGCGGGATTGCCGACGACGAGCTTCCGCGGCGGGACGTCCTTCGTCACGACCGCGCCGGCGCCGACGAACGCCTCCTCGCCGATCTCGATCCCCGGGCAGAGGATCGCGCCGCCGCCGATCCGGGCGCCGCGGCGGATCGTCGGGCCGCGCATCTGCGCCAGCCGCTTCTCGGTCCGACCCATGTAGTTGTCGTTCGTCGTCACCACGCACGGCGCGATGAAGACGTTGTCCTCGAGGGTCGAGTAGGCCGTGATGTACGCCTCGGCCTGGATCTTCGTCAGCGCGCCGACGGTGGTGTCGTTCTCGATGTAGGAGCCGCGGCCGAGGACGACGTCGTCGCCGATCTCGACCCGCTCGCGCACGCACGACTGGTCGCCGAGGATGACGCGGTCGCCGACCTTCGAGCCGGCGAAGACGATCGCGCCGGTGGAGACGATCGAGCCGTCGCCGATCGTCGTCGGCGGTAGCGGCTCGCGCTTCGCGGTCGAGCGGGGCGAGAGCGTCGGCTGCTTGCCGACGACGGCTCCTTCGAGCACCTTCACCCCTTCGCCGAGGATGGTGCCCTCGTAGACCGTCGCGGTCGGATGGATCTCAGCCACGCAGCGACTCGGTCAGCCGGTCGAGCGCGCGGACGACCATCGCGCCGTCCGCTGCGACCGCGTGGCGGTCGCCGTCGCCGGCGATCAGGTCGAGGAACGCCTGGCACTCGAGCCGGAGCGGCTCGGCCGTGTCGATCTTCGGGATGTGGATGTCGCCCGTCCGCGTCTGCCACTCGCCGTAACCGGCCGCCTGCTGCCACGGGCCCTTCTCGTACACGGTCACCTTGCGCTCGAGCTCCATGTCGTCGAAGACGACCATCTTCTCGTTGCCGACGACCGTCATCTTCCGCATCTTGTGCGGGTCGAGCCAGGAGAGGTGCATGTGCGCGATCTTCCCGGACGGGAAGCGGAGGTAGCAGAAGACGACGTCCTCGACTCCCTCGTTGAGGAAGTCGCGGCCGTGCGCGTGAACCTCGACCGGGTCCTCGCCGATCAGCCAGAGGATCACCGAGAGGTCGTGGACGCCGAGCGACCAGAGCGCGTTCTCGTTCGCGCGCACGATCCCGAGGTTCTGGCGGTTCGTGTAGACGCAAAGGACGTCGCCGAGCTCGCCGGCGTCGACGAGCTCCTTCAGCTTGCGGACGCCGGGGTGGTAGAGGAGCAGGTGGCCGGGCATCAGGACGAGGTCGCGGTCGGCGGCGAGCGCCACCAGCTCGTCCATCTCCACACCCTTCATCGCCGGCGGCTTCTCGACGAGCACGTGCTTGCCGGCTTCGAGCGCCTGCTTCGCGAGCGCGTAGTGCGTCGGCACGGGCGTCGCGATCACGACGGCGTCGAGCTCCGGGTCGGCGAGCATCTCCTCGAAGTCGGCCGTCACCCGCGCGCGGGGATAGCGGGCGCCGAACGCGCCGCGCTGCTCCTCGTCGAAGTCGCAGAGCCAGGCGAGGTCGGCGAGATGGTCGAAGTTGCGGGCGAGGTTCGGCCCCCAGTAGCCGAGCCCGACGAGACCGACGCTCGTCACAGCTTCCAGACGTTCTCGCTCGTGCGGCCCCGCTCGCGCGTCGCGTTCCGAAAGTCCACGATCACCGGGCCGCTGTCGACGAGCGCCTCGTAGTCGATCCCGGCATGGTCGGTGACGATCGCGATCGCGTCGAAGCCCGCCGGCTCGAGCGGCACCGACGTCAGGTCGTGCTCGAAGAGCTCCGGCACGTGCGGGTCGTGGTAGGAGACGTTGGCGCCGGCGGTCTTGAGCAGCTCGATCAACTTCAGCGCCGGGCTCTCGCGCATGTCGCCGATGTTCGGCTTGTAGGCGACTCCGAGGACGAGGATCTGGGAGCCCTTGAGCGACTTCTGCTTGCCGTGGTTCAGCGCCTGCGAGATCAGGGAGCGGCAATGCCACGGCATGTTCTCGTTCACCTTCCCGGCGAGCTCGATGAACTCGGTGTAGAAGCCGTACTCGCGCGCCTTCCAGGTCAGGTAGAAGGGGTCGATCGGGATGCAGTGGCCGCCGAGGCCGGGGCCGGGCTTGAAGCTCATGAAGCCGAAGGGCTTCGTCGCAGCCGCGTCGACGACCTCCCAGAAGTCGATCTTCATCCGCTCGCACAGCTGCGCCATCTCGTTCACGAGCGCGATGTTGACCGAGCGGAAGATGTTCTCGAGCAGCTTCGTCAGCTCCGCCGACTCGGGTGACGTGACCCGGTGAACGGTGTCGACGGCGGCTCCGTAGAGCTCGGCCGCGCGCTCGGTGCACGCCTCGGTGATCCCGCCCACGACCTTGGGCACGTTCTTCGTCGTCCAGTCCTCGCGGCCCGGGTCGACCCGCTCGGGCGAGAACGCCAGGTTGAAGTCCTCGCCCACCTTCAGCCCCGAGGCCTCGAGTCGCGGCAGAGACCTCCTCGCGCGTCGTCCCCGGATAGGTCGTCGATTCGAGCACGACGAGATGCCCCTTGCGCAGGCGCTTGGCGATCTCCGCGGTGGCGTCGTTGACGATCGTGAGGTCCGGCTCGCGCTGCTTCGAGAGCGGCGTCGGCAGCGCGATCACGATCGCGTCCGCATCGCGGAGCTCGTCGTAGTCCGTCGTTGCGCGGACGCCGTGGTCGTCGACGAGGCGCTTGAGCACCTCGGACGGGACGTCCTCGATGTAGCTCTCCCCGCGGTTCAGCTGCGCGACGCGATCGGCGTCCCGGTCGACGAGGAGCACGCTGCGGCCCGCCTCGGCGAACACCTGAGCGAGCGGGACACCGACGTAGCCGGCTCCGACGATGGCGACGTCGGTCATCGGCGCGGAATCGTACAGAGGCGGCGCCCGCACGCCGCTACAATCCTTCGCCGCGGGCCGTTAGCTCAGCTGGTAGAGCAGGGGACTCTTAATCCCAAGGTCGAAGGTTCGATCCCTTCACGGCCCATGCTTGTGGCGCAAGAACGCGCGAAGACCCCTGAAGGGTCGGCTCCGCCTCCCAAGAGCTCCGAGCCCACGACCTCTTGTCGTCGCGCTATACCTTCCGCCGAATGTCCTCGGATCCGATCAGCTCGGACGAGCTCGCGTCGATCCTCCGCCACGTCGGCGACGGGATCACCGCTCAGGGGCCGGATGGCTCGCTCGTCTATGCGAACGACGCGGCGGCGCGGCTCTGCGGGCTCTCTTCGGCCGAGGAGATGCTGAGCCTGAGCGGCGCCGAGCTGCTCCAGCGCTTCGAGATCATCGGCACCGACCGGGAGCTGCTGCCGATCGAGCAGCTTCCGAACCGTCGGGCCTTCCTCGAGCGCACGCCCCAGGAGGGTGTGCTCGGATACCGCCAGCTGCCGGGCGGGGAGGAACGCTGGTCGGTCGTCCACGCCACGCCGACCTTCACGGAAGCCGGCGAGATCCGACTCGTGATCAACGTCTTCCATGACGTCACAGACGAGCGGCACGCAGAGCAGCGGCTCCATTTCCTCGCCGAGACCGGAACGCTGCTCTCGGCTTCGCTCGACGTCGACTCGACGCTCGCGGAGCTCGCCGGCCAGCTCGTGCCGCGTCTCGCGGACTACTGCATCGTCGACCTCGTGGAGGGCGAGAGCGGACGCCTGCGACAGGTTGCGATCACCCATCGCGACCCCGCGCGCGAAGACCTCCTGCGGACGCTGCGAGACCGGTACCCACCCGAGCGAAACCCCTCGCATCCGGTCACCGAGGTGCTCCGCAGCGGCGTTCCCTTCCTGGTCGAGGACGCCCGCGACGCGGCGCTCACGCGGGCCGCAGTCGACGACGAGCATCTGGCGCTCTACCGGGCGCTCGAGGCGACCTCGTACATCGTCGTGCCGCTCGAGGCTCGGGGCCGCATGCTCGGGACGATCTCCCTCGGGACCGGCGAGTCGGGGCGACGGTTCGGGCCGATCGACCTCGAGCTCGTCCACGAGATCGCCCGACGCGCCGCGCTCGCGATCGACAACGCCCTGCTCTACCGCGTGGCGCAGGAGTCCTTCGCCCAGCTCGACACGCTGCTCGTCTCGGCACCCGTCGGGATCGGCTTCTGGGACCGCGAGCTTCGGTTCGTCCGCGTCAACGATGCCCTGGCCCAGCTGAACAATGTCACCCCGCAGGACCACGTCGGGAGGACGCTCGCCGAGGTGATCCCGGATCTCGCCGCGCACCTGGAGCCGCTCTACCGCAGCGTGCTGGAGACGGGCGCCCCCGTCGTCCACGAGGAATCGACGGACGAAGCGATCGCCGGCCCGGGCGACGCGCGGCACTGGCTCTCGAGCTACTACCCCGTCCGCGGTGAGGACGGGGAGACCACCGGCATCGGCGGCGTGATCATGGAGATCACGGGGCAGAAGCGGGCGGACGCCCGGCTGCGCCTGCTCGCCGAAGCCGGTGAGCTGTTCTCGTCCTCGCTCGAGCAGGAGGAGATCCTGCAGCGCATCGCCCATGTCGTCGTGCCTCGGATCGCGGACGCCTGCAACATCTATCTCGCGCACGGCGATGCGCTGGATCGCGTTGCCTACGCGCATGTCGAGCCGGAACGCGAGCGGCTGATGCAGGCGATGCCGGACCACTACGTCGTCGGGTCGGATGCGCCGGAGCTGCTGCGTCGCGTGGTCGGGAACGGGGAGTCCCTGCTCGCCTCGACCCTGGAGCCGGAGCTTGTCGCCGCGCTCGAGAAGATCGGCGTCGACCGGGCTGCGTTCGAGCGGGTCGGGTCGCGCTCGATGATGTTCGTCCCCTTCGTCTCGCGCGGCCGGACGCTCGGCGTGATCACGCTCGGCGCTCGCGAAGCGGGCCGGTACACGGAGTACGACCTCGAGCTCGTCCAGGAGCTGGCCGGCCGGGCATCGGCGGCGCTCGACAACGCGAGCCTCGTCGGGGAGCTCCGGCGGCGCGCGCAGGCGTCGCAGGCGCTCGAGTTCGTCGGCGACGGCGTCTTCCTCGTCGGACGCGACGGGATCGTGTTGCTCTGGAACCCGGCCGCCGCGCGGATCACGGGCCTCGCCGAGGAGCGGATCGTCGGCGCGAGTGCGGCAATCGAGCTTGCCGACTGGCCCCTGGGCCAGGGCGAGCGACCGCAGACGTTTCCCGTCGACGGGCCGCACGGTGAGCTGTGGCTCTCGCTGACCGCGGCCGAGTTCCCGCACGGCACCGTCTACGCGTTCCGCGACCTCACCGAGGAGCGGACCGTCGAGCAGCTCAAGAGCGACTTCGTCTCGACCGTGTCGCACGAGCTGCGGACGCCGCTCGCCGCGATCTACGGCGCGGCGATGACGCTCCAGCGGAGCGATGTCCAGCTCAACGACGCCCAGCGGGCGGGGATGCTCGAGGTGATCGCAGGCGAGTCGGAGCGGCTGGCGCGGATCGTCAACGACATTCTGCTCGCGAGCCGGCTCGACTCCGGAGCTGCGACCGTCGAGATCGGCAGGACGGACGCTGCGGAGGTGGCCAGGAGCGTGCTCGCGGCCGCGGAGGCGCATCTGCCGCCGGGCGTCGAGCTCGGCCTCGCCGTCCCGGAGCCGTCGCCGCAGGTCGCCGCCGACCCGGATGGGCTGCGGCAGGTGCTCGTCAACCTGGTCGAGAACGCGGTCAAGTACTCCCCGAACGGCGGCCTCGTCGAGCTCGAGCTGGCACGGGCGGACGGCCGTGTCCGCTTCGCCGTCCGCGACCGCGGCCTCGGCATCCCGGCCTCGGAGCACGAACGGATCTTCGAGAAGTTCTTCCGGCTCGATCCGAACCTCTCGCGCGGCGTCGGCGGCACCGGGCTCGGCCTCTACATCTCCCGCGAGCTCGTGCGCCGGATGGGCGGCCGGATTCGGGTCGATTCGGAGCCGGGCCGCGGCTCCACATTCTCGTTCGAGCTGCCGCTCGCCTAGAACGAGAAGAGGCGGCCCCCAGGCCGCCTCTCGCTCAAGAGCTGAACCGCAGCGGTGTTAGACGCGCGGGCCGTCCTCGACGTAGGTGGTGCGCCGAGTCGAGCCGCCGACGCCGCCCCACGACGACCAGAAGATCATCGAGAGCACGAGGCCGAGAGCGCCGACGACCATCAGGATGACGCCGATCGTCTGCAGCTCGAGGCCGGAAACCGAGGCGTTGACCGCCCAGGTCAGAATTGCGCCGATTGCGATCAGAAAGATGCTGACTCCGAGACCCATTTTGCTGTCCTCCTGTTGACGGGGGATAACGAGTTGCGTGGTGCCCGGATGTCCGGGTCATCTATCGAACGTTGGAAGCGCCGGATCGGGTACGGGTTATGTAGGCTCGCCGCGGTGCGCAGGGGCTCGATCGTCCGCATCACGATCTACGGCATTCTCGCGGGAATCTTCGCGTCGCTGGTCGCCGTCCTCGTTCCCTGGCTGCCCACCTCGGCCTCCGAGGAGATGGACCGGATCGAGTTCACGTTCTGGTTCACGACGATCATCTGCATCGCCGTCTTCGCCGTCGTCGCCGCTGCGATCATCTACTCGGTTCTCAAGTTCCGAGTCCAGCCCGAAGACGACTCGGACGGCCCGCCGATCCACGGCCACACCGGGCTCGAGATCGTCTGGACGGCGGTTCCGGCCGTCCTCGTCACCGCGATCTCGATCGTCAGTGCCGTCGTGCTCGCCAAGAACGACGACGCCGGCCCGAACCCGATCCGGATCGCCGTCACCGCGCAGCAGTTCGCCTGGAAGTTCGAGTATCCGGGCGACTCGCCGCGCACAGCCGGCGAGCTCGTCCTTCCGGTCGACAAGCCCGTCAAGCTGACCCTCCGCTCGCTCGACGTGATCCACTCGTTCTGGGTCCCCGAGTTCGGGCAGAAGTCCGATGCCGTGCCCGGGATCGAGACGACGCTCGTGATCACGCCGAACCGGACCGGGGAGTTCTCGATCGTCTGCACCGAGCTGTGCGGCCTCGGTCATGCCCTGATGCGCGCTCCGGTTCGCGTCGTCCAGCAGGCCGAGTACGAGGAGTTCCTGGCCGGGCCCCCGCCCGGTCCGGGCGGCGACGAGAACTCGGGCGAGGCGGTCTTCACCACCGCCGGCTGCGGGGGCTGCCACGCCTTCGAGCCCGCGGGCTCAGACGCGCAGGTGGGTCCCGACTTGAACACGATCGACTTCGGCGGGCAGCCCGTCGAGGAGTACCTGCGCGAGTCGATCGTCGACCCGAACGAGAAGATCGCGTCGGGCTACCAGTCGGGCGTGATGCCCGCCACCTACGAGAGCTCGCTCACCGACGAGCAGCTCGACGCGCTCGTGCAGTATCTGGTCGAGGGCCAACAGTGACCGACGTCATCCAGACACACCACGCCGATCATCATTCCGCCCCGCCTCGCCGCGGGGTCGAGCATCTGAGGAAGCCGGGCTTCATCCGGGCGGCCTGGATGACCCCGCTCTTCTGGGCGCTCGGTGCCGGGATCGTCCTGTTCTTCCGCTGGCTCGGCCACTACGACCCGGCCTGGGACTGGATGGTGATCACGGTGGTCGGCTTCCTCACGACCGCCCCGATCGGCTTCCTCGCCGGGATCGGCTCGTTCGACTACTGGCTCTACTACATCTCCGGGCGCCCGACCCGAGAGGAAGACCACTCCGGCCATGGCGCCTACAGCTGGCGCGACTACTTCAAGGTCAACACCGACCACAAGGTGATCGGCGTCCAGTACCTCGTGACGACGTTCTTCTTCTTCATCGCAGGCGGCCTGATGGCGATGATCTTCCGGGCCGAGCTGGCGAACCCGGACATGCAGTTCGTCGACACGCAGACGTTCAACGGGCTCGTCTCGGAGCACGCTGCGCTGATGATCTTCCTCTTCATCATCCCCGCCTTCGCCGGCCTCGCGAACTTCGCCGTCCCGCTGATGCTCGGCGCGCCGGACATGGCCTTCCCGCGCCTGAACGCGCTCTCGTACTGGCTGCTGCCGATCGCCGGGATCATGTTCCTGGCCGCGTTCCTCGCTCCCGGCGGGGCGTTCGGCGCCGGCTGGACGGGGTACGCGCCGCTCGCGGTCGAGGGCACCGACGGCAACATCTTCTTCCAGATGGGCGTCCAGTGGGCCGGCGCCTCCTCGATCATGACCGCGCTCAACTTCCTGGTCACGATCATCACGATGCGCGCGCCCGGGATGACCTTCTGGCGGATGCCGCTGCTCGTCTGGGCGAACTTCACGACCTCCCTGCTCGTCGTGATCGCGACCCCGTTCATCGCCGGCTCCCAGTTCTTCGCCCTCTTCGACCGGGTGATGCACACGAACTTCTTCAACGTCTCCGAGGGCGGCTATGTGCTCGGCTACCAGCACATCTTCTGGTTCTACTCGCACCCGGCCGTCTACATCATGATGCTGCCCGGCTTCGGGATCATCTCGGAGGTGATCGCGGTGATGAGCCGCAAGCCGGTGTTCGGCTACCGGCTGATGGCGTTGTCGCTGATGGCCATCCTCGTGCTCGGCTTCTCGGTCTGGGCGCACCACATGTTCGTGGCCGGAATGGCGCCGTGGCTGCGCGTCCCGATGATGGTCACCTCGATGATCATCGCCGTGCCGACGGGGATCAAGATCTTCTCCTGGCTCGCGACCATGTGGGAGGGGAAGCTCCATTTCCGGACGCCGATGCTGTTCGCGCTCGGATTCCTCTCGATGTTCGTGCTCGGCGGCCTCTCGGGCATCTTCCTCGCGTCGGTGCCGATCGACATCGCCGCCTCGGACACCTACTTCATCGTCGCCCACATCCACTACGTGCTCTTCGGCGGCTCCGTCTTCACGATCTTCGCGGGGATCTACTACTGGTTCCCGAAGATGACCGGCCGGATGTACAACGAGCGGCTGGGCAAGCTCCACTTCTGGCTCACCTTCATCGGCTTCAACGGCACCTTCTTCCCGATGCACTGGGTCGGGCTGCAGGGGATGCCGCGCCGGGTGGCGGACTACTCGGAGCAGTTCGGAGACTGGAACATGGTCATCTCGATCTTCTCGTTCCTGCTCGGGGCGTCGACGATCATCTTCTTCTACAACGTGATCGTCAGCTGGACCCGCGGTGCGCCGGCGGGCTCGAACCCGTGGCGGGCGCTGACGCTCGAGTGGCAGGTGACCTCACCGCCGCCGGTCTTCAACTTCGACGAGATCCCGCAGGTCGTGGGCAGCCCCTACGAGTACGGCGTCCCCGGCGCGCGCCATGCCGTGCTGAACGGCGGTGCCCACGTCGAGCTGCCCGGCAAAGCACACGAGGAGGAGGTCGTCCGGTGAGCGCGGAGCGGCGGAAGATCCTCGTTGTCGCGAACGAGACGCTGACCGGGGACGAGCTGCTCGACGCCGTCCGGGCGAAGGCGGGTGACTCCGACGCGCTCGTCGTCGTGATCGCGCCGGTGAATGCGCCCCGCGAGGGGTACGTCGTGTACGACAACACCCGCCGCGCGGCCGCGGGCCGAAGGCTCGACCGGACACTCGCTTCCTTCCGCGAGGCCGGGATCGCCGCAGCCGGGCACGTGGTCGACAACGACCCGCTGACGGCGGTGAAGGACGCGATCGCGGTCGAGGAGCCCGACGAGCTGATCGTCTCCACCCACCCCGAGGCCAAGTCGGGCTGGCGGCGTCGCAACCTGCTCGACGAGATCCGCAAGGCCGCCGGCGCGATCCCGGTCGAGCACGTCGTCTCGGACGTCGCGGCGCGCGTGGGCGCGGAGAACGTCCTCGTCGTCGCGAACGAGACCGTGCTGGGCGAGGCGCTCCTCGACCGGATCCGCGAGAAGGCGCACGGCGGCGAGCGGACGACCTTCCTGATCATCTCGCCGCAGAGCGATCCGACCCAGGGCTCCCACCCGGAGGCGGAGCGCCGCTTGCGCCAGGTGCTGACGCAACTGCGCGCCGAGGGGATCGAGGTCCACGGCCAGGTGGCGCATCCGGATCCGTTCACGGCCGCGATGCACGCCGTCCGGGACGAGAAGGTCGACTCCATCCTCGTCTCCACCTTCCCCGAGCAGCGCGGCTCGTCGTGGCTCCGCCGCGATCTCGTCGGCCGGCTCACGAGCGAGGCGAAGGTGCCGGTCGAGCACGTCGTCGTCGAGCCGAGCAGCGTCGGAGCCGAGGCGCACGCATGAGCGCGCACGCCGAGCCCGGCGCCGGACACCACGGCCCGCCGATCGCCAACCAGAGCTCGCGGGTCAGCTCGACCGTGCTCGGGATGTTTCTCTTCATCGCCTCGGAGGCGATGCTCTTCGGCTCCTTCTTCACGGCGTACTTCTTCGCCCGCGTCGTCAACCCGGACGCGCAGCCGTGGCCGCTGCCGCCGTTCCATCTCCCGGTCTTCGTCGCCGGCGTCAACACCGCGGTCCTGCTGACGTCGAGCTTCACGATGCACTGGGCGCTGCAGTCGATCAAGCGAGGCAACCGGACGGGAATGAAGGCCGGGCTCGTGCTGACGCTGCTGATGGGGCTCGCGTTCCTGCTCACGCAGATGCTCGAGTACGCGCGGATCGGCTTCAACCCCGGCGACGGGGCGTTCGGCTCGATCTTCTTCGGGCTCACCGGCCTGCACGGCGCCCACGTCTTCGTCGGCCTGACGCTGCTGACGGTCGCCACCGTGCGCGCGTTCCGCGGCCACTTCACGCCCGAGCACCACCATGGAGTCGAGCTCCCGGGAATCTACTGGCACTTCGTCGACGTAATGTGGATCGTGGTCTACGCGACGATCTACCTGTTGTAAGGAGCCATGGCGCGCAACCCGTTCCGCAGCGAGGCAGAGGCATACCGCTTTCTCCTGCTCACGGTCGGGTACTTTGCGCTGATCGTCGTCGGCGCGTCGATCGCGACGTGGCTCGGGGTCGTCGTCTTCGTCGCCTTGACCGCGACGGCAGTCGTGCTCTGGCTCCGCTCGCGCTCCAACGAGCCGGTGCTGCGGCCGTCCGTCCGGCCGCGCTCCGGAGCCGAGGACGAGCGGCGGATCCTCGTGATCGCGAACGAGACCGTCGGTGGCGAGGAGTTGCTGGCGATCCTGCGCCGGAAGTCCGAAGGCGTCAGCGAGGAGGTGCTCGTCGTCTGCCCCGCCTTGAACTCGCAGGTGCGCACGTGGGCCTCGGACGAGGACGGAGCGCGGGCCGCCGCGCAGCAACGGCTCGACGCGAGCCTCGCGCGGCTTCGTCAGGACGGCGTGCAGGCGAGCGGCGAGGTGGGGGACGGCGACCCGCTCCAGGCGCTCGAGGACGCCGTCCGCACGTTCGGTCCGGACGAGATCGTGATCTCGACGCATCCGGAGGGCCACTCCAACTGGCTCGAGCGCGACGTCGTCGGCGCCGCCCGCGACCGCTTCGACGTCCCGATCACACACGTCGTCGTCGACCTCGACGCGACGCCCTCCTGACCCGGACACGTCCGCGTCGGACCTGGCCAGGGTCTGACCCCGGACAGGTCCGTAAGTGACGGTTTCGTTCCGCGGCTGTCGTCAGTACCGTCGAAGAGTGGGACGAGAAGAGCGCGTCGAGATCGTGAACGGCGTCTACCACGTCACCCAGCACGCGACGGGAGAGGAGATCTTCTACCGCGACGCGTTCGACCGGTTCTTCTTCGAGGGCCTGCTCGGCCGAGCTCTCGATCGTTTCTCTTGGGAGCTCCACGCGTACTGCCAGGTCGACAACCACTATCACCTGCTCGTGCAGATTCGAGAGCTCACCCTCGCGCGCGGGATGCAGTTCCTCGATTCCTCCTATGTGCAGGGATTCAACCAGCGGCACGGGCGGAAGGGGACGCTGGTGCAAGGGCGATACGGAGCGCGGTTGGTCGATACACCGGCGTACTACCTCGAGTGCCTCGCCTACATCGCTATGAACCCGGTCAAGGCGGGTCTGTGCCGGCGGCCGGAGGATTGGGAGTGGAGCAGCTACGGCGGGACGGGCACCCTCGCGCGCAAGCCGGAGCAGATCCTGCGCGACTTCATCGACATCTCGCTCGCGTGAGAAACCTGTCCCTTGCGGACCTGGCCGGGGTCTGACCCCGGGCACGTCCCGTTCGGACGGATCGGCTACTCGGTGCTGGCGACGACGTAGTCGGCGACCGCTTCGATCTGCTCCGCCGAGTACGAGTCCTTGAAGGCCGGCATCGCGCCCTGGCCGTTCGTGACGCGGTCGACCACGAGCTCCTTCGAGGGCTTCGACTCGTCGAGGCTGGGACCCACGTTGCCGCTCGCGTTCGCGGCCTCCAGCGCATGGCAGCCGCCGCAGCCGGCCTGGGCGAAGATCGCCTCGCCGTCGGCGGCCTCCCCTCCGCCGCCCTCGGTGGTCGTCCCGCCGCCCTCGGTGGTCGTCCCGCCGCCCTCGGTCGTCGTGCCGCCGCCGGCCTCCGAGCCGCCGCCCTGCACGGGTAGGCCGGCGACCGACGCCACGTAGGCAGCGACTGCGTCCGCGTCCTCGCCCGTGACGAGATCGGCAGGCATCCCGGGCGAGCCGGTGTTCGGCGACTCCATCGGGTACGAGATCTGATCGCGCACGACTGCGCGAATCGTCCCCTCCCCGAGCCCGTCCTCGCGCGCCTGCACGAAGGCGTCGTCGAGGTTGGGCCCGATCACGCCCGCCGAGCCCGCATCTGCGAGCACGTGGCACGACCCGCACCGTCCTTCGCCGGCGAACAGCTCCTTGCCGCGGCTCTCGTCACCGGCGTCCGAGAGACCGCCCGAGCCGCACCCTGTCGCGGCCAGGGCCGCGATCAGAACCGCGCAGGCGCCGACGAGCCCGCGCAGCGTCACCTAGCTGGTGGACCCCGACGCCGCCGACCCCGCCCCGACAGCCGCCTCGCGCGTCGGATGGATCGTGAAGACACGGTCGAGCCCGGTGATCTCGAAGATCTTGGTGATGTTTCGGTCGCTGCAGACGAGCGACAGCTGGCCCTCGTTCGTCCGCAGCCGCTTGACGCCACCGACGAGCACGCCCAGCGTGGTCGAGTCGATGAAGGTCGTGTTGCTGAGGTCGACGACGACGTCGCGACCGCCCTGATCGATCACCTCGAGCAGCTGCTGCTTGAACTCCGGCGCGGTGTAGAGATCGACCTCACCCGCGAGGGAGATCACGTACTGGTCGTCGCTCAGCTTCTCGGTCTTGACGTCGAAGTTCATGTGTTCGTGGCTCCCGGTTTCGCCGACAGAATGGTGCGGTCTTTCCGGTCGGAGCGGAGTCTAACCGGAGGGCGACGGCGCCTGCGCGGCCTTCAGCTGCTGGATCTGCTGCTTGACGACCGAGGCGCTCGGGTCGTCCGGGGCGAGCTCGAGGAAGCGCTCGTACGCCGAGATCGCCGTCGTCGTGTCGCCGCTCTGCTGCGCCGCCTGGGCGAGCTCGAGCTGGATGTTCGGATCGCGAGGCGAGACGGTGGCCAGCTTGACGTAGGTCGACTGGGCGCTCTCGTAGGCCGCTTGCGCCTTCCCGTACGCGGCGCTGACCTCCTGCGAGGCCTGCGTCGAGATCGCCTCGTCGATCGGATCCGGCCCGAGCGTGGCGCCGTTGCCGAGGTCGAGCGGAACGGAGAAGGTCGTGCCGAACGTGAGGTAGCTCGCTCGGAGCTGTGCCAGCTGCGCGTCCTGGGCGAGCGCGTTCGCACGGGCGAGATAGAGGCCGGCGAGCTCGCGGAGGGCGTCCTCGTCGTTGGGGCTCTGCTCGGTGTACGCGCTCAGCACCGTGATCGCCTCGTCCGTCTGGCCGTCCTCCTGCAGCGCCGTCGCGAGGTCGCGCTTCGCCTCGGCGCTCTTCGGATTCTCCTTCAGCTGCTCGCGCGCGTCGCCCACCGAGAGGTTGCCGCTCGAGGAGCCGCTGTTGCCGCCGATCAGGTCGCCGAGCGACGCGTTCTGGTTCGCGCCGATCCCGAAGCCGACGAAGCCGATCGCGAAGACGAGGGCGAGGAAGACGAACATCCACTTCGCGTGGCGGCGAAGCCGCGAGAAGAACATCGTCTCCTCGATCGCTACGAGGTCGCTGTCGCGCTTGCGGGTGCTGGCTGCAGCATGCGGTCGCGCGCTCTTGACGCTGCGTCGATCAGCTCGTGCCATTCGCTTCCTCCTCTCTCGTATCTCGTCTGGCCGTCGACCAGGGTAGCCGTGATCCGCTCGGGCGATCCGCCGTAGACCACGGCGGCTGCGGGGTCCTCCCATGGTAGATACGGCGAGCCGGAAAGCGAGACGATGGCGAGATCTGCGCGCTTGCCGGCGACGAGGGAGCCGGTCACCGCGTCGAGCCCGAGCGTGCGGGCGCCGCCGAGCGTCGCCAGCTCCAGCGCCTCGGTCGCCGAGAGCGCATCGGCGCGCTCGCCGCGAGCCCGCGCGAATGCGATCACGGTGCGCAGCTCCTCGAAGAAGTCGTGCGAGGGGACGGAGGAGACGCCATCGGTGCCGATCCCGACCCGCAGACCGGCCGCACGCAGATCGTGGAGCGGCGCGATCCCGCACCCGAGCAGGGCGTTCGAGCGGGGACAGTGCGCGACCGCGACACCGTGACGGCCGAGGAGCGCGATCTCCTCGGGGTCGATCTTGACGCAGTGTGCTGCGGCCACGCGCTCGTCGAGCAGGCCGGCGGCGGCGAGGCTGCGGATCCCGCTCTCGCCCGCGGGCTCGACCAGCATCTCCGCGAACGGCTGCCATGGACCTTCCCCGCGCAGCAGCCAGTCGAGCTCGTCCTGGCTCTCGTTCAGGTGCGTCGCCACCGGCAGGTCGAGCCCCATGCAGGCCGCGTAGACCTCCGTCGAGCAGGTGTAGGGCGCGTGCGGCGAGACGCCGACCCGGACGCGCCCGGAGAGCGACGAGGCGATGTACTCGCGCTTCTGCTCGAACTGCCGCAGCGCGTCGGCGCCGTCCTGGCCGAAGACCTCGAGGTGCACGACCGCGCGGAGGCCGAGCTCGGCGCAGGCGTGGGCGCTCGCGCCCGTGAACGCCAGATCCCCGACGGTCGTGATCCCCGAGCGCAGGCACTCGGCCGCGCCGAGGCGGGCGATCGCCTCCATGTCCGCCCGCTCGAGCCGCCGCTTGCGCTCGACGTGCGTCGAGATCCAGGGGCCGAAGGAGAGCCCGTCGCCGAAGCCCGCGTAGACGGCGTATTCGAGGTGCGTGTGCGCGTTGACGAAGCCGGGCACGATCGCGGAGTCCGGGAAGCGCTCGCCCTCGCCGAGCTCGTCCACGGTGCCCACCGCCGCGATCACGCCGTCCTCGATCGCGACGGCGCCGTTCGCGATCGGCGCGCCCTCCACCGGCAGCACCCAGTCGGCGGAGAGAACCCTCACTCGGCCGCCCAGCGCGAGGGCTCGTCGGTGAGATTCCAGCGCTTCTCCATCACGGTGGAGAGCCAGATCGAGAGCTCGAAGAGCAGGAAGAGCGGCACGACCTCGAGCGCGAGCGAGACCGGGTCGACCGTCGGAAGCAGGATCGCGAAGACGAGCATCCCGAGCATCCCCACCCGTCGGTTGCGGCGCAGCTTCGCCGCCGTCAGGACGCGAAGGCGGACGAGCGCGAGGATGAAGATCGGCATCTGGAACGCGAGCCCGGTCGCGAGCAGCGTCACGGTCACGAAGGAGAAGTAGTAGCTCGCCCGGATCTGCACCTGGAAGACGTCGTCGTTGAAGTTGGTCAGGAACTCGAGCGCGCGCGGCATCACGACGAAATACGAGAACGCGACGCCACCCGCGAACAGCACCGTCGCGAACGTCGCGAAGACGGCGACGGTGCGCTGCACGCTCGTCTCGATCGCCGGCGCCAGAAAGGCCCACAGCTGGTAGAGCAGGATCGGCAGGGTCACCGCGACGGCGGCGGCGAGGCTCACCTTCACCGCGGTCGTGAACGGCTCGACGACGCCGAGCGTGATCAACTCCTTGTCGTCGGGGAGCGGCCGGCTCAGCCACTCCACCAACCGCTCCTGGAACGCGAACGCGACGATGAAGGCGGGCGCCAGCGTCAGCAGGCTGATCAGGAGCCGGCTGCGCAGCTCCCCGAGATGCTCGACGAGCGTGGCTTCCTCGCCGTGCTGTAGCCGCCGCGGCAGACGCTTCAGAGCCATGTCGTCAGAGACTAGTGGCCGAGGCTAGGAGACTTCGCGCTCGCGCGCCTGCTGCTGCGCGACTGGCTGTTCCTCGGCGGGAGGGAGCTCCTCGGCGAGCCGGTGGTGCACGGCCTCGTCGTCGTCCTTGCCCGAGATCGAGTCCTTGAACTCGCGCATTCCCCTGCCGAGCGAGCGGCCCATCTCGGGCAGCCGCTTCGGGCCGAAGATGATCAGCACGGCGACCAGCAGGATGACGAGCTCCGTGACTCCGATTCCGAGAGGCATGACCCGCACTGTACCACCGTTTGTCCAAGGCTCACCCCGGGGACGAAGCCGGAATGAAGCAGCCCATCTCGAATCAGGTGATCGTGATCGCCGGCGCGTCGAGCGGCGTCGGCCGCGCAACCGCCCGCGCTGCCGGCGCGCGAGGAGCGAAGGTCGTCGTCTCCGCGCGGAACGGCGAGGCGCTCGCCAACGCGGTCGAGGAGATCGAGTCGCGCGGCGGCGAGGCGCTGGCCGTGCAGGCGGATGCGACGAGCGAGGCCGACGCCCAGAACCTCTGCGCACGGGCGGTCGAGCGCTTCGGCAGGATCGACACGTTCGTCGCCACCGTGATGGTGACGGTCTACGCCGAGGTCGACCGGCTGGAAGCAGACGAGCTGCGGCGTGTCCTGGAGGTCAACTTCCTCGGCCGCGTCCACGCCTACCGCGCCGCGCTGCCGCACCTGCAGGCGAGCCGCGGCACCTTCGTCGACGTGAACTCCGGCCTCGCCTACCGCGGGATCCCGCTCCAGGCGGCGTACTGCGCCTCGAAGGCGGCCGGCCGCGCGTACTTCGAGTCGGCCCGCGTCGAGCAGGAGAAGCACGAGACCGGGGTCGACATCAGCCTGATCCTTCCGGGTGCGATCAACACGCCGCAGTTCGACCGCGGTCGCCAGAAGCTCGGCCTGCAGCCGCAGCCGGTGCCGCCGATCTACCAGCCCGAGCTCGTCGCGGAGGCGATCCTCTACTGCGCCGAGCGCCCGCAGCGCGAGCTGCCCGTCAGCTGGGCGGCGCAGAAGCTCCTCTGGGGCCAGAAGCTCTCGCCTCGCGCAGGCGACCTCGTCCTGCGCCGGACCGGCTGGAAGGGTCAGACCACGGGGGAGCCGAAGCCTGTCGACTCGCCCGACAACCTCTGGCAGTCCCTGCCGGGGGACCCGGGGGCGCACGGCCGCTTCGACGCTCGCTCGCGCAACTCGAGCGCGTGGACCGCAGCCAGGCTGCGCCTGGGTAAGATCGGAGGGATCGCCGTGCTCGCGGTTCCGTTCGCGGCGGCGGCGATCGGCTACCATGGAGTCACGAAGCGGCGCTGAAAGCCGCACGAATCCTGGGAAAGAGGGATCACAAGCTTGGCGTTTCTGGAGATCAAGAATCTGCACGTCGCGCTCGAGGACGGCACCGAGATCGTGAAGGGAGTCGACCTCGCGGTCGACCTGAACGAGAAGCACGCGATCATGGGGCCGAACGGCTCCGGCAAGTCGACCCTCGCCTACGCGCTGATGGGTCACCCCTCCTACGAGATCACCGAGGGACAGATCCTGGTCGACGGAGTCGACGTCTCCGAGCTCGGCGCCGACGTGCGCGCGCAGAAGGGCCTCTTCCTCGCCTTCCAGTACCCGCACGCGATCCCCGGCGTCACCGTGACCAACTTCCTCCGGAGCGCGATCAACGCGATCCGGAAGGCGAAGGCCGGCGGCAAGGACGACCCGATCCCGGTCAAGGAGTTCCGCACCCTGATCCTCGCCGCGATGGAGCGGCTGAAGGTGCCGCGCGAGCTCGCGTCGCGCTACCTCAACGACGGCTTTTCGGGCGGCGAGAAGAAGCGCGTCGAGATCCTCCAGATGGCGCTGCTACAGCCGAAGATCGCGATTCTCGACGAGACCGACTCCGGCCTCGACATCGACGCGCTCCGGATCGTCGCCAACGGCGTCAACGAGCTCGTGACCGCCGAGATGGGCGCCCTCGTGATCACCCATTACCAGCGGATCCTCAACTACGTCACCCCCGATCACGTCCACGTGTTCGTCGGCGGCAGGATCGTCGAGAGCGGCGGGCCGGAGCTGGCCCAGCGCCTCGAGGCCGAGGGCTACGACGCCTGGCTGCCCGCAGTTGATCCAGCAGAGCAAGAAGGGGTGGCAGCGTGACCCAGACCGAGAACGAGGTCGTCAAGGAGATCCGCTCCGAGTACCAGTACGGCTTCTCCAACTCCGACGAGGCCGAAAACTACTTCTTCAAGTCCGGCCGAGGCCTCTCGCACGAGCTCGTCGAGGCGATCTCCGAGCACAAGAACGAGCCCGACTGGATGCGGAAGTTCCGGCACAAGAGCCTGGACTACTTCCTCGCCCGCCCGCTCCCGACGTGGGGCGGCAACGTCGCCGAGATCGACTTCGACAACATCTACTACTACATCAAGCCGACCGAGAAGCAGGCCTCGAAGTGGGAGGATCTGCCGGCCGACATTCTCGACACCTGGGACAAGCTCGGGATCCCGGAGGCGGAGAAGAAGTACCTCGCCGGCGTCGGGGCGCAGTACGAGTCGGAGGTCGTCTACCACAAGCTCCAGGCCGACCTCGAGGCGCAGGGAGTGCTCTTCCTCGACATGGACTCCGGGCTGCGCGAGCACGAGGACGTCGTCAAGCAGTACTTCGGGACGATCATCCCGCAGAACGACAACAAGTTCGCCGCGCTCAATTCCGCGGTCTGGTCGGGCGGCTCCTTCATCTACGTGCCCCCGGGCGTCAGGATCGAGCTGCCGCTGCAGGCCTACTTCCGGATCAACGCCGAGAACATGGGCCAGTTCGAGCGGACGCTGATCATCGTCGACGAGGACGCCTACGTGCACTACGTCGAGGGCTGCACGGCGCCGATCTACTCGTCCGACTCGCTCCACAGCGCGGTCGTCGAGATCGTGGTCAAGCCGCGCGGCCGCTGCCGCTACACGACGATCCAGAACTGGTCGAACAACGTCTTCAACCTCGTCACCAAGCGCGCCGTCGCCTACGAGGACGCGACGATGGAGTGGGTCGACGGCAACCTCGGTTCGAAGCTGACGATGAAGTACCCCGCGATCTGGCTGATGGGCCCGCGCGCCCACGGCGAGGTGCTGTCGATCGCGTTCGCGGGCAAGGGCCAGCACCAGGACGCGGGCGGCAAGGTCGTCCACGTCGCCCCGAAGACCACCTCCGTGATCACCTCCAAGTCGATCTCGAAGAACGGCGGCCGAGCCGGCTACCGCGGCCTGCTCGAGGTCGCGAAGGGCGCCACGGGCGCGAAGTCCAAGGTCGTCTGCGACGCGCTGATCCTCGACGACGAGTCGCGCTCCGACACGTACCCGTACATCCGCGTGGACGAGAACGACGTCGACCTGGGCCACGAGGCGACCGTCTCCAAGATCGGCGAGGAGCAGCTCTTCTACCTGATGAGCCGCGGCCTGACCGAGGCGGAGGCGAGCGCGATGATCGTCTCGGGCTTCGTCGAGCCGATCACGAAGGAGCTCCCGCTCGAGTACGCGGTCGAGATGAACCGGCTGATCCAGTTGCAGATGGAGGGCAGTGTTGGCTAGCCCGGTGACGGGCGTCGACTTCGTCGCCGTCCCGTCCACCGACTGGCAGCGCTCGCGGGTGTTCTACGTCGACACGCTGGGCCTCCGGCCGGACGAGGGCCGCGACGCCGAGTTCTGGGTCGGCGAGACGTGCTTCGGGATCTACGAGCCGACGACGTTCGGGTTGGAGTTCGCGCCGCAGAAGACCGCGCACCTCGCCCTCCACGTCGAGGACATGCCGGCCGCGCGCTCCGAGCTCGAGGCGAAGGGCGTCCAGTTCGCGGGCGACACCCTCGACACGGGTGTCTGCTTCATGGCGTTCTTCGAGGACCCCGACGGCAACGCCCTGATGCTCCACCATCGCTACGCGCCGCGCGAGGCCTCGCGCAGCGACTCGTGATCACGGTCGAGCGCACCGACTTCGTGTCCGTGCCGGTCGCGGACATGGCGCGGTCACGGGAGTTCTACGGCGAGACCCTCGGCCTGCCGCCGGTCGGCGACCCCGAGGGCGGCTGGCCCGAGTTCCAGCTCGGCGAGAACGTGTCGCTGTACCTGATCGACCCGACGAACATCGGCCAGGAGTTCACGGCGCCGCACAGCTCGCACATCGCCCTTCGCGTCGCGGACGTGAGCGCTGCGCGGGCGGCACTCGAGGCGAAGGGCGTCGAGTTCGAGGGCGACGTCCTCGACACCGGCGGCTGCCACATGGCCTTCTTCACCGACCCGGACGGCAACGCGCTGATGCTGCACCGTCGCTACGCGCCGCGCGCCTGATGCAGATCGAGCACGTCGACTTCGTCTCGTTCCTGACCCAGGACATCCAGCGTGCGCGCAGCTTCTACGCCGAGACGCTCGGGCTCGAGGTCGAGACCGAGGGCGAGCACGACCTCGAGTTCCGATGCGGCCAGGTGACGCTCGACGTCTTCGATCCGTCCAGCATCGGCCAGCCGTTCGCGCCCTCGCCCGCCGGGTTGGCGCTGCGCGTCCCCGACGTCGCCGCTGCGCGCGCCGAGCTCGAGGGCAAGGGCGTGGCGTTCGACGGCGAGACGATCGACACGAGCGTGTGCCACCAGGCCTTCTTCAAGGATCCGGACGGCAACTCGCTGATCCTGCATCGGAGGTACGCGCCGCGTGGCTGATGTGGTCGGCACCGGTACCGCTGAGGACCCCTGGCTCCTGAAGACGCCGCCCGGCTCCTCGGAGTACGAGCTCTACCGCGACGAGGCGGCCGACCCGCCGGCGCTCGTCTGCCAGGTCGGCTCGACGAAGCTGAGCTACCACCTGCGCGCGATCGAGGATCTCCACGCGCTGCTGAAGGCGCACGGCGACTGGATGCCGCTCGGTGCCGCCGACGAGCAGAAGCCCGCGGCCGAGGGCAGCGTCGAGGCGTGGGCGCGCTCGGAGGACAACCCCGTCGGCGGCTGGTACGGGCTCCGCAAGGGCTATCGTGGCCGCTTCGGGATGTACATCCCGCCCGTCCTCGAGGCGCTCGGGCTCGCGGAGCTGACGCACGAGAAGCGCAACAACCAGATGAGGGCGCTATGACCTGGGAACACCAGTGAGCCGCTCGGCCGCACTCGAGCGCTACCGCGCGCTGCCGCTGCCGACGACGAAGGACGAGTCGTGGCGCTTCACGGACCTGAAGGGCTTCGACCCCGAGACCTTCTCCGCGAACGGCGCCACCGAGGTGATCGCTGCGCCGGCGATGCTCGACCTGGAGGCGGCCGGGCTCGTCCGCGTCTCGGAGGCAGGTCTCGAGATCGACCGGGCGCCGGACGGGATCCGCTTCGAGCGGCTCGCCGATCATCCACGCCTCGGCGAGCTCGTGGGGTCCGACGAGAAGTTCGCGGCGCACAACGCGGCCGAGTGGGAGCACGGCCTCCTCGTCCACGTCCCGAAGGGCGTCGTGCTCGAGCAGCCGCTGCTCGTCCGGATCACCAACTCGGTCGACGGAGGGTCGCTCTTCTGGCGGCTGCTGATCGTCGCCGAGCAGGGCAGCCGTGTCTCCGTGATCGAGGAGTATGCGTCGACGGCGCCGGAGCTCTCGGGCTACCTGAACGCCGCGGTCGAGATCTTCGTCGAGGGCGGCGCCAAGGTCGAGTACGTGTCCGTGCAGAACGTCAGCCGCGAGACCTGGCACTTCGGCAGCCATCACGCGCGGATCGAGCGGGACGCGGAGCTCGATTGGGTCGCAGGCGGCTTCGGCTCGAAGCGGGGCAAGATCCGGATCCAGAACGACCTCGCCGGCCAGGGCGCGACCTCGCGGGTCACCGGCGCCTACTTCGCCGACGGCGTCCAGCATCTGGACTACGACACCTTCCAGGAGCACATCGCGCCGAACACGACGTCGGACTTCGCCTTCAAGGGCGTCCTCAACGCGGACGCATCCGCGGTCTGGCGCGGGATGATCCGGGTCGAGGAGCAGGCGCAGAAGACGAACGCCTACCAGGAGAACCGCAACCTCCTGCTCTCGAAGTCGGCCCACGCCGACTCGATCCCCGGCCTCGAGATCATGGCGAACGACGTCCGCTGCACCCACGGGGCCACGCTCGGCCAGGTCGATCGCGAGCAGCTCTTCTACCTGATGGCCCGCGGGCTCTCGCGCGCCGAGGCCGAGCGCCTGATCGTCCGCGGCTTCTTCCAGGACGTGCTCGACCGGATCGAGCTCGAGCCGGTGCGCGAAGCGCTCGGCGCCGCGCTCGAAGCCCGCATTCCCCAGGCCTGAGCCGCTCGGGCGTCTAGAGCCGGGCGGCGATCTGCGCCCACTCGGGCGTGCGCGGATCGATCAGCTCGAAGTGGCCGGCTCCGGCCAGCGTCAGGAGCTCGGCGCCGGACGCCGCCGCATAGGACCGGCTGTAGTCGAAGGGGACGCGGTCGTCCTCGGTCCCGTGGGCGAGCAGTGCGGGCACGATGAGCGGGAGCCGTCGCATCGGATCGGCATGGGCGGGTGGGCTCTCACCCGCGAACTCGACCGCGGCGTTGGCGCCGATGCCCTCGCGTGCAGCCCGGCCGAGATCCGCCACTCCCGCGAGCGCGACCGCTTTCTCGATCTTCCCCGTGCCTGCTGCCCACAGCACCAGGTGCCCGCCGGCCGAGTGCCCGATCGCGACCCCCGGCCCGGTGAGATCGAGTGCCGCCTCGACGTCGGCGAGAGTGTCGGCGAGACCGGTGCGGCGGTACTCGATGTTCCACGTCGTCCAGCCTCGAAGCGCCAGGTCGACCGCGAGCGCGCCGATGTGCGCCCGCGTGAACGACGGACGCCAGAAGCCACCGTGAACGACCACGGCCGTGCGCACGCCTCCCGAGCGCACGTCGGCGACCTGGTCGGGGTCGTCGCCGTACGCCACGGTCTCGAAGCCCGGGTCGCGGTCCTCCGCCCAGGCGGCGAGCTCGCCGAGGAACGCCTCGAGATCCACCGGCCGAGTCTATGAGCCGGTCTGGCTCGACGGCGACCGGCTCTTCACCTAGCCGGGCCTCGCCCGCGACCTTAGAGTGGCGCTGTGCGCGCGGCGGGACGAGGGATCATCGGGATCGCGGTCGTCGCTGCGGCGCTCGCGGGCGGCCGTGCCGAGACGGCCGCGACGAAGACGGCCGGATGCTCGCCACCGCGGGCGACGACCGCTCACACGAAACGGGTCGAGCGCGCGCTCCGCACGCACCACGACGTCTGGGGCAACGCGCTCCTGAACTCGCCGGACGGACCGAGCTACGAGGCCGCGCGCCGCTTGCTGCCACCGCTTCTCTACGCGCGCGCCCCCGGCAAGCGCGCTCTGACCGAGTCGGGCGTCTACTACGTCCCCTTCGGCCAGCCGCTCGGGGCGCGCGGCGCCGGCTCGGTCGCGCTGCACGTCGCCGACGGGAGCCAGGTGATCGCGGAGCGAGTCGGCGGCCGGCGGCTGACGATCCTCGTCGGCGCCAAGGGCGGAGAGCGCTACGGCTCCTGTCTCGCGCGGCTCGGACAGGCACGTCTCGCCGGCGGCTACCAGCCCATCATGTCGACGACGTACACCGACGCAGCGCGCGTCCGCTACCGGCAGGAGTCGTTCGCAGCGCAGACGTCCGAGACCGGCTCGCTGGTCAGCTTCATCCGGCTCGACGCCGACGCCACGCGAGCTTCGGCGAAGGTCGTCCAGCTCCGGTTGAAGCCATCCGTGCGCAAGCTCCGGCGGGTGCTCGCGTTCAGCAGCGGCGGCGCGGTCAAGGGCTCGGTCCTGACGTACCGGATCAAGCGCGGCACGAAGCGAACGATCTATCTCGCGTGGATCAACTACCCGGGACGCCGCACGCTTGCGGTCGACGCGGCCCGCTACGAGCGCGCCCGGCGTGCCGTCGTCTCTTACTGGAACGGGCGCCTGCGCGAGGGCACGCAGATCGCCGTGCCGGAGCGACGGGTCAATGACGCCTATCGCAACCTCCTGATCCAGAACCTGCTCCTCACCTGGCGCTACAGCATCGGCAACCCGTACGAGCAGTTCTCGTTCCCCGAGGGTGTCGACGTCGCCGAGGTGATGGGAGAGCTCGGGTATCCCGGCGTCGCGCGATCGATCATGCGGACGTCGCTGACGCGGAAGGACGTGCCCTATCCGAACTGGAAGATGGGCAAGCGACTCGTCGGGTCGGCGCTGCACTATCGCCTCACGCGCGACCGTGCCTACATCGACGGCGCGACGCCGGTGCTGCGCGGCTACGTCGAGCAGCTCGGGCGCCAGATCGGCTCCAGCGGCACCGGCCTGCTCGGGCGCGAGCGCTACTCCTCGGACATCCCCGAGCAGGTGCTCGGGCTGCACTCCCAGGCGACGGCCTGGCAGGGGCTGCGCGCGATCGGGCGGGTCTGGGCGGAGACCGGGAACGCGGAGCTCGCCCGGCGCTGCGAGGCGCTCGCGGGGCAGCTCGAGGTGGGGCTCCGGCGCGCGGTCGCCGCCTCGCAGCGCCGCCTCGGCGACGGGTCGCTGTTCGTGCCCGCGCGCCTGCTCGACGGCGAGCCCGCGTACGAGTCGCTGACCCAGGCTCGGCTCGGCAGCTACTGGAATCTCGTGGTGCCGTACGCCCTCGCCTCGGGAATCTTCGCGCCGGGGAGCCCCGAGGCGATCGGGATGCTGCGCTACATGCTCCGCCACGGCTCGCGGCTGCTGGGCGTCGTCCGGGCAGGGGCGTACGCGCTGTACAAGGATCCGACGTTTCCCGTTTCGGGCACCGACCAGGTCTACGGGATCAACGTCGCCCGCTTCCTCGCGGACGGCGACGCCGCCGACCAGCTCGTGCTCAGCCTCTACGGCTCGCTGGCGGCGGCGATGACGCCGAACACCTTCGTCTCGGGCGAGGCGGCGAGCGTTGCGCCCCTCGGCGGCAGCCACTTCCGCTCGATGTACCTGCCGCCGAACGGCGCCAGCAACGCGGCGTTCCTGCAGACCCTCCGGTCGCTCCTCGTCCACGAGACCCGGGATCCCGACGGAGCCCCAGTCGGCCTCGAGCTCGCGTTCTCGACGCCCCGGCCGTGGCTGCGGGCGGGCCGCCGGATCGCCGTCCGGCGCGCACCGACGAGCTTCGGCCCCGTCTCGTACACGCTCGAAGCGCGCAGCGACACGATTCGCGCCGTGGTCGAGGCGCCGGCCCGTCCCGCTCCGAAGACGCTCAAGCTCCGGGTCCGCCTGCCGCGCGGGCAGCGCGTCGAGGCGGTGACGGTGAACGACGCCCCGCTCGTGCTCCCGGCGGGCGAGACCCTCGGTGAGACGCTCGATCTGAGCGGCCTTGGATCCCGGCTCGAGGTGGTCGTCCGGTACGGCAGCCGCCGTCCGGCCTCCGCGGCGGGCCTGACCGCGGTCAAGCGCCTGCGGATTCGCTACATCGCCCACGACGGCCGCCCGAGCAGCGCGTCCGTGGTCGTGCCTTCGTGGTACGGGCCGGCGGCGAACCCGCACCTGCCGCTGATCATCTCGCCGCACGGTCGCGGCCTGAACGGGCACGCGAACTCGATCCTGTGGGGCAACCTGCCCGGACGCGGCTCGTTCGCCGTGATCAACCCGGACGCTCGCGGCCGCCGGGTGGCCGGACACTCGTGGGGCTACTCCGGGCACATCGCCGACCTGGCGCGGATGCCCGAGATCCTGCGCACGACGATCCCGTGGCTGCGGATCGACCGCAGCAGGATCTACGCGTTCGGCGGCAGCATGGGCGGCCAGGAGACGCTGCTGCTCCTGGCGCGCCATCCGAACCTGCTGGCGGGCGCGGCGGCGTTCTCCTCCGTCACCGACCTGGCTCTCCAGTACCGGAACTTCGACCGGCTCCAGTGCAAGAACAAGTGCCGGACGCTGCTCGGGAAGACGCGATTGGGATCGAGCCTGCGCAAGCTCGCGCGGCTCGAGATCGGCGGCGGGCCCGGCCGCTACCCGCGCGCATTCGCCTCCCGCAGCCCGATGACGCACGTACGCGCGCTCGCGAACTCATGCGTGCCGCTGCAGCTGTGGTGGAGCGTCTCCGACCAGATCGTCGTCGACCAGCAGGCGCAGAGCGGCCGGCTCTTCTGGCAGCTCCGCCGCCTCAACCCGAGGGCGAACGTCGAGGCGTTCGTCGGCTTCTGGATCCACTCGGCCGAGATGCGCGCTCGCACCGGGTTGCCGCTCGCCCTCCGCCGCTTCGGGCTGTTGCCCACGGCCCCCACCTGGCGAAGCCTCCGCCATGTCCGCCCGCCCGCCGAAGGGGCGTGCACGAGAGGCGAGAAATGAGGCTCCAGTCCGGGACCCCTTCGGGAACCTGATCGAGTTCGTGACGCCTCGGCCCTAGTCGGCGAGACCGTGGACCCGGTCGGCGGCGCCGTCCGTGATCGGGTCGCCGTGCCCGACGCCGACGATGCTTGCGTCCAACGCGGCCAGGCGCCGGATCGACTCGGCGTGCTGCTCCGGGTTGAGCGTGAACGCCGGCCAGCCGGCCTCGAAGCGCGGCCACGTCGCGATTGCGTCTCCCGACAACAGCACGCCGCGCTCGGGCCACGAGAAAGCGAGGTGACCGGGCGAGTGACCCGGGACGTGGAGCACCTGCAGCGGGCCGACGGCGTCACCGTCGCCGACGCTCTCGTCGATCGGGCACGGCCGGTGCTTCGGCTTGTTGAGGAAGATCCCGACCTGGAAGGGATAGGTGCGGAAGGGCGCCGTCGGCTTCAGGCCGACGGATTGCGCCGGCCGGTCGCCCGAGACGATGTCGGCCTCGGCCTGGTGCGCGAGCACGGTCGCGCCGGTTGCCCGCTTCAGCGCGGCGAGCCCGCCGAGATGCGAGCGGTGCGCGTGGGTGAGCACGACCCGCTTCACGTCGGCCGGCGCGCGGCCGAGCTGCCGGATCGCGTCGAGGACGCCGGCTGCGTCGTTCTCGAAGAGCGTGTCCACCAGCGTCAGCTCGCCGTTCGTTTCGAGCAGGTACGCGCGCACCCGGCCGCCCTTCTTGCCGCCGAGGACGTGAACTCCGGGCGCCAGCTCCCTCATGCGCTCACCCGCCGCCAGGGCGCGAACGCGTTGTCGACCCCGCGTAGCGCTGGTTCCAGTCCCGGGTAGTGGCGCAGCAGCACGTCGGTCATGCTCGTTTCGTCGATCCAGTCGAGCCCGGTCTGCGTGTACGTCTCGGCGTTGTAGTCGCGCGTGAAGAAGCGGTCGCTCTTCAGCCGCCGTGAGGCCATCAGGATGAAGACGCGGAAGGCCGTGTCGCTGAAGCCGAAGCCCTTCGGCAGCGGCTCGGCGTAGAGCCCGACCATCAGGTCGACCTTCTCGACGTCGCCGTAGACCTCGCGCAGCTCCTGCGCCCACTCGGCGTTGTCGGTCAGCTCCTCGAACGTCGCCGCCGGCTTCAGGTGGAAGAGCCTCCGGAACTCGTTGTACCGGGGCACCCCGCGCTCGCGGATCCGGAGCACGTCGATCGCGGCCAGGTCGACGACGGTTCCGTCCGGCTTCCGCAGCTCCTGGAGGAAGCGCGGATAGTTGTGCAGCGTGATCGCGCCGGGATGTGCGATCCCGAAGGAGTAGAGGGCGTTCGTGAACCCGACCTCGTCGAGGCGGGCGCGGACGTCATGGACGCCGAGCTCGCGAAATGTCCGCTCCTGCAGGACCTCGTCGGTCTCGATCGAGTGGAAGGTGAAGTCGTCGGGGAGGAGGGGGTGCATCCGGTAGACGGCGACGAACTCCTCGGTGAGCGAGTAGGGGACGCCGTGATGCTCGGTCGCCGAACCGGGGATGCCGCCGAGCACCTCGTTCGAGCTCCGCTTCCCGAGGCGCTTGCCGAGGATCCCGTACCAGTTTGCGCGCATCGCGTAGCGCGTCGTCGGGTGCGCGATGATCGCCGGCGTCCACTCGACCGTGTGGATCTTCGCCATCAGCGCGGCCGTGATCAGCCGTGCCTTCGCGAAGAGCGCCTCGTCGGTCCAGCCGGGGTGCTCGGCGGCGAGCCGGTCGGCAATCGCGTTGTGCTCGCGCGTGAAGAGCGTGTGCAGGAGCGCGAGCCCGAGCCAGAAGTTGCCGGCGACGCCGGTGAGATCGACCTTGGCGTCGAGATCGCGCGGTAGCTGGCCGTCCCGATCGAGCCGCAACCGCCCGCCTGCTCCCTCCCGGAGCGCGCTCGCGAGCGCGGGGTCGCTTCCGTAGATCTGCGACCCGTCCCACCAGTGGGAGTCCGTGGTCACCCAGGTCGCCGCGCCGCCGTCGGCGTCCGGAAAGGGATCGTTGCGCGTGCGCTCGATCCGCATCGGGGGGTCGGCCCACGGGTCGTCGGAGGTGAGCTGGAGCTCGAACGGCTCCTCGGGGAGGTTCTTGCCGTGGCTGAACCAGTCGTGCACCTCGAACTGGAGCCAGGCGCCTGCCAGGACGTTGACGATCGTCGCCGGCTTGAACGCGTCGCGGGTCAGCAGGCGGAGGCTGACGAGGCGCGGACTGGGATCGAGCAGATCCGGCAGCGGCTCGGGATGCGTGCGCTCGAGCGGCACGTTGCGGCCGAAGCGGGCGCCGATCATCCCCATCGCCGGCCTCGCGAGGTCGTTGTAGCTGCCGTCGAGGCTGCGGGAGTCGTGAGCGGCGCCGTTCGCGGGCGCCTGTGCGCCGCCCGCGCCGGTGTCGTAGAGGTTTCGCTCCCGCAGCCGCGTCCGCAGCCCGACGAGCGTCAGGACGCCGAGCGGTCGCGGCAGGCGATCCCAGCCGAAGCGCCGGTCGAGCGCGCTTGCCGTCGAGGTCAGCAGCTTCGAGAACACGGCGTGACCGATGTAAACAGCGCCGCTCGGCGGCGTCAACCGAGCCAGCGGCGGCGCTTCGGACGCGCGTCCGTGCTCTCGCCCAGCAGGCGCGCGGCTTCGAGCAAGTCGTCGGCCGCGAGCGTCGTCACGTCGTCGCGACTGAGCTCCTCCAGCGCCTGGCCCTCGACCCGCGCCAGCCGGAGCGCCTGCCGATTCAGCGCCTGCTCGAAGATCGTGCGCGCGTAGCGGGCGTTGCCGAAGCCCTCGCCGCGCGCCGCGCCGGCGAAGATCCGCTCGAGCGCGTCGTCCGCGCCCGGCCCGAGCTCGTACTCGTGCTCGGCCGCCAGGCGGCGCGTGATCTCGAGCAGGTCGTCGGTGGAGTAGTCGGGAAACGAGATCTCGCGGGCGAAGCGGGAGCGAAGGCCGGGATTCGAGTCCAGGAACGTGCGCATCAGCCGTGGGTAGCCGGCGACGATGACGACGAGCCTGTGACGGTGATCCTCCATCCGCTTCAGCAGCGTCTCGACCGCTTCGGCTCCGAAGTCGAGCCGGCCGTCGCCACCCCCCGGCGTCAGCGCGTAGGCCTCGTCGATGAAGAGGACGCCGTCGAGCGCGCGGCGAATGGCCCGATCGGTCTTGATCGCGGTCTGGCCGACGTACTGGCCGACGAGCGACGCCCGGTCGACCTCGACGAGATGGCCCTTCTCGAGCAGCCCCATCGCGCCGTACATCTCCGCCAGCAGGCGCGCCACCGTCGTCTTGCCGGTGCCGGGGTTGCCGAGGAAGACGAGGTGCTGGCTCGTCGCCACCTCGGGCAGCTCGTGCTCCTTGCGGCGGGCCTGGACTTGGAGAAACGCGAGCAGCGCGTGCACCTGCTCCTTCACCGTCTCGAGTCCGACGAGACCGTCGAGCTCGGCCTGGAGCACCGACAGTGGCCGCGGCGGCGTCGCGCGCGGGCCGAGCCCGAGCAGATCCTCGAGCTCGGGGCCGGCCGTGCGGCGAAGCTGGTCGCCGAGCTGACGAGCGGCGCCGCGGAGGTTCTCGATCGGATTTGGAGGCACGCTGTGGACGTACCCGCGTTCAGCGTTCCTCTAGCGCGCGCTGGAGCGCGGCCACCTGTTGCTCGAGCCGAGCGACGCGCTCTTCGAGGGGACTTTGTGTTGAAACAACACTTTCGACGTTCGTCGAACGCGGCGCCTGCGGCTCGGTGTCGTTCTCCGCACCGCCGAGAAGCTGGCGCCAGCGATCCTGGCTCTGGCCGGGCCGGCGCGGCAGCTTCTCGACGAGCTCTGCGTCGGCCAGCGCGTCGAGCGCACGGTCGACGTCCTCGATCGATCCGTACGGATAGAGCCGCTCGACCCGCTGCTTCAACTCGCCCGGAGTCTGCGGGCCGCGCAGCATCAGCACGGCGAGCAGTGCGATCTGCGAGGGAACGCGGCCAAGGGCGTCGTCGAGCAGGTGGCGGAACTTGGCGACGCGGCTGCCGGGCCCGCTTGCGAGTCGCGCCCAGCCGCGCCGCGAGAGCCGGTCGAGCGCCGCGCGAATCTCCGCCTCGTCGTAGTCGACCACCGGCTCGCGGTTCGTCGCCTGGTTGCAGGCGAGCCGGAGCCCGTTCAGCGAGAGGGGATACTGGTCGGGCGTCGTGCGCTGCTTCTCGATCAGGCACCCGAGCACCCGGATCTCGACCGCGTCCGCGTCCACGCCGAGACGGTAACGCTTGGCGGGAGGCCGCGGCGAGGCGGCCTCCCGGAGCGTGCCGTTAGACGAACTCGAGCCCGTGCCGGGGTGCGGCTTCGACGTACCGGGCTGCGACCTCGTCGACGTTGTCGGGCTGATCCTGCGTTCCGTTCGGCGCCGGCTCGAGCGTCTCCTCGAAGAACCGCTCGATGCCCGCCGGCGTGAACGTCAGCACGAGTCGCGCCGTCTCCGTTCCGGCGTTGCGGAAGCAGTGGACTTCGCCGCGGGGGACGTTGACGAAGTCCCCGGGGCCGGCGGTGATCGTCTCGTCGCCGAGGCGGAACTCGATCTCGCCCTCGACCAGGTAGAAGGTCTCGTCCTCGTCCCGGTGGATGTGCGGCGGCGGGCCCCCGCCCGGTGGCACGTGGGCCTCCATCGCGAAGTAGGCGCCGCCCGACTCCTCGCCGGTGACGAGGAACGTGTAGTGGTCGCCCGGGCCCCAGTAAGCGGGGCCTGTTGCGACCGGGCGGTGGAAGAGCCGCGCGCCCGTTTGCGTGTGTGTGGTGGTCATCGTGTCTCCGAGAAGGCCGGCGGGATCGGATGGTTGCTGCGGACGAGCTCGGTCGGGTCGACGATCGCCTTGATCCGGCGCAGGCGGTGGTAGCTGGCGCTCGAGAAGAGCGTCGCCGCCTTCCGCCGGCCCTCGGCGAAGTTCATGTACGTGTGGTCGGCCTCCCAGGGCGCGAGCGCTTCCCGGGTCGCGACGACCGCGTCGTGCACCAGCTCGCCGAGCTCTGGCGTCGGGGCGAACCCGACCGCGAACATCAGGTACGGCGCCTCGAAGGCGTCGATCGCGCCGTGCTGCGACGACCGGCGTCCGACCGCTCCGCCGAGATGGCGGATCTCCGCCGAGAGGATCGGCGAGCCGACGACCGACTCGACGAAGAGATCGACGAAGTGATCGTCGACGTCGTCGAGCATGCCGCCGTCGCCGACCGCCGGAACGGGCTCCTCCGGATCCATGTGCAGGTGGCTGAGGCCCTCGATCGGCATCCAGTCGACCGTGTCCATCACCGGGCCGAGCTGACGCAGCGGCTCGAGGAGACGGTCGGCCTCCTCCTGCTCGCCGAGCCAGATCGCCTGGACGACGACGAACGACTGGCCGCGAACCGGCTCCGGGATCTCCGGGATCGGCGGGAACTGGAGGATGCGGCCGACGGAGGTCATCTCGTCTGGGACGTCGCTCGTCCAGGCACGCCATGCCTTCAGCACCTCGCCCGCGCGGTCGACCGGGTACCAGAGGATGCCGGCGTAGACCTGCTCGATCGGGAAGAGGTTGAACTCGATCGCGGTCACGATCGCGAACGAGCCGCCGCCGCCGCGCAGGGCCCAGAACAGGTCGGGCTCGTTCGCCCAGTCGGTGCGGACGAGATCCCCGGACGCCGTCACGACCTCGATCGCCGTCACCTGGTTGGCGCCGATCCCGTGCTTGCGGGCGAGCCAGGAGAGGCCGCCTCCGAGCGTGTAGCCGACGACGCCGACGTCGGGCGAGGAGCCGGCGAGCGCCGCGAGACCGTGCTCCGCCGCGGCCTCGACGACCTCGATCCAGATCACGCCGGCCTCGGCGCGGGCGATCCGATTTTCGGGGTCGATCGTGACGCCGCGCATCCGGTGCGTCTTCAGCAGGATCGTGTCGGCGAGATCGCCGAGCGCGCTCGCGTTGTGGCCGGTGCCCTGGGGCGCGACGCGGAAGCCGTGGGCCTTCGCGAACGCGACCGTCGCGGCGACGTCGGCAGCCGATTCGGCCTGGACGACGGCGACCGGATTCTGGTCGATGGCGAGGTTCCAGGCGAGACGAGCCTCGTCCCAGTCGCTGTCGCCTGGCGCGGCGACATCGCCGTCCAGCACGTTGCGGAGCGGGCTGACGTCCAGCCCAGCGGTCTCGAGCCTTGACAGGATTTCGGTCATTCGTAGTCACCTCCGTAGCGGTAACCACATGCTGCGGGAGCGCGGGGCTGCAGCGCATCGGCCCGGGGATCGAACTCGCGTCAGCCCTGAGGACGAGCCGGGCTCGTCCGGGCGGACGAGGGTGCGGGGTGCTGGCCGCCGGTTTCCAGACGCCTGCGCGTCGGCGTGGTCGAGATCGAGACCGCGATCGCGGCGGCGACGAGGGCGGTGACGGCGCTGAGCGCGAACGTGATCGTGAACGCCGACTCGGCCGGCACCGACGAATCGCCGATCGTCCGCGCGGTCAGCAGCGCGGCGCCGACCTGGCCGCCGACGACGGCGCCGATCATCCGGACGACGGTGTTCATGCCGCCCGCGACGCCCATCTCGCGGGCGTCGACGTTGTCGGCGATCAGCCCGGCCATCGCCGCGAATGCGGCCCCGACGCCGAACCCGAGCAGCGCGCTCGCGAGCAGCACGGGGACGGGATCGTCGTGCGCGACGGCGAACAGGAGCGCGGACGCGCTGACGACGAGCATCCCGCCCGCGAGCGCCCACTTCGACCCGTAGTGGCGACCGATCGTCCCTGCGAGGGGGCCGGCGACGAGCATCGCCAGCGAGCTCGGGAGCAGGTAGAGACCCGCCTTCGTGGCGCTGGCCCCGAACCCGTAGCCGTTGCCGGAATCCGTGACGACGAAGGCCGGGATCAGGACGAAGCAGCTGAAGAGCGCGAACCCCGAGATCAGGGTGGCGACGTTCGTGAGCAGGATCGGCCGGTGCGCGAGCATGCGCAGGTCGACCATCGGCGAGCTCGAGCGCGACTCGACGACTCCCCAGAGGCCGAGGCTGGCGGCTCCGAGGGCGAGCACGCCGAGCAGCGGCGGCGAGTCCCAACCCCAGTGCTCGCCCTCGGTCAGCGCCACCATCAGCGAGAGCAGTCCGCCCGAGAGCAGCAGCGCACCCGGCACGTCGACCTTCGACGGCGACCGGATCGGCGACTCCGGCACGTAGCGGTGGATGAGCACCAGGGAGAGCGCCACCGGGATCGAGCCGAGCAGGAAGAGCAGCCGCCAGGAGAAGTTGTCCACGATCACGCCGGAGAGGACGATGCCGAAGCCGCCGCCGACGCCCCAGACCGCCGAGAGCACGCCGATCGCGACCTTGACCTTCTCGGCCGGGAACTCGTCGCGGATGATCGCGAAGGCGAGCGGGAACAGGGCGCCGCCCGCGCCCGAGATGACGCGGAAGGCGATCAGCGACCAGAGATTCCACGCAAACGCGGCCCCGAGGCAGCCGGCCACGAAGAGGCTGAGGCTGATCAGCAGCAGCCGCTCCTTGCCGAACTGGTCGCCGAGCCGGCCGAGGATCGGCGTCAGCACCGCGGCCGAGACGAGGAAGCCCGTCAGCACCCAGGTCGTCCAGGCCGTGCTCTGCCCGAACTCCTCCTGGAAGGTGTTCAGCGCGGGAAAGACCATCGTCTGCTGCAGCGAGAACGCGGCGCCGGCCAGCGTCAGGATCGCGAGCGTGACGTTGTAGTGCTGGCGTGACGGATCGATGACTAGGAGGGTTCGGCGGAATAGTGGCTGTGCCGCTGGGCCGCGCTGCTCGCCCCGATGCGGCGTCCTCGGTCGCGCCGATAGCAACCACTATCGGCGCTCGCTGCGTCCTTGCCTCGGAACGAGCATCGCACCCCAGCGACGAGCACCATTCCGCCGAACCCTCCTACGCCCGCACGAGCGGCTTGTACTTGATCCGGTGCGGCTCGAGCGCGTCGGCTCCACGGGTCTCCTTGACCCAGCCGGCGTACTCCTCGTAGCTGCCCTCGAACCACGTCACCTGGCTGTCGCCCTCGAAGGCGAGAATGTGGGTCGCGATCCGGTCGAGGAACCAGCGATCGTGGGAGATCACCACCGCGCAGCCGGCGAAGTCGAGCAGCGCGTCCTCGAGCGCGCGGAGCGTGTCGACGTCGAGGTCGTTCGTCGGCTCGTCCAGCAGGAGCACGTTGCCGCCGCTGCGCAGCAGCTTCGCCAGGTGGACGCGGTTGCGCTCGCCCCCGGAGAGGTCGCTCACGCGCTTCTGCTGGTCGGAGCCGCGGAAGTTGAACCAGGAGACGTACTGCCGCGAGTTCACCTCCTTCTTGCCAAGCTCGATCACGTCGAGGTTGCCGGAGATCTCCTTCCAGACGGTGTTCTCCGGGGTCAGGTCGGCGCGCGCCTGGTCGACGTAGGCCAGCTGGACGGTCTCGCCGATCGTCAGCGTTCCGTCGTCCGGCGTCTCCTGCCCGGCGATCATCCGGAAGAGTGTCGTCTTGCCGGCGCCGTTCGGGCCGATCACGCCGACGATCCCGCCGGGCGGAAGCGAGAAGGTCATGTCCTCGACGAGCAGCCGGTCGCCGAAGCCCTTCGCGATGTGCTCGGCGTCGACGACGACGTCCCCGAGTCGCGGCCCGGCGGGAATGTGGATCTCGACCTTGTCCAGCTTGACGTTCTGGTCGTCGGCGAGCAGCTTCTCGTAGGAGGTGACGCGGGCCTTCGCCTTTGCGTGGCGGGCCTTCGGGCTGGCCCGGACCCATTCGAGCTCGCGCGCGAGCGTGCGGCGCCGGGCCGACTCGGTCTTCTCCTCGACCGCGAGCCGGGCCTGCTTCTGCTCCAGCCAGGACGAGTAGTTGCCCTCGAACGGGAGCCCCTTGCCGCGGTCGAGCTCGAGGATCCAGCCGGCCACGTTGTCGAGGAAGTAGCGGTCGTGGGTGACGGCGACGACGGTGCCCTTGTACTGCTCGAGGAAGCGCTCGAGCCACGCGACCGACTCGGCGTCGAGATGGTTGGTCGGCTCGTCGAGCAAGAGGAGGTCAGGGGAGGAGAGCAGGAGCCGGCAGAGCGCGACGCGTCGCCGCTCGCCACCCGACAGCGTCGTCACGTCGCGGTCGCCCTCCGGGAGCCGCAGCGCGTCCATCGCGCGGTCGAGCGTCGCCTCGAGCGACCAGGCGTCGTGGCGGTCGACGAGCTCCTGCACCTTCGCCTGCTCCTCGAGCAGCGCGTCGAAGTCGGCGTCCGGCTCTGCGAACTGGGCCGAGATCCGGTTGAAGCGGTCGAGCAGGTCGCGCAGCTCGCGGACGCCGTCCTCGACGTTCTCGCGCACGTTCTTGGCGGGATCGAGCTCGGGCTCCTGGGCGAGCATCCCGACCGTCGCGCCCGGCGCGAGCTCGGCGACGCCGCTGGAGGGCTCCTCGAGCCCGGCCATGATCCGGAGCACCGTCGACTTGCCGGCGCCGTTCGGGCCGAGCACGCCGATCTTGGCACCGGGCAGGAAGCTGAGCGAGATGTTCGCAAGCACCTGACGGTCGGGACCGTAGAACTTGTCGGCCCGGTACATGGTGTAGACGTAGTCGCTCACGTCCCGCTCCGGCGCCGGCAAAGCCGGCACCTCCGCTCCTGGCCGGCTCCGTCGAGCCTACGCCGGCAGACCGCTGCGTCTAGGGATTCCATAGAGGGTCACGATAGCCATAGGCTGCCGGGATGCCCGAGCTCTACTTCGAGGACCTCGCGCCTGGGCAGGTGGTCGAGCTCGGCAGCGTTCTGGTGACGCAGGAAGCGATCCTCGATTTCGCCACGCGGTTCGATCCGCAGTCGTTCCACGTCGATCCCGAAGCCGCCAAGGACTCGGTCTTCGGCGGCTTGATCGCCAGCGGCTGGCACACGGGCGCGATGTGGATGCGGCTCTACGTCGACTCGCTCCTCGACGGCGCGGCCAGCATGGGCTCGCCGGGGATCGAGGAGCTCCGCTGGCTGGCGCCGGTGCGGCCCGGAGACACGCTCACCGGCCGGTTGACCGTGCTGGAGACGACGCCGTCCGAGCGGCGCCCCGATCGCGGCACCGTCCGGATCCGGGGCGAGATGCTCAATCAGGACGGCGTCACCGTGATGGCGATGACCTCGCGCGGCCACTTCGGGCGCCGGCCCGCGTGACCGGCTGCTGCGCCCGCCACGGGCAGGAGGAGTTCTTCGGCGAGAAGTCCGCAGCCAACGATGCCCGCAGGTACCGCCGCAAGGGCGCCGACCCGATGGCGCGCTCCCTGGCGCGGCGGGCCGCGGCGCAGGGGGTGGAGGGCGCGAGCGTGCTCGAGATCGGCGGCGGGGTCGGTCAGGTTGCGCTCGAGCTGCTGAAGGCAGGAGCTGCGTCGGCCGAGGTGGTCGAGCTCCTGCCCGCCTACGAGCCGTTCGTGCGCGAGCTGGCCTCCGAGGCCGGAGTGGCCGAGCGGATCTCGTTCCGGACGGCGGATCTCGTCGCAGACCCGGCGTCCGCGGCTCCTGCGGACGTGGTCGTCCTGAACAAGGTCGTCTGCTGCACCCCCGACGGGGTCCCGCTGGCCGGGATCGGGGCTTCGCTGGCCCGGAGGACGATCGTGCTCAGCTTCCCGCGCCAGGTCTGGTGGACCAAGACCGGCCTGGCGACGCTCAACCTCATTCTGCGCCTGCGGGGGCGCCGCTTCCGTGTCTTCGTCCACCCGCAGGCGGCGCTCGAGGGAGCCGTCGGGGCGCACGGCTTCGCCCGTGTCTCGGAGCGGAACGGGCCGCTGTTTCGGATCGTCGCGTTCGAGCGCGTCTAGGCTTCGCCCCATGAGCGAGCTCGGCCTCTTCCCGCTCGGGATCGTGCTGTTGCCCAGCGAGCAGATCCCGCTGCACATCTTCGAGGACCGCTATCAGGAGCTGATCGGGGAGTGCCTGGCTGAGGAGCGCGAGTTCGGGCTCGTCTTCGCCGACGAGGACGGGTTGCGCGAGATCGGGACGCGTGCAGCGGTGACCGAGGTGCTCGACCGCTTCGACGACGGCCGGCTGAACATCGTCGCCGAGGGTCGCGAGCGGTTCCGGCTGCTCGAGCTGACTCAGGGCCGCTCCTTCCAGACCGGGATCGTGGAGGAGATCGCCGACGAGCCGGACACGGCCGACCCCGCCGACACCGAGCACGCGCTCGAGCTCTACCACCGCCTCGTCGAGCTGACGGGCGCGGAAGTCGAGGAGCCTCGGCTCGATGTGCCGCAGCTCTCGTTCGAGCTCGCCGGCCGCTTCGAGTTCGCTCCCGAGCTGAAGCAGCGCCTGTTGCAGCTGACCTCGGAGCGAGGCCGGATGAAGCTGCTCGCCGAGCTCCTCGCCGGCGCTGCCACCGCGGTCGAGCGCGAGCGCGAGATCGCCGAGCGCGCCCACGGCAACGGCAAGGTGGATCCCAGGTCGTGACACGTACCATGACGTCGTGGCCGTAACAGCCGACGCGAAGCTCGACGTTCAGCGCATCCGCGCCGACTTCCCCTACCTCGAGGAGCTCTCGAACGGGAAGCCCGTCGCCTTCCTCGACTCGGCTGCATCGACCCAGAAGCCGCGCCAGGTGCTCGACGCGATGTACGAGTTCTACTCGCACCGCTACGCGAACGTGCACCGGGGCGTCTACCGCCTCGCCGAGCGCGCGACCGAGGGGTACGAGGGCGCCCGTGAGAAGGTGCGCGCGTTCGTCAACGCCCCGTCCACACGCGAGATCGTCTTCACCCGCAGCGCCACCGAGGGGATCAACCTCGTCGCCTACGCGTGGGGCCTCGAGAACCTGGGGCCCGGCGACGTCGTCGTGATCACCGAGCTCGAGCACCACTCGAACTTCGTCCCGTGGCAGTTCGTCGCCAACCGCACCGGCGCGAGCTTCAGGCACATCCCGATCGACGACGCCGGCGAGCTGCAGCTGGACTCGCTCGACGCGATCGCGGCGTCCGGGAAGGTCAAGGTCGTCGCGAACAACCTCGTCTCGAACTCGCTCGGCACGATCAACCCGGTCGAGAAGCTCGCCGCGTGGGCGCACGAGCAGGGCGCGATCATGGTCGTCGACGCGGCGCAGGCGGCGCCGCACCGGCCGATCGACGTCCAGGCGCTCGGCTGCGACTTCCTCGCGATCTCCTCGCACAAGCTCTGCGGCCCGAGCGGGGTCGGAGCGCTCTGGGGGAAGGCGGAGCTGCTCGAGCAGATGTCGCCCTTCAACCTCGGCGGCGAGATGATCCGCTCGGTCGCGCTCGACCGGACGAGCTGGAACGAGCTGCCGTACAAGTTCGAGGCCGGTACGCCGGCGATCGGCGAGGCGTACGGCTTCGGCGTCGCGATCGACTACCTCTCCGAGCTCGGCCTCGACGCAATCGAGCGCCACGAGCACGAGCTGACCGAGTACGCGCTCGGGAGGCTGTCGGAGCTCGACTGGGTCCGGGTCTTCGGCCCGCCCGTCGAGCGGCGTGCCGGGATCGTCTCGTTCGACGTCGCGGGGATCCACCCGCACGACGTGGCGCAGATTCTCGACTGGGAGGGGGTCGCGGTGCGCGCGGGCCATCACTGCACCCAGCCGCTGATGACCCGCCTCGGTGTCGCGGCGACGACGCGCGCGAGCTTCTACCTCTACACGATCCCCGAGGAGATCGACCGGCTCGTCGACGGCCTCCACAAGGTCAAGCAGCAACTGGGCTGATGTCGGAGTTCGATCAGCTCTACCGCGAGGTCATCCTCGACCACTACAAGAACCCGCGCAGTCACGGCCTGCTCGACGCAGCGGACGCGCAGGCCGAGGGCCAGAACCCGCTCTGCGGCGACGAGGTCACCGTGTCGCTCCGCTTCGCCGGCGAGACGATCTCGGAGGTCGGCTTCGAAGGGCGGGGTTGCGCGATCTCGCAGGCGGCGACGTCGATGCTCTCCGAGATCGTGGTCGGGCGCAGCGCCGAGGACGTAGCGCGGATGCCGAAGGAGGAGCTGCTCGAGGAGATCGGGATCCCGCTGACGCCGGTCCGGCTCAAGTGCGCGCTTCTCGGCCTCGGCGTGCTGAAGGTGGCGCTGCACAAGTCGAAGGGGACGCCGCTGCCCGACGAGTGGACGCAGGGCGACGACCTCACGATTTCGTGACGGTCGACGTCTGCCCGGTCGCCGAGCTGCCGCCGGGGCACGTGAAGATCATCTGGTCGGGGCCGCTTGCGATCGGCGTCTACAACTGCGACGGCAGCTACTACGCGATCGAGGATCGCTGCTCGCACGACGACGGTCCGCTGTGCGAGGGCGAATGGGAGCCCGATTCGTGCATCGCGATCTGCCCCCGCCACGGCGCGCGTTTCGACATCACCACGGGTCGGCCGCTGACGCTGCCGGCCTACGAGCCGGTCGCCACCTTCCCGGTGAAGATCGAGGACGGCTGGGTGCGGGTCGATGTCTAGATCGCCTGCTACATTCTCGCTATCCGCGGAAAGGAGGTGGTCCGGCAGTGGAGATTTCCAGTACGGGCAGTGGAGGTGCTAGTCGGTAGGGGCGTGTCCCCGGGACCTGCAAGGGGAATCGTCTAGCCACCGTAGGGGACTGCGCGCGACGCGCCGCCGTGAGTGAAGCGGCCGGAAGCGCCCCTGCTAATCCAGGCTAGTACCGAGATGAAGGGCCGCGAAAGCGGCCTTTCATCGTTCCCGGCTGCTGCTCACGCGTTCGTCGTCGCCCGGCGCAGCTGCTCGTCGAGCGGCACGAGCGGGAGGCCGAAGGTGTCGACGGCGTCCGCGTTGGAGACGACGTTGTCGCCGGCCGCGAGCATCTTCAGCTGATCGCGCGTGACCGGCGGCTTCGGAAGCAGCTCGAGCATCGACGCCTGCAGCCGCATCAGCCCGAACGGCAGGTGCATGCTCGGCCGCCGCGATCCCTGCGCCCGCTTCAGCTGCGACCAGAACTCGTTCCAGGTGACCACGTCCGGCCCGCCGAGCTCGAACGTCCGGTTGGCGGCGTCCGGCTGCTCGAGCGCGGCCGAGAAGTAGGCGGCCACGTCGTCGACCCAGATCGGCTGGATCTGCTGCGTGCCCGGCCCGACGATGGGCGTCACCGGAGCCAGCTTCGCGATCTTCTTGAACTGCCCGAGCGCACCGCCCTCGCGCCCGAAGACGAAGCTCGGCCGGAAGATCACGTGCTCGAGCCCGGACGCCTTCACGTCCTGCTCCATCTGCCACTTGGCGCCGTAGTAGGGGACGAGATCCTTCGTCTCCTCGCTCGTGCCGAGCGCCGACATCAGCACGAATCGCCGGACGCCGGCAGCGCGGGCGGCGTCGAGCAGATCGCGCGTTCCCTGCTCCATGATCGTGCGGAAGTCGTCGGGCTTGCCGGCCAGGATCGCGACGAGATGGACGACGGCATCCTGGCCCTCGGCCGCGCGCCGCAGGCTGTCGGCGTCGGTCATCGAACCTTCGACTGCGTCCTGGCTCGGCAGTGCAGCACTGCTTCCGGCCGTGTGCTCGAGCACGCGAACCGTGTGGCCGTCGTCGACCAGCCTCCGGACGATGTGGGGCCCGACGAAGCCGGTGGCGCCGGTGACGAGGATCCTCACGCGAAGTTCTTCCAGTAGCGGCTCGGCGTCGGCCCCTTCTGGCCCTGGTACTTGGAGCCCAGCCCGCCCGACCCGTAGGGCTTCTCGGCCGCCTCGGTCAGCTGCACGAACGAGATCTGGCCGATCTTCATCCCGTGGTAGATCGTGATCGGCAGGTTCGCCACGTTCGAGAGCTCGAGCGTGACGTGACCGTCCCAGCCCGGATCGATGAACCCGGCCGTGGAGTGGATCAGCAGCCCGAGCCGCCCGAGCGAGCTCTTCCCTTCCAGGCGCGCCACGAGGTCGTCGGGAAGCCGGACGCGCTCGAGCGTGGAGCCGAGGACGAACTCACCCGGGTGGAGGATGAACGGCGTCTCGTCGTCGATCTCGACCAGCTCGGTCAGCTCCTCCTGCTCCTGCTTGACGTCGATGTAGGGGTAGCGGGAGTTGCGGAAAACGCGGAAATAGCGGTCGACGCGCACGTCCAGGCTCGACGGCTGCATCAGCGACTCGTCGTACGGCTCAACCTCGATCCGCCCCTCGTCGAGCTGGCGCCTGATCGTCACATCCGAAAGGACCACCCGTCGATTCTACGGTTCCGTTGCAAAAACCAGGTTTTCCACATACTGTTCCCGCCCCGTGTCGATGCTGTTCGAGCAGATGGAGCCGAACGAGCGCTTCCGCGCGAGGCGTGAGGACGCGCGCCGTCGACGCAGGCGTCGCCGCGCCGTCGCGTTCGGAGTCCTGCTCGGCGTCACGGCGAGCGCGACGCTGGGCGCGCGCTTCGTCATCGACGACGAGCACCGCTCGACCGCTCCCGCGAAGAAGACACCGGCCGCCGCGAAGCCGGCGGCCAAGCCCGTCCTCGTCAAGCAGCCGCGCGCGCTTCCGGAGGAAGTGCGCGGAATCCACGTGACGATGGCGCTCGCCTCGCTCGACGGGAAGCTCGCGGAGTACCTGAAGCTCGCCGACGAGGGCATGAACACGATCCAGCTCGACGTCAAGGACGAGAACGGCGAGATCGGCTTCATCCCCTCAGCCGTGCCGCTTGCGACCGCGGTCGGAGCCGCGCGCCCGTACTACCGTCCGCGCGAGGCCGCGAGGCTGATCCACCGCAAGGGCATCTACCTGATCGGCCGCGTCGTCACGTTCGAGGATCCGCGGCTCTCGGAGGGCAAGCCCGAGTTCGCGATCAAGAACCCGGACGGCTCCGTCTGGCGCAATCACGCCGGCCTCGGCTGGACGAACCCCTACGACAAGCGGGTCTGGGACTACAACGTCTCGATCGCCGAGGTCGCCGCCCGCGCCGGCTTCGACGAGATCCAGTTCGACTATGTGCGCTTCCCGAGCGACGGCGACGTCGACTCGATCGTCTACCCGCGGAAGACGACGACCCCGCCAGGCTGGGTGATCGCCGAGTTCGTCCACTACGCGACCAAGCGCCTGAAGCCGCTCGGCGTCCGCGTCTCCGCCGACGTCTTCGGCCTCGCCGCCACCCGCGACCTCGGGATCGGGCAGGTTCCACGTCGGCTCTCGAAGTATCTGGACGCGATCTATCCAATGGTCTATCCGTCCCACTACGGCTCGGGCGAGTACGGGCTCGAGGATCCGAACGCGTCACCGGGCGCCACCGTCGAGTGGTCCCTCGCCGACTTCCGGCGCGAGCTGAAGCAGGGCAAGGCGGAGCTGATCCCGTGGCTGCAGGACTTCTCCTACGGCCGCACCTACCGGCTGGCGGACGTGAGGGCGCAGATCGAGGCGGCGCGGCTGATGGGCGCGCGCGGCTATCTGCTCTGGAACCCGCTCGGGATCTACACCCCTGGCACGTTGGCGCCCGCCTCGTAACAAGCGTTACACTCGGCGAGATGGCGATCGGCGACGTGATGAGGACTCGTGTCGTGACCGTCGAGCCAGCGGACTCCGCGCGCCTGGCGGTGCTGCGGATGCTCGAGGAAAGCGTCGGCTCGGTCGCCGTCTGCGAGGGGGGCAAACTCGTCGGCATTTTTACGGAGCGGGACGTGTTGGCGCTGGCGGGCGAGGGCACCGATCTCGACGCCGTCAGGGTCGGGGACGTGATGACGCGCGATCCGGTCACGGTCGATGCGGGCGTCCAGATTTTCGACGCCGCCCGCCTGATGGGCGAGCAGAGAATCCGTCACCTGCCGGTCGTCGAGGGCGAGCACCTGCTCGGAATGGTCGGGATCCGCGACGTCCTCGGCAGCCTGGTCGAGCGGGCCTGGCAGACTCACGACTCGGCCGCGCACGACACGGCGCGCTCGCTCTTCCGGCGCGACTGACCTTCCGCACAGATCGGTGTCCGCAATGGCGGATCCCGATCGTGCCAGACCCCTAAAGGGTCGCTTCGCTCCCTAGGGCGCCAAACGGACTCTCGACCAGCCCGTCGCGTCGCGGACGTAGCGGATGCGGTCGTGGAGGCGGTCGTCGCCGTGCTCCCAGAACTCGTACGCGTCCGCGACGACCCGGAACCCGCCCCAGTGGGGCGGTAGCGGCACCTTCTCGCCCCACTGTTCCTCCGCGTCCGCGTAGAGACGCTCCAGCGCGGCGCGGTCGGCGAGCGGCCTGCTCTGCGGCGATGCCCAGGCTGCGAGCCGGCTCCGGAGCGGGCGGGCGCGGAAGTACGTCTCCGACTCCTCCGCCGTCATCGGCTCGACGCTGCCCTCGATGCGCACCTGCCGGCCGGGCGGCTGCCAGTGGAAGAGGAGCGCGGCGCGTGGGTTTGCCGCCAGCTCGCCGCCCTTCCGGCTCTCGAGGTTGGTGAAGAAGCCGAAGCCGCGCTCGTCCGCGCCCTTCAGCAGCACCATCCGCACGGATGGCCGTCCCTCGGGCGTCGCGGTGGCGAGCGCCATCGCCTCCGGCACCTCGACGCCGGTGTCGCCGGCCGCCGCGAACCAGCGCTCGAACTGGCGCAGCGGGTCGGGGTCGAGGTCGTCGTCCATGGCACCGAGAGTATTCGCGGCTGAGATACCCTGCTCCACCGATGGCCACGACGAAGACGATCGAGATCCGAACCGCCATTCCCGGCCCCCGCTCGCAGGCGATCCTCGAGCGGAAGCAGCGCGTGATCGCAAATGCCAAGTCGATCGTCCTCCCGATCGTCGCGCACGAGGGTCGCGGCGCCACGCTCACCGATGTCGACGGCAACACCTTCATCGACTTCACCGGCGGCGTCGGCTGCCTGAACACGGGTCACGCCCATCCGCGCGTCGTCGAGGCTGCGACCGAGCAGCTCGGGCGCTTCGCCCACACCGACTTCACGGTCGTCCCGTACGAGCCCTATGTCGAGCTGGCAGAGCGGTTGCTCGAGCGGGCGCCGTTCAGCGGCCCCGCGAAGGCCGTGTTCTTCAACGCCGGCACGGAGGCGGTCGAGAACGCGGTCAAGTTCGCGCGCCTCTACACCAAGCGACCCGCCGTGATCGCCTTCGAGGGCGCGTTCCACGGGCGGACGCTGCTCTCGATGACGCTGACCTCGCGCCCCCATCCGTACAAGGTCGGGATGGGCCCGCTCGCGCCGGAGGTCTACCGGGCGCCGTTCCCGTCCGACTATCGCGGCCCCGACACCGAGACGGCGCTCGCCGAGTTGCGGCAGCTGTTCGTGACCCAGGTCGCGGCCGAGCAGGTCGCGGCGATCATCGTCGAGCCCGTCCAGGGCGAGGGGGGCTTCCTGCCCGCCCCGAAGGCGTTCCTGGAAGGCGTGCGGGCGATCTGCGACGAGCACGGGATCTGCCTGATCGCCGACGAGGTGCAGACGGGTTTCGCCCGCACCGGCAAGCTCTTCGCGATCGAGCACTCCGGCGTCGAGCCCGACCTGATCACGCTCGCGAAGTCGATCGCCGCCGGGCTGCCGCTCTCGGGCGTGCTCGGGAAGGCCGAGATCCTCGACGCGGCGCACGACGGCGCCATTGGCGGCACCTACGTCGGCAACCCTGTCGCCCAGGCCGCCGCGATCGCGGTTCTCGACGTGATCGAGGAGGAGAACCTGATCGAGCGCGCGGTCCAGATCGGGGAGACGATGCGGGCGCGGATGCTGGCGTGGCAGGAGCGCTTCGCCGCGATCGGCGAGGTCCGCGGCCTCGGCGCCATGCTCGCGATCGAGCTCGTCGAGGATCGGGCGACGAAGCAGCCGGCGCCGAAGCTCGCGCAGGCCGTGATCGACGCGGCGATGCAGCGTGGTCTGCTCCTGCTGAAGGCCGGCGTGTACGGGAACGCGATCCGCGTGCTCTGCCCGCTGGTGCTCACGGACGCCGAGCTCGACGAGGCGCTGGGTGTCTGGGAGGACGCCCTCGCGCTTACGCTCGGCTAGGCCGTGACGCCTCAACTCATCGCGGCTCGCTACGAGCTGAAGCACGTCGTCGGCACCGGCGGCATGTCGACCGTCCACTGCGCGTTCGACACCCTGCTCGAGCGGAACGTGGCGCTGAAGATCCTCCACGACCACTACAGCGAGGACGAGGAGTACGTCGAGCGCTTCCGGCGCGAGGCGCGCGCGGTCGCGCAGCTCTCGCACCCGAACATCGTCACCGTGATCGACCGCGGCGAGGAGGACGGAAAGCAGTTCATCGTCTTCGAGCTGGTGGAGGGCGACAACCTGAAGGAGCTCGTCGAGCGCGGCGGGCCGCTGCCCGTCCGCCGTGTGCTCGAGCTCGGACTCGAGATCGGTCGCGCGCTCGCGTTCGCGCACGCGCAGGGACTCGTCCACCGCGACGTCAAGCCGCAGAACGTCCTCCTGAACGCCGACGGGCTCGCCAAGGTGACCGACTTCGGGATCGTCCGTTCGCTCGATGCCGTCGGGCAGACAGAGACCGGCACGGTGCTCGGCACGAGCCACTACATCGCGCCGGAGCAGGCTCGCGGCGAGCTGGTGGACGCGCAAACGGACGTCTACTCCTTCGGCGTCGTCCTGTACGAGTTGCTCGCCGGCGAGGTGCCCTACGCGGGCGACAACTTCCTCTCGGTCGCGATGAAGCACGTCAATGACCCCGTGCCGAGCGTGCTCGACTCGCGCCCCGACACGCCGCTTCGCCTCGCCTCGCTGATCGAGCGCTCGCTGGCGAAGCTGCCCGAGGACCGGCCCGCGTCGATGGACGAGGTGGTCGGCGAGCTGGAGGCCGTGTCCGCCGAGCTGGAGGCGAAGGAGGGCGGCGAGGGGACGATGATCATGCGCAAGCCTGCCGCCGCTCCGGCCCGGCCGCCGCGGCAGAAACAGAAGCGGCAGAAGCCCCAGCGCGATCCTCGAGCGCGCCGGGTTCCCGTCTGGCCGCTCCTCCTCGCCGGGGTGCTGCTCGCGGCCGTGGTTGGGGGGATCCTGCTGACTCGCGACGGCGACGGGAGCACGGCGGATGCCAGCTCGTCAGACCCGGTGAAGGTGACCGGCGTGGGCGCCTACGACCCAGATGGAGGCGACGGCGAGCACGACGACGAGGCGGGGCTCGCCACGGACGGCGACCCGGCGACGTTCTGGCGGACATCGAGGTACCGCTCGCAGCTGAGCGCATTCAAGTCGGGCGTCGGGGTCGTGATCGAGGCCGAAGGAACCCCGAAGCGCTTCGTCGTCACGACCGACACCCCCGGCTTCACGGCCGAGATTCAGGCCGGAAGCTCACCGGAAGGGCCGTTCGAGACGGTGTCGGAGAGCAAGCTCGCCGGCTCGAGCACGACGTGGGATCTCCGCCAAGCCGACGCGCGCTACTTCGTCGTCTGGATCACGGAGCTGATCGGCAGCGCCCACGTCAACGAGGTGAAAGCAAGCTAGAGGCGAGACCGGCGAAACCGCCGAGCCCTCCACCGCGTCACAATGAGCGCGTGGAGGCCGCCGAGCGCAAGCTGGCCACCGTCCTCTTCGCCGACCTCGTCGGCTCGACGGCGCTCGGCGAGCAGCAGGACCCGGAGCGGACGCGAGCCCAGCTCGAGCGGTTCTACGATGCGATGGCGGACGAGATCGGCCGCGCGGGCGGGACGGTCGAGAAGTTCGCGGGCGACGCGGTCATGGCCGTCTTCGGCGTCCCGGAGGCGCATGAGGACCACGCCGAGCGGGCGTTGCACGCGGCGCTCGCGATGCAACGCCGGCTCGAATCGCTCGTCGACGGCGCGCTCGAGCTGCGGATCGGCGTGGACACGGGCGAGGTGGTCTCCGGCCGCGCCCGCGAGGGCAGCTCCTTCGTTACGGGCGACGCGGTCAACGTCGCCGCGCGCCTCGAGCAGTCGGCCGCGCCGGGCGCGATCGTCGTCGGCGCCCGCACGGCCGAGCTCGTGCGCGGCGCGTTCGAGCTCGGCTCTGCCTTCGAAGTCGCCGCGAAGGGCAAGGCCGAGCCGGTGGTCGCGTACAAGCTGGTGCGAGCGCTGACGCTGATGCGGCCGCGCGGCCTCCGCGGCGGTGCGCGCTCGTTCGTCGGCCGCGACACCGAGCTGGCGCTGCTGCAGGCGATCTACGGGCACACCGTCGAGCAGCGCGAGCCGCATGTGGTCACGCTGATGGGCGATGCGGGCGTCGGGAAGACGACGCTCGTGCGCGAGCTCTGGCAGTGGCTCGCCGCACAGGCGCCGCAGCCGCTGCAGCGCACAGGCCGCTGCCTCGCCTACGGCCACGTCACCTACTGGGCGCTCGGAGAGATCCTCCGCGAGCACCTCGGCATCCTCGAGAACGAGGAGCAGGCGGCGGTGCGAAGACGCCTCGGCGAGCGGTCGATCCTCGGGCTCGCCCTGGGTCTCGACGTCGCCGGCGACGCCCACCCGCTTGCCGTTCGCGAGCTCTTTCAGGAGTCGTGGGTGGGGCTCCTGAGCGAGCTGACCGCGGAGGCGCCGACCGTCGTCCTCGTCGAAGACCTGCACTGGGCCGAGGATCCCCTCCTCGACCTGCTCGAGCGGATCGCTCGAGACGTGCGCGGGCCGCTGCTCGTGATCGGCACGGCGCGTCCGGAGCTGCTCGACCGCCGGCCAGCGTGGGGCGGCGGCCGCAGGAACGCCTCGCTCGTGTGGCTCGACGGGCTCTCGCGGGTCGAGTCGGCGGCGATGCTCGACGAGCTCGTCCCCGGCGAGCTCTCCGTCGAGACTCGCCACGCGCTCGTCGAGCGGGCGGAGGGAAACCCGTTCTTCCTCGAGGAGCTCCTCACCGCCTTCCTCGAAACGGGAACGGTGGTCGAGGATCTGCCGGACTCCGTCCAGGCGATCCTCTCCGCACGCGTAGACCGGCTCGCGAGCGGCGACAAGGCGGCGCTGCAGGCGGCTTCCGTGATCGGCAGGATCTTCTGGAGCGGCCCGACGCTGGAACTCGTCGGCGGCGAGCCGGTCAACTGGGCCGCCCTGGAAGACCGGGACTTCATCCGCCGTCGGCCCGGATCGTCGCTCGGCCGCGAAACGGAGTACGCGTTCAAGCACGCCCTCACGCGCGAGGTCGTCTACGGCAGCGTCCCGAAGGCGCGCCGCGCGAGGCTCCATGCCGCCTTCGCGGCCTGGCTCGAGCGCATGGGTGGCGGGCGCGACGAGGATGCAGCACTGCTCGCGCATCACTTCGCCCAGGCCGCGGGGCCAGACGACGCCGACCTCGCTTGGGCAAATGCTCCGGACGAGCTCGACCGGCTGCGCATGCGGGCGGTTCGCTGGCTTCGCCGTGCCGCCGAGCTGGCGATCAGGCGCTACGACCTCGACGAGGGCATGGCGGATCTCCAGCGTGCACTCGAGCTCTGCGAGCCCCACGAGCGCTCGAAGCTTTGGCGCGAGATCGGCCGCGCAAGCGCGCTCAAGTTCGACGGCGAGCGCTTCTGGGAGGCGATGAAGCGCGCCCTCAAGCTGACCGACGACGCCCAGGAGCAGGCGGACATGCTTGGCGACCTGGCCTTCCAGACCGCGATCCGCTCGGGCATGTGGACGCGCCGCCCCGACCACGACGAGGTCGAGAGCTGGATCCAGCGGGCGCTCGAGCTCGCCGAGCCGGAGAGCGCTGCACGCGCACGGGCGCTGATCGCACGCGCCTACTGGAATCCATCAGAGGAGCGCGCAGCGGCACACGAAGGGAGTGCGCTCGCCGAGCAGTCGGGTGACCTCGTGTTGCGCTCGTACGCCTGGGGCGCGCGTGCGTCGGCGGCGTTCGCGGAGCGCGAGTACGAGGAGTCGCTCGACTGGGCGCAGCGGCGGGTCGGCCTGCTTCCCGAGATCGCCGATCCCGACCATCACACCGAGATCTACGAGGAGCTGATCCCGCCGTGCGCGCTGATGGGCCGCTTCCAGAAGGCGCTGCGGCTCGTGGAGGCGCACGAGGAGCTGTCGCGGCGGTTGACCCCGCACCACCGGATCCACTCGATCGCCATGGAACTTGAGGTCAAGGAGCTCATGGGCGAGTGGTCGTCGATCCGGGAGCGCGGGGCGTTCGTCGAGCGCCGGGTCACGGAGAACCTCGGCACCCCGTGTATCCGGAACGCGCGCTCGCTGCTCGTCGAGGCGGTCGCTCACGCCTACGGCGGCGAGCGGGACGCAGCGCGGCAGCTCGAAGAGCGCGCGCTGGAGATCGCCTTCGAGGGCTTCGGCTTCCGGCTCTTCGGCCCCCGCGCCCGGCTGGCGCTGCTCCGCGACGAGCTCGACGTCGTCGAGGAGATGCTCGACGAGGACATTTTCCGCCGCGGCCACGACTGGATGGTGACCTCGGCGATGATCACTACCCGGCTCGATGGCCTCCTCGCGCTCGGCCGGCTCGAGGAGGCCGAGCGCGAGGCCACACCACTTGCGACCGCCCACTCCGTTCTACGGCCCTTCGGGCTGCGTGCGCTCGGCGTGGCACGGCAGGAGGAGACGCTCCTACGGAGCGCGATCGAGAGCTTCGAGAGCTTCGGCCTCACCTGGCACGCCGAGCAGACCCGCTTAGTACTCGAGGCTTGAGCGCCGTTCGTGGCGCTCCAAAGCGAGCTCGATCAAGCGGTCGAGCAGGGCGCCGTAGCCGATCCCGGAGGCCTCGAACAAGCGCGCGTAGACGCTCGTCGAGGTGAAGCCGGGGATGGTGTTGATTTCGTTGACGACGACCTCGCCGCCCTCGCGGACGAAGAAGTCGACGCGGGCCATCCCCTCGCACTCGGTCGCGATGAACGAGTCGACCGCCAGCTCCTGGACGCGCGCCGCGGTCTCCGCCGGGATCCGGGCGGGGACGATGATGTCCGAGCCGCCGACGTCGTACTTGGCCGCGTAGTCGTACCACTCGGCGTGCGGGACGATCTCGCCGACGACCGAGGCGACGGGCGCCGGCCGGACGTTGCCGAGGACGCCGCACTCGACCTCGGTCCCCGCGACGAACTCCTCCACGAGCACCTTCTCGTCATGGCGCCGGGCGAGCGCGACGGCCGTCTCGAGCTCGGCTTCGTCGTGTGCCTTCGAGATCCCGACCGACGAGCCGAGGCGCGCGGGCTTGACGAAGACGGGATAGCCGAATGGATTCCGGATCTCGTCGCCGAGGCGGAGCGTCACGTTGGCGGCGACGGGGATGCCCCGGTCGCGCAGGACTGCCTTGAACAGGTCCTTGTCCATGCAGAGCGCCGAGGCGGCGACACCGGCGCCCACGTAGGGAATGCCCGCGAGCTCGAGCAGGCCCTGAACGGTCCCGTCCTCCCCGAACGGGCCGTGCAGCACCGGCAGGACGACGTCGACGGCGCCGAGCGCCCGCGCCGGCTGGGAGTCGGCGAGCACGGGGAGACTTTGTGTGACAGTCACACTTTCATCCGCGAGCGCCTGCAATCCGGACTCGAGTGTCCAGCGGCCGTCGCGGCTGATCGCGATCGTCGTCGTCTCGTAGCGGGCCGGGTCGAGCGCCTCGAGCACGGAGCGGGCGGACGCGAGCGAGATCTCGTGCTCGCTCGAGCGACCGCCGGCGACGACCGCGACGCGGATGCGCTCGCTCACGGGGTCGTCTCGGGCGGCGGCGCCTCCTCGAACCGCCCGACGACGATGACGACGGTCGTTCCCTGCTCGGCGTCGGTGCCGCCCTCCGGATCCTGGGAGAGGACGAGTCCGTCGAGCCGGTCGTCCTCGGTGATCTCCTCGACCACCTGGGCCGAGAAGCCCGATTCCTGCAGCTGCGCCGCGGCGTCCGCTTCGGTCTGGCTCGTGACGTCGGGGATCTGGGACGTCTGCGGCCCCTCCGAGACCTGCAGCGTGATCACGGAGCCTTTGCCCTGCTGCGTCCCGGCGGCGGGTGTCTGGCCGACGACGATCCCCGCGTCGGCGTCGTCCTCCACGTCCTCGCGCGCGACCGCGAAGCCGACCCCCTGGAGGATCGACTCGGCGCTCTCGAACGGGCTCCCGATCACGTTCGGCACCGGCACCGGCTTCGGCCCCTTGGAGATGTTGACGCGCACGGCCGTCCCGAGCGTGACCTCGGTCCCCGCCTTCGGTCCTGTCGCGAGCACGGTGTCGATCGGCCGGAGCGAGTTGACCGGGACGACGTTCGGTTCCAGGCCGGCAGCGGTCAGCTCGGAGACGGCCCGGTCGCGGCTCTCGCCGACGACGTCGGGTATCCGCACCTTCGACGGCCCCGTCGAGACGACGATCGTGACGATGTTGCCGCGCTCCTCGCGGTTGCCGGCCTGCGGCAGTTGCTGGAAGACGATCCCCCGCTTGACGCCGTCGTCGTTCGACCTCCGCTCGACCAGCGGCTCGAGTCCGGCCTCCCTGATCTCCCGCACCGCGAGGCGCTCGAGCGTGCCGTCGACGTCGGGGACGGCGACGGGCTCGCTCGCGCTCAGCTGCGACTGGAGCTCCTGATAGGCAAACCAGCCGCCGACGAGCGCCAGCGCGATCAGCAGCAGAGCCAGCAGCCACGGCCAGATCGAGCGGCGGCGGACCGGCTCGTCGTACTCGTAGTAGCGTCCCGGCGTGTAGGTCGTGCTCCCCGCCGCGGGCGCGGCCGGGCGGATCGTCGTCGCCGCCTCGCGCACGTCGGTGCGCGAGAGCACGGTGGTTGCAGCCTCTGCGGTCTCGGCGGAGACGCCGATCCCGCGCGCGATCCGCTCGAGGTCGGAGTCCATCTCCTCGGCCGAGTGGTAGCGGTCGGACGGATCCTTCGCGAGCGCCCGCAGCGCCACGTAGTCGAGGTCGCGCGGGATCTCGGCGCGGTGCGAAGAGGGCGCCGCCGGAGCCTGCGAGAGATGCTTCATCGCGATCTCGACCGGCGTCTCGCCGTTGAACGGGACGCCGCCGGTGAGCAGCTCGTAGAGGACGATCCCGGTCGAGTAGAGGTCACTTGTCTGGTCGACGGGCGCCCCGCGCGCCTGCTCAGGAGACAAATACTGAGCCGTGCCGATGATCGAGCCCGCCTCCGTCATCTGGCTCGCAGCTCCCGCGCGTGCGATCCCGAAGTCCATCACCTTGACTCGGCCCTCGCCGTCCACGATCACGTTGTGCGGCTTGATGTCTCGGTGGACGATCCCGTTCCGGTGCGCGAAGCGCAGGGCCGAGAGGATCTGGCGCGTGTAGTCGATCGCGATTCCGAGCGGGGAGGGACCGCGCGCGACGATCAGCTCCTTCAGCGTCCGCCCCTCCACGTGCTCCATCGCGATGTAGTACGTCCCCTCCGCCTCGCCGCGGTCGTAGATCGAGACGATGTTGGGATGGGAGAGCCCGCCGGCGTTCTGGGCCTCGCGCCGGAAGCGCTCGACGAACTGCTCGTCGCGGGCGTGCCGGTCGTCCAGGATCTTGATCGCGACGCGGCGTCCGAGCTCCTGGTCGGAGGCGAGGTAGACGTTCGCCATCCCGCCGGAGCCGAGCTTCCGGATGATCAGGTAGCGCCCGTCGAAGAGTGTGTCGATGAGTTGGTCGCCGGAGGCCATAAGAGGACAGGTTAGGAGTTCGCCGCAGACCCGAGAAGCGCCTGCAAGACCTCGCGGGCGACCGGTGCGGCGGTCTGGCCGCCGGTCGAGTTCTGCTGCTCGACGACGACCGCGATCGCGACCTGGGCCTGCGCCTTGCCGGCGTAGCTGATGAACCAGGTCGTGTTCAGCCCCGCGATCCCGGTCTCGGCGGTCCCCGTCTTCCCGCCGACGTTGAAGCCCGAGAGGCGAGCCGCCGTGCCGGTGCCCTCCTCGACCGCGTCCTTCATCATCGCGGCGACCGCCCGGGCCGTTTCGGCCTTGACCGCGCGGCCCAGCTCGTCCGGCTTCGAGCGGACGACGACCGAGCCGTCGGGAGCGACGATCCGGTCGACGACCTGCGGCCGCATCACGACGCCGTCGTTCGCGATCGTCGCAGCGACCATCGCCATCTGCAGCGGCGTCACCAGCAGCCGCTCCTGGCCGAAGGCGAACCGGCCGGGGTCGACGTCGGTGTCCTCCTTCGGGTCGAACAGCTTGGTGCCCTGGTAGAGGCCGCTCGGCGCGCGCTCGTTCGACGGCGTCTCGAGCGGCGGCGTCTCGTAGAAGCCGAACCGCTTCATGTAGGAGACGAGGAACTTGGCCCCCAGCTCCTTGCCGATGTTGCAGAAGACCGAGTTGACCGAGTTGACGAGGGCGGTGTGCAGGTCGAGGCTCCCGAACGGCCGCGAGGTGTCGTAGTTGTTCACCCGCTTCCCGTACACCTCGCAGTAGCCGGGGTCGACGAAGTTGGACTCCGACGTGTAGCGGCCGCTGTCGATCGCGGCCGCCGCGGTCACGACCTTGAACGTCGAGCCCGGGGCGTAGAGACCGGAGGTGGCGCGGTTCAGCAGCGCGTCCGGGCGCTTGCAGTCGGCGCGGACGCCCGTGACCTCGTCGAAACTGCCCTCGACGAGGTTCGGGTCGTAGGTCGGCGAGGAGTACATCGCCAGCACCTTTCCGGTCTGCGGCTCGAGCGCGACGACCGCGCCGCAGCGGCTGCCGAGAGCGTTCTGTGCAGCCCGTTGCGCCCGCGGGACGAGCGTCAGCCGGAGGTGGTTGCCCTCGATCGTGGCGCCCTTCGCCTTGTCGACGAAGGTGTCGAGGACGGTCGAGAGGTTCGCGTTCTGGCCCGTCAGGTAGTCGTTCAGCGACCGTTCCAGGCCGGTGCGGAAGCGCGATTGCGTCGAGTAGCCGACGACGTGGGCCGCGAGCCCGCGCTGCGGGTACTCGCGGAAGAAGAACGTGCGGCCGCCCTTCTTCTCCTGCCGGTTCGTGGCGTAGGTGACCCCGTTCCCGCGAATCTCGCCGCGCTTGATCGTGAACTGCGCCACGCGCTGGATCTGGTTGTCCTGCCGGTCGGCGAGGTCGCCTGCCGCCCAGGCCTGCCAGTACGTGGTCGCGACGACGAGCGCGACGATCAGGCCGACGCCCGTGAGCGCGAGCCGCGTGATCTGCTTGTTCACGTCCGCCCTCTCGCGGCCTGCATGTTCGCGCGGTTCGAGACGTGCAGGAGCAGCGCCAGCAGGATGAAGTTGGCGACGACGCTCGAGCCGCCGTACGAGACGAACGGCAACGTGATGCCGGTCAGCGGAATCACGCGCAGGACGCCGCCGACGATGATGAAGGTCTGGAGCGCGAAGCCGAACGTGAGCCCGGCGGCGAGCAGCTTCGAGAAGCCGTCGTCGGCCAGGAGCGCCACGCGGAAGCCACGCGCGACGAAGAGCATGAAGACGAGCAGGAGGCCTGCGGCCCCGACGAGCCCGAGCTCCTGAGCAATCGCGGAGTAGATGAAGTCGGTGTTGAGGAACGGGATGATCGGGTCCCCGGTCGTGGTCGTGAACGTGCCCTTGCCGAGGCCGGTGCCGGCGAAGCCGCCGTTGCCGATCGAGTAGAGGCTCTTCACCAGCTGGAACGAGCCGCAGTCCTGGCGCAGGGCGAGCTCGCCGGTCTGGGCGCAGAAGACCGGATCGTCGGTCCACGGATTCAGCCAGATCGTCACCCGCTCCTGCACGTGGGAGACGAACCGGTAGACGAAGGCCGCCCCGCCGATGAAGAGCGCCAGCCCGGCGAGTGCGTACGCGACCCGGCCGGTGGCGACGTAGAGCATCGCCAGGAAGATCCCGAACTGGAGCAGCGCGCTCCCGAGGTCGTTCGTCTGGACGAGCACGAGCATCGCCGCGCCCCAGATCACGAGCAGCGGCCCGAAGTCCTTCAGCCGCCCCTGGGCCAGCACCTCGCGCTTGTCGCGCAGGTAGCCGGCGAGGAAGACGATCAGGAAGATCTTGGCGAGCTCGCCCGGCTGGAACTGGAACGAGCCCACCTTGACCCAGAGGCGCGCGCCGTTGATCGTCTGGCCGGCACCCGGGAGCGCCGGCAGCATCATCAGGCCGATAGCGGTGATCCCGAAGAGGTACTTGTACTGCTCGAGAATCCGGTAGTCGCGCCGGAACGCCAGCAGGGTCGCGGCGAACAGGGCGACGCCGATCACGATCCAGAGGCTCTGGCGGAACGCATCGTCAGGCTGCAAGCGGTAGATCAGCGTCACGCCGATCGCGGAGAGCAGCCCCGCGAGCGGGAGCAGGACCGGATCGGCGTAGGGGGCGGCGTAGCGGACGACCAGATGCGCGGCCAGATAGAGCGCCATGAAGATGCCGGCGTAGGTGAGCGAGCCGGCGCTGAGCTCGGAGGGCTCCGAGCGGGCGATGTAGACGCTCGCAAAGCCGATCGCCGTGAGCAGGCCCACGGCGATCAGGTTCAGCAGCTCCCGGTTTCTGAGGCTCAGCGGGTCAGCCCCCAGGCGGCGAGCGCGACGAGCGCAACCAGCAGGATGATCAGCAGGATGAGCGGCAGGATCCGGCGGCGTTGCCGAGGGGGCTGCGCCGTCGCCTCGACCTGCTGGAGATGCTCCGCAACGGCCGCGGCGGGAATGACCGCGGTGTCGACGGCGGGAACGGCGTCCAGCGGCGAAAGCGTGTCCTCGTCGTCCTCGGGCTCGGGGGCCGCAGCGGGCATCCGCGCCGTCTCCCCGGGATCGCCGGCAGCGGCGGCGCCGTCGATCTCGAACAGGACGACGGTGATGTTGTCCTCGCCGCCGCCCGCATTGGCGGCGCTCACGAGCGCGCGCGCCGCGTCGTCGAGGTCGTCGTTCTCCTCGACCGCGGCCAGGATCTCACGCGGCGAGATCATGTCCGTCAGCCCATCCGAGCAGAGCAGGTAGATGTCGTCCGCCTCCGCCTCGACGGTGAACGTGTCGACATCGACGTCCGGCTCCGTGCCGAGTGCGCGGGTGATAACCGAGCGCTGCGGGTGCGACTCCGCCTCCTCGGGAGAGAGCCGGCCGCTGCGCAGGAGCTCGCCCACCAGCGAGTGGTCGTCCGTGAGCTGCTCCAGCTCGCCGCTGCGGACCCGATACGCGCGCGAGTCGCCGACGTGGCCGAATGCGATCGTGCCGTCCGAGTGGTCGACGAGCGCAACCGTCATCGTCGTCCCCATCCCCGACGTCGCCGCGTCCTCGTTCGAGCGCTGGAAGACCCGGCGGTTCGCCTCCTGGATCAAAGAGGCGACACGCTCCTCACCTTTCTCGCTGCTGGGCTCGTCGCCCGTCGCCTCCTCCAGCACGGCCGCCGCGAGCCCGGACGCCACCTCGCCGGCCTGGGCGCCGCCCATACCGTCCGCGATCGCGAAGAGCGGCGGCTCGCAGACGAACGCATCCTCGTTGCGTCGCCGGCGCCGGCCGGGGTCGGTCATCCCGCTGAACCGCGCGAGCATCAGACCTCGACCCTGAAGTCGGTCTGGCCGACCCGAACGACGTCGCCCTTCGAGAGCCGGCGCGGCGTCGTCACGCGGGCGCCGTTGACGAACGTCCCGTTCGTCGACCCGATGTCCTCGACCCAGAGCCCGTCGCGCTTCGTCTCGAAGCGGGCGTGCTGCGCCGACGCGAACTCGTCGCCCTCGAGCGGGATCTCGTTCTGGCCGCCGCGGCCGATCGCCACCGGCAGCGCGTCGACCGGAACCTCCTCGCCCGGGTCGAGCGCGGGGCTCTTGATCACGACCAGGGTCGCCCGCTTCGCCCGCGCCAGCCCGAGACTCGCTGCCTCGCCGGGGCCGATGATCACGCTCTCCTGCGCCGGGCCGCCGCGGAAGTCCCTGCTCGCGCTGCGGACGATCCGCCAGATGAAGAGGTAGAGCAGGACGATGAAGCCGATCTTGAGCGCCAGGAGCGCCTCGTCGACGTTGACGTTCAAGCGCCGACCGTCCGCTTCGCGAAGACGAGGTCGGTGGCGCCGAGGGTGATCGTGTCGCCGTCGTCGAGCTTCGAGCGCTGCACCCGTTTCCCGTTCAGCTCGGTGCCGTTCGTCGAGCCGAGATCGACGAGCCACCAGGCGGGTCCCTCGCGGCGCAGCTCGGCGTGGCGGCGAGAGACGTTCGCGTCCTCGACCTGGATATCGCTGTCCTTCGAGCGGCCGAGCACGACCTTGGCTCCTTCGAGCGCGTGCGTGCGCCCCTTCATCGTCAGCGAGAAGGTCTCGTCCTCGACTCCGAGCTCTGCCGGCGACACCGCCTCGGTCGGTTGCGGCGGCTTCGCCTTGTAGATCATCGTCGCGCCGGGCTCGACCTGGGCGTCGGGCTCGTCCAGCTGCGGCCCCCGCTTACCCTCGGGCTGCACCATTCGCGTCGCGATCCCGAACTCGCCGATCGAGAGGTCGGCGTCCGTCAGCATCAACACCTTCGGCGGCGTCAGCATCGCGTAGCTCTCCCGCCGGGCGTGCTCGATCAGGTGATCCTGGAGCTCGCCGACGAGCGAGCCCTCGTAGCCGGTGAACTGCTCGCGGTCGGCCTCGGAGAGGTAGACCGAGTACTCGTTCGGGACGTAGACGCGAGAGACGGAGATCGTGCGGTGTTCGTCCATCTCCTTCGCGAGCTTGCGCGCCAGCTCGACCGGCTGCGCGTGCGTCCGGAAGGCGCGACCGAACATCCCCTCGAAAAGGCCTTCGATCTTCTGCTCGATGCTCCGGAGGACACTCATGGCGAAGGGGTTGATGCCCCCGGAAGCCGAGTCTAACGCCAGGACTTGAGCGCCAGCCCGGCGACCGTGAGCCAGGCGGCCGCCACGAGCGGCAGCGCCGGTGCTGCCGGCGCGACGAGGAGGGTGGCGGCGAGCATCGCGGAGCCGACGCCTGCGAGCCGCCACGGCGTGCGCGCGAACGGGAGCACGACGGCGATCGCGGCGAGCACGAGCCCCTCGAGCGCCAGCCCGGCGGGAACTGCGTCGACGAGGATTCGGGCGGACGTGACGGCACTCTCGGCACCGTTGAGTCCCAGCGGCGGCACTGTCCCTGATCCGAAAGGAAGCTCGACGCCGCGAAGCCCGGCGACGACTCCGGCGACCGTCACGGCCGCGAGCGTCTGGCCGGCGCGGCGAACGCCGCTGCCGATGCCGGAGAGTGCGAGCGGAACGAGCGCGAGCAGCCCGACGGCCGCCAGGACGGGGCCGGCGAGAAACGCTAGGCCCCAGCGGGCATCCCGCCACGAAAGGACGAGCCAAACCAGGGCGAGGATGCCGTAGAGCAGCGCCAGCCCCAGCGCGTGGTTTCCGAGCGGCAGCACCGGTGCGGCGAGCGCGAGGGCGAGCCCAGCGCGCGGCGACCGGTAGGCCGCAGCCGCGGCGACACCTGCGAGCGCCGGTGCCCAGCCGGTCGGATAGAAGGGCAGCGCCGTCCCGCCGGCGAGCGCCGCAGCCCCCGCCAATGCGGACGGAACGGCGCTCTGGACGAGAGCTTGTGTTGATTCAACACTTTCGACGTTCGTCGAACGCCGCCCTCCTGCGAGCGCCTGCCGCAGCTCGTTCGCCAGCGCGGCGGCGGGCGGCCGCTTGCGCGGATCGTGTGCCAGCGCGTGCGAGATCGCGCTGAGCAGCCGCTTCGGCAGGTCGGGCCGCTCGGGCTGCAGCGGCGGGCAGCCGGCCTCGATCGTCCCGGCCATCTGCTGGAGCGGGACGCCCCAAAACGGATGCTTGCCCGCGAGCGCCTCCCAGAGCAGGACGCCGACGCCCCAGACGTCGCTCGCCGAGCAGGCTTCCTCGCCGCGCAGGCGCTCGGGGGAGATGTAGGCGAGCGTCCCGGGCACGTCGCCGACCGCCGTCAGCGTCTCGGCTTCGTCGAACTGGGCGAGACCAAAGTCGAGCAGCCGCACCGAGATCGCGTCCTCCTCGGCGAGGAGGACGTTCGACGGCTTGACGTCGCGGTGCACGATCCCGCGGCTGTGCGCATGAGCGAGGCCGTCGAGGATCTGCGCAGCTGCCTCGACCGCCTGGCCGTCGCGCAGCTCGCCGGCCCGCATCGCTTCGCGCAGCGTCCGCCCCCCGACGTACTCGTAGGCGATGTAGACGTGACCGGAGTCCGACCCGAACCCATAGGCGCGCAGGCAGCGCTCGTGCCGCAGCCGTGCGGCCGCTTCCGCCTCCCGCTCGGCGCGGTGCGCGGCTTTGCCCTCCCGCGGAACGATCTTGAGCGCCACGTCGAGGCCGTTGGTCTCGTCGCGCGCGAGCCAGACGGAGCCGGAGCCGCCGCTGCCGAGGGGACGAAGCGGTCGATAGCGGTCGAGGACGAGCTCTCCGCGAGGGAGCGCAGGGGCAGCAGCGGACACGGCTTCTCCCGGGTTTGGCCGCGGCCGGGGCGTTTCCTGCCGCTCCACCGGCCGATCTGCTCGTTACAGTGACCTCGCTCCACCGCTTGCCATGAGCAGTCGCGACACAGATTTCGAGTTCGACTTCTTCGAGGAGCCTGAGACCCAGGAGGCCTCGAGTCGCGGCGACCGCACGCTTCGCCGCCCGCTCCGAGGAGGCCGCGGACCTCGGCTGCCGCGCGGCCCGGTCCGCCCGCGCGCGGGCTTCACCCCGCTGCTGCGCCTGCTCGGCCTGATCGCGTTCGCGATCCTGATCGTCGTCCTCCTGCTGCTCTGGGTGCAGAGCTGCCAGGAAGACGCGAAGCGCGACTCCTACAGCAGCTACATGACCGATGTCGCGGCGATCGGCCGCGACTCCGAACGCGTCGGCCGGGAGCTGAGCGACGTCCTGACGACGCCCGGGATCAAGCCGGCCGACCTGCAGAAGCAGCTCACGGGCCTCGTCCAGCAGCAGGAGATCGGGGTCGACGAGGCCGGCAAGCTCGATCCGCCCGGGCCGCTGCTCGACTCGCACGAGCAGGCGGTCGAGGCGCTGACGTTCCGCGTCGACGGCCTGGCGGGTCTCACCGAGGCGTTCAGGCGGACGCAAGGCTCGAAGGACGCCGCCGCGGCGGGCGCGCTGCTCGCCTCCCAGGCCGAGCGGCTCGTCGCCAGCGACGTCGTCTGGGACGACCTCTTCAAGGAGCCCGGCGTCGCGGTGCTCCGGACGGAGGAGATCAGCGGCGTCGAGGTGCCGGACTCGAACTTCGTCCAAACGCCCGACCTCGCCAGCACGCGCTCGATGGTGCCGATCTGGGAGCGGATCAACGGCTCCGCTGCCTCCGGCTCCACCGGCGGCACGGCGACCGGCCTCCATGGCACCAATATCGAGTCGGTCCAGGTCGTGCCGGGCGGACAGACGTTGTCCACGAGCACCGAGAACAAGGTCGAAGCCTCCACCGACCTCGCCTTCGCCGTCGCGGTCGCGAACGGCGGCGACAGCCAGGAAGTGAAGATCGTGGTCACGCTGACGATCCAGCAGAGCCCGACGCCGATCGTGAAGAAGCAGACGATCGACATCATCAATCCGGACGAGACGAAGCGCGTCGTCTTCCGTGACTTCCCGTCCGTCGACTTCGGCGAGTCGCGGGTGATGCGGATCGACGTCGACCCGGTTCCGGGCGAGAAGACCCTCTCGAACAACTCCGCCGAGTACCCGGTCATCTTCTCGCTGGGCGAGTAGAGGGTGACCGCCGAGCTGATCGTCGCGATCGCCGCGGCGAGCGCGGCCGTGGTCGCGCTCGGTGTCTGCTTCTGGCTCTGGGTGCGGGTCCGGCGGCTTCGGAACGCGCAGCGCGTGTTGCTCGGCGGCGGCCGCTCCGACCTCGTCGACTTCGCCGTCTCGCTGCAGGGCCGGATCGACGACCTGCACCGGGCCGTCGACGAGATCGCAGCCGGCCTCTCGCGCGTCGACCGCCGCGTCGACGGCTCGCTGACGAACACCGCCGTGGTCCGCTACGACGCCTACGCCGGTACCGGCGGCCACCAGTCCGCGTCGTTCGCCTTCCTGGACGACAACCGCACGGGCACGGTCGTGACCGCGATCCAGGGCCGGGACTACGCGCGCCTCTACGTGAAGGAGCTCGAACGCGGCCGCGCGCCCATCGCTCTTTCCCCGGAAGAACTCGAGGCCGTCGAGCGCGCGATGGCCCGCTGACGCTCCTGGCCGGCAGCGCGAGCGACACGAAGCGGGTTCTGGAGCCGGAAAACGCCGCCTACGCTGGTAGTCTTGATTCGAATTGCAACAGGTTCTCGTCCTGAATGCGAGCTATGAACCGCTGAACGTGTGTTCGGTTCGGCGGGCGCACGTGCTCGTCTGGAAGGGGAAGGCCGAGGTGCTCGAGAGCCTGCCCAAAGGCCTGCGCTCGGCGACCGACACCTACGTCTGGCCGCACGTGATCCGGCTCGTCCAGTACGTCCGCGTCCCGCGCGCGGTCAAGCGCAAGATCTCGCGGCGCGCGCTCTTCGCCCGGGACGGCTGGCGCTGCGTCTACTGCGGGACGACGAGCGGGCGGCTGACGCTCGACCATGTCGTGCCACGCTCGAAGGGTGGCGAGTCGATCTGGGAGAACGTCGTCACCGCGTGCTCGCCCTGCAACCTGCGCAAGGGCGACCGGCTGCTCGAGGATTCGGGCCTGCATCTGCAACGGCCGCCCCGGCCACCGGCGCCGGTGCTCTTCATCCACCTCGCCACGCCGACCATCCCGCAGGTCTGGCAGCAGTACCTCCCGGGCGCGGCGTAGTGGCGTTCACCTGCGACGTCTGTGGTGAGAGGCACGCGGGCGAGACGCGCGACATCCGCATGGGCCTGCCGCACCCGATCTTCCTGCTCGACGAAGACGAGCGCGAGCGTCGCGCCGCCGTCGGCGACGACTCCGCGGTCCTGCACGAGGAGGCCAGTGACCGCTTTTTCGTGCGGGCGCTGCTCGAGCTCCCGATCGCGGACGACGACGGGTACTTCGGCTACGGCGCCTGGATCGAGGTGAGCGAGGCCGACTTCGCCGCGCTCCGCGAGCTCTGGGACGACGAGGACGGCTGGCGGGCAGGTCCGGTCGCAGGGACGCTCGCGAACGATCTCAGCCCGTACGCGTTCACCGAGGGCCTGCCGCTGCAGATCCGGCTGCGAGACGTGGAGCTCCTGCCCCTCGTCGAGCTCGAGGACGCCGACCACGAGCTCGTCCGGGCGCAGCGAAACGGGATCTCCGCCCACCGCGCGCACCAGCTGGCCGCGACGGTCGCCTGACCGTCAATCCCTTTCGACCGGCCCGAGCGCGTACCACTCGCTGAACGAGCCGGGATAGAGGCGCGCGTCGGCGCGGCCGGCGAGGTGCAGCTGGTGCAGGACGGCGCAGGCGGTGACGCCCGAGCCGCAGTAGACGACCACGTCGGGTGCGTCGAGCAACTCGGCGGGCAGCGGCGACTCGTCGAGGAAGAAGCGGTTGCGGGCGCCGGGAATGCGACCGGCAACCGGATCGATCGGCTCCACCTCCCCGCGCCAGCGTTCCGGCGCGCGCGCGTCGACGAGCGTCAGCGTCTCGTCGTCGAGCCGGCGGAGGAGCTCCGCGGCGTCCGCGGTGTCGCCCGTCCGGGTCCGCGCAGTGAACGTCGCGGGGGCGGTCTCTTCCTCGCCGGCGGCGAGCGGGCCGTTCCACGCCTCCAGCCGGATCGTCGCGGCCGCGTCGTGCCCGAAGTGGCGCAGCAGCCACCAGAGCCGGGAGGCCCAGCCCGTGCCCTCGTCGTAGCCGACCACGAGCGTGTCCGGCCCGATCCCGGCCCCCGAAGCCCACGCGGCGAACGTGTCCGGGCGCGGCAGCGGGTGGCGTCCGCCGCCCTCGGCGCCCGTGAGGTCGCGCTCCGGATCCGCGTGCGCCGCACCGGGGACGTGGGCCGCGAGATAGGCATCCCGAGGGCGACAATCGACGAAGCGCGTCTCCACGCGCCTAGCCTAGCTTCTGCATGAAATCCAGCTATAGTGCATAAAATGCATTCCAGCGACCGAGGAGCGTGATGAGCAGGATCGCGGTGGTCGCCTTCTCCGGCGGCCTCGACACCAGCTGCATCGTCAGCTGGCTGAAGGAAGACCTGTACGCCTACGACGAGGTCGTCGCCGTGCTCGTCGACGTCGGCCAGGAGTTCGATCTCGACGCCTCGATCGAGCGCGCGCGCGCCGCGGGCGCCGACGATGTGATCCTGGTCGACCGCAAGGCGGCCTTCGCGGACGAGCAGTGCGCCCGGGCGATCAAGACGAACGCGCTCTACGAGGGCAAGTACCCGCTCGTCTCTGCGCTCTCGCGGCCGGTGATCGCGCAAGCGGTCGCCGAGCTGGCGGTCGAGCTCGGCGCCGAGGCCGTCGTGCACGGCTGCACGGGCAAGGGCAACGACCAGCTTCGCTTCGAGCTCTCCTTCAAGGCCACCGACCCCAGCCTGCGCGTGATCGCGCCGCTCCGCGACCGGATCTGGACGCGCGACGAGGAGATCGCCTACGCGATCGCCCACGCGATTCCCGTCCAGGCGACGCAGGCGGCCCCGTTCTCGATCGACGAGAACCTCTTCGGCCGCGCGATCGAGGCCGGCGTGCTCGAGGATCCCTGGGTCGCGCCGCCGGAGGAGCCGTACGCCCTCACGAGCGATCCGGCGTCCGCGCCCGACCCCGTGGAGGTGACGATCGGCTTCGCGGCCGGCGTTCCCGTCGCGCTGGACGGCGAGGAGCTGCCGCTCGAGGAGCTGATCGCGAAGCTGAACGGGCTCGCGGGCGGCTACGGGATCGGGCGGATCGACATGATCGAGAACCGAGCCGTAGGGATCAAGAGCCGCGAGGTGTACGAGGCTCCGGCCGCGATCGTCCTGATCCAGGCGCATTCCGCGCTCGAGGACGTCGTCCTGACGAAGGACGAGGCGCGGATCAAGCGCGGGCTGGAGCAGCGCTGGACCGAGCTCGTCTACGAGGGCCTCTGGTTCAGCCCCGCGCGCGAGGCGCTGGATGCGTTCGTCGACAAGACGCAGGAGCTCGTCGACGGCGACGTCCGCGTCGAGCTCCGGCCGAACGCGGCAGTCGTCACCGGCCGGCGCTCGCCGCACATGCTCTACGCCGAGCAGCTCGCGTCGTACGGCACGGGAGAGACGTTTCCGCACGACGCCGCCGAGGGCTTCATCAAGATCGCCTCGCTCGAGGTCGAGCTCGCCGCGGCTCGCAAGCGGGCCAAGACGAAGAGCTTCTAACGTTATGAGGCCTCGTCGCCCCAGCGGCTCAGGGCCTCATGGCGTTAGGAGCTCCTGGGCATGAGCCTCTGGGCGGGCCGGGTCGGGCGTGCCCTCGACCCGGCTGTCGCCGCGTTCCTGCGGGCCGACGACGCCGAGCTGCTGCCCTACGACTGCGAGGCGACGGCGGTGCACGCTCGGCGGCTGCACGCGGCCGGGCTGCTCGACGACGACGAGCTGGCCGCGGCAGAGTCGCGGCTCGCAGAGATCGCACGCGGCGGCGGAATCGAGCCCGACGACGAGGACGTCCACACCGCGATCGAGCGCCTCCTCGGCGACGTCGGCCGCAAGATCCACGCGGGGCGGTCGCGGAACGACCAGGTCGCAGCCGCGTTCCGGCTCTACGTCGCCGACGCGGCGGGCGAAGCAACGGCGGCGATCGGTGCCCTCGCCGACGTGCTCCTCGACCGCGCCGAGGCGGATGCCGAGACGCCGCTGGCCGGCTACACGCACCTGCAGCGGGCCCAGCCGATCACCGTCGGCCACCACCTGCTCGCGTGGGTGGAGATGCTCGAGCGCGACCTGAAGCGGTTCTCGGCAGCGGCCGCGGCGGCCGCGCCGAGCCCGCTCGGCGCCGGCGCGCTCGCCGGCTCGACGCTCCCGCTGCCGCCGCCCCCGAACCAGGTGCGCAACTCGCTCGATGCAGTCGCCGACCGCGACTTCGCGCTCGACTACCTCTACGCGGCCGCCGTCTGCTTCGTCCATCTCTCCCGGATCGGCGAGGAGCTCGTGCTCTGGACGACGGCGGAGTTCGGCTTCGCCCGGCTCGCCGAGAACACGGCCACCGGCTCGTCGATGATGCCGCAGAAGCTGAACCCGGACGTCGCCGAGCTCGCGCGCGGCAAGGCGGGCACCGCCATCGGCCGTCTGACCGGGCTCCTCGCAACGGTGAAGGGGCTGCCCCTCGCCTACAACCGCGACCTCCAGGAGGACAAGCCGCCGGTCTTCGCAGCGCGGGCGGATCTCGCCGGCGCGCTGGCAGCGCTAACGGCGGTCGTCGGCGGCCTCGAGCTCGACCGAGAACGGCTGGCGGCAGCGGCCGGCGACCCGCTGCTGCTCGCGACGGATGCCGCCGAAACGCTCGTGCGCGAAGGCATGCCGTTCCGTGGCGCCCACGAGCAGATCGCCGAGTCCGTGCGTGACGGCAGCTTCGAGCCACCCGCTCCCGCCGAGCGCCCGGCTCCCGGCCCCGGTGGCGTGCTCGACGCGATCGCCGCCGCTCGCGCGCGGCTCGCGTCCATGTGACGCCGCCGCCTGCGGCGGCGTAGACACGGCATGAAAACTCGAATCCTCCCCATCGCAGGGCTTCTGACCCTGGCCGCCCTGCTCGCCGCCGTCTCGCTCCCCGGGTCGGCGTCGAGTGCTGCGGCCGAGGCCGGAGGCCTCACCGTTCAAGGCACCGCGTTCGTCTCCGCCGTTCCCGACCGGGCCGAGCTGTCGTTCGGCGTCGAGAGCCAGGGCCAGAACGCGAAAGCCGCCCTGGCGGCGAACGCGGCCGAGATGCGCCGCGTGATCGCAGCCGTCAAGGCTGCCGGCGGCGCCGAGCTGAAGACCCAGTCGGTCTCGCTCTCGCCCCGCTACAACGAGCAGAACGAGGTGCAGGCGTTCGTGGCGACCAACACCGTCTCCGCGACGCTGAAGGAGATCGCGAAGGCCGGCGCTCTGATCGACGCGGCCGTGAACGCCGGCGCCAATCAGGTCTACGGCCCGTCGCTCTCGCGCGGCGACCAGGGCGAGCTCTACCGCAACGCGCTGAAGGCGGCGGTCGCGGACGCTCGCGCCAGCGCCCAGGCGCTCGCAGCGGCCGCGAACCTCTCGCTCGGGCGCATCTCCGCGATCGTCGAGGGCGGCGGCTCCGTGCCTCAGCCCTACGCCGTCGCGGACAAGGCCATGGAGGCCGGCTCCACCCCCATCGAGCCTGGAACGCAGCAGATCAGCGCGGTCGTCTCGGTCACGTTCGCCGTGTCGTAGATTCAACGCCGGATGCCCCGGCGCCTGCTCGCAGCTCTCGCGGTGGCCGTCTTCGTGGCGGCCATCGCGCTCTGGTTGCGCCCGGGCGACTCGTCTCCATCCGTTGACGCCGCCGCGGCCGCCGTCGTCGAGAGCGGCGTGCCGGGCGTGATCGTCCGAGTGCGCGACGGAGACGACGTTCTCGAGCTGGCGAAGGGCAAGGCCTCCGTCGGGGATCGATTCCGGATTGCGAGCGTCACGAAGACGTTCGTCGCCGCCCTGACGCTGGAGCTGGCTCGGCTCGGCATCCTGTCGCTGGACGACACCGTGGCCGAGTTCGAGCCGGATCTCGTCGCCCGTGCGGAGGAGATCACGATCCGCGAGCTGGTCTCGCACCGGGCCGGTCTCTACGACTACACCTCCGATCCGGCGTTGCTTCGCGGCGACCTCGACCCGCGCGCCCTGGTCGGGATCGCCAACGGCAAACCGCGCACCGAGGGGTATGCGTACTCGAGCACGAACTATCTCGTTCTCGGCCTCGTCCTCCAGCGTGCCGGGCGCGCCGCGCTCGACGCCATGCTCGACCGGGAGGTCCTCGGGCCGTACGGACTCGCCGACACGACCTTCGAGCCCGGCACGATCGACGGGCCGCATCTTCACGGCCACGAGCGGCCGCTGCGGGACGGAATCGCGACCGGGAGCCTGACGGACACCAGTGACCGCACCGCGCGATCGGCCTGGGCGGCAGGCTCCATGGTCTCGACCGCGGCCGACCTCGACCGATTCTTCACGCGCTTGCTCGCGAGCGAGCTCGGACGAAGGATGCGACCTCGCGGCGACGAGCGCTACGGGCTTGGCCTGGCCCGGTTCGAGACCGGCTGCGGCCCCGTCGTCGGCCATACCGGCAACCTGCTCGGGATGCTGACGGTCGTCTGGGCGCGCGACGACCGGGTGCTGGTGGTCGCTGCGAACGTCTACCCGCTCACGCCCGAGCAGGAGACCAAGCTGCGCCTCCTGCTCGAGCGTGCGTTCTGCGCCTAGGCGGTGGGCTCCAGCGCGGTCGCGGTGGCGATCGAGCCGGCGGGTGCCGAGCGCGGCGCGTGCGCCGGGCCCAGGTGCCCGTGGCTGTCGGTGCCGTAGCCGCCGGGAACCGGGATGTAGAACTCGGGGTACCCCCACATGCCGTGCTCGGAGACGTCCAGGCCCGCCGTCTCGACGTCCTCGTCGGTGCGGATCCCGATCGTGACCTTGAAGAGCCAGAGGACGGCGAACGAGGCGGAGAAGGTGAAGGCACCGACCGCCGCCAGACCGAGCAGCTGAACGCCGAGCTGGTTCAGGCCGCCGCCGTAGAACAGGCCGGCCTTGCCCGTCGCGAGCCTCTCGGCGAGCGACGGCACCGTGAAGAAGCCGAGCGAGAGCGTGCCCCACACGCCGGCCATGCCGTGCGCCGCCAGGGCGCCGACCGGGTCGTCGATCCCCAGCCGCTCGACCAGGAGGACGCCGAAGACGACGATCATGCCGGCAACCAGTCCGATCACGATCGCGGCCCAGGGAGCCACGAACGCGCAGGCCGCCGTGATCGCGACGAGCGCGGCGATGGCGCCGTTCAACATCATCGAGAGGTCCGGCTTCTTGATCACGAGCCAGGAGGTGGCGACGGCGCCGATCACCCCGGCCGCCGCTGCGATGTTCGTGTTCAGGGCGACGTACGCGAAGAAGCCGACGCCGCCGAAGTCGACGCTGAGCGTCGAGCCCGCGTTGAACCCGAACCAGCCGAACCAGAGGATGATCACGCCGAGCGTCGTGAACGCCATGTTGTGCCCGGGGATGGCGTTGGGCTTCCCGTCGTGCGCGAACTTGCCGATCCGCGGCCCGAGCAGGAGTGCTCCGGCGAGGCCGGCCAGCGCGCCCTGGTAGTGGACGACGGTCGAGCCGGCGAAGTCCTGCATCCCCTTCGCGAAGAGCCAGCCGTCGGGGCTCCAGACCCAGTGCGAGACGAACGAGTAGATCAGCGTGTAGGCGACGCCGAACCCGAAGTAGACCCACAGCCGCGTGCGCTCGGCCATCGCGCCCCAGACGATCGCGAGCGACACGGCCGCGAAGACGACCTCGAAGAGATACCCGGCGGCCGCGGGGATCGCGCCGAACCAGCTGAAGGGCGACGCACCGATCGTCAGCAGCTCGTCGACGGACGGGAGGAAGCCGGAGCCGCCCCAGAACCCGTTGCCGCCGTCGCCGAACGCGATTCCAAACCCGACGACGTAGTAGACGAGCGACGCGATCGCGAGGACGAGGACGTTCTTGGCCGCGATGTGGCCGACGTTCTTCATCCGGGTCAGGCCGGCTTCCAGGAAGGCGAAGCCGGCCTGCATGAAGAGCACGAGGATTGCGGCCAGGACGACCCAGATCGTGCTCGTGGCGAATGCAATTTCCTTTGTCGTCATGCGACCTCGACCTCCTCGAGCTTTGCTCCGGTGCGGTTGTGGGTGACGTCGAACACGGGGGTCGTCCAGACGATCCCGTCGCCGGACTCGTGACCCGTGCGCGCCGCGTCGACGATCGCCTCGACCGCGCCGGCGGCGAGCTCGTCCTTGACGACGAAGAAGAGGTACGCCTTCGGGAGGAACCGCGACTCGAAGATTCGGCCGCGGTACTCGTGCGTGATCCCACGCTGACGGCCGTGGCCGACGGCTTCGATCACGGTCACGCCGACGTGCCCGGTGTGATCCTCGACGGCGTCCATCACCGTCTCGACCCGATCGCGGACGACGATGGCTTCGATCTTCGTCATGTGGCCTCCTAGCAGTCGTAGTAGAGGCCGAATTCGGCCGGATGGGGGCGGAGCCGGACGACGTCGACCTCGTGCTCGCGCTTCCAGTCGATCCACGTGCGGATCAGGTCCTCGGTGAAGACGCCGCCGCGGAGCAGGAACGCGTGGTCGGCCTCGAGGGCATCGAGTGCCTCGGCCAGCGAGCCAGGCACCTGGGGGACGTCGTGGCCGGCGTCCTCGAAGAGGTCGTAGTCGGCGGGAGCGCCCGGGTCGAGTGCGCGCTCGATCCCGTCGATCCCCGCCATCAGCATCGCCGAGAAGGCGAGATACGGGTTCGCGGCCGCGTCGGGACAGCGGAACTCGATCCGCTTCGCCTTCGGCGAATCGGAGTACATCGGGATCCGGATGCAGGCCGAGCGGTTCCGCTGCGAGTAGACGAGGTTGACCGGCGCCTCGTAGCCCGGCACCAGCCGCCGATACGAGTTCGTCGTCGGCGCGCAGAAGGCAAGCAGCGCGGGCGCGTGCTCGAGCAGGCCGCCGACGTACCCGCGGGCGAGCTGCGAGAGCCCCGCATACCCGGACTTGTCCGCCATCAGCGGCGTCCCCTCCTTCCAGAGGGACTGGTGGCAGTGCATCCCCGAGCCGTTGTCGCCGAAGATCGGCTTCGGCATGAACGTGACCGACTTGCCGTGCGCGTGGGCGACGTTCTTGACCACGTACTTGTAGGTCATGACCTGATCGGCCATCCGGGTGAGGCTCTGGAAGCGGAGGTCGATCTCGCACTGGCCGCCGGAGGCGACCTCGTGATGGTGGAACTCGCACGGGATCCCGAGCCGCTCGAGCGTCAGCACCATCGCCGTCCGCAGGTCGTGCAGCGAGTCGTGCGGCGCGGTCGGGAAGTACCCCTCCTTGGGCCGCGACGTGTAGCCGAGGCCGGGCTTGCCGGAGTTCCAGAACCCCTCGCTCGAATCGACCGAGTAGTGAGCTGCGTTCGGGCCGAGCTCGTAGCTGACCTCGTCGAAGACGAAGAACTCGCACTCGGGGCCGACGAAGCAGGTGTCGGCGATCCCGGTCTGGCGCAGGTACTCCTCGGCTCGCTTCGCCACCTGACGGGGGTCGCGCGAGTAGCCCTCGCGCGTGATCGGGTCGGCGATCTCGCAGATCAGCGAGAGCGTTGCCGTCTCGGTTCCCGGGTCGAGGATCGCGGACGCGGGATCGGGCATCAGCAACATGTCGGACTCCGAGATCCCCTGCCACCCTCGGATCGAGGAGCCGTCGAAGCCGAGCCCTTCCTCGAACGCGTCGGCCCCGAAAGCCCGCAGCGGCAGCGTCATGTGCTGCCAGGTGCCGAGCAGGTCGCAGAACTTGAGGTCGACCATCGAGACTCGCGTCTCGGCGGCCCACTCGAGTGCTTCGCGGGCGTCGGGCAACGTCTCCCCGCCATTCAGCAAGTAGTGCCTGGATTCGAGCTCTGACATCGTCGATCCCCTTCGTCGGACCACAAAAAAAGCGCCCGCAGCTGAAATCAGCTGCGAGGCGCCATCGCCTTGAGACAAGCATTGCCTCAGATCCGCCTTCGCCGGCGGAACCTGTCTCCACCGTAGCCGAGCGGACAGACGGAGGTCAAGGCCGAATTTCCCTGGCGTCGCCTCGGAGCGGGTGGTATCGTCGGCGCCGGATGAGATTCCCAGCCCACATCTAGGACACCCGTAGCCGCGGCCCGCCGTTGTTGCGGGCGTCGCGTGCTGTGTTCCTGGGGTTTTCTGTGAGCGAAGGAGTTTCCCGAATGTCAGAAGTGATCGAATTGCATCGTCCGACACCTGCTGTGGAGGTTCACGACCTCCGCAAGGAGTTCTCGCGCCGCGACAAGAAGGCGGGCCGGTTCGCGCGCAAGAAGCGGGCGGCGCTGCAGGGCGTCACGTTCACGATGGAGCGGGGAGAGTGCGTCGCGATCCTGGGTCAGAACGGCTCGGGGAAGTCGACGTTGGTCCGACTGCTCTCGACGCTGCTCTTCCACGACGGAGGCAGCGCCGAGGTGTTCGGCCACGACGTCTTCACCGAGCCGCGCCCGGTGCGCAAGCTCGTCAACCGGGTCTCCGTCGAGGCCAGCTTCTTCAAGAAGATGTCTGCCGGGGAGAACCTGCACTACGCGGCGCGCTACTACGGGATGGGCCCGCGGGAGACTCGGGTCAAGATCCCCGCGATCCTGACGAAGGTCGGCTTCCCGATCGACCGCCGGACCGAGCCGATGGAGAACCTCTCGCGCGGGATGCAGCAGAAGGTCGCGCTCGCGCGAGCGCTCTTGACCTCGCCGGTACTGCTCCTGCTCGACGAGCCGACAACCGGGCTCGACCCGCGCTCCAAGCTCGAGGTCCAGGACTTCGTCCGCGAGGTGCGGCAGACCCACGACGCGACGATCCTGCTCTGCACCCACGACCTCGCCGAGGCCGAGGCGCTGGCGGACCGCGTCGGCGTCCTCGACCGCGGCCAGCTCCTCTTTCTCGAGACGGTGCCCGAGATCCTCGTCCGCTTCGGCGTCGAGACGCTCGAGCAGGCGTTCTTCGCCGCGACCGGCCGCGCATTCGACGCGGAGACGGACGAGGACGACGAGGACCGGGAGGTGTTCGCATGACCGGCGTAGGCTTGACGGAGCCGGCCAGGAGCGGAGGGCCGGCTTCGCCGGCCCCGGAGCGGGGCCATGAGGGCCGCTGCTTCCACACTGAGAGCCGAGCTGATCGGGCTCGGCGGCGTCGTCGAGCGCAACGTCTATCTCACCCGGCGGTATATCTGGTGGGACGTCGCCTTCATGGTCTGGACGATCGCGAACACGCTCACGATCGTCTTCATCGCGAAGGGGATCGAGGCCACCGGCGGCTCGATCGACGTCACCCGCACGACCACCCAGCTCCTGATCGGCGCCGTCGTCTGGGCGTACCTCGGGATCCTGTTCGAGTTCATGACCGAGACGGTCGCCTGGGAACGCTGGGAGGGGACGATCGAGTACACCTTCATGGCGCCGCTCTCGCGGGCGATGCACCTCGCGGGCGCGGGCTTCTTCGCCGTGCTCTACGGCTTGCTTCGGGCGATCATCCTCTTCATCGTCGTCGCGTTCTTCTTCGACCTCGAGCTGCCGAACGCGAACTTCGTCGCCGCGTTCGTCGTGCTCGTCGCGGGCTCGCTCGCGTTCATCGGGATCGGCGTCATGACCGCGGTGCTGCCGCTGATCTCGCCCGAGAAGGGCGCCCAGCTCGGCTTCGTCGCGCAGGGGATGCTGCTCGTCGTCTCGGGCGTCTACTACCCCGTCGAGGTGCTGCCGCGCTGGATGGAGTGGATCTCGGTGATCTCGCCGGCGACGTACGTGCTCGACGGGATCAGGGAGGCGATCCTCGACGGGGCCGGTCTCTCGACGATGTGGGACGAGATCTGGCCGCTGCTCCTGATCGGCGCGGTCGCCGCCCCGGTCGGCCTCTGGGTCTTCCGCCGCGGCGAGATCTACGCGAAGAAGCACGGGAAGCTGAAGCGCTCCGGCTAGCCCCTTCGGGGCACGAGCAGGAGCAGGGCGATCGGCGCTGCGAGCAAGGGCCAGAGCGCAGCGTCGAGGCCCCACCGGTCGGCCGAGGCGGCGATCGCCAGCGGCAGGACGGCGTTGAGCGGGAAGAGGGCGCCGGCGGTCAGTACGAGCCCGCTCTTTCCGTCCAGGGCGCCGTAGAGGCGCGCCTGGAGCACCGAGTACCAGCCGGCGTTGACGACGGCGATCGCAGCGACGAGGCCGAGCTTGGCCGCGACGCCCGGCGCGAGCAGGAAGCCGGTGAAGAGGACGGCCGTTGCTGCGGCGCTGGCCCTCAGGTAGCGCAGCCCGTCGACGCGGCGGAGGAGTGGGATCATCGCACCCGCGCCGACGAGCCCGGCGCCGCTCCACGCCGCGACCGCCAGCCCGCCGGTCGCCGGGGAGCTTCCGACCGCGTCGACGAAGTAGAGCGCCAGGAAGCCGAGCAGGACGTCGCCAAGCAGGTCGGAGAGCTCGAGCAGGAACAACCAGCGGAAGACCTCACGGCGCCTGATCGCCCGCAACGCCTCCCGCAGTCGCGGCCGCTCAGCGGATTCGGTGGACTCAGGAGTGCGCCGCAGCAGCAGGACGAGCGCGACCGCCGCGACTGCGAAGGCCGCGAACAGCTCGCGCCAGCCCAGCCCGACCACGGCAAGGGCAGCGAGGGCCAGGGGCCCGAGCACGACGCCCAACCCGCCGGCGAACGTCCACCGAGCCATGTTGTGCTCTCGGCGATCGGGCTCGAGGTCCATCAGCGCAGCCTGGGAGAGCGAGACGAACGCCCCTGAGGCCGGATAGAGCAGCGAGAAGGCGACGAGCAGGAGCCAGAAGGATGGCGCGCCGGCAGCAATACCCAGGGCGAGCGCGAAGCACAGGCCGCCTCCGAGCACGAGCACACGTCGCCGCCACGTCACCGCCGCAACGCCGAGCACCGGCTCGACGACGAGCGAGACGAGACTCGGGACCGACAGCAGCAGTCCGATCTCCGTGTATGACAAGGAGAGGTCGTCGCGGATCAGCGGCCACGCGGCCTCGCGCGCGCCGAAGACGACCTCGTCGAGTAGTTCGATCGCGAGCAGCGTCGCAACGACGCCGCCGAGCGAACGGCGAATCAGGAGTTACCAGGGAGGATGCGTGCGCACGAGCCCAGTCTAGGGATCGGGGCCCGGATCGTGTAAACTCGCGCCGGTTTCGTGGCGACGCTGCCTCGGACGCGGGTCTCCCGCCTCCGAGGCTTTTCTCTTTCTCGAGGAGGTAGCTGCATGGCGATGGTCGAGAGCAAGCATCGTGCGACATCCGAGCCGGAGTCGCGCAAGAACGTGTTGAAGGCGATCGAGAAGCAGAAGGTCGCGTACGTCCTCTTCTGGTTCACCGATCTGGAGGGGCACCTGAAGAGCTTCGCGATCACGCCGAGCGAGCTCGAGGCGGCGCTCGACGACGGGATGGGCTTCGACGGCTCGTCGATCACGGGCTTCAACGCGATCGAGGAGTCCGACATGGTCGCGATCCCCGATCCGGAGACGTTCCGGATCATGCCGGCGCGCCCCGGCGAGACGATCGTCGGCCGGATGATCTGCGATATCGTCAAGCCGGACGGGACGCCGTACGAGGGCGATCCGCGCTTCATGCTTCGGAAGGCGCTCGACCGGATGCAGAGCATGGGCTTCGACACCTTCAACATCGGCCCCGAGCTCGAGTACTTCCTCTTCAAGGACAACAAGGGCACCGAGACGCTCGACGAGGGCGGCTACTTCGCGATGACCGCGCTCGACGCAGCGACCGAGCTGCGAAACGAGACGATCCAGGCGCTCGAGGCGATGGGGATCCCGATCGAGTACCACCACCACGAGGTGGCCCCCTCGCAGCACGAGATCGACATGCGCTACGCGCCCGCGCTCGACATGGCCGACGCGACGATCACCTACCGGCTGATCGTGAAGGAGATCGCGGCGAAGAACGGCGTCTACGCGACCTTCATGCCGAAGCCGCTCTTCGGCGAGAACGGCTCGGGGATGCACACCCACATGTCCCTGTTCACGGACGGGCGGAACCAGTTCTTCGACAGCGACGATCCGAACCACCTCTCGCCGACCGCGAAGGCGTTCATCGCCGGCCTGCTCCGCCACGCCCGCGAGCTCTCGGCGGTGTTCGCGCAGTGGGTCAACTCCTACAAGCGGCTCGTGCCCGGCTACGAGGCCCCGGTCTACGTCGCCTGGTCGCAGCGCAACCGCTCGGCGCTGATCCGGATTCCGCTCTACAAGCCGGGCTCAGAGCAGGCGACGCGCGCGGAGATCCGCTGTCCCGATCCGGCCTGCAACCCGTACCTGACGTTCGCGGCGCTCCTCCACGCCGGCCTCGAGGGGATCGAGAAGGGCTACGAGCTCGAGGAGGCGATGGACTCGAACCTCTATCACCTCTCGCCTGCGGAGCGCGACGAGCGCGGGATCGTCGCCCTGCCGGGCACGCTCGGTGAGGCCGTCGAGGAGCTCGCCGGCTCGGAGTTGATGAAGCGCGCGCTCGGCGAGCACATTCACGAGCGCTACGTCGAGCTGAAGCGGAAAGAGTGGGACGACTATCGGATCCAGCTGACGCAGTGGGAGCTCGACCGCTACCTCGCGGTGCTCTAGACAGGCGCCCTCCGAGCGGCGCATAATCGACTGAGGACTGTGGCGCAAGGCGAGCGCTGCGTCCTAACTGACGGCCGATCGCGGGCTCCCTCTAGGAGCCCGTGATCGTTCTACGGCCGCGCGTCCACCTCGGCGCCGCGACGCAAACGCAGCGTGCTAGAGAAACTTGCGGATCGACTCGCGCACCACGCTGAGGCCGATCACGCGGGTGCCGGTGTCGATCTCGCCGATCGCTTCCGCCGGCACGAGCCGGCGGCCACGCATGAACCCGCCGCGCACCGCGAGGGCGTCCGGCATGTCAGGCTGCGAGCCGTACATCGGCGACTCGACGCGACCGATCACACGGCCGCGGACATCCGCGACCAAAAAGCCCTTGACGCTGCGGAGGTCCAGCTCGATTGCACTCATTGGTGAGAACCTATTCCCGTCGTTTGAAGTTTCTCCCGCTGCTGCGGTAAGAAGTTTGTAAAGGGAGCACCGGACGGCACACCTACAATCGATCGGTGGACGCGACCGCTCGCCACCTCCGCCTGCTGACCGAGACGATCGCAGCCGTCAACTCGACGCTCGATCTCGAGGAGGTGCTCGCCCTCGTCGCGAGCAACGTCGCCGACGCCCTCGAGGCCGACGCCTGCTTCGTCTATCTCTACGACGAGCGTGCGAACGAGCTGGTGCTGCGGGCCACGCACGGGACCAGCGTCGAGGAGATGACGCGCCGCCCACGGATGCGGCCGGGCGAGGGGATCACGGGCGCCGCCGCCGCCGAGCGCGCGCCGATCGCGATCGCGCAGCGGGCGCATCTCGATCCGCGCTTCAAGCTCTTCTCGAACCTGCCCGAAGACCAGTACGAGTCGATTCTCGCCGTGCCGATCCTGGCGAGAGACAAGCTCGAGGGCGCACTCAACGTCCGCACCCGCGAGCCGCGCGAGCACAGCCAGCCCGAGATCGACCTGCTCGTCGCGATTGCCTCGCAGGTCGCGCAGACGATCCAGCACGCGCGGCTCTACGCCGACGCGCAGCGCCGAGTGCACGAGCTCGAGGCCCTGGCCAAGATCTCCGAGGCCGTCTCCGAGTCGCTCTACCTGGAGGAGTCGCTGGAGGCGATCGTGAAGACGACGATTGCCGCCGTCAATGCCACCGGCGCCGCCCTCGTGCTCGAGGACGGCGAGATCGCCTGGCCGGAGGGACGCGCGGGCGCGCACAACGTGCGCCTGCCGCTGCGCTGGAAGCGGCGGCAGATCGGCGAGCTCGTCTGCGACCGCGACACGCCCTTCTCGGACGAGGAACGCAGCCTGCTCGAGGCGATCGCCCACCATGCCGCGGTCGCGCTCGAGCATGGTCGCGCGGTCATGCGCGGCGTGCTGGCCCAGGAGATCCACCACCGGGTCAAGAACAACCTGCAGACGGTGGCCTCGCTGCTCCGCCTGCAGGCTCGCGCCCCGGATCTCGACCCACGGCGGGCGCTGACGGACTCGGTCAACCGGATTCTCGCGATCGCAGCCGTACACGAGGTCCTGACCGAGCACCGCGAGGACGACGTCGACCTGGCCGAGCTGATCGAGCGGCTGCGCGCGATGATCGTGCAGGGGCTCGTCGCCGGCAAGGAGGTCGAGGCCCAGCTCGTACCGGTGTCGCTCGCGGGCGACCGCGCGACCGCGCTGGCCCTCGTGTTCACGGAGCTGTTCCAGAACGCGCTCGAGCACGGCGGCGGCACAGTCCGGATCGAGCTCGCCCGCCGGGGCGACGACGTCGCGCTCGCCGTTGCCGACGACGGTGGCGGCCTCAACGGCAGCGGCGACGGAACGGGGCTCTCGATCGTGCGCGCCCTCGTCCGCGAGGAGCTCCAGGGGACGATCGAGCTGACGAGCGAGCCCGGCCTGCGCGCCGAGGTGCTCTTTCCGGCATGAAGATCCTGATCGCCGAGGATGAGACGATCATCCGGATGGACCTCCGTTCTCTGCTCGAGGGCGCGGGCTTCGACGTCTGCGCCGAGGCGCGCGACGGCGAGGAGGCGGTCGAGCTGGCGCGGCAGGAGCAGCCCGATCTCGCCGTGCTGGACGTGAAGATGCCGCGCCTGGACGGGATCGAGGCGGCGAAGCGGATCCTCGAGGAGCGGCCGATCCCGATCGTGATGGTGACCGCGTACGGCGAGCGGGAGCTCGTGGCGCGGGCGGTCGAGGCGGGTGTCTTCGGCTATCTGGTCAAGCCGTTCCGCGAGACCGACCTGCTGCCCGCGATCGAGACGGCGCGCGCCCGCCACGACGAGTTGACGGCGCTGCGAGAAGAGGCCGACTCGCTCGCGGACGCGCTCGCCGCGCGCAAGGCGATCGAACGGGCAAAGGGCCTGCTGATGGCCAAGGAGGGCCTGTCCGAGCAGGATGCCTTCGCGCGGCTGCGGAAGGCGAGCCAGGTCTCGGGGAAGCCGCTCAAAGTCGTCGCCGAAGCGGTGGTCGCTGCGCTCGACGGTTAGTTCTGCTCGAGGAGGCGGGTCTCGACCTGCCGGCGCCGGAGCCGGAGCGCGAGCCAGATGAGGATCCCGAGCAGGATGAATGGACCCGCGACGACGAGGAAGAAGAGAATCGCGATCCCCTCCCACCTGAGCACGTCCTTGACGTCGTCGAGCGCGCTGCCGCCACCGACGGCCGCCGGCTCGATCTCCTCCGTCGTCAGCGAGAGATAGATCGTGGCGGTGCGGGCCTCGGTGACCGTCGCGCTGCGGGCCTGGCGCAGGGAAGTCAGCCTCTGACGGGCATTCGTGAGGCGACCCTCGAGCACGGAGCGCGTCTCATCCGAAAGCGTCGTGGTCGCGAGTCGTGCCCGAAGCTGCGCGACCTGTCGCTGGGCCTGCTCGATCTGCGTCTGCAGGCTGTCGGCCTGCTGCTGCAGGTCGTCGATGCCGTAGCGCTGGCCGACGATCGTGCCGAGCGCGGCGAGTTGTGCCATCGCGCTCTGGACCCGCGCGGTCGGGATCCGCAGCGTGATCTGAGCCGCTCCGACGCCCGCGGCCGGGGCGTCGTACTGGAGCGACGCGACGCTGCCGTCGTGTCGCAGCGCGATCTGCTGGGCCCGCTTCGTCGCGGTCGAGAGCGCTTCGACGTCGTCCACGCGCAGCCGCAGCTCGGCCTCGTAGCGCTGGAGTTGCCCGGTCGAGGGCGGGACGATGCCGGCCCTGCTTCCGGCTGCGTCTTCGGCGACCTTGGTCGTGGGCGGGGCAGCGGCCTGGCTCTCGAGCGCCGAGCTGGGCATCGTCGAGGCGCCGCGGCTGTCGTAGTTGGCGGTCGCGGAGGACGCGGACTCATCGCCGCCGCCGGTGACGCCATCGCGCGTGAGCCCGATCACCCCTGCCGCGACGAGCGCGACGAGCACCGTCGCCGGCACGGCCAGCACGAGCCTCCGCCAGCCCCACGTGAAGCGGACGCGGTCGAGAAAGGGCTCGCGCGCCGGCTCCTCGACGCTCAGCGCTCGTACGCGCTCGCGCAGCGCCGACGGCGCCGAGGGCTTCGTCGCCCGGATCTCGTTCAGCAGCGTCTCAGACATGGATGCTCACCTTCTCCTCGAGCTTCTTCAGGGCTCTCGACAACCGCGTCGAGACCGCAGTGGGGCTGATCCCGAGCACGCGCGCGGCCTCGTCGCCGTCGAGCTCGAGCAGGACGCGCAGCGCAATCACCTCACGCTCGCCGGCGCTGAGCTCGCGCAGGGCCGCCTCGAGCTCCGGAGACAATCCTTCGGCGAAGCTGGTCTCGAGCCGGTCCGGCACCGCCACGCGCTGCTCCCGCCGCTGGCGGCGCTCCTCGGCGCGAAACCAGTCGAGCGCGGTCGTGCGGGCGATCTGGCAGAGCCAGGTGCGGGCGCTTCCTCGGGACGGATCGAAGCGGCGCCAGAGCTTCAAGGCCTTCTCGAAGGTGTCGGCCGCGAGATCCTCCGCCAGCGAGCGATCGCGGGTCAGATAGACGAGATACGCGTACACGTCGTCGAGGTGCTCCGCCGCGGTCGTGGCAAAGGACGCCGACCAGGCCGGCTGTCCGCGTGCCGGAAGCGTCATCGCTTGCACACCGTCTCTACGCCGCCGGTTGCCTGTTCGTCACGCATGTCTCAGGATTGCGCACGTGAGCGAGGAAACCTTCGACGAGACGACAGCGGCGTAGGCCGCAGCGTGGAACGCATTCCCGTAGCGGTCGTCGGCGCCGGTCAAGCCGGGCTCGCCGTCAGCCACGAGCTGACGGCGCTGGACGTCGAGCACGTCGTCCTCGAGCGCGGCCGCGTCGGGCAGTCGTGGCGCGACCGCTGGGACAGCTTCTGCCTCGTGACGCCGAACTGGACTGTGCGGCTGCCCGGCGGCGCGTACGCCGGCCCCGACCCCGACGGGTTCATGCCGCGGGACGAGATCGCCGCGTTCCTCGAGCGCTACGCGTCCGCGTTTGGCGCGCCGGTGCGTGAGGGCGTCGAGGTCAACGCGGTCGAAGGCCGAGCTGGAGGGTTCCTGCTCCGCACGTCGGCGGGCGACCTCGAGGCGGGCACGCTCGTCGTCGCGAGCGGCACGTACAAGCGGCCGCACCTCCCGTCGGCGGCCGCGACCCTGCCGGAGGAAGTGCTCGTACTGACCGCCGAGGACTACCGCTCTGCCGCGGCGCTCCCCGACGGAGCGGTGCTCGTGGTCGGCAGCGGTCAGTCGGGGTGCCAGATCGGCGAGGAGCTGCACGAGGCTGGCCGTGAGGTCGTCCTCTCCTGCGGCAAGGCCCCCTGGGCACCGCGCCGGATCGATGGCCACGATCTGGTCTGGTGGCTGCTGGAGAGCGGCTTCCTCGACGCCTCGACCGACTCGCTGCCGAGCCCGGGAGCGCGCCTGTCGGCGAACGTCCTCGGGACGGGGAAGGACGGCGGACACGACCTGAACATCCGCATCCTCCGTGCCAGGGGTGTCACGGTCGCCGGCCGCTTCGTTGCCGCCGATGGCGGTCGCGCCCGCTTCGCGCCCGATCTCCCCGAGAGCGTTGCGTGGGGTGACGAGCGCTACCGGATGCTGGCTGGGCTGTTCGGAAAGCTGGCCGCGGAGCGCGGCCTCGACGCCCAGCTCGACGAGCCGCCCCCGTTCGAGGATGCGGGGCCGGAGAGCGTCGAGCTCGACCGCTTCGGCGCCGTCGTCTTCACCTCCGGCTTCCGGCCCGACTACACGACCTGGCTGCCGTGGCCGGACGCCTTCGACGCGCAGGGCTTCCCTCTTCACGAGGACGGCGAGAGCACGGTCGTTCCCAGGCTCTACTTCCTCGGCGTCCACTTTCTGCGCAAACGCAAGTCGTCGCTGTTGATCGGCGTCGGCGAGGACGCCGCGATCGTCGCGCGGCGGATCGCCGGCGCCTACGCCTGAGCGGCTTCGAACAGCTGCTCCCAGCGCGCGAGCAGCTGCTGCAGGTCCTCGCGGGCGGCGGTGTGCGCCGCCAGCGTCTCCGCGTTCCCCCAGTCGTCCGCGAGCCGGCGCTCCAGCTCGGCGAGCTCGAGTTCGCGGGCCTGGATCGACGCCTCGATCTGCTCGAGCTCGCTCGGGCGCGCCTTCGCCGGCTTCTCGGGACGCGGCTTCTCCTTCCGTTCCTTCGGCGGGCCGGGGGGCGCTGCCGACTCGTCGTCGCGAATCCGAGCGTAGTCGGCCCAGCCGCCGGCGTACGAGCGGAGGCGGCCGTCTTCGACCGCGACGATCCGCTCGGCGACCGCGTCGAGGACGGCCCGGTCGTGGGAGACGAGGAGCACGGTGCCGGGGAACGCCTCGAGTGCGGCCTCCAGGGCCTCGCGGCTCTCGAGGTCGAGGTGGTTGGTGGGCTCGTCGAGGACGAGGAAGTTCGAGCCCGAGGCGACGACGAGAGCGAGCGCGAGCCGGCGCCGCTCGCCGCCGGAGAGCGCGACCACCGGCTTGTCGTGGTCGTCCCAGCCGGAGAAGAGAAAGCGGCCCAGGAGTGCCTGCGCCTGCGCCCGCTGGAGCCCGGTGGCGCCCATCGTGCACTCGAGCACGCTGCCGCGCTCGTCGAGCTCGACCTCGTGCTGGGAGAAGTACGCGACCTCGACGCCGTGCCCGATCCGGCCCAGACGCCCGGCGACGATCGCCTCGAGCAGGGTCGACTTGCCCGAGCCGTTCGGCCCGATCAACGCCACGTGCTCGCCGCGCTCGAGCACGAGCTCGGCGTCCGCAAGGAGCGGCTTCGAGCCTGCCGCGAGGTCGAAGCCCTCCGCCTCGATCACCATCCGACCGCTCCGCGCGGGCTTCAGGAACTCGAAGCCGAGCGTGCGCCTGCCGGCCCGCGGCGCCTCGACGCGCTCGGCCTCAATCCGCGCGATCTGCTTCAGCTTCGCCTGGGCCTGGCGCGATTTCGTTCCGTAGCGGAAGCGGGCGACGAAGCGGTCGAGCCGCGCGATGTCCTCGGCCTGCCGTTCGGCGAACTTCGCCTGCATCGCCAGCCGGGCCGCCTTCTCCTGCCGCCAGACGTGCCACTTGCCGGGGAAGTACGTGGACTTGCCGCCTTCCAGCTCGAGGACGGCGGTGCCGACCGACTCCAGGAACCAGCGATCGTGCGCGACGAGGATCACGGCTGCGTCGATCGTGGACAGCTCCTGCTCCAGCCACTCCATCGACTCCATGTCGAGGTGGTTCGTGGGCTCGTCGAGCAGCAGCAGGTCGGGGCCGCCGGACAGGGCGCGGGCGAGCGAGGCGCGCGTCAGCTCACCTCCGGAGAAGGTCTCGAGGCCGCGGTCGAGGTCGGCGTCGGCGAACCCGAGCCCGCGCAGGACGGAGGTCGCGTGATCGCGCCAGCCGTAGCCGCCCGCGTGCTCGAGCCGAGCCTGCGCCTCCCCATAGCGGCGGAGCGTCTCCGCCGCGTGGTCGCCGCCGGCCATCGCCTCCTCGAGCCGCCGGAGCTCCCGCTCGGCCTCGATCAGGTCCGCGGCGCCGGAAAGCGCGTACTCGCGGAGCGTGAAGCCGCCGAGCCGCGGCGGCCGCTGGTCGTGCAGCGCGACGCGCGCGCCCTTCTCCCAGGCGAGCTCGCCGCCGGCCAGCTCGGTCTCGCCGATCAGGGCACGCAGCAGCGTCGTCTTGCCGGCACCGTTCGGGCCTGCGAGAGCGAGCCGGTCGCGCCGCTCGACCTTGAACGAGACGCCGTCGAAGAGCGGGTCACCGGAGAGCTCCTTCCGGAGCGACGATGCGATCAGGACAGCCACGCCCTAAGGGTAGTGGCGGGTTATCCTCGCGTCGTGGCCGACGACACGAAGATCCAGAAGCTCTCGATCGACACGATCCGCGCGCTCGCGATGGACGCGGTGCAGAAGGCGAATGCCGGCCACCCCGGGACGGCAATGGCTCTGGCCCCGCTCGCGTATGTCCTCTACCGGCGCGTGCTGCGCCACAACCCGGCCGACCCGGCCTGGGTGAACCGCGACCGCTTCGTCCTCTCGGCCGGTCACGCGGCGATGCTCCAGTACGCCGTCCTTCACCTGACGGGCTACAACCTCTCGCTCGAGGAGCTGAAGCGCTTTCGCCAGTGGGAGTCGCGGACGCCTGGACATCCCGAGCATTTCGTCACCGAGGGTGTCGAGACGACCACCGGTCCGCTCGGCCAGGGCTTCGCGAACGGCGTCGGCTTCGCGATCGCAGACCGCTTCCTCGCCGAGCGCTACAACCGGCCGCACGCGGAGATCGTCGACCGTTGGGTCTACGCGATCTGCTCCGACGGCGACCTGATGGAGGGTGTTTCCTACGAGGCCGCCTCGATTGCGGGGCACCTCGGGCTGGGCCGGCTCGTCTACTTCTACGACGACAACCACATCACGATCGACGGGACGACCTCGCTCACCTTCACCACCGAGGACAAGGCGAAGCGCTTCGAGGCGCAGGGCTGGCACGTGCAGTCGGTCGCCGACTCCGAGGACGTCGGTGCAATCGAGCGGGCGATTCGGGCCGCGCAGGCCCAGGAGGACGCGCCGTCGCTGATCATCGTCCGCAGCCACATCGCCTTCGGCGCGCCGAAGGCGATCGACACGGCGAAGTCGCACGGCGCGCCCCTCGGCGAGGAGGAGGTCGCCGCGACGAAGACGGCGCTCGGGCTCGACCCGGACAAGCACTTCGACGTCGCGCCCGAGGTCTACGAGCACATGGACATGCGCCCGGGCGGGATCGAGGTCCAGCAGGAGTGGCAGCGGCGGTTCGAGCGCTGGGCCGAGTCGTTCCCGACGTTGAAGGAGGAGTGGGACGCCGATCGCAGCGGCAAGCCGCGGCCGGGCTGGGTCGAGGCGCTGCCGGAGTTCCCGGCAGGCGAGGCGGTCGCGAGCCGCGACGCCGGCAGGACGGTGATGCAGGCCCTGAAGCCCTTCACGCCGACGATGCTCGGCGGTGCGGCGGACCTGGTCGAGTCGACGAAGACGGAGTTCGAGGGCGCCGGCCTCTTCTCGAAGCAGCACGCCGGCCGGAACATCCCCTTCGGGATCCGCGAGCACGCGATGGGCTCGATCGTGAACGGGATCGGGCTGACCGACGGGATGCTGAAGCCGTATGGCTCCACGTTCCTGATCTTCTCCGACTACATGCGGCCGGCCGTGCGGCTCTCGGCGCTCGGGCACATGCAGTCGCTCTGGGTCTGGACGCACGACTCGGTGGGCGTGGGCGAGGACGGCCCGACCCACCAGCCCGTCGAGCACCACATGGCGCTCCGGGCGATCCCGAACCTCTGGTACGTCCGGCCCGGCGACGCGAACGAGACCGCGATGGCGTGGCGGATCGCGCTCGAGCGCGAGGGCGGCCCGGTCGCGCTCTCGCTCTCGCGCCAGAAGCTGCCGACGTTGGATCGCACCGAGGTGGCGCCGGCCGAGGACGCGCTTCGCGGCGGCTACACGCTCTGGCAGTCGGGAGACGGCCTGCCCGACATCATCCTGATCGCGACCGGCTCCGAGCTCTGGGTCGCCTATGAGGCGGCGCAGGCGATCGACTCGAACGTCCGTGTCGTCTCGATCCCGTGCTGGGAGCTCTTCGCCGAGCAGCCGCAGGCCTACCGCGACGAGGTGATCCCGCCGGACGTGCGGGCGCGGCTGTCGGTCGAGGCGGGGATCTCGCACGGCTGGGAGCGCTGGACGGGCGATGCGGGGGCTTCGGTCGCGATCGACCGCTTCGGGGCGTCGGCGCCCGGCGACGAGGTTCTGAGGAACCTGGGCTTCACGCCCGAGAACGTCGCGGCCCGGGCTGCCGCGCTGCTGGAGCGCGTCTCGTGAACGTCGCGGTGGCCTTCGATCACAGAGGCGTGAAGCTGCGCGAGCGGATCCTCGAGGAGCTCGACGCGCTGAAGCACGAGACGTTCGACCTCGGCACCGACAACGACGCGAAGCGAATCGACTATCCGGACAAGGCACGGGAGCTCGGCCATGCGATCCTGGACGGCGACGCCGAGCGCGGGATCCTCGTCTGCGGCTCGGGAGTCGGGGCGTCGGTCGCGGCCTGCAAGATCGCCGGGATTCGCGCCGCGATCTGCCACGACGTCTACTCGGCTCACCAGGGCGTCGAGCACGACGACATGAACGTGCTCTGCCTCGGCTCCGAGGTCGTCGGCGCCGAGCTCGCGGTCGATCTCGTGCGCGCCTTCCTCGGCGCGCGCTTCGACGGCGGCGAGCGCTACGTGGAGCGACTGAAGAAGGTCGAAGCGATGGAGAAGGAGATGAAGGATGGCCACGTCACGACTGCATGAGCTGTACGAGGCCGGTGTCAGCCCGTGGATCGACTCGGTCTCGCGGGAGATGCTCGAGACCGGCGAGCTCGCCCGCCTCGCGAAGGACGACGCGATCGTCGGCGTCACGTCGAACCCGACGATCTTCCAGAAGGCGCTGGCGACCGGCGAGTGGTACGACGAGCAGCTCGCCGAGCTGCTGAAGACCGAGGACGACCCGACCGAGATCTTCCTGCAGCTGGCGATGGAGGACATCCGCCGCGCCTGCGACCTGCTGCGGCCGGTGTGGGACGGCGGCGAGGGAGAGGACGGCTACGTCTCGCTCGAAGTCGACCCGACGCTCGCCTACGACCGCGAGGCCACGTTCGAGCAGGCGATCCGGCTGCACGCGGAGGTCGACAGGGCGAACCTGTTCGTCAAGATCCCGGCAACGGTGCCCGGGCTGGCGGCGATCGAGGACTGCATCGCGAAGGGCAAGTCGATCAACGTGACGCTGATCTTCTCGCTCGAGCGCTACGCGGCCGTCGCCGAGGCCTACATCCGCGGGCTCGAGCGGCTCGTCGCCGGCGGCGGCGACCCCTCGCGGGTCGCGTCGGTGGCGAGCTTCTTCGTCTCTCGGGTCGACAGCGAGGCCGACCGGCGGCTGGACGAGATCGGCGGCCAGGCGACGAGGCTGCAAGGGCAAGCTGGCGATCGCGAACGCGAAGCTCGCCTACCGTCACTGGCAGGAGACCTTCGCGGGGCCGCGCTGGGAGTTCCTCGCGGCCAAGGGGGCGACCTCGCAGCGCTGTCTGTGGGCGTCGACCTCGACCAAGAATCCGGAGTACCGCGACGTCATGTACGTCGAGGAGCTGATCGGTCCGAAGACCGTGAACACGATGCCGCTCGAGACGGTGAACGCGTTCCAGGAGCACGGCGAGGTCCGGGACGGCCTCGATCACCGAGGGCCTCTCCGAGGCGCGGCACCTGCTCGAGCGCCTCGCCGAGGTCGGCGTCGACTATGACGACGTCGTCGCGACGCTCGAGGCCGAGGGCGTGCAGAAGTTCGCCGACTCGTTCGAGGAGCTGCTCGACGGCATCCGCGCCAAGCGCGCGCAGCTCGCGGCCGCGTGACGGACAGCATTCCCGAGCGGATCTGGGCCTACGACGCCTCGCTCTGGACCGACTCGGGCGAGGATCAGTGGCTCGGCTGGCTCGACGTCGTCACGCGCGTGCGGGGCCACGTCGACGAGCTGAACGCGTTTTCGGAGGCTGCCACCGAGCAGTTCCACGACTGCGTCCTCCTCGGGATGGGCGGCTCCTCGCTCGCTCCGGAGGTGTTGCGCCGGACCTTCAAGGTCGCGTCGTTTCACGTCCTCGACACGACGCACCCCGAGGCGATTCGCCGGCTCGAGCGAGAGGTCGACCTCGGGCAGACGCTCTTCCTCGCCTCCTCCAAGTCCGGCTCGACGATCGAGACCCGCTCGCACCTCGAGTACTTCTGGGAGCGGACCGGCGGGCGCGGCGCGCAGTTCGCCGCGATCACCGATCCCGGCTCCGAGCTCGACGACCTCGCCCACGAGCGTGGCTTCCGTGCCGTCTTCGCGGGTGAGCCGGCGATCGGCGGCCGGTACTCCGCGCTCTCGATGTTCGGGATCGTGCCGGCGGCGCTGATGGGCGTCGACATCGCGCACTTCCTCGAGGTCGCCGCGACGATGACTGTCGCCTGCCACGAGGAGGACGGCAACCCCGGACTCGAGCTCGGGCTCCAGCTCGGCGAAGGGTGGAAGGAGGGGCGCGACAAGATCTGCATCGACGACTCTCCGACGGGGTTCGGGCTCTGGGCGGAGCAGCTGCTCGCGGAGTCGACGGGCAAGCAGGGGAAGGGTCTCGTGCCCGCGCCCGGCGAGTCGCCGGACGGCCCCGATCGCCAGCGCGGCGAGCTCGACCTCGTCGATCCGTACGACCTCGCCGCGGAGCTCTACCGCTGGGAGTTCGCGACCGCGGTCGCCGGCCACGTGCTCGGGATCAACCCCTTCGACCAGCCGGACGTCCAGGCGGCGAAGGACAAGACGAACGAGGTGCTGGCGGCGGGCGAGCCCGACCTGGAGCCGCGCGGATCGCTCGACGAGCTGCTGGCGGAGGCGCAGGCGGGCCGGGATTACGTCTGCATTCAGGCATTCATCGACCCGGCTCGCGAGGAGGAGCTGGCGCCGCTCGTGGCGCGGGCGCGCGAGACCGGCTGCGTCGTCACCCACGGCCTCGGCCCGCGCTACCTGCACTCGACCGGCCAGCTGCACAAGGGCGGTCCCGACACCGGGCTCTTCGTCCAGGTGGTCGACGACACCGGCGAGGAGCTGGCGATCCCCGAGCGCAAGTTCGGCTTCGGCCGCCTGATCCGCTCCCAGGCAGCCGGCGACTTCGCTGCGCTCGAGCAGCGCGGCAGGCGTGTCGTTCGAATCCGACTGGAGGACGTGTAGATGCAACTCGGGATGGTGGGCCTCGGCCGGATGGGGGCCGGGATGACGAAGCGGCTGGAGCAGCACGGGATCGAGATGAAGACGTTCGACCCGAACGTCGCGTCGACCGCGAAGACCCTCCGCTCGCTGGCGAAGCAGCTGGACGCGCCGCGGCACGTCTGGATCATGGTCCCGGCCGGGAAGGTGACCGAGGACACGTTCCAGAAGCTGCTCGGGATCCTGGAGCCCGGCGACACGATCGTCGACGGCGGCAACTCGAACTTTCGCGACTCGCAGCGCCGCTACAAGGAGGCGCGGAAGCAGAAGATCGCCTTCGTCGACGTCGGCGTCTCGGGCGGCGTCTGGGGGCTCGAGGTCGGCTTCTGCCTGATGGCCGGCGGCGACAAGGCGCCGGTGAAGCGGCTCAACTCGGTGTTCGAAGGGCTCGCGCCGGAGAACGGCTGGGCCCACGTCGGCGCGTCCGGGGCCGGTCACTTCACGAAGATGGTCCACAACGGGATCGAGTACGGCCTGATGCAGGCCTATGCGGAGGGCTTCGAGCTGATGTACCACTCCGAGTTCGACCTCGACTTGAGCGAGCTCGCGGGGATCTGGCGCTACGGCTCGGTCGTGCGCTCCTGGCTGCTCGAGCTCCTCCATGCGGCGATGGAGCAGCACGGCGACCACCTCGACGACATCGCCCCGTACGTCGAGGACTCGGGCGAGGGCCGGTGGACGATCAACGAGGCGATCAACGCCAACGTCCCGCTCCCCGCGATCACCTCGGCGCTCTTCGCACGCTTCGCCTCGCGCCGCGAGATCGACTTCTCGGCCAAGGTGCAGGCGGCGCTCCGAAACCAGTTCGGGGGGCACGCCGTCAAGGCCGTCAAGGCGGCCAAGAAGGGATCCGACCCGCGGTGAGCTCGGCCGACGACGGGAATCCGCTCGTCGAAGGCCTGCGGCTGCGGCGCAGCCCGGACTCGTGCGCGATCGTCGTCTTCGGAGCCACGGGCGACCTGACGCGGCGGAAGATCTTTCCGGCGCTCTATGCGCTCGCGCTCCGCCGGCTGCTGCCGGAGCGCTTCGGCGTCGTCGGAGTCGCCCGCACCGAGCAGAGCACGAAGGAATGGATCGCGGAGATGAAGCAGGCGGTCAAGGATCACGCCCGCGACGACTTCGACGCGAAGGTCTGGAACGAGCTGGCGGCGTCGATGCGTTACGTCGCCACGGACTTCGCCGAGGACGAGGGCCAGAATCGAGTCGTCGACGCGCTCCGCGATCTCGACGAGCAGCGCGGCTGCGCGGGGAACCGCCTCTACTACCTGGCGGTGCCGCCGGCCGCATTCGAGACGATCGTCAACGAGCTCGGCGAACGGCGGAGCACCGAGGGCTGGATCCGGCTGATCGTGGAGAAGCCGTTCGGGCACGACCGCGAGTCCGCGCTGCGGCTGAACGAGATCCTGGAGCAGCACTTCGTCGAGCAGGAGCTCTTCCGGATCGACCACTACCTCGGCAAGGAGACGGTCCAGAACATGCTGGCGCTGCGGTTCGCGAACGGCATCTTCGAGCCGATTTGGAACCGGCAGTTCATCGACCACGTCCAGATCACGGTGGGCGAGTCGATCGGGATCGAAGGCCGCGCCGCGTTCTACGAGCAGGCGGGAGTGATCCGGGACGTGTTCCAGAACCACCTGCTCCAGCTGGTGGCGCTGACCGCGATGGAGCCGCCGATCGACTTCACCGCCGACTCGGTCCGGAACGAGAAGGTGAAGGTGCTGCGCTCGCTGCACACCCCCGGGCCGAAGTCCGTCGTCCGCGGCCAGTACGCCCGCGGGTTCATCGAGGGAGAGGAGGTGCCCGGCTACCGCGAGGAGCCGGGGGTCGCGAGCGACTCGACGACGGAGACGTACATCGCCGCCAAGCTCTACGTGGACAACTGGCGTTGGGCCGACACGCCGTTCTACGTCCGTGCCGGCAAGCGGCTGCCGCGACGCGAGACGACGATCGCGATCCAGTTCCAGCGGGCGCCGCACCCGCCCTTCGCCGAGATCGCGGGGGAGGGGCTGCGCCCGAACGTGCTCCTGATCCACGTCCAGCCCGACGAGGGCGTCTCGCTCGCGATCGGCGCGAAGGTGCCCGGCTCCGGGATGAACATCCGCACCGTGCACATGGACTTTCTCTACGGCGGCGCGTTCCGGACGAGCCTGCCCGAGGCGTACGAGCGGCTGATCCTCGATGCGATGCTCGGCGACGCGACGCTCTTCACGCGCTCCGACGAGGTGGACGAGCAGTGGGGCCTCGTCGACGCGATCATCGCCGCCTGGAAGCGCGACCGGCCGAACTTCCCCAACTACCCGGCCGGCACGTGGGGCCCGGCTCCCGCCGACGAGCTGATCCGCCGCGACGGGCGGAGCTGGAGACGACATTAGATGGCGGCCAGCTGATGCCGAGCGTCGTCGCGCAGGTCGAGAAGCGCCTGGGCGAGCTGCGCGTGCACCACGCCGAGGGCACCCGGACGAGCGTGATGACACACGTCGCCTGGGCGCCGCCGCAATGGGCCGCCGCGGCCCGGCGCACGCTCGCCGGGCTGGATGAGCTCCACCCCTCGCGCACGATCCTCCTCTTCCCGGACGCCGGGAAAGCCGACGCGATCGGCGTCGACGTCGAGCTGAAGTGCTTCACGATCCCCGGGTCCTCGCGCGAGGTCTGCTCGGAGGTGATCCAGCTCCGGCTCGGCGGCGCTCGCACCCGCGTTCCCGGCTCGATCGTGGCCCCGCTCCTGATCACCGACCTGCCCACGTTCTGCCGCTGGCGTGGCCTGCCGCCCTGGGGGAAGCCCGAGCTCGAGCAGCTCGTCGACGTCTGCGACAGGCTGGTCGTCGACTCGTCGGAGTGGCGCGGCCTTCCCCGTGCCTACGGGCAGCTCGCCGGCCTCTTCGACCGGATCGCGGTCTCCGACATCGCCTGGGGCCGCAGCCTCGGCTGGCGCGGCCGGCTGGCGGCGCTCTGGCCGGACGTGAAGGCGATCAGGACGCTCTCCGTCACCGGTCCGAGGGCCGACGCGCTCCTGCTCGCCGGCTGGCTCCGCTCGCGCCTGAAGCGTCCCGTGAAGCTCTCGCACCGCTCGGCAGCAGAGCTCGAGCGCGTCGCGGTCGACGGAGAGCCGATGCCGCCGCCGCGCGGCGCGAAGCCGAGCGCAAGCGACCTGCTCTCGGCCGAGCTCGACATCTTCGGCCGCGACCGCGTCTACGAGGCTGCGGTCACCGCAGCTCGCTGACGTCGAGGCGTCCGTTCCACGAGACGGAGTCCTCATAGCGGCCGCCGGCTTCCTCGACGAGGATCTTCAGCGGCGCCCAGTCCCAGATCGCGAGCCCCTCGGCGTCCACCGCCACCTCCGCGGCACCCTCCGCAACGAGCATGTGCGCCCAGAAGTCGCCGAAGCCGCGCACGTGCCAGGCGTCGAAGGCCCGCGTCGGGGGTGGGCGGTCGAGCGCGTAGAGGAGAGTCGCGTGCTCGAGCCGGTCGATCGCCGAGACGCGGATCGGGTGCCCGTCGGCGAATGCGCCCGCGCCGCGCTCGGCCCACCAGCGCCGGCCGAGGGCCGGAGCAGAGACGACGGCGAGCCGGTCGGCATAGGCGATCAGCGTCGCCCACACCGGGATCCCGCGCGTGTAGTTGCGCGTCCCGTCGATCGGGTCGAGGATCCAGGCGCTCGCGTCCTCGCCGCCCTCCTCCTCGCCGAGCACCGGCTCGAGCGGCCGCTCTCGCGAGAGCCGTGCCCGCAGCGCGGTCTCGACGGCTCGGTCGGCCTCGGAGACTGGAGTCAGATCGGGCTTCGTCTCGACGCGCAGGTCGGCCGCGCGGAAGCGCGCGAGCGTGATCGCGTCGGCGTCGTCGGCGAGTGAGAGAGCGAACTCGAGGTCGGAGCCCAAAGCTCCGCGAGCCTATCGCGAGGACTTCTTGACGACCGTGAAGGTCGGCCTGGCGACGCGGAGCTCGACCGGATCCGACCACGTCATCGCGCGGGCGGTGCCCGGAAGCGAGAAGTTGATCCCGCGGATCCGGTACCACCAGTTGCCCGGCGTGACCGCGAGCAGCGCCGAGGTTCCGTACGTCAGCTTCGAGCCTTCCTTGCGCCACGGATACTTCGTCTTCGACCACTGGATCTCGTACTGGTCGGCGCCCAGCGCCGGCTCCCACGCGACGTGTGGCGAGCCATAGAAGGATGGCCGGACGCGCGCTGCAGACGTGAGGCGTCCCTTCGGCGAGAGCCCGGAGACGAACGGCGAGCCGGAACGCGAGACGGCGGGCTCACTGGTCTTCCCGAACGCGAGCACACGGCCGGCCGCACAGGCGTCCTGAGGCGTCTCGACGTCGTAGTAGCGGAGCGAGCCGGTTCCCACGACGGGCGACCCGGAAGCGTGCGAGCGCGTCAAGGGCCCGGCGAGGGTCAGCGTCGTCCCGCTGACGGTGAGAACGTTGACGTTCTCGAGGCTGCCTCCGGAGCCGACCACGGCCAGCCCGGGCTGGAAGCCGTTGGAGTCGACGGTCAGGGTCGAGGCGCCGGCGTTGGCGCCGGCTGCGAGGCTGAAGGGGACGCTGTCCTCGAGCACGTACCGCACGGGGACGACCGTCCAGTAGAAGCGGCCGTTCGGCCAGCCGCTCTCCCAGAGATCGACGGGCGCGCCGGTGAGGGCGGGCGTCGCGGGCAGGTTGGTATCCGCGGCGGGCGGGGTCGCGGCCGGATCGGGATCGGTCGGCGCCGAGGCCCCGGCGTCGGGAGCGGGGGCCGCGGCCGGTGCGGACGTCTTCTTGTCCTGCTCCGTCGACTGAATCTGCAGTCCGTCGGCGGTGAAGCTCGTGGGCTCGCTGCCGTCGCTGAGGATCGTTCCGCGCGCGCGGTTGGCTTCCACGCTCGTCCTCGGGAGCCTGAGCGGACCGGTGAGCCGCGGCACATACGACGGCGAGCCGACCATGGCGCCGCGGAAGATCGTGTTGACGCAGTCGCGGTCGCTGAAGACGTAGACGCGATAGAGGTCGTAGGCGACGCCGGCTGCGCTCGTCGTGCCGGTGAACGCAAACCCGGGTGTGAGCCGATGCAGCGCAGGCTTCGTCGAGGTCGAGGTCGCGCTGTCGCTGAGTGCGGCGACGGGCGAGACGACGCCGCCGGCGACGGCGGGGTTCGTCGAGGTGAAGACCGGGCTCCAGGGGCCGTGCGTGACCGCCGGCAGGCCGGACGGGATCGAGCCGTAGAGGTTGCGGACGGCGCGAATGCGGAAGCGCACCGTGCCCGAGAACGCCGGCTGCTGGTGGAACGAATAGAACTCGCGGTGATCGACGGCGTTCGTCTTCGTCGCCACGACCTTGCCGGGGAAGACGTCGACGAACCAGACGTGGTAGCTCGTCGCACCCTGAACCACGCTCCAACGCGACATGCCCGGATCGGACGGGAGCTGCTGCGGCAGGTTGCCCCAACGGACATTGAACCCGTACGACCCACTCCACGTGGTCACGCCTGCGGCGGTGATCGCGCGGACGCGGGCATAGAGCGCGTAGGGGCTGCCGGTCAGCCAGGGGAGGGCGACGGGGATCGAGACGGCCGGGGACTTCAGCTTGTCGTCCGACCAGAAGATGCCGGCCTCGGTGAAGGCCTGGTTCTTCGAGAGCTCGAACTCGTACCGGATCGCCCCGCGCACGGGCAGCCAGGAGAAGGACGGCGTCCGCGAGAACTCCCGCTTCGGTGCCTCGTCGGCGCGGAGCAGGAACGGCTTCAGGGCCTGCGGCGCACCCGGGGGCGCCGCAACCCGGGCCTGGACCGACCCGGTGAGCGCGAGCGCGGCAAGGCAGAGCAGGATGAGGCGAGCGAGACGCATCGCTTACCGTCTTCGGCCGGAACGCGCCCGCGGCCGTCCCTCGAACGAGGGATAGCAGTCCGGCGCCGCCGGGCCGGGGGCTCAGTCGAGGGCTAGATAGAGCAGCGCCACGCCGACCGTGCCGGCGAAGAGGAGCACGAAGATCCCGAAGAGGGCCCAGCCCAGGATCAGATTCTTGCGCTCGAGCTCAGGCGTGATCTCTTTCACAGCAGCACCGGATTCACGGCCGCTGCCACGAAGAGCAGCGCCAGATAGAGGAGTGAGTAGTGAAAGAGGACGCCGGCGTTCCGCCGCGTCGGCGCGCGCCGAAGCTGCCACGACAGCGCGAGGAAGACCGCCCCGAGGAGCGTCGCGGCACCCGAGTAGACGGGGCCGAGCCAGAGGCCGACGGCGAGCGTGAACGCGACCAGCACGACCGAGTACCAGACGATCTGCCTGGTGGTCTCGTCGTCGCCCTTCACGACCGGCAGCATCGGCACCTTCGCGGCCGCGTAGCTCTCCTTGAGCAGGAGCGCGAGCGCCCAGAAGTGCGGGGGCGTCCAGAGGAAGACGATCAGGAAGAGCCAGAGCGCCGGCAGCCCGAGGTCGCCGCTGGCGGCGGCGTAGCCGACCAGCGGGGGCACCGCGCCTGCCGCGCCGCCGATGACGATGTTCTGCGGCGTCGAGCGCTTCAGCCAGCGGGTGTAGACGACGACGTAGAAGAGGTTGCCGACGAGCGCGAGCGCGGCCGTCAGCACGTTGACGGTGCTCGCGAGCAGGACGAACGAGAGCGCCGAGAGCGTCAGCCCGAACTCGAGCGCGTGGGCCGGCGTCACCCGACCGGCTGCGACGGGGCGCTTCTCGGTGCGCTTGCCCATCAGCCGGTCGATGTCGGCGTCGAGCACGTGGTTGAGGGCGCTGGCGCCGCCGCACGCGAGCGCGAGCCCGGCCATGGCCGCGGCGAAGAGCCACGGCGAGGGAGCGCCCTGGGCGCCGACGAACATGCCCGCTGCGCCGGTGACCAGGAGCAGCGACATGATCCGAGGCTTGGTCAGGGTCACGTAGTCCCGCCAGGGTCCGGCAGGCACGGCTTCGCCGCGGAAGGATTGCGCCGCCGAGATCGCGGCGGCCGCGAGCGCCGCCGAGGCGAGCGCGACGTGCAGCCCGTCGGCTGTGACGGCGGCCGCGGCGCCGAAGAGGACGAGCGCGGGCACTGAGGGCGCCAGCAGGCGCCGGTGCGCCCAGCCGGCCGCGACGACCACCGCGACGAGCGGCGGCACGGCGAGCGCGGAGACGACGTCGTGCCCGACGCCGACAGTCCCGGAGACGACCGCGAGGACCGTTCCCGCGACGCCGCCGAGCGCCGCGAGCTGGAGCCAGAATCCGGGTCTAGAGTTCACCGCGCTCCTGCAGCTTGCGCCGGAGGTCGTAGAGCGGCCGCGCGCTCGTCACGTACGGCACCTCGTCGAAGTTGTGCGCCGGCGGCGGTGAGGTCGTGTACCACTCGAGCGTGTCGCCGCGCCACGGGTCGTTGCCCGCGCGCCGGCCCTTCCGCGACGCGAACGCGTTCCAGACGAACAGCAGGAGGCCGAGCCCCATCACGTACGAGCCGATCGTCGAGGCGAGATTGTATTCCTGGAGCAAGCCCGTGTCCTCGTAGGTGTAGATCCGCCTCGGCATTCCGAGCAGCCCGAGCATGTGCTGCGGGAAGAAGGTGATGTTGAAGCCGACGAAGACGAGCCAGAAGCTGATCTTCCCGAGCCGCTCGTCGAGTATCCGCCCGAAGAACTTCGGCCACCAGTAGCTGAGGCCGCCGAGGACGCCGAGGATCGAGCCGCCGAAGAGGACGTAGTGCAGGTGCGCGACGACGTAGTAGGTGTCGTGCACCTGCCAGTCGATCGGGAAGGCTGCGAGGAAGATCCCCGAGAGGCCGCCGATCGTGAAGACGCTGAGGAAGCCGAGCGCGTAGAGCATCGGCGTGTCGAAGTGGAGATTGCCGCGCCAGAGCGTCGCGAGCCAGTTGAAGATCTTCACGCCCGTCGGGACGGCGATCACCATCGACGACACCATGAAGAAGGCGTTCAGGAAGCCCGGCATCCCGACCGTGAACATGTGGTGCGCCCAGACGAGCAGTGAGAAGAAGCCGATCGCGACGGTCGAGAAGGCGATCGCCTTGTAGCCGAAGATCGGCTTGCGCGCGAAGACGGGAATCACCTCGGAGATGATCCCCATCACGGGCAGGATCATGATGTAGACCTCGGGGTGGCCGAAGAACCAGAAAGCGTGCTGGTAGAGGACGGCGCTGCCGCCCTCGCTCGGGACGAAGAAGTTCGTGTCCGCCTGGCGGTCGAGCAGCAGCAGCGTCAGCCCCGCCGAGAGCGTCGGCAGGACGAGGATCAGCAGGATTGCGTAGATCTCGATCGACCAGACGAAGAGCGGCATCCGCGTCCAGGTCATCCCGCGTGTGCGCAGGTTGTGGATCGTGACGACGAAGTTGATCGCGCCCACGAGCGAAGCGATTGTCAGGACGTGCAGGGCGAGGATCCAGAGGTCTTGGCCGTTCCCTTCGCTGTAGACGGAGTTCGGCGGGTAGCTCGTCCAGCCGCCCCGCGCTGCCCCTCCGTCGGCGAAGAACGAGAGCAGGAGGATGATCCCCCCGAAGAGGAAGAGCCAGTACGAGAACGCGTTCAGGCGCGGGAAGGCCATGTCGCGGGCGCCGATCATCAGCGGAACGAGGAAGTTGCCGAACCCGGCCAGGATCGGGACGACGACGAGGAAGATCATCGTCGTCCCGTGCATCGTGAAGAGCTCGTTGTAGCCGTCGCGCTCGATGAAGCCGTTGTCCGCCTGCGCGAGCTGCGTCCGGATCAGGAGCGCCATGATCCCGCCGGCGACGAAGAAGAGCCCCGACGTGACCAGGTACATGATCCCGATCCGCTTGTGGTCGACGGTGACGAGCCAGCTCGTGATGCGGCCGCGCTGCCAGGGGGGAATCGGAGGCTCAGCGTCAGCCGCCAAGCAGCTCCTCCTCCAGGTAGTCGGTCAGCGCCGTCAGTTGGCGCTCCTCCCAGTCCTTGCCGACCGGCGGCATCTCGCCGCGCCCGTTCCGGATCACCTGCTCGACCGCCTCCGCGTCGCCGAGCAGCTGGTTGCCGGAGAGGCGCGGGCCGATGTCGCCCTCGCCCGCGAGCCCGTGGCACTTGGCGCACGCGCCGACGTAGGTCTCCTCGCCGAGCCCGGAGGTTCCGGCCTCCTGCGCCTCGGCCTCGTCCGCCAGCCACGTTTCGAACTCCGCGCGCGGCATCGCCTCGACCTCGGCGCGCATGACGGCGTGCTGGATGCCGCAGAACTCGGCGCACTGGCCCTTGTAGATCCCGGGCGCCTTCGGGTTGAACCACGTCTCGTTCGTCACCCCTGGAATCGCGTCGAACTTGCCGCCGAGCGCCGGGATCCACCAGGAGTGGATCACGTCGAAATCGGGCGCCGAGACCTCGAGCCGCGTCGTCTGGCCGACCGGCGCCCGCAGCCTGTCGACGGCGATCACGCCGTTCGGATACGTGTAGTTCCAGTAGTAGCGGTAGCCCTTGACCGTCACCTCGACCCGGTCGGCGGCGGGGACGTCCTGGATCCCCGGCAGCTTGTAGAAGACGAACGAGCCGATCGCGACGAGGACGAGTACCGGTGCGACGGTCCAGGCGAGCTCGAGGCGCGTGTTGCCGTGCACCTGCGCCCCGTCCATCTCGCGGGTGCGCCGGTCGGCGCGGTAGCGGACGATGAACCAGATCAGCGTCCCCTGCACGAGCACGAAGATCGCGCCGGTGAAGATCGCGACCCAGTAGTAGCTGTCGTTGATCCGCTCGGCGTTCGGCGACGCGGGCTCGACGGGCGCGAAGCCGGGATCCGCCGCGAAGGCTGCGCCCGAGAGCGCAAGCGCGCACAGGACGGCAACTGCGAGAGAGCGGCGCACGGAGTGCCATTCTATGAACGTGACCAGGGCGGTGCGCAGCGGAACCCGCGTCGAGCTCCCGGCCGGTGTCGAGCGGCCCGCGGAGGTCTACGTCAACGGCGTCGCCCAGCGCGCGGGCGCCGACTACCGGCTCGAGAACGGCACTCTCGTCTTCTCCCGGGAGCTCCAGCAGGAGGGGAAGCTCGGCTTCTGGCGCTGGACGTCGATCGTCTTCGGCGTGGCCGGCACCTACCGCCAGAACGACGTCGTCGACGTCATCTACGAGAGCGCCGGCGGGCGGCGCGTCGTCGCGAGCGGCCTTCCAGTCGAGCCCTAGCGCCCGGCGGCCACGGTCGCCGCGCGCAGCCGGGCCGCGTGCTCGTCCGTTAGCTGTCCCGGCTCGAGCCGCCACGTCCAGTTGCCGTGCGGCTGTCCCGGGGTGTTCATCCGGCCCTCGCTGTCCAGCTCGAGCACGTCCTGGAGCGGGATCATCGCGAGGGCGGCGCGGGACGAGAGCGCCTGCTCGATCAGCCGCCAGGGCTTGCGGCGCGGGAAGTGGCCGCGAAGCGTGTCGGTGTCGTGGGTCGTCGTGTAGATCACCTGCTGCTCGCGGTGGTTCTCGAAGCGATGCGGGTTGCCGGCGGGCCCCTGGAACGCCCAGAGGAGGACGACCATGCCCGGGAAGCCGAGCCGATCCCGCAGCTCGTCGACGTCGGGCGTGATCAGGCCAAGGTCCTCCGCGATCACCGGCAGGGAGCCGAGCTCCGTCTCGGCGGCCTCGAAGAGCGCGGCGCCCGGCCCCGGCAGCCAGCGGCCGGTCCGGGCGTCGAGCGATTCCTCGGGGATCGCCCAGAACTCGGCGAAGCCGCGAAAATGGTCGAGCCGCGTCAGGTCGAAGAGCGCGAGCGTGCGGCGTAGACGCTCGATCCACCAGCGGTACCCGTCGCGCGCGGCGGCGTCCCAGTCGAAGAGCGGGTTGCCCCAGTGCTGGCCGCCAGGGCCCAGCTTGTCCGGGGGCGCCCCGGCGACGAGTCCGGGGAGGAAGAGGTCGGGGTGCGCGCGGTGGTCGACGCTGCCGTGGGCGACGTAGATCGGGACGTCGCCGATCAGCCGCACGCCGCGCTCTGCCGCGTAGGCGCGCAGCGCCGACCATTCGCGGTCGAAGCGGACTTGGTCGTCGACGCTGCCGCCGGCCGCCGCCCAGTCGTCGAGCCAGTACGCGTTCGCAGCCCGGAACGCGTCCCGCTCGGGCGCCGAGACGGACGCGCCGGGATCGGCGAGGAAGCCGTCCCAGGCGGCGAACGCGGATGAGGCGGCGTACGGCGAGTCGACCTCGTCCGGCGGTCCGAGCGGCAGGACCTGCCACCAGCTCTGGCCGGCCGCGGCGAGCCAGTCGACAAACGCGTAGGCGTCGGCGTCGAGCCTTCCGCTCGGCAAGGAGGTCGGGTGCAGCACGATGCCGCTGGATCGTTGAAGCTTCATCGCCTGTTCGAAGTTCGCCGTTCGCTGAAAGTCACCGAACCCGTGCCCAAGAAGCTCTCCCCCAAGCAACCGCCGCCCCGGATCCAGATCCAGGACGTCCGGCCGCAGGTCGACTGCGGACGGTATCCCGTCAAGGCGATCGACGGCGATCCGGTCGCCGTCACCGCGTCGATCTTCAAGGACGGGCACGACGTCCTTCGCGCCGTCGTTCGCTATCGCGCTGCCGGGTCGCGCTCGTGGCTCGAGGAACCGCTCGAGCCGCTCGGCAACGATCGCTGGGGCGGTGGCTTCCGCCCGGCCGGGCTCGGCCGCTGGCAGTTCACGATCGAGGCCTGGGTCGACCGCTACGCCACCCTGCTCGACGAGCTCGACCGCAAGCTCGCCGCCGGCCAGACCGAGCTCGCCGGCGAGCTCTCCGAGGCCGAGGCCCTGTTCGGGGCCGGCGAGCTCGAGTCGTGGCGCGTGCAGGCGGTGAAGCAGGGCGTGAAGGACCGCCACGGCAAGACGAGCCTGGATTCGCCGCTCGAGGTCGACGTCGAGCGCGAGCGCGCGCGCTTCGGAGCCTGGTACGAGCTCTTCCCGCGCAGCTGGGGCGGCTTCAAGGGCGTCCAGCAGGCGCTGCCGCAGCTGGCCGAGCTCGGCTTCGACGTCGTCTACCTGCCGCCGATCCACCCGATCGGGGTGACGAACCGGAAGGGCAAGAACAACGCGCTCACCGCCGGCAAGGACGATCCCGGGAGCCCCTGGGCGATCGGGGGCGCAGAGGGCGGCCACGACGCGATCCATCCCGAGCTCGGGACGCTGAAGGACTTCGACAACCTCGTCGCCGCGGCGCGGAAGGCCGGCCTCGAGATCGCACTCGACTTCGCGATCCAGACGTCGCCCGACCATCCCTGGCTGACCGAGCATCCGGAGTGGTTCAACCGCCGCCCGGACGGGACGCTCAAGTACGCCGAGAATCCGCCCAAGCGCTACCAGGACATCTACAACGTCAACTTCGACTCGGAGGACTGGCCGGGCCTGTGGGAGGCGCTGAAGGAGGTCGTCGTGCACTGGTGCCGCCACGGTGTCCGCGCCTACCGCGTCGACAACCCGCACACGAAGTCGGTCCCGTTCTGGGAATGGCTGATCGCCGAGGTGCGGGCCGAGTTCCCGGACACCGTCTTCTTCGCCGAGGCGTTCACGCGGCCGGCGATGATGACGACGCTCGCGAAGATCGGCTTCAGCCAGTCGTACACCTACTTCACGTGGAAGAACACGAAGGCGGAGCTGGCCGAGTTCCTCCAGCAGCAACTCGCGTGGTCGCCCTACTACCGCCCCAACTTCTTCGCGAACACGCCGGACATCCTCCACGAGTACCTGCAGGAAGGCGGCCGGCCGGCGTTCGAGCTCCGGCTCGTGCTCGCGGCGACGCTCTCGCCCTCCTACGGGATCTACTCCGGCTACGAGCACTGCGAGAACGTCCCCGTCGCGCATGGCAGCGAGGAGTACCTCGACTCGGAGAAGTACGAGCTCAAGACCCGCGCGCTCGACGGGCCGCTGCTGCCGCTCGTGCGGAGGCTGAACGAGCTCCGCCGCGCCGAGCCGGCCCTGCAGCGCTTCGACAACCTCCACCTGCTCGACACCCACGGCGACCACGTCTTCGCCTACTTCAAGGCGCCCGACATCGCGATCGCGGCCAATCTCGATCCGACGACGGCACGCGAGGACGTCGTCGTCGTCCCGCCGGGCCTCGGCTTGCCCGACGAGTTCCCAGTCCGCGATCTCCTCAGCGGCGAGACGTACCGCTGGCGGATCGGCCGCAACTACGTCGGCCTCGCCCCCGGCGGCGCGCACCTGATGAAGCTCGGCGCATGAGCGACGTCGAGCGCCACGAGCAGCCTGTCCACTGGTTCGAGTCGAACCCGACCTGGTTCAAGACGGCCGTCTTCTACGAGATCCACACGCGCGCGTTCTTCGACGGCAACGACGACGGCTCCGGCGACTTCCGGGGCCTCCAGCAGAAGCTCGACTACCTCCAGTGGCTCGGGATCGACTGCATCTGGATGCTGCCGTTCTACCCCTCGCCGCTCCGGGACGGCGGCTACGACATCGCCGACTTCTACGGGATCAACCCCGACTACGGCACGGTCGAGGACTTCCGCGGCTTCGTCGTGGCCGCGCACGAGCGCGGGATGCGCGTGATCGTCGACCTCGTGATGAACCACACCTCGTCGGACCATCCCTGGTTCCAGGCCTCGCGCGACGAGCCGGACGGCCCCTACGGCGACTTCTACGTCTGGTCGGACACCGACACGCCCTACAGCGACGCGCGGATCATCTTCATCGACACCGAGGTCTCGAACTGGACGCTCGATCCCGTTCGCGGCCAGTACTACTGGCACCGCTTCTTCAGCCACCAGCCCGACCTGAACTACGAGAACCCCGCCGTCCAGGACGCGATGATCGAGGTGCTGCGCTTCTGGCTCGACGTCGGGCTCGACGGCTTCCGGCTCGACGCGGTCCCGTACCTCTTCGAGGAGGAGGGGACGAACTGCGAGAACCTGCCGCGCACCCACGAGTACCTGAAGCGTGTCCGCGCCGAGGTCGACGCGAACTACCCCGACCGGGTGCTCCTGGCCGAGGCGAATCAGTGGCCCGAGGACGTGGTTGCATATTTCGGCGAGGGGGACGAATGCCACATGGCCTTCCACTTCCCCGTGATGCCGCGGATGTTCATGTCGTTGCGGCGAGAGGAGGCGCTGCCGATGATCGAGATCCTCGACCGGACGCCCCCGATTCCCGGCAACGCGCAGTGGGGCCTCTTCCTCCGGAACCACGACGAGCTGACGCTGGAGATGGTCACGGACGAGGAGCGCGACTACATGTACGCCGAGTACGCCAACGACCCGCGGATGAAGCTCAACCTCGGGATCCGGCGCCGGCTGGCCCCGCTCCTCGACGGCGGCCGGGACGAAATCGAGCTGATGCACGCGATCCTCTTCTCTCTCCCAGGTTCGCCGGTGCTCTATTACGGAGACGAGATCGCGATGGGCGACAACGTCTACCTGGGCGATCGCGACGGCGTCCGCACGCCGATGCAGTGGACCGGCGACCGCAACGGCGGCTTCTCGCGCGCCGACTTCGCCCAGCTCTACCTGCCGCCGCTGATGGACCCCGTCTACGGCTTCCAGGCGGTCAACGTGGAGGCGCAGCTGCGGCTGCCGACCTCGCTCTTGCGCTGGCTGCGCCGATTCGTCGAGCTGCGAAAGCAGCATCCGGTCTTCGGCGTCGGCGACTACCGTGTGCTCCGCCCCGAGAACCCGAAGATCTTCGCCCACATCCGCTCGCACTCCGAGGACATCATCCTCTGCGTCCACAACCTTGCCCGCACCGCCCAGGCGGTCGAGCTCGATCTCTCGGCCTTCGAGGGCCGCGTGCCGGTGGAGCTGCTCGGCAACACCCGCTTCCCGCAGATCGGGGAGCTGCCGTACCTGCTCACGCTCGGCCCGCGCGGCTTCTTCTGGTTCCAGCTCCAGGATCCGGCCGATGATGAGTGACCTGAAGGGCCGCATCGAGAGCGGCGACCTCCACTTCCTCGACGGGCTCGTCCTGCTCGGGACGATCGCCTCGCAGCGCTGGTTCGGCGGCAAGTCGAAGGACGTGCTGGACGCGCGGGTGCTCGACGCGGGCGTCACCCCGGGTGAGCCGCCGATCCTCGCGATCGCGATCGTGGAGGTGCGCTACGGCCTCCAGACGCACGACCTCTACCACCTGCCGCTCGGGTTCCGGCCCGCCGAGGAAGCCTGGAAGGCGTCCGTGATCGCCGAGACGGAGGGCTGGGTCGCCTACGACGCGATCGCCGACCCCGAGCTGGCGCGGCGGATGCTCGAGCTGATGCGAACCGACTCGACACTCGAGAGCGGCGGGGCGACGATCGCCTTCCGCCCGACGACCGAGCTGCCGGCAGAGATCGAGACGGTCCGGCCCATGGGCGCGGAGCAGTCGAACAGCTCCCTCGTGCTCGACGAGCGGTACGCGCTCAAGCTCTACCGCCGGATCGCGCCGGGAATGAACCCCGAGCTCGAAGTCCTCCGCTTCCTCACCGAGCGCGGGTTCGAGCACACTGCGGCCCTCGAGGGCTACATCGCCTACGAGGGGCGCCCGCTCGACGCGACCCTGGCGATCCTGCAGGAGTTCGTGCCCGCGAGGGGCGACGGCTGGAAGCTCGCGCTCGACACGCTCGCCGCCGGCGAAGGCGACTGGATGCCCGAGCACGCAGGCCGGCTCGGCGAGGTGACCGCGCTCCTGCACAACGCGCTCGCATCCGACCCCACCGATCCTCACTTCGCGCCCGAGGATCCGAGCATGGAGGCGCTGGCGCTCCTGTCGGCCTCGATCGACGAGGAGATCGAGCACGTCTTCGCGTCGCTGCCGGACACCCCCGCGCTGACGCATGTGCGCGGCCGCGGCGAGGAGGTGCGCGACCACCTTCGCCTGTTGACGAACATCGGCCACGTCGGCCGGGTGATCCGAACGCACGGCGACTACCACCTCGGCCAGGCGCTCTGGACGGATCAGGACGAGTGGCTGATCCTCGATTTCGAGGGCGAGCCTGCGCGCTCCGTGCCGGAGCGGCGACGCAAGACCTCGCCGCTTCGCGACGTCGCCGGGATGCTGCGCTCGTTCGCGTACGCGGCGTCGGCCGCGAAGTTCCAGCGGGACGTCGAGCCGCCGGCGGACTGGGAGGAGCGTTGCCGGAGCGCGTTCCTGGAGGGTTACCTCGCGCTCGCCGACCCGGCGTTGCTGCCGTCGAGCCGCGACCAGGTCGAGCGGCTGCTGACGGTGTTCGAGCTCGAGAAGGCCGTGTACGAGCTCCGCTACGAGCTGCACAACCGGCCCGACTGGGTCGCGATCCCGGTCGCGGGGATCCTCCGGATGCTGGAGCACACGTGACGCTCGGGGAGCTCGACCTCCACCTCGTCGGCGAGGGCCGCCACGAGCAGATCTACGAGCGGCTCGGCGCCCACGTCACCCCCGACGGGATCTCGTTCGCGGTCTGGGCGCCGAACGCGCTCGCCGTCTCGGTCGTCGGCGACTGGAACCTCTGGGACGGCCGCGCGCAGCCGCTCGAGCCGCAGGGCTCCTCGGGGATCTGGGCGGCGGTCGTGCCCGAGGCCTCGGAGGGCGATGCCTACAAGTACGAGGTGCACGGCGCCGACGGGCACCTGCGCCTGAAGGCCGACCCGTTCGCCTTCCATGCCGAGATCCCGCCGAAGACGGCCTCCCGGGTCTATCGGTCGCGCTACGAGTGGGGAGACGAGGCGTGGCTCGAGCGTCGCCGCAGCTTCGACCAGCTCGAGGAGCCGATCTCGGTCTACGAGGTGCACGCCGAGTCGTGGCGGCTCGGGCTCGGCTGGAAGGAGCTCGCCGAGCAGCTCGTGGCCTACGCCGGCGACCTCGGCTTCACGCACGTCGAGTTCCTGCCCGTGATGCACCACCCCTTCTCCGGCTCTTGGGGCTACCAGGTGACCGGCTTCTACGCCCCGATGTCGACGATGGGGGAGCCGGACGACTTCCGCGCCCTCGTCGACGCCCTCCACCAGGCCGGGATCGGCGTCATCCTCGACTGGGTCCCGGCGCACTTCCCGCGCGACGAGTTCGCCCTGGCGCGCTTCGACGGCACGGCGCTGTACGAGCACGAGGATCCGCGCCGCGGCTCGCATCCCGACTGGGGGACGCTGATCTTCAATCTCGGCCGTAATGAGGTGCGCAACTTCCTGCTGGCGAACGCGCTCTACTGGCTGCGCGAGTACCACGCGGACGGGCTGCGGGTCGACGCGGTCGCGTCGATGCTCTACCTCGACTACTCGCGCAAGGCGGGCGAGTGGGTCCCGAACGTGCACGGCGGCCGCGAGGACCTCGAGGCGGTCTCGTTCCTGCGCGAGCTGAACGAGGTCGTCTACGGCCGCGAGCCGGGCGTGATGACGATCGCGGAGGAGTCGACAGCCTGGCCCGGCGTCTCGCGGCCGACGTACCTCGGCGGGCTCGGCTTCGGCCACAAGTGGAACATGGGCTGGATGCACGACACGCTCGAGTACGTGACCAAGGAGCCCGTCCACCGCCGCTTCCACCACCACGAGCTGACCTTTTCGATGGTCTACGCGTGGAACGAGAACTTCGTCCTGCCGCTCTCGCACGACGAGGTCGTGCACGGCAAGAAGTCCCTGCTCGGGAAGATGCCGGGCGATCGCTGGCAGCGGTTCGCGAACCTGCGCGCCCTCTACGGCTACATGTGGGCGCACCCCGGCAAGCAACTCCTCTTCATGGGCAGCGAGTTCGCGCAGGAGAAGGAGTGGAGCGAGCCAGCCGGATCGCTCGATTGGCACCTGCTCGACGAGGCCGACCACGCGGGCATGCTCGCGCTCATCCGCGATCTGAACTCCGTCTACGCCGGGGAGCCGGCGCTGTGGGAGCTCGACCACTCGCACGACGGGTTCCTGTGGCTGGAGCCGAACGCGGCGAGCGAGAACGTCCTCTGCTTCGCGCGTCGCACCGAGGGCGGGAAGCGCTGGGTCGTCGTCGCCTGCAACTTCTCGCCGGTCGTCCGCGAGGGCTGGCGGATCGGGTTGCCCAAGGGCGGCAAATGGTCCGAGGCGCTGAACACGGACTCGCGCTTCTACGGCGGCAGCGACGTCGGCAACGGCCTCGGGATCGAGGCCGAGAAGACCCCGTGGAACGAGCAGAAGCATTCGGCCGAGATCACGCTGCCGCCGCTCGGCGTCGTCTGGCTCGTCCCCGATCGCTCGAAGTAGCGTTACTTTTCTCGCGCCTCGAACGAGAGAAGGGGTGATGAGCGAACCGGCAGAGCAGGCCTTCCGGCGCCACTACCGGGACGTCTACGGGTTCGTCCGGCGGCGTTCGGCCACATCGGCAGAGGCCGAGGACATCACCGCGGACGTCTTCGTCGCGGCGGTTGCCGGCCTCGACCGGTTCGAGCCGGGGGCGACACCCGTGCTCGCCTGGCTCTACACAGTCGCCCGCCGCCGGCTCGTCGACGAGGCCCGGCGACGCGACCGGGCGCCGGTCGTTCCCGTCGAGCCGGTTCCAGTCGAGTACGGCAGCGACGTCGCCGCCGGGCTGCGACGTGCGATCGAATCGCTGCCCGAGAGCCAGCGAACTGTCGTCCTGCTCAAACTCATCCATGGCTGGAGCTTCCGCGAGATCGCCGACCGCCAAGGCTGTTCGGAAGCCGCTTGCAAAATGCGCCTCTCCCGTGCGCTCGATCGTCTCCGCGAGGAGCTCGAGCAGGAAGGAATCGATCGATGACCGCTCTGTCGGACCGAGAGCTCTTGGAGCTCTTGCATGACGAACCGCGCCTGCTGGCGATCGCGGACGCGGTGGCCGAGACGCAGCGCCCCGCGCGCCGGCGTGTGCCCGGCGGCCGCGTACTCGCGTCCGCTGTCGCTGTTGCGGCAGCACTGGCGATCGCGCTGGTGGCGCCGTGGCAGGATGGCGGGCCGAACTTCGTCGATCGGGCGCTCGCTGCCGTCGGCGGCGGCGGCCCGGTCGTGCACGCAGTCGTCGAGTACTCCTGGGATCGGGACGTCGTCGTCGAGATCGCCACCGGCGAGGAGCGGCGTCGCGTCCACCGCACCGAGTATTGGTACGACGAGGACCGCGAGACGTTGCGCACGAGACTGTTGACCGACGGCGTCCAGATCACCGAGATCGTGGAAACCCCACAGCACGCGTGGTCCGATGTCGGAGACTTTCCGATGGGAGGGAACGCGCCTGAACTCGATCCGGCGCTGGCCGGTTTCGTGACCGGTTATCGCGACGCGCTCGCAGACGGTTCGGCGGAGGTGGTCGGCGAGACCACCGTGGACGGGCACGCCGCGAAGCTGCTCCGGTTCAGCACGAGGCCGTCCGGGTCCTTTCAAGAGGTCGCGGTCGACGCGAAGTCGTACAGACCGCTTCGTTTCCACCACACGTACCCGGGCGGGCGGCGCTCGCCCGAGTGGCGCGTGCTCGAGCTCGAGTCGATTCCGCGGGAACCGTCGCTCTTCGCGCCTCCGGAACGCTCCGCACCGCGACCGACCACGGGCTCCGTCGAAGAGGGATCGCGGATCGACCTCACCGACGCCCCCCTTGCGCTCGGCAGCACTCCCCTCTGGCTCGGTCCGGACTTCGCTGGCCGGGACGTCGAGCGCGTCGTGCTTCACCGGACGCGCGCCGAGCTCACCGACGGGCGGGAAGTGAGTGGGGTCGTGCTGAGGATCGAGTATGCCGACGGAGTTCGTGTCTCCCAGGCGGTCGACCCCGCAGGGCTCTATGCCCTCGGTATCAACGATGGCGGCGATCCGACCGCACCACCCGGATCGATGAGCGTCTACAGCGACCCGCGCCCTCACTGGCAAGGCGAGCTCGAAGCCGGGAAGGTCGGGATCGTCCTCGACGCGCCGACACGCGACCTGCTTCTCGAAGCGGCCCGGGGGCTCCGGCCGATGCCGTAGTCCCGGCTCCCGGAGCCTCCTGAGCGCGGTGGGTAGGGTGCCGGAGTGGAGCGGGCGAACAGCATCGAGGTCGAGGGGCTCGTCCGCGAGTTCAAGAAGGGCCCGCGTGCGGTCGATGGGATCGACCTCCGAGTCGAGCCGGGCGAGATCTACGGGTTTCTGGGGCCGAACGGAGCCGGCAAGTCGACGACCGTGCTGATGCTGACGACGCTGCTGCCTCCCACTGCGGGGACGGCGCGCGTCGGCGGCTACGACGTCGTCAAGGAGGGGCCGAAGGTGCGCAGCGTGATCGGGGCCGCGCTCCAGGAAGCCGCCCTCGACCCGATGCTGACGGGGCGCGATCACCTGCGCTTGCAGGCGACGCTGCAGGGGATCTCTCGCGCCGAGCGCAAGCCGCGGGCGCAGGAGCTGCTCGACCGCGTCGGCCTCAGCGAGGCGGCCGACCGCAAGGTCGGCGGCTACTCCGGCGGGATGAAACGCCGGCTCGACCTCGCGCTCGCGCTGGTGCACCGGCCGCGGATCCTCTTTCTCGACGAGCCGACGACCGGGCTCGACATCCAGAGCCGCACGGCGCTCTGGGAGGAGGTCGCGCGGCTCGCCGGCGAGGACGGCGTCACCGTCTTCCTGACCACGCAATACCTCGAGGAGGCGGACGTGCTCGCGAACCGGGTCGGGATCATCGACCACGGGCGGATCGTCGCCGAGGGGACGCCGCAGAAGCTCAAGGCCGAGATCGGGCTCCCGAGCGTCCACGCGACTGCGGTCGAGAGCGCGGATCGCGTGACGCTCGCCGCCGCGCTCGCGCCCTACGGCGAGTCGCTCGACGGCGGCACCGGCGAGGTCGTGATCCGGCTGCGCGAGGGGCTGGCCGGGCTGCCGGCGGTCGTGCGCGCCGTCGACGACGCGGGCCTGACGCTCGCGAGCCTCGAGATCCAGGCGCCCTCGCTCGACGACGTCTTCCTCGCCAAGACGGGCCGCTCGCTCGAGGGCGCGGGCGAGGACGACCAGGACGCGGTCGAGCCCGCCGCGTGAGCGCCGTCCTGCCGCAGGTCGGCGCCGTGGCGCGGCGCTCGATCGTCCGCACGAGCCGCCAGCCGGCGGCGGTCGTCTTTCCGCTGATCTTCCCGATGCTGCTCCTGCTCGTGAACTCCGGCGGCCTGGACGCCTCGACCGACCTGCCCGGCTTCCCGACCGACTCCTTCGTCGCGTTCGCGCTGGCGGTCCCGTTCATCCAGGGCGCGCTCTTCTCGACGATGAACGCCGGGACCGACCTCGCGAAGGACATCCAGACGGGCTTCCTGAACCGGCTCTCGCTCACCTCGATGCGCGGCGCCGCCCTGATCGCGGGCCAGCTCGCCGGCGCCGTCGTCCTCGGGCTCGTGCAGGCGACGTTCTACATCGCGGTCGGCCTCGTCGTCGGCGTCGACTTCGAGGCCGGCGCGCTCGGGATCCTGGTCCTGCTCGCCTTCTCCGCCGTGATCTCGGTCAGCTTCGGCGCGCTCGGCCTCTTCCTGGCGCTCCGAACCGGCTCGGGCGAGGCGATCCAGGGCCTGTTCCCGCTCCTCTTCGTCTTTCTCTTCCTCTCCTCCATGAACACGCCCCGGAACCTGATCGGCGTCGACTGGTTCCGCTTCGTCGCGACTGCGAACCCGGTCTCGTACCTGATCGAGTGTGTCCGCAGCCTGATCATCTCCGGCTGGGACGGGACGGCGCTCGCGCTCGGCTTCGGCTTCGCCGTCGCGATCGGGATCGTCGCGACGAGCGCGGCGACGCTGGCGCTCAGACAGCGTCTGGTGCGGACGTGAGGATCTGGCCGGTGGCGTCGGGCGTCGCGTGGCGAACGATGAAGAACGTCTTCACGAACCCGGCGCTCTTCTTCCCCTCGCTGATCTTCCCGCTCTTCTTCTTCACGGCGTTCGCGGGCGGGCTCTCACAGGTCGCCGACGTGCCGGGCTTCGACTTCGAGCCTGGGTACACGGCCTTCCAGTTCTGCTTCGTCCTGATCCAGTCGGCGGCGTTCGGCGGCGTCTTCACGGGATTTGGGATCGCCCGCGATTTCGAGTCCGGGTTCGCCCGACGGCTGCTGCTCGCGGCGCCGAACCGCACGGGGATCGTGCTCGGCTACGCGCTCGCGGCGCTCGTGCGCTGGCTCGTCACCGCGTCCGTGCTCACCGTCGTCGCGGTGATCGCCGGGATGAACGTCTTCGGCGGCGCGGTCGACGTCTTCGGCATGTACGCGCTCGCGCTTCTGATCAACCTCGCCGGGCTCCTCTGGGCCTGCGGCGTCGCGATGCGCTTCCGCACGATCCAGGCCGGGCCGGTGATGCAGATGCCGGTGTTCCTGATCCTCTTCTTCGCGCCGGTCTACGTCCCGCTGACGCTCCTGACCGGCTGGATCGAGGCCGTGGCGACGCTGAACCCGCTCACCTACGTGCTCGAGGCGACGCGGAGCATGCTCGCGGGGGACGAGATCCACGTCCTCTCGGCCTTCACGATCGCAGCGGGGTTGGTGGTGCTCTTCGCGCTCTGGTCGCTGCGTGGACTGCGCAGCGCGGAAGCCGCCGGTTAGAAGGAAGTGCTCGCTCGGTAGGAGCCGTCCGCTACGGTCGCGCGGTGCCGCTCGCGACCACGTCAAGACTCGGTGCGATTCCGCGTGCCGGCGGGCTCGTCGAATTCCGCGTCTGGGCGCCGCAGGCGCGCTCCGTCGCCGTCCGTGGCGAGGAGCTCGACCGGGCCGACGGCGGCCTCTGGGCCGGGGAGGTGAGAGCGGAGCCGGGGGACGACTACCGGTTCGTGCTCGACGGCGGCGAGGCGTGGCCGGATCCGTGCTCGCGCTGGCAACCCGACGGGGTGCGCGGGCCCTCGCGGGTGCTCGACACCGCGGCCTTCGAGATCGCCGCGGGACCCGGGCTCGAGCTCGACGAGCTCGTCCTCTACGAGCTCCACGTCGGCACGTTCTCCGGCGCCGGCACGTTCGACGGCGTGATTCCGCGGCTCGGCGCGCTGCGAGAGCTCGGGGTCACGGCGATCGAGCTGATGCCGGTCGCGACCTTCCCGGGCGAGCGCGGCTGGGGCTACGACGGTCTCTACACCTTCGCGCCGCATCCGGCCTACGGCGGTCCTGCGGGACTCGCCCGGCTCGTCGACGCCGCGCACCGCGAGGGACTCGGAGTGATCCTGGACGTCGTCTACAACCACATCGGCCCCGGCGACGAGGCGCTGCGGGCGTTCGGCCCCTTCTTCACCGACCGCCTCGGGAAGACGCCGTGGGGCGACGCGGTCGACTACGCGCAGGCGGGCGTGCGCGAGTGGGCGCTTCAGAACGCCGAGCTCTGGGTCCGCGACTACCGGATCGACGGTCTCCGCCTCGACGCGGTCCATGCCGTCCGTGACGACTCGCCCACCCATGTCCTGGCCGAGCTCGCCGATCGCGTCCGGACCCTCGATCCCGACGCGCTCGTGATCAGCGAGATGGGTCTGCCCGACTTCCGTCCGCTGACCGACTGGGGCCACGACGCGATCTGGCTCGACAGCCTGCACCACGCGCTGCACGTCGCGCTCACCGGCGAGCGCGACGGCTATTACGCCGACTTCGACGGCTCGCTCGCCCGGATCGCCGCCGAGCTGCAGCGGCCCGAAGGCGAGCAGATCATCGCCGCCGCCCAGAACCACGACCAGATCGGCAACCGCGCCGTCGGCGACCGGCTGCCGGACTCCAAGCGGCGCATCGCCGCTGCCGTCGTCCTCTTCAGCACCTTCACGCCGCTCCTCTTCCAGGGCGAGGAGTACGGCGAGACCGCCCCCTTCCAGTACTTCACCGACCACATCGACCCCTCGATCGCGGAGGCGACCCGCGCCGGGCGCCGGCGCGAGTTCCAGCACTTCGCGGGCTTCAGCGGCGAGGTGCCCGACCCGCAGGACGCCGAGAGCTTCGAGCGCTCGAAGCTCAACCCGCACGAGCCCGAGCAGCTCTACCTCGACCTCCTCCGCCTGCGCCGGGAGCTACCCCGTGAGCTCGAGGTGGCGTATGACGAGGAGGCGCGGACGCTCGAGCTCCGCCGCGGCCGTGCGACCCTGCGCGCAGACTTCGCCCGCGAGACGGTGGAGCTGGACGCGTGAGGTTGTGGCCGGGGCAGCCGTTCCCGCTCGGGCCGTTCTGGGACGGTGAGGGCACGAACTTCTCGCTCTTCTCCGAGCATGCCGAGAAAGTCGAGCTCTGCCTGTTCGACGCGACGGATCGCGAGACGCGCTACGAGCTGAACGAGCGGACTGCCTTCAACTGGCACGGCTACCTGGCGGGCGTCGGCCCCGGGCAGCGCTACGGCTACCGCGTCCACGGCCCGTGGGCGCCCGAGCAGGGCCACCGCTTCAACCCGAAGAAGCTCCTGATCGACCCGTACGCGAAGGCGATCGAGGGCGCCGTCCAGTGGGAGCTCGCGAATGTGCTGCCCTACGTTCCCGGCGACGAGGACTCCGACCTCGAGCGGGACGACGAGGACGACGCCGAGGCGATCCCGAAGGGGATCGTGATCGACGAGCGGTTCGACTGGGAGGGCGACCGGCAGCTGCGGACGCCCTGGCACGACACCGTCATCTACGAGCTGCACGTCAAGGGGTTCACGAAGCAGCTCGAGGCCGTCCGCGAGGACCTGCGGGGGACGTACGCGGGGCTCGCGTCGGAGGCGTCGCTCGAGTATCTGACCGCGCTCGGCGTCACCGCCGTCGAGCTGCTCCCGGTCCACCACATCGCGGACGAGCAGGCGCTCGCCGACAAGGGGCTGAAGAACTACTGGGGCTACAGCTCGATCGGATACCTGGCCCCGCACGCCGGCTATTCCGCGACGGGATCGACGGGCGACCAGGTGCGCGAGTTCAAGGGGCTCGTGAAGGCGATGCACCGCGCCGGGATCGAGGTGATCCTCGACGTCGTCTACAACCACACCGCCGAGGGGAACCACCTCGGGCCGATGCTCTCGTTCAAGGGGATCGACAACCTCTCCTACTACCGCACCGTTCCCGGCGACCCCCGGCACTACATGGACTACACGGGCACCGGCAACTCGCTCAACCCGGTGCATCCGGCCGTGCTGCGGCTGATCATGGACTCGCTTCGCTACTTCGTGATCGAGTGCCACGTCGACGGCTTCCGCTTCGACCTCGCCTCGGCGCTGGCCCGCGAGTTCCACGAGGTCGACCGGCTCTCTGCCTTCTTCGACATCATCCACCAGGATCCGATCCTCTCCCAGGTGAAGCTGATCGCCGAGCCCTGGGACGTCGGCGAGGGCGGCTATCAGGTCGGCAACTTCCCGGTGCTCTGGACCGAGTGGAACGGGATCTACCGCGACACGATGCGCGACTTCTGGCGCGGCCAGGCGCCGGTGAGCGAGTTCGCGCAGCGGTTCACCGGCTCGAGCGACCTCTACCAGCACGACGGCCGGCGGCCGTTCGCGTCGATCAACTTCATCACCGCGCACGACGGCTTCACGCTGCACGACCTCGTCACCTTCAACGAGAAGCACAACGAGGCGAACCTCGAGTCGAACCGGGACGGCGACAACCACAATCGCAGCTGGAACCACGGCGTCGAGGGGGAGACCGACGATCCTGAGATCAACCTGCTGCGGGAACGCCAGCAGCGCAACTTCCTCGCGACGCTCCTGCTCTCGCAGGGCGTCCCGATGCTGCTCGGCGGAGACGAGTTCTCGCGCACGCAGCGGGGCAACAACAACGCCTACTGCCAGGACAACGAGATCTCCTGGTTCGACTGGGGGCTCGACGAGCGGCAGCGGCACCTGCTCGAGTTCACGAAGCGGCTGATCGCGTTCCGGGCGCAGCACTCGGTCTTCCGCCGGGCCGACTTCCTCACCGGCGAGGAGCGCCTCGGGTCGGGCTCGCCGGACGTCTGGTGGTTCCGGCCGGACGGTCGCAAGATGACGCAGCGGAACTGGCAACGCGGCGAGCAGACGCTCGGCGTCTTCCTCAACGGCGCCGAGATCCCGACGTTGAGCCCGCAGGGCGCGCCGGTGATCGACGACACCTTCCTGATCCTCTTCAACGCCCAGCCGGAGGACGTCGTCTTCACGCTCCCGGCGGTCGCCTACGGCCGGCGCTGGGCTCACGAGCTCTCCACCGCCGAGCCGGACATCGTCGCCGGTTCGGAGCTCTACCCGGCGCGGGGGATCATCGCGGTCGAGAACCGCTCGCTCGTCGTTCTCCGCCGAATCGCGTAGGTGATCGGGCCACCGGAGCTGCGGGCGACGTACCGGCTCCAGCTGGGGCCGGAGCTCGGCTTCCGGGAGGCGCGCGAGCTCGTCCCCTACCTCGCCGAGCTCGGCGTCTCGCACCTGTATCTCTCGCCGTCGCTCCAGGCCCGGCACGGGTCGACGCACGGCTACGACGTCGTCGATCCGACCCGGGTCTCCGAGGATCTCGGCGGCGAGGAGGAGCTGCGGGCGCTCTGCTCGGCGGCGCAGGAAGCCGGTCTCGGGATCGTGCTCGACATCGTCCCCAACCACATGGCGGCGACGGACGAGAACCCCTTCTGGCGCGACCCGCTCTGGCGGGCGAAGTTCTTCGACCTCGACTGGCGCACCGGGGTCCACCGCCGTTTCTTCGACGTCGGCGGGCTCGCCGGCGTGCGGATGGAGGATCCCGAGGTCTGGGAGGTCACCCATCAGAAGCTGATCGAGCTGGCGCGGGACGGCCTCGTCGACGGCGTGCGGGTCGACCATCCGGACGGGCTTGCGAACCCGCGCCGCTACCTCGAGCGGCTGTGCGAGTCGGGGATCGAGCGCGTCTGGGTCGAGAAGATCCTCGAGCCCGGCGAGCGGCTGCGGCGAGAGTGGCCGGTCGAGGGGACGACCGGGTACGAGTTCCTCAACGACGTCACGGCCCTCTTCGTCGATCCCGTGGCCGAGGCGCCGCTGACGCAGCTGTACGAGGAGCTGACCGGGGAGCGGCGCTCGTTCGCGGACGTCGCCGCCGCGGCGAAGCTCGAGCAGGCGTCGTCGACCTTCGCCGAGGAGGCGGCGCAGTTGGCCGCGAAGCTCCCCTTCGACGCCGATCTCGAGCGAGCGCTCGCCTCCTTCCACGTCTATCGCACCTACGTCGACCCCGACGCGGGCCTCGTGGCCGACGAGGATCGAGCGGCGATCGAGGAGGCGCACCTGCCAGACGAGCTGGAGCGGGTCCTCCTGCTGGACGAGCGCGGCCACGACGCGTTCGTCGTCCGCTTCCAGCAGACGACGCCGCCCGTGCACGCGAAGGGGGTGGAGGACACGGCGTTCTACCGCTGGAACCGGTTCGTGGCGCTGAACGAGGTCGGCGGCGACCCGGCCCGGTTCTCGCTCTCGGTCGCCGACTTTCATGCGGCCAACGGCGTCCGGCCGCCGGGCGGCCTGCTCGCGACGACCACGCACGACACGAAGCGATCCGGCGACGCGCGTGCCCGCCTCGCCGCGATCACCTCGGACCCTGATGGCTGGGAAGCGCTCGTCCGGCCGCGCCTCGGCGGCTGGCGCGATCCCAACGAGGCGTATCTGATCCTGCAGACGGTCGTAGCTGTCTGGCCCGCGACGCCCGAGCGGATCGAGCAGTACCTCGAGAAGGCGCTCCGCGAGGCGAAGGTGAGCACGAGCTGGGTCGAGCAGAATCACGAGTGGGAGGCCGGAGCAAAGGCGTTCGCCGTCTCCCTGCTCGCCGACGCCGGTGTTGCCGCCTACGCCGAGGCGCTCGAGGGGCGGGCACGCCAGATCGCGCTCGCAATGACCCTGCTAAAGCTGACCGTACCGGGCGTGGCCGACATCTATCAGGGCGATGAGTTGCCGTTTCTCGCGCTCGTCGACCCGGACAATCGCCGCCCGGTCGACTGGGAGCTGCGCCGCCGGCTGCTCGGCTCGGACGAGCCGCCGGCGAAGCTCGACCTGATCCGCCGTACGCTCGCTCTCCGCGCGCGCAAGCCGGAGGCGTTCGCGGGCGTCTACGGGCCGGTCGACGCGGGCGAGGACGTCTGCGCGTTCCTCCGCGGCGGCGAGGTGCTCGTCGCGGTCGCGGTGCGCGGCGACCTGTCGTCGTTCGAGCCGCCCGCGGGCATATGGGAGGACGTCTACCGCAGGGAATCGCTCCTCCTGGCGGAGCGCGGCTAGGCCGAGGCCCGTCACTCCGCTACCGTCGAGCGCATGACGATCCAACGCCTGGATCACGTGGGCATCGTGGTCGACGACCTCGAGGCCGCGACGGCGTTCTTCGTCGAGCTCGGACTCACGCTGCAGGGAGAGGGGCAGGTCGAGGGCGGTTGGGTCGACCGCGTGGTCGGGCTCGAGGGCGTCCGGGTGGAGTACGCGATCGTGGAGACCCCGGACGGCCACGGTCGGCTCGAGCTGGTGAAGTTCCACTCCCCCTCGGTTCGGGAGGGCGACGGACACGCGCCGGCGAACACCCTGGGGATCCGCCATGTCCTCTTCGCAGTCGACGACATCGACGCCGCCGTCGCCAGCGTGCGAGCGCGCGGCGGTGAGCTCGTGGGCGAGGTGGAGAACTACGAAGACATCTATCGGCTCTGCTACGTCCGCGGCCCGGAGGGGATCATCGTCGAGCTGGCGCAGCGGATCGGCTGACGCCCCGGAACGGTCCGGTCACGTCCCGATCCGGTACTTGAGGTGGGTCACCCCCGGGGCGGCAAGCACGCGAATGCACTCGAGCTCGAGGTTCGCGCCTTCGAGGTTGTCGAGCAGCCGCGTGCCGCCTCCAAGGAGCACCGGCGGGACGTGCAGCTGCATCTCGTCGACGAGCCCCGCTCGCAGGAACTGCTGGGCAACGTCCGCTCCGCCCGCCAGAGCGATGTCCTTGCCACCGGCAGCCTCTTTCGCGTGCGCGAACGCCGACTCGATCCCGTCCGTGACGAAGGTGAAGGTCGTGCCGCCTTCCTTGACGAGCGGCTCGCGTTCGTGGTGGGTGAGGACGAAGACCGGCATGTGGAACGGCGGCTCGTCGCCCCACCAGCCCTCCCACGGTTTCGCGCCCCATGATCCTTCGCCGCCGAACATGTTCCTGCCCATCACCGTCGCGCCCAGATCTGCCTGCGACTCCTCCATCACCTGGGTGGATTCGTTGACCTCGCCACCCTCCAGCCCATGGGGCTTGCGCCACGCCTCGAGCCCCAGCGCCCACCCGTGTAGTCGCTCGCCGCCGATCCCGAGCGGGTTCTCGTCGCTCGGGTTCGGCCCCGCGACGTAGCCGTCCAGCGAGATCGAGATGTCGAGCCGTAGCTTCGCCAAAGCCACCTCACCTTGTCACAGGCCGTCTCTTCCAGCCATACGACGTGCTGGTGGACGTCGCCCGGAAGCCCGCGCCGACGTAGAGCGCACGGGCCGCGTCGGTGGCGTAGCTGACCTTGAGGCGGCGGGCTCCGCGCGCTGCCAGCCGATCGAGACCCGCAGCCAGCATGGCGCGGGCCAAGCCGCGCCGCTGGAACCGATCCTCGACTCTCATCGGCTCCAACAGACCGACCTGAGTCACGGGATCGAACCAGAAGAGCGCGTAACCGCCGACCTGACCGTCAGCAGTTTCAGCGGCGAGGTCCAGTGCCGGGTCGTAGAGCGAGCACTGGTCGAGACGGGCCTCGACCTGTTCGCCGTTTCGCACTCGCATCGGGTGCGGTCTGGTCGCCGGCAACAGGTCCTTCGTCGTCGATCCAGAAGAGCTGGTCGATCGCGTCCGAGCGGCGCGGTGTCCGCCACCACCACTGCAGGTCTGCCGCCTCCCACAGCCCTGCGTCCGCGTCCGCCAGGCGAGCGCGCTGCAGAAGCTCCGTTGCCAGAGCCAGATACTCGAGGCCTTTCGCCTGCACTTCATCGATCGCCATGCGTCATCCGAGTAGGCATCCAGCGCGATTCTCCTCGACCGTCAAGCCCCTCGGCTGTCTTACGCTGGCGCGGGTGAGCGTCCCGTCGCCCGAGCCGAATAGACCGGCGCCGTCGGCTACGCGGGCGGTGGGGCGTGCTGGAGCACGCGCAGGCAGACCTCGATGACGCGCGGGTCGAACTGGGTGCCGGCGGCCTGCTCGAGCTCTCGCAGCGCGTGCTCCGGCTCGAGGGCGTTGCGGTAGGGCCGGTCGGTCGTCATCGCGTGGAACGCGTCGCACGCGAAGATGATCCGCGCCTCGAGGGGAATCCTCTCGCCGGCCTTCCCATCGGGGTACCCGGCGCCGTCCCAGCGCTCGTGACAGGCCCGCACGATCCCGCACACGTCCTGCAGCTGGTCGATCGGAGCGATGATCCTTGCGCCCAGCTCGGGGTGCGTCTCGATCAGCTCCCGCTCCTCCTCCGTCAGCGGACCGACCTTCAACAGCACCGAGTTCGGGATCCCGATCTTGCCGATGTCGTGGAAGAGCGCTCCGAGCTCGAGCCGCTTCAGCGTCTCCCCGTCGAGCCCGAGCTCCCGCCCGACGCGGATCGCGGTGTCGGTGATCCAGCGCGCATGTGAGGACGTGTACTCGTCGCGCGCCTCGAGCGCGTTCGCGAGCGCCTCCACGGTCGAGAGGAACGTCCGCTCGAGTCCTTCGAAGCTGGAGGCGTTCGCGATCGCGAGCTTCGCCTGATGCGCGAGGCCACCGAGGAGATCCAGCTCTCGGCTTCCGTACTCGACCTCGGGATCCGCCGCGACCGCGATCGCGCCCCAACGGCCCTCGACCACGAACGGCGCCACGACAGATGGTGGATTCGAGAGGACGAACGGCTCGAGCTCGTCGGTGAGCATGCCTGTGGTGACCCGCTCGCCGAGGACCGACGCGGATGCCGCGCCTCCTACTGCGGCACGGACGACGACGTCCCCGCCGCCCGACTCCTGCAGCCAGAGCGAGGCGTGCGGGGCCGAGATCAGCTGCGCGGCACCCTCGACGACCCGTTCGAGCACACGCTCGAGGCCTTCCGCCGCAGCCAGGTCGCGACCGAACTCGAGCAGCGCCTTCGCGCTCTCGGCCTCACGCCGCTGCGCCTCGTACAGGCGCGCGTTCTCGAGCGCCACCGCGGCGTGGCCGGCGAGCACCTCGAGCAGGCGCAGGTCGTCCTCGTCGAACTGGTCGAGGCCGAGCTTCGAGACGACGATCGCGCCGGTCACCCGGGAGCCGTAGTGGAGCGGCACGGCGATGATCGACTCCTCGATCCTTGCCGTGCCCTCGATCTCGACTGCGTGCTCGCACTTGGAGGCGTCGTCGAGCAGCAGCGGCTCCCCGGTCTCGACCACATGGCCGGTCAGCCCTTCCCCGACCCGAGTTCGGAAGACCTGGGCGACCGTCCGGTCGGGTGCGGTCAGGTCGCCCTGGAAGGCGATCGGGGTCAACTCCTGGCCGTCGCGGATGAAGATGCGGCAGTTGTGGTAGTCGATCAGCTGGCGCAGCTCGTTCGCGATCGCCATCCCGATCTCGCGGACGTCGTTCGAGCGGTTGAGCTTGCCGGCGAGCGACTGGAGCATCTTCAGGTGTGCGATCGAGCGGATGTCCTCGCCGCGAGCGACCCCGTCGTTCGGGCGTTCCGTGTCGGAGTCGTCGAAGAAGACGACCTGATGCTTTCCGCGCGCCTTCGCCGTCATCATCGCCGCCTCGGCACACGCCACGAGCTCGCGTGGATTGGCCGCGTGCTCCGGGCCCTGGGCGATTCCGATCGAGAGAGCGATCCTGCCGGTCAGGTCGAGCTCGATCGCGTCCAGCCGGTCGGCCAGCCGCTCGGCGAGCGCAATCGTGCGCTCGGCGCGGCTTCTCGGGACGATGATCGCGAACTCCTCGCCGCCGATCCGGCAGACGACGTCCCCGGTGCGGACGGTGGCGCGCAGGTGGTTCGCGAGCTCCGCCAGCACGTCGTCGCCGACGGCATGCCCGAAGACGTCGTTGACCTTCTTGAAGTCGTCGATGTCGATCATCACGACGGCGACGTTCTCGTGCTCGGCCGACGCGCGCAGCAGCTCGCGGCGGAGGCGCTCGTGGAAGTAGCGGTGGTTGTAGAGGCCGGTGAGGGAATCGGTCTGCGCCTCGCGCTCGAGGCGGGCGCGGATGTGGGCGTTGTCGAGCGCGAGCGCCGCCGCGTCGCCGAGCCGCTGCGCGAGCTCGAACTCGACCTCGCTGAACGCCGCGTGCTCGCCGATCCGGTAGACGTTCAGCGACCCCTTGAGGACGCCGCGGGCGATCAGCGGGACGACGATCAGCGCTTCCGGATCGACGGGCGTTCCCGGAACGAAGGCGACCCGGGGATCGAGGTGAGCCTGATTCGAGAGCACGGGCTCGCGGTGCTCGACCGCCCAACCCGTGATTCCGACCCCGAACGGGAAGGTGTCGTTCAGGATCTCGTCGGCGTAGTCGCTGCGGACGAGGACCGGGACCAGATGGCGTTTCGACTCGTCTGCCTCGTAGATGTGCAGCGCCTCGTAGGGGACGATCTCGGCGAGCGTGTCGGCGATCCGGACGAGCAGCGAGTCGAGGCTCTGCTCCGAGAGCAGATCGTGGAAGACGTCGGCGAGCCGGCGATACGAGTCGGCCGAGGGCGTCGCGCCGGGAGCAGCGTCGGCTGCGACGAGCCGCATGCGCCGCGCGCCGAGATCGGATGCTGTGCGAACTGATTCGTCCATATGCCGGGGGAGGCCGCCGCGGGGGTACGCCGCAGAACCCACCAGCTGGATCATCGTGCGATTCCGCCTTTCGGGTCTCCCTCTTTCGGGTGACCCGTTGTACTGTTGCGGCGTGGCGACGACGGCTCACAATGCTGCCCTCGGGACGACGGGGGATCCCGTCGTCCGGCTCGAGGGCGTTCACAAGAGCTTCGGTGACAACGAGGTGCTGCGTGGGATCGACCTCGAGGTTCCGTCCGGCGAGGTGCTGACGATCATCGGCCCGAGCGGCAGCGGCAAGAGCACGCTGCTGCGCTGCGTCAACCTGCTCGAGCCGCTGAACGCCGGCCGGATCTACTTCGAGGGCGAGGAGATCACGCGCAAGGGCGCCGACCTGTCGGCGACGCGGCAGCGGATCGGCATGGTCTTTCAGCAGTTCAACCTCTTTCCACACCTGACCGTGATGAACAACCTGACGCTCGCGGCGCGCCGGATCAGGCGCCAGCCGCGTGGCGATGCGGAGGCGCGCGCGCGTGAGCTGCTGGCGCGCGTCGGCCTCTCCGAAAAGGCCGACCAGCATCCGCACCAGCTCTCCGGCGGGCAGCAACAGCGGGTCGCGATCGCACGCGCGCTGATGATGGAGCCGCATGTGATGCTCTTCGACGAGGTCACCTCCGCACTCGATCCGGAGCTCGTCGGCGAGGTGCTGATCGTGATGCGCGACCTGGCGCGCGAGGGGATGACGATGCTCGTCGTCACGCACGAGATGCAGTTCGCGCGCGAAGTGGGGGACCGGATCGTCTTCATGGACGAGGGGCGCATCGTCGAGCACGGCCTGCCGGCCGATGTGCTCGATCGTCCCCAGGAAGAGCGGACGCGGCGGTTCCTGCGCCGCTCGCTTCAGCTTGCAGGCTCGCTCGAAGAGTTGTCAGTCACCGACGAGGAAGGAGCACGTGCATGAAAAGGATTCTCCTGGCGACGGCGGGGGTCGCCGTCGTGGCGGTCTTCAGTGCCACGATCGGATTCGCACAGCCCAGCGCCACGACGGGCACGGTCAGAGCGGAGGCGGCGGCGCCGCTGCCGAAGCTGCCCGCCGAGATCGCGGCACGGAAGCGGTTCATCGTCGGGGTCAAGTGCGATACGCCGCCCTTCGGCTACCTGGACGTCCGGGGCAAGAACGCAGGCGTCGACGTGGAGATCGCGAAGTGGTTCGCCCGCTACGCCTTCGGCCGCGAGCAGCGCCTCACGTTCGTCTGCGCCCCGACCGCTGTCCGAGAACCGCTGCTGACCGGCGGCCGGGTCGACCTCGTCATCTCGACGTTCTCCTACTCCGCCGACCGGGACACGCGGATCGACTTCTCCCGCGCGTACTACAAGGCGACCGGCCGGCTGCTGGTCAAGAACAACTCGCCGATCCAGTCGCTGGCCGACATCCGCGGCCGCACGGTGTCGACGACGCCGGGCTCGATCTACGACCGTTGGATGCGGCGCTGCTTCTCGAACACCCAGGTGCTCGCGGTCGAGAGCGTCACCGCCGCGGTGATCGCGTTCAACCAGGGACGCGCGGACGCGGTCATGTTCGACGACACGTCGCTCGCGCTCCAGGCGGCGACCGACCCGAACGCAAAGCTGACGGATGACCTGTTCCTCGAGTCACCGTACGGGATCGGGATCAAGCAGGGCAACGTCCAGCTGAAGCGCTGGGTCGACGCGCGACTCAACCTGATGAAGCAGAAGGACCTGTTCATGCCGATCATCAGGAACAACGTCGCCCCGCGGTTCGTCAACGCGTTCTCGAAGAACATCCTGCGGCCGAACAACACGTTCGCGTATCGCTCGGCCTCGTTGCCAAGCGTGGACACGGTCTGCCCGTAGCCGACTGAGTCGATCGAAGGAGCGGCCGCGGCGCGCGCGGCCGCTCCTTTCTCTCCCGAATGATTCTCGCCATCACCTACGACCTCTGGGGGTTCGTCTCCGAGAACTGGGAGGAGCTGCTGGACGGGCTCTTCAACACGCTCAAGGTGTCGGCGATCGCGATCGTCGGCGCCCTCGTGATCGGAGCCGTGCTCGGCGCGGCCCGCGCGCACCGCATCCCCGTCGTCAGCCAGCTGACGGCGGTCTACGTCGAGCTCGTCCGAAACACCCCGATTCTCGTCCAGATCTTCCTGATCTTCTTCGCGCTGCCGCAGTTCGGGATCACCTTGAACCAGTTCACCGTGGCGTGGCTCTCTGTGATGATCTGGGGCGGCGCCTTCAACAGCGAGAACTTCCGCGCCGGCTTCGAGGCGGTGCCCTACCGCTACCGGGAGGCGGCCCAGGCGCTCGGGTTCGGGCCGCGGGAGACGTTTCTGAACGTGACGCTGCCGATCGGCGGCCGGATCGCGCTTCCCTCGTCGATCAACACCTACATCTCCGTCATCAAGAACACGTCGCTGATGTACGTGATCGCCTACAGCGAGCTGACGACCACTGCGCTCAACATCAGCGCGCAGTCGCTGGAGACGCTCGAGGCGCTCACCGTCCTGGCCGTCGTCTACCTGACGCTCGTCTGGTCGCTCTCGGCGGCGATCCGCCTGCTCGAGTCGCGCCTCGCGCTTCCGGAGGGGAGGTAATCGTGCCCCACTGGGTCGAGCCCGTCGCGCGGTACATCCTCGAGGTGGGGCTGCCCGCGACCCTGCGCGTGTCCGCGATCGCGGTGGTGGGGAGCGCGGTCGTGGGCGTCATCCTGGGAACGCTGATCACGATCAAGTTCTGGCCGCTCCGGTCCGCGATCCGCCTCTACATCGAGGTCCTGCGCGGGCTGCCGATCCTCGTCACCGTCTTCATCGTCCACTTCGGCCTGCCCGAGATCTCGGCCTCGTTCAGGTTCGCCCCGCTGACGAGCGCCGCGATCGCGCTCGTCCTCTGGGGGAGCGCCCAGGTCGCCGAGGCCACGCGCGGGGCCGTCCAGTCGATCCCGCGCGAGCAGCACGAGGCGGCAGCTGCGCTCGGCTTCGGCTGGGTCGGCCGGCACGGCTTCGTGATCCTGCCCCAGGCGCTGCGCCGGCTGCTGCCGCCGTTCGTCGGCCTGCTCGTCAACATCATCCAGAACTCGACGCTCGCGCAGACGATCGGCGGCGTCGAGATCCTGCAGGCCGCCAAGTCGCAGAACGAGCGCCTGTCCTTCCCGGAGCCGATCGGGATCGGCGAGATCCACGCCTTCGAGATCTTCGCGGGCGTGATGATCCTCTTCTTCCTGATCTCGTTCCCGCTGACGCGGCTCGCGGCGATGCTCGAGAAGCGGTTGGCCTAGCTAGCTCCCGAGGTCGACTGTCGCCTTCACCAGGAGCGTGAACCGGCGCTTCGAGGTGCTCGTGCTCGTGAGCGTCGCGGTGCAGTCGCCCGGACCGAGGCTGGGGCGGTCGATCGTTGCGCTCGTCTTGCCGGTGCCGATCAGCTTCCGCGCCACACGCTCCCCGTCGCAGCGGATCTCCAGCGTCGCTCGTGCCCTCTTCTCGCGCGGTCCGGTGATCGTCGCCGTCGCGACGACGTGACGACCGGGGCCGAGGAGGCCGAAGGGGATCGAGGAGCGCTGCTTGGGCGCGAGGTTGCCGCTGCGGGTTCGCGTCAACGGCTTCAGCACAGGCGTGGGCGGCGTCACGATCTCCGGGATCGGGCCGAGGCCGAGGTCGCCCCTGATCGAAGCCAGCACCGTCTCGTTCGGCGGCTCGAGCCACTCGATCGCGAAGGGGCTCCCCGGGAGGGCCAGTTGGGCGTAGTCCTCGGCGAAGATCTCCGCGATGCTGCGGCTCCAGCCGATCACGTAGCTGCGGGCGACACTGCCGATCCTGACGAGTGCGGCCATGCCGCGGGCGCGCCACCACGTGCTCGTCCCGTTCGGCTCGGCGGTTCCCTCCACCGGGATCGAGCGGTCGAGATGATGGCCGTACTCGTGCACGAGTGTGTGGGCATTGGAGTCGCTCTGCTCCGCCGGGACGACGATCACGTTTCTGCCGTAGCACCCGGCGGCGTTGCGGCCGCACGTCGCGCGCAGCTCGTCCCGGCTGACGAGATCGATGCGCACCGTCGTGATCTCGTCACCGTGCGGTGCGGCGCGCAACAGGGCCGCGTACCACTCGATGTCGACTCCCTCGACGCGGACGTCGAACTTGATCGGCCGGCCCGCGTCGTCCGGCACGATCACCTCGGCGGCGGCGGCCTCCCCGGCAAGCGCGAGCGACGAGAGCACGAGGAGCAGGACGAGCGTGCGGCGCATCGCGGCCAGACTAGACCACGCGGGGTAAAGATCAGATAAGGGCGGAGAGCCCGATGCCGGCCAGCGCGGTCACAGATCCTTGCGGACGAAGGACGCCGCCGCCAGCCCCCAGACCATCGCCACCCAGACCGCGGCCCACGCGAGGTAGGCGGCCGTCAGCGACGACTGGCTCAGGAACGGAAAGCCGTCCAGCTCGGGGCCGAACTGCGCCAGCGCGGCCGGGTCCTGGAATGCGTGCATGGCCCCGCGCCACAGCCCATCGGTGGGCAGCAGCATCCGCGAGACGGTGCCGGCGTTCGCGAGGCCATCCTTGCCGAGCGCGTCGCCGATGCCACCCACCACACCGGCGATCCAGGTCGCGCCGAAGAGACCGACCGCGACCACTCCCGACGCCATCGGCGAGATCGCCGTCGACAGCAGCAGCGCGAGCGTGAGCAGCACGGTCGTCTGCGCCGCGAGCAGCGCGAGGCCGGCCGCCGGCTGTGGCGGCCAGTAGCCCACCGTCGCCCAGACGACGACGCACTGGGTGAGGCCCGCGAGGACGACGAAGCCGCTCCCGAACGCCACGAGCCCGAGCCACTTGCCCAGCAGGACCGCGGAACGACGGACCGGCCGGGCGAGCACCGACAGCGCAATCCCCGATTCCGTCTCGCCGGCCACCGTGGGCCCGGCGAGGAACGCGGTTCCCAGGGCTGCGATCAGGCTGAGGCCGAACATCACGAGGTTGAGCAGCTGCGACGCCACCAGCCGGGACTCGCCGCTCGTGAGCGTCCCGAGGTCCGACTCCGCCGCCAGCCGCGAGAACCCCCAGCCGCTCAGGAGGAGCAGCGCGATAGTCAGCCCGGCGAGGGCCAGCAGCACGCGCCGGCGCGACGCCTCGCGCAGGGTGAGCGCGGCCATGGTCGCGACCGTCCGGGCTGTCCTCACAGGTCGTCTCCATGGCCTGCGCGCAGGATCCCGAGGAGGCGCTCCTCGAGGCTGATCCGAGCGGACTCGACCGCGTGCACCCGTGCGCCCAGCGCGACCAGGTCGCGCACCAGGTCGGGAACGGCGTTCTCGTCGACGTCGGCCGGCAGTGCCAGCGTGAACCAGTCGCCCGCGCGATCGACATCTCCCGTCCTGGCCAGCCGCGCTTCGGCTGCGGGAGAGAGGTCGCTCAGCTGGAGCCGAAGCTCGCGCTGGCCGAGCAGCTCGGCCAGCGTCCCCGACGCCGCGACCCGACCCCGGTCGAGGATGACCACCCGGTCGCAGACCCGCTCGACCTCGCCGATCAGGTGGGAGTTGAGCAGGACCGCGACGCGGCGCGACTTCAGCTCCAGCACGATGTCGCGGACGTCGGCGCGGCCGAGCGGATCCAGGGCGCTGGTCGGCTCGTCCAGGACGACGACCTCCGGCCGGGCCACGAGGGCGACCGCCAGCCCCAGGCGTTGTTGCATCCCCTTCGAGAAGCCGCCCACACGATCGCCGGCGCGCTCGGCCAGGCCCACGAGCGTCAGGCAGTCGCGCTGCTCCTGCCGGGGCACGTCGACGCCCGCCAGACGGACGTGGAGGGTCAGCACCTCGGTCGCGCTCAGCCACGGCTGGTAGCGGAAGAGCTCCGGCAGGTAGCCGACGCGGCCGCGCGAGGCCGGATCGGCCGCTGGCCGTCCGAGGAGCATCACCTCCCCCGCATCGGGGCGGACGAGGCCGAGGAGGATCTTGATCACGGTCGTCTTCCCGGCCCCGTTCGGGCCGAGCAGCCCGACCACCTCGCCGCGGCCCACCTCCAGCGACACGTTGTCGACCGCAGGTCGCCGGCCGTACCGCTTGCGCAGGCCCGAGCACCAGACGGCGGGCGCCTGGGGCAGGCCGGCGAGCAGGCTCGCCGCCTCCCGCAGCGCGGCGTCGCTCTCGACGACGACGGGACCGGCGGCTGCGCTCAGCGCAGATCCTCGGCGATCGACAGGACCTCGTCGTCGTCCAGCGAGCCCGCCACCGCGGTCACGACGCCGTCGTCCACCCAGACGACCGCCGCGAGCGTCCGGTCGCGGGTGACGAGCACGGTGGCCGGGACTCCGTTCACCTGCGCCGACGACGTCGTGATCTGATCGGCGGGCACGGGGAGCGGCAGGGTGGAGCCGTCCGCGTTGAACGTGCGCAGTTGCGACGCGACGTCGTCGGGCAGGCCGGGGAGCGACAGGACGTAGTCGCGCAGCGTCTCGAAGGCGACGCCGGAGGAGAAGGCGGTCGGCGCCACGGCGCGGCCCACGAAGAGGGCGGGGACCCCGGCGGACGAAGCCCAGATCTGAGCCACGCCCGGGCCGGCGAGCAGACGCACCTGACTCCCGTCCAGGCCCGGCGGAGGCTGCCGCAAGGTCGTGCCGGCCTCGGCGGCGGCCCTGGCGGCGCGGTCGGTCGAGAAGGTGAAGGTAGCGCTCACCTCGTTGCCGACCTGGTAGACCGGGTCACCGCCGACCCCGCGGGGCAGGGTGGCCACGTTCGGGACGTCGAGCCCGGTCTCGGTCGCTGCGACCGCTGCGTCGCGGACGACATGCACATCGGCCTCGCGGGTGACGTCGAGAACGCCGTACGCGCTCAGGTCGGGCAGGGCGACGAGATCGGCGGTGCGGAGGCTGAGCGGAGCGATCTCCTCCGTCCGGAAGATCTGGAGCCACTCGTTGGCGGCGGCGACGCTGGCGCCGGTCAGCACGACGGCGACGGCGAGGGCCGCGACCAGAGGATGGCGCAACGCCCCACGCGATCGACCGGTAGGGGACGGGGCCGCCGCCCGCTGTCCCTCGGCCTGCGCAGCCGTCGACAGGCGCCGCCACGCGGCGGCGACGTCGACGTCCTGGCCGCCCTCGGTCGCCAGCGCCGCGTCGACGAGGGCGGCGTCCTCGCGCACCGCGGCCAGCCCACCGAGACACTGCGGGCAGCCGGCGACATGCCGGCGGTCGGCGTCGGCCACTCCGGCCGGCTCGTCGAGCAGTCGGCGCAGCACGCCTTCACTCGGATGACGCATGACGGTTCAACTCCTTCCGCAGCGCGGATTCGGCGCGGCGTACGGTGGTGCCGACGCTGCCGGGGGACAGTTCGAGCGCCGCGGCGACGTCGGCGTAGCTCAGGCCGCTGTGCCGCAGCACGAGGGCTGCGGCCTGCTTGCGGGGCAGCCCGGCGAGCGCCGCCCGCACGCGACTGCGCTCCTCGAGCGTCACGACCGCCTCGACCACGTCGGAGCCGACGGCTCCGTCCGCGGCGGCGGCGATCTCCTCCCGCGAGGCGCGGCGGCGACCGGAACGGAGCAGGTTCAGGGCGGTGTGGGCGGCGGCCACGAAGAGCCAGCCGCGGGCCTCGCCTGCCGGCACCGACGAGCGGCCGAAGGAGAGGAACACCTCCTGGGCGACGTCCTCGGCCTGCTCCCGCGAGCCCAGCACCCGGGCGGCCACGCCGACGACGCGCTGGTAGTCGCGGCGGAAGACCGCGTCCATGTCGGCGCGCTCGGCACCGCCCGCTCCCGACCCCGCCATGCTCTCCTTCCTCTCGTCCCGTCGTTCCGCGGTTCGCCCGAGCGCGCCGGGCGCCGCCAGGACGGCCGCGGCCGTCGCTCCTCTGTGCCGAATCAGGTCCATGTCTCTACAGCACCGCCGGGATCAGGAATGTGACATCTGCTGGTGCAGTGTGCCCGCGACGAGGCCGCCACTGGTACAAGGAGCACCATGACCTCCCGGCTCTGGGCGTGGCCGCTCGCCAGCCTCCTCGGGTTTCCGATCGGCGGCTACATCGCGAACGTGATCGTCGGCCCGGTCGACTCCGTCGGCCCGGCGCTCGCCGGCGGACTGATCGCGGGCGCCGTGATCGGGGCTGCACAGTGGCTCGCGCTGAGACAGGTCGTCCCGTGGGTCTGGATCGCCGCGGCCAGTGTCGGGATGGCCGTCGGCCTCGCCGTCGGCGCGGCGGCGGTCGACTACGGCATCGATCGAGGCGACCTCGTCCTCATGGGCGCGATCACGGGGCTGGGTGTGGGAGGGACGCAGGCGCTGGTGCTCGCACGGCAGGGTCTATCCGGGTCGGGATGGTGGGCGGCAGCCAATCCGCCCGCCTGGGCACTTGCCTGGCTGGTGACCTCGTACGTGATCACGGGCAACGTCGACGAGCGCTTCACGAACTTCGGCGCCAGCGGCACGCTTCTCTACGCATTCGTCACCAGCCTCGTTCTCGCTTGGCTGCTCCGCCGGACGGCATCGCGGCCACCGGCGACGTGAGCGTGACGTTGAGGCTGGAGGACGGCCGCTGGTACCGCGAGGAGCCGAGGGACATGGCGCGCGCCGGCCGGGTTCTCGTGAAGGGGTCGGACGCAGGCGGGAGGGCTGTATCGTCGGAGCGGTGTGCTCCGACGGCACCTCGCTGACAGGGCGCTCGCTCGCCCTCGAGCGCCTGCGGAGCGAACGGTTCGATCTGTTCGTCGTCGGTGGCGGGATCATCGGCGCGGGCATCGCCGAGGTGGCGTCCCGGCACGGGTTCCGGGTCGCTCTCGTCGAGCGCGACGATTTCGCCTCGGGCACGTCGAGTGCGTCGTCGAAGCTCATCCACGGCGGCCTGCGCTACCTGCGGCTCGGCCATTTCAGCCTCGTCCGCGAGGCGCAGGCCGAGGTGCGAGCGCTCACCCGGTTCGTTGCTCCGCATCTCGTGCGGCCGCTCAACTTCGTCCTTCCGGTCTATCGCGGCGGCCCGTACGGAAGGATCCCGATCCGCGGCGCGCTCTGGTCGTACGCGGGTCTGACGGGCGCCGTCTCCGAGCGCGGCCGCATGATCGTCCCCGCGGCCGCCTCGAAGCTCGTCCCGTCGCTGCGGCTCGACGGCCTCCGCGCCGCCGGCCTCTATCCCGACTCGCAGACCGACGATGCGCGGCTCTGCCTGGCGAATCTGCGCGGCGCCGCCGACTCCGGCGCCGTCGTGCTGAACCGAGTCGAGCTGGTCGGGCTCGCGCGAGGTCCGGTTGCTCAGGTTCGCGACACGCTCACGGGCGAGACGCTGGAGGTCGGCACACGCGTGATCGTGAATGCCGCAGGGCCGTGGATCGACGAGGTCCGGCGGCTGGAGGCCGCCCGGGCGGGCACCTCGGTCAGCCTCAGCAGGGGCGCGCACCTCGTGCTCGAGCGCGATGGCGGCTGGGACGCCGCGCTGACGATCCCGATCGACCGGCACCGGGTCGCCTTCGCGGTGCCCTGGGCGGGGAGGCTGCTGCTCGGGACGACCGACTCCGCGTTCGAGGGCGACGCCCGCACGATCGAGCCCACCGAAGCGGAGGAGAGGCAGATCCTCGACGAGGCCGGGCTCGCTCTGGAGCCCGATGGTCTCGGCGCCGTCCGCGGCCGCTTCGCCGGGGTTCGGGTTCTGCCGCTGGGAGCGACCGACACGGCGCGGGCGCACCGGGAGACGACGCTCTCGATCGGCCCGCTCGGGATGCTCTCGATCGCTGGCGGGAAGTTGACGACCTATCGGCGCATCGCGCTCGTGGTGCTGCACGCGCTCCGCGCTGAGCTGGAGCTGCACCGGATCGATCGCCGTCCGCGGCCGTTGCCCGGCGCCGCTGATCCCGACGTCGCGGTCGATGCCCTGCGGCGGCGGCATCCAGAGCTCGAACCGTCCCTCGCGTCGCATTTGGCGGGCACGTACGGATCGCTTGCGAAGGACGTGATCGCCGCCGGCCCGCTCGAACCGCTCGGCTCCGGGGCCTGGGAGGTCGAGGCGCAGGTGCTGTACGCGCGCGAGCGCGAGTGGGCGCTGACCGGGGAGGACGTCCTTCGCCGCCGGACGACGCTGTCGGTGACCGGACGCGACTCGGACGAGGTGCGCCGCCGGGTCGAGTCGCTGCTGGCGTCGTGATCCTCGCGATCGATCAGGGGACGACCGGCACGACGTGCCTCGTGGTCGACGACGAGCTTCGCGTTCGCGGCCGTGGCTATCGGGAGTTCCCCCAGCACTATCCGCAGCCCGGTTGGGTCGAGCACGATCCGGAGGAGCTCTGGGCTTCCGTGCTCGGGGCCGCCGAGGCTGCGGTCCGGGCGGCCGGCGTCCGCCCGGCCGAGCTCCAGGCGATCGGGATCGCGAACCAGCGCGAGACGACCGTCCTCTGGGACCGAGCGACCGGCAGGCCAGTTGCTCCCGCGATCGTCTGGCAGGACCGGCGCACGGCCGCGCGCTGTCGCGAGCTGCCCGCCGAGCTCGTGCGCGCGCGAACGGGACTCGTCCCCGACCCGTACTTCTCCGCGACGAAGCTCGAGTGGCTGCTCGCCCGAACCGACCTGCCTCGATCCGAGCTCGCCTTCGGGACGGTCGACTCGTGGGTCGCCTGGAAGCTGACCGGCGGCCGTGTCCACGCCACCGATCTGACGAACGCGTCCCGGACGATGCTCCTCGACCTCGACTCGCTCGACTGGTCGGACGAGCTCCTCGACCTCTTCGGTGTCGAGCGCGTGTTGCTGCCACGACTGGTGCGTTCGTCCGAGATCGTCGGCGAGGCGGAGCTGCTCGGCGTCGCGCTGCCGATCGCGGGGATCGCCGGCGACCAGCAGGCGGCGCTCTTCGGCCACGGCTGCTTCGACCGCGGCGAGGCCAAGGCGACGTACGGCACCGGCAGCTTCGTGCTCGCGCACGCGGGAGCAGAGCGCGGGACCGCGCCGACCGGGCTGCTCGAGACGGTCGCGGCTTCGGGTGGCTACGCGCTCGAGGGAGCGATCCTCGCCAGCGGCGCCGCGATCCAGTGGCTGCGTGACGGGCTCGGCATCCTCGCCCACGCCGCAGAGAGCGAGCTGCTCGCGCGGACGGTCGATTCGACCGGCGGCGTCTCGTTCGTCCCGGCTTTCGCCGGCCTCGGCTCGCCGCACTGGGATGCGGACGCGCGCGGCGTGATCAGCGGCATCACCCGCGGCACGACGCGCGCGCACCTCGTCCGCGCCGCACTCGAGGCGATCGCGTTCCAGGTCGCGGATGTGCTGGATGTGCTGCCCGGCGGTGTCGAGGTGCTGCGCGCCGACGGTGGCGCGAGCGCGAACGGCTTCCTGATGCAGTTCCAGGCCGATCTCCTCGGCTGCCCGGTGGAGGTGGCGGCGGAGCGAGAGACGACGGCGCTCGGTGCCGCTGCTCTCGCGGGGCGCGCCACCGGCCTGTGGCCCGACGACGCTGCGATCCGGGCGAGGCTCCCGCCGGGAGCCGTCTACGAGCCGTCGGCGGACCGGGACATCGTCGCCGCCCGGCGGGCCGAGTGGCGGTCGGCGCTCGACCGCGTGCTCAGGTAGCGCGTCCCTCGACACGCGGAGGTGCGGCGGCCTCAGCCCGAGGCCGCCGCACCAGCGTCGTCGCTAGCTGCAGCCTGGAAGCCGGAAGCTCGCGATCCTCGTTTGCCAGCCGGCGGGCGAGCTTGCCTGTCCGGCGGCGGTGTAGTACTCGTTCACGTACCAGAACGTGCAGTCGTCGACCGGGTCGACGTTCAGCGACGTGTAGTCGCCCCAGCGGGAGTTCGTCGTCGTCTGGACGCCGCTTCCGTTGATGATCGTCCCCTCGGCGACCGTCATCTGGCCAGCAGGATCGCCGGCGACGCGGCCGGTGTAACGAATGCCCGGGAAGACGTTGACGCCGTTGACCACGCTGTAGCCGAGCGCGATGCTCCCGTTCTTGTCCATCGCGGCCGAGCCCATCCAGCGGTGGACGCCGTCCGGCGGCGCGTATGTCCCCTGCTGATGGATCGAGTAGACGCCGTTGACACGGCGCACCTCGTACCAGCGGGCACCGGCGATGCCCGGCAGTGCCTCGACGGACTGGTTCGTCACGAGCGTCTCGTACTTGTTGAAGTTCCGGTAGGCGAGCCGGTGAGTCGGCCGCTGCCGGTACGAGAGGATGTCGAGGAACTGCGCCGGGTTCACGATCCCCGGCTGAGGCAGGCAGTCCCGTGACGTGGGTGCGCACGGGAAGATCGAGTCGAACGGCGCCGTCGGCAGTTCGATCGGGCCTGTGAGCGAGGCCTTCGGGGTCGCCGACCACTTCACTGCGAGGTCGTAGATGTTGAGCGCGTCGACGGTCGCCCCGTAGCCCGCTCCGTCGTCCTGCGTGCCGAAGATCGGCGCCGGGTCGTGCTCCCTCGGCTTCTTGTCGCCGTCGATGTCCGCCGGCAGGAGCCCGTCGCCGACGTCCTCGAGCGGCGTCCCCGCCTCGACGTCGAGGAAGAACTGGATCGCACGGGCATCGGGCTTTCCCTGCACCATCCGCTTACTCTCGAGTGCGTAGACGCTGATCCCGTAACCGTCTACCGATCCGAAGTCGCGCGTCGTCAGGGTGTAGAAGTCCCTCCAGACGCCGTACTTCGGATAGTCCGGGAAGTAGTAGCCGCCGTCCTCGTCCGGCTGCGTGATGAACGCGTAGCGGTAGTACGAGCCCGTTGGATCGCCGCTCGTCGAGATCGCGACACAGTTGTAGAAGGGCAGCGTCGGATCGGCGAGGCCCCTCGTCGTGAACTGGCTGAGCAGCCAGCGATCCGCCAGCTGGTCGTAGAGAACGATCGGGTCGCCCGACGGGTCGGTGCAGTCCTCGATCGGGAACCCGGCCCAGAGCGAGCCCGTGTCCACCGGTGCGAGGAGCGGGTTGCCGGCCCGGTCGTAGACGCCGAAGACGAGGTTGATCATCTCGACGTAGTGGTTCGGGCCGATGTCCCCGACCGGATCCGGGGGGTTGACCCGGAAGCCGAAGACGTTGAAGTTGTCCTGGTTACTCAGGCCTTCGAAGTTCACGAGCGGGCCCGCGGACTGCTTCGCAGCGAAGCCCGAGGTCTGGATCGCCGCGTCGCCCGCGTGCCCGGTGTCGCTGTCGGTGACCGGGGCGTTGCCGCTGCGCAAGTTTCCCGTCGGTGCCTCGAACGGGCCGCTGCTCGGCCGGAGCAACGTCAGCGGCGGCGATACGTCGAACGCAGCCGTTGTGGTGATCCTCGGCTGCGGCGCCGCGAGCACGCCCGGCGCGGTGGCCAGCGCGGTCGCGATGACGCCCAGCCCGACGAGCAGCTGTAGCTGCCGTCTCGTTCGTTTGCTCATCTTCCCTCCTGTTGTCGGCCGAGCGGCCTCGTTCCTCGGCTCGGCGTCCGGACCCCAGGTGAAAACCAATGATCTGGCGAACCTAACCCGTTGCGCTTCGTGGATCAACTACGTCTGCCGGGCAAGCACGCTACGCTCTGGATCGTGCGTGTTCTGCTACTCGCACTGGTGCTTGGCGATCGCGGCTCCGGCTGCGTCCTCAAGCGGGAAGTCCGGCCTCCGCGGCGTCGTCATGCGTGGCCCGACCAGCCCTGTCTGTCGAGTCGATGAGCCGTGCGAGGCCCCGGCCGCGAACGTCGTGCTCGTCTTCAAGCGGAACGGCCACGTTGTCGCGCGGACAACGACGGGCCCGAAGGGCGAGTATCGGGTCGGCCTGAAGCTTGGCAGGTACGTCGTCACGACCGCGACGCGAACAATCGGGACGGGTCTGACGCCGCGCACAGTGGTCGTGCGACGAGCTCGGTTCACTCGCGTCGACTTCCATCTCGACACCGGCATGCAGTAGTCCTTCAGTCCGGCGTCGGCGCCGCGGTGGGCAAGCGGCCGTAGACGACGTGCTTCGGATGGAGCGCGCGAAACGTGGTCCGCGTCGGCGGAGCGACTGCGTGCTCGCGCTGCCTCGCCGCCTCGAAGCGCTCCCAGGCAGCCTCGCTCTCCCAGACACCGATGATCCTGAAGCCCTCATCCGTCGGGCCGGCGACGTGAATCACGAGACCTCCCGGTCGGGCTGCGATCGCGGCGGCGAAGTGCTCGTACTGTTCCCAGGTGGCCGCGATGTCCTGAACGAAGGCATACGACATGCCCGGAGGTTCGCGAGAACCGCCTTAGTGTCGGTATAGCGGCGAGAATGGGCAGGTCGCGATGGAGCTACGCATTCTTGGGCCGCTCGAGGTCGCCGGCGAGAACGGACCGGTCGACTTGCGTGCCGCGAAACATCGACGGCTGCTCGCGGCGTTGACGCTCGCTCGCGGTCGAGCGTGCTCTGCCGATGCGCTCGTCGACGCGGTCTGGGGCGTGAGCCCGCCCGCGTCGGCCCGAAAGCTGTTGCAGGTATACGTCTCTCAGGTTCGCAAGGCGCTGCCGAGCAGAGAAGCGCTCGTCACCAGTCCGAGCGGATACGCGCTCCGCTCCGAGCACGTGTCGCTCGATGCCGACCGGTTCGAACGTCTACTGGACGACGCGGTCGAGTCGACGGCGCAAGGGAACCCGTCGCTCGCGCTCTCGCAACTCGAGCGCGCACTCGCGCTCTGGCGAGGGCCGGCGTACGCCGACGTGATGTACGAAGACTTCGCCCGATCCGAGGCCGAGAGGCTCGAAGAGCTGCGACTCGCAGCGCTCGAGCTGCGGCTCGAAGCGCTGGCACGACTCGGCCGGAACGACGAGGTGCTCGGTGAGGCGCTCGCGATGGCTGGGGAACACCCCCTGCGCGAGCGCCTGCAGGGCGCCGCGATGCTGGCGCTCTACCGGGCTGGCCGCCAAACGGAAGCACTCGACCGCTATCTCGAGCTCCGGCGCCGCCTGGATGAGGAGCTCGGACTCGAGCCGAGTGCGGAGCTGCGAACGCTGCAGCTCCGCATCCTCCGGCAGGATCCCGAGCTCGAGTCGAGCGTCACGCCCGTGGACGCCCTGAGCGTGCTCCCCGTGCCGCCGAACCCGCTTGTAGGACGCGAGCGCGATCTGGGTGCCCTCGCTGCGCTCCTCTCGTCTCGCGACGTGCGGCTGCTCGTCCTCACCGGAGCAGGAGGGAGCGGCAAGACGCGCCTCGCGTTCGCTGCGGCTCGGCAGGCTGCATCGAGCTTCGCCAACGGCGCCGTGATCGTCGAGCTCGCGCCCCTACGCGATCCTGCGCTGGTCCTGCCGACGATCGCGAGTGCGATGGCGGTCACGGAAGCGCCCGGCCAGGCGCCACTGGACACTCTCGCAGCGGCACTGAGCAACCGGGAGCTCCTCCTCGTCCTCGACAACGTGGAGCATCTGCGCTCGGCGACGCCGGCTCTCGTCGAGCTGCTCGCCCGCGCCCCTCGACTGGTCCTCCTGGTGACGAGCCGCGCGGTTCTGCACCTCACCGGCGAGTATGTCTTCCCGGTCTCGCCGCTCGACGACGATGCCGCCGTCCAGCTCTTCGAGCAACGGGCACGGGCGTTGCAATCCGACTTCGAGGTCACGGCTCAGGACGAGAGCGTGGTCCGCGAAATCTGCAGGCGCGTCGACGGCCTGCCGCTCGCGATCGAGCTCGCAGCCGCCCGGATCAGGTCGCTGACCCCTCGAGATCTGCTCGAGCGGCTCGAGCGGAGGCTGACCGTTCTGACGGGCGGACCTCACGACCTACCGGCCCGACAGCAGACACTCCGCGAGACGATCGATTGGAGCGTCGGTCTCCTGAGCGACGACGAGCGGAACGCGCTCGCCCGGCTGTCGGTGGCCCGGGCAGGTGCGACTGTCGAGGCCGCGGAAGCTGTCTGCGAAACCCGCCTCGACGTGCTCTCGATGCTGATCGATCATCACCTCGTCCGGCGCACGCTCACGAAAAGCGGGTCGCGACTCTTGTTGCTCGAGACGATCCACGAGTACGCGGCCGAGCTGCTCGCCGCCGACTCGGCGGACGCCGACCGGGCGCGTACTCGTCTCGCGGAATGGTGCATCAGGCTCGCGAACGAGGCGGAGAGCCAGCTGAGCCGGGATCAACAGACTGCGTGGCTCGATCTCCTCGAGACCGAGCACGACAATCTGCGGGCGGCGCTCGACCACCTCGACTCGACGGGCGCGGCCGAGCAGCAACTGACGCTGGCTGTGTCGCTCAGCCGCTATTGGTACGTGCGCGGGCACCTCGCCGAAGGGCGAGCGCGGCTCGAGCACGCACTCGCGGCGACCGCCCACCAAGCGCCGGCGCAGCGCCGACGAGCCTTCACAGCCGCGGCGTCCTTCGGGCTGCTCCAGGGCGACCATGCTGCGTCGATCCGCTTCGCAGACGAGGCCCTCGCTGCCGCCCGCGAGGAGGACGATCCACGCTTCGTCGCCAACGCGTTGAGCAACCTGGGAGCGATCCTGCTCGCGGCAGGCGACCGCGAGCGCGCGGAGTCGACACTGGAGGAAGCGGTAACGCGCGCGCGCACCGCCGGGGACGAACGGATCGCTGCCCTTGCGATCAACAACCTCGGCGACTTCGCGCTGACCGTCGGCGACTATGAACGCGCCGAGCCGCTCTTCCGGGAAAGCCTCGGCTTGCTCCGTGCACGAGGAGACACCACGAACGTCGCCCGCTCCCTCTTCAACAACGGCGCGGTCGACTTGATGCTGGGTCGCGTCGCCGACGCCGCCGGTCGGTTCGGCGAGAGCCTCATGCTGTGCCGGATGACGGGCGACCACGAGGACACCGCGTGGTCCTTGCTCGGGCTCGCGGCGACGAACCTCGCGAGCGACGACGGCGAGCGCGGAGCGATGCTGCTCGGGGCGGCCCGATCGGTTCTGACGCAGATGGGCGCCGAGTTCAAGCCGTTCGAACGACACCTCGACGAGGTCACCGAAGATCGCTCGCGGAGACTGCTCGGCACCGCCGGGCACGAAGCCGCGCTGAGGCGCGGCTCGTCGATGACGCTCGACGAAGCGCTCGACCTCGCTGCTCCACGAGACGGCGATTCGTTCTGAGGGCGAGCCGCCGGGCCTATACCCGCGCTAAACCCTTCCGCGGGATCCTCCCCCGCAACCACGGCGAATCAATCGGAGGTCACGATGAACCACACGAGCAAGAAGAGGCGATCGCTCGCAGCGTGTCTCGCTGCCGGGCTGCTTGGTGCCGCCACCATCCTCGCGACGGCGACGGCGACCGCGGGCACCACTGCCTGCGCGATCTGCGGAAAGAACCTGATCAAGAACCCCGGCGCGGAGGCCGGCCTTGGGATCACCGCCGTCGACGCGAGCGGCGCGGTGCCCGGCTGGACGAACGTCGCGGGCGAGTTCGGCGCAGCCTCGTACGCCTTCCCGAACGGTTGGTTCTCGGCGAGGTCTACCGGGCCGAAGAACCGGGGCAAGAACTACTTCTTCGGTGGAACGACCCGGGCGGCGGTGGAGGCGCAGGCAACGATCGGAAAGCAGACGATCAAGCTGCCTGCCGCCGCAATCGGCAGGACCGCGACTCTCAGCGGCTGGCTCGGCAACTACTCCAAGAACACGGCTCAGGTGCGCGCGCAGTTCGAGGATGCCGCCGGCAAGACTCTCTCGGCGGTGCGGATCGGTCCGGATACGACGATCGCGGGGACGAACCTGACCGCGAGGAGCCGCAGCGCCAAGGTGCCGGCCGGAGCCAAGCAGGTGACGGTCGTCGTGACGTTTGCGGGCGGCGGATCCAACTACAAGCTCGCCGGGGCGGACGCGCTCTCGTTGACCCTGCGCTGACAGGTTCTCGCAGGACCCCGCCGACGAACGCTGGCTCGGCCAGGTGCAGACCGGCGCCTGGCCGAGCCGCGACGTCGCTCGGTGTGCGCGCGCGTGCCGCCGGGCTATGCCCCGACAAAGACGCATGTTCTGCAGCGCATCCTCGCGCTGCGCGCCAGGGTTTGCGCCAGCCCGGCTCTAGGTCGATCGGATTGTTCCGTCGGTCAACACATCCGTGCTTCGAGCGCTCGAAAGTCCTGGTGAAGGGCCGAGGCTCCCGCCGGGAGCCGTCTGCGAGCCGTCGGCAGACCGCGACATCGTCGCCGCCCGGCGGGCCGAGTGGCGGTCGGCGGTCGGCCGTGCGCTCATGTAGCGGCGCTCGGAAGGTCAGGTGATGCCGCGCCTCGCCTAGGTCAGCGTCTCCGCTTCTTGCGCCCGCTCGTGCCCGGGCGCGCGGGTCTGGCGGGCGGCTGCACTGCGGTCGGCTTGCGGCGGGCCGCCCGGTTTGTCGCCTCAGGTACCTGAGCCTGCTGGCCTGCCGCCTGCAGATAGGCGCGACGTTCCCCCGGCGTCAGGCGGGCCAGGGCGCGCTGCGCCGCTTCGGGCGTCGTCGGTGTGCCGAACTGTTGGAGTTTGCGGACGGCGCTCGCGAGCTCCGGGTTCTCCCGTTCGAGAGCAGCGTTGGACATGCGCTCGAAGAACCCCTTCAGGAACGGCACCTTGGAGAGGCCGACCACGATCGGACGCAGGTAGCGCCCGCCGGCCACCCGCCCCAGCAGCAGCGTCAAGCCGAGGAGCGCGAGCAGGCTGCCAAGAACGATGAGCGGCGTCCAGATGAGCCAGTTCACGACTGCGCATGGTAACCGGCCCCAAGCGCGCGAAGGGCGCGCCAGTGGTGGTGCGTGCGACGCGCATCCGACTCGTCCCGAGTCTCCGAAGTCCGGGCGACACCGGCCCTGGGCTCGACGATCTTGAAAAGAGCCGGGGTATCTCGTAGCGTATGTCTCAAGCCGCGGTAGCGGGGTTTCGACAGGAGGGTCATGCACAGGCTCCGCTCCCGTGTCGCCTTGTCAGCCGTGGTTACGCTCCTGGTGAGCCCTGTCGCCGAGGCCGGCGTCCGCCCGGTGGATGTGTTTCCATCGAATCTGCTGACCGTCCGCGACCGGTCGCAGCCGACGGGGCTTCGCGTGAATCTGCCGAAACCGGATTGCACGGTTTACGTGTCCGACTGCCAGAACATCGACGCCATCAACACATTGGACGGCTTCAGCCTGCTGCCGCGCGTGTCGATCCGCTTCGACGGCGCGATCGATCCGCTGACGGTCTCCACCTCGACCGTCCACTTGTACGACACGAGCTGCATCATCTGTAAGCCGATCGGGATCGAGCGCGCGACCTGGGAGCCTGGCGCGACGACGCTGCACTTCGAGCCCGCTTCGTTCCTGAAGGAGAAGACGACGTACGTGATCGTCGTGACGACCGGCGTCCGGGACACGGCCGGCAAACCGCTCGCACGGGCGCTCTCCTTCAACTTGCCGGGCACAAGCCTGCTGGGCAGCCTGCTGTCGCGCGTTGCGGCCGCGAGCATCTTCACGACCCAGACGCCGACGGACGATCTCATCACGATCCGGAAGCAACTCGACGCTCTCACGCCTTCTCCCGCGACGATCACGGCGTCGTTCCCGCGAGCCGGCACGACGGTTTCGTTCAACCGGCAGAACCTGGCCCCGCCGCGGATTCACGCCGATGCAGTTCCTGACCCATTCGCTGGAGTTCTTCCCGGGCTCGGTGGCGAGCATCGCCTTCGGCAGTTACAGCTCGCCGCAATACCAGACGGCGCAGGGAGTCCTCCCGCTGCCGCCCGCGGTCCAGTCGTGGGAAACCGTCCACTTCAACCTCTTCGTTCCGGCCTCACCCGAACCCGCTGACGGTTACCCCGTAGCGATCTATCTGCACGGCGGCGGTCCGTGGGGCAAGAACGCCGGCGCGAACGTGAACGCGTCGGCATTGGCGGCGCAGGGTATCGCGACGATCGCGATCAACCAGGTCGGCGCGGGAGGCGGGACGGCGGGAACGCTCGTGGTTACCACCCCGTCGGGGACGGCGACGCTGCCCGCCGGCGGCCGCGAGGGGCTCGTGGAGCCGGCGTTCCCGCCGATCATCGGAGACCGGGAGAGCAGGCGCCAGACCGTCATCGACGTGATGCAACTGGCTCGCGTGATCCGCAGTGGTGGCATTCCTCCGCTCTCCCGCACGCGGATCTACTTCCTCGGCCAGTCTGCTGGCGCGTTCACCGGCACTGCGCTCCTCGGCACCGACCCGCTGATTCGCGCAGGCGTCCTGAACGCCGTTGCCGGCGACGGCCTCGAGGCCGCGCTCCTGGCACCAACCCTGAGGCCGCTGTACGGGCGCGCTCTGGCGGCGGCGATCCCCTCGCTGTACAACGCCGACCCGTTCGCTCCCGGACTACCCGCTTTCACGAGCTTTGTGGAGAACATGCCGCGACGCGGCGAAGCAGTCCTCGTCGACACGGTCCCCGGAGCGTCGGCCATCCAGGCAAGCCACTACCGCTACAAGTGGGTTCGACAGGCGGCGACGCCCGAGACGTACGCCCGACTGCTCACACGACCGGTGATCGTCCAGTTCGCCAAGGGCGACCAGACCGTGCCGAACCCGAGCACGAGCATCCTCCTCCGGACGGGCGACCTCGCGCACCGAGCGACCTATTTCCGCAACGACCTCGCCCGCGCGGCGAATCCTCTACTCGCGAAGGACCCGCACATTTTCGCGAACGCCATGGACGCCGGAGGCGCCCTGACCATGCCCGCCCGGCTAGCGCAGATCCAGATCGGGACGTTCTTCTCCTCCGACGGTGCGATCACGATCGACCCCGACGGGGACGGGCCGATCTTCGAGACGCCGATCGCAGGGCCCCTCCCGGAGGACACGAACTACATCCCGTAGGCGGCCGGAGGAGCCCCGACGTGGAGGCTTCGTGAGTCAACGTGTTCACTTTGGTACAAGGAGTCATGCTGCGCCTTTCCTCCATCGTGCTCTGAGCGTGACCCCGCGAGAAGGATGCCCCCGACAAGAATGAAACTTGTGCACGCGGTTTAGGAAGTCTCAGGCCTCACGCTAAGACTGCCTGCAAAACACAAAATTCCATCCGTCTTGCGCGGAGCGCGCGCCAACCCGTGCGCCAGCCACCTCCGGATCCGGCTCACTGCACGCGTCAATCGTGCCCGGCGAGTGATGGCCCAGCTAGCCCCTCAACTGCCGCAGTCTGGCCGGCGGAGGTCGTCGAGATCGGCGCGTATCGCCACCGGGTTCGCCGAAGCCGACCGTTCGTCAGCGTCTAGCCGCGCGAAGCGACGGCTGCGGCCGCCTCGATTGGACCTTCGTGCAGGTGGGTGGCGCCGACCTCACCGACGAGAGTCTCGGCTGCGCCCCCGCACGCGAGCGCGAGCCGGCTTTTCGTGGCGAGGTTCCGAAGTTCCTCGGTGAACGGCGTGAGTTGGGCAGCGTCGATGACGGACAGGACGATGAGGTCGGGCTGAAGGGTCGTCGCGGTCTGGTCGATCGTCGCGAGAGGTGTATCCGCCCCGAGGTAGGTAATGCGCCAGCCGTGTTCGCGAAGGGCGAGCCCGAACGCGATCAGCGAGAGGTCGTGTTGCTCGCCGGCGGGGCACGCGAGAAGGGCTCTCGGGCCGGAGCCTCGATCCCAGCCGCGCGCGAGGCCGAGCATCCGGCCGCGGAGGAGGTTGCTCGCGAAGTGCTCCTGCCCGACCGTGATCTCGTCGCGCTGCCAGCGCTCGCCCAGGTCACGGAGGGTCGGGAGCACCGTCGCCTCGAGAACGGTCTCGAGTGTGAGCGACGACAGGAGGCGGTCGAGCGCGGCGTGCGCCCCGACGTCGTCGAATGCGACGAGCGCTTCGACGAGCGTGTCGGATTTGGGCGGGTCGTCCCCGTCGATAAGCGCGAGCTTCGCCGCCTGACTTGCTGCGATGCCGCGCTCGAGCGCGGCGGTCATCCTGCCTACCCGTCGTTCGTCGTCCGCCGAGTAGAGGCGGAAGCCGCCCGGGGACCGTTCCGGGCGGAGGAGGCCGTAGCGGCGCTCCCACGCGCGCAGGAGCTCGGGGCTGACGCCTGTGCGCCGGGCGAGCTCGCCGATGCGGAGATCTGCGGACACGTCTCAAGTGTACATACCCTGGACAAAGATTTGACATGACCCGGCCGTATCTATACGATCCCTCAACAAACTCTGTACGAAACGGACTGGTCGCCTTGTCCAACCACTGAAAGGTCCACCCGATGAAGAACTCTGCCGTGACACATCACCCGCCTCGGAGCCTGCGCGCAGTCGCGAGCTCACGGGAGCTGAGCGCGCGGCTCCTGCTGTTCCTCGCGGCCGGCGCCTCTTTCGTCCTCTCGGTATCGCTCTGGTTCGCCGGGAACGAGCTTCAGGGAATCTTCGTAGGCCTCTGGGTGCCGTCGATTCTGTCACTCGGGGCAATCGTGCTCCCGCGGAGCGTGAGGGCATGAGCAACATCGGCCTCTTCGCCGCGGGTGCCGTCGTCACGCTGCTCGTCTTTGCCGCGCTCGCGTTGCTCGTCTGGGGCGCGATCCTGGATGGACGTTACAACGACGAGCAACGGGCCGCGACGGCAGCTGAACCGCCGCGAGCGAGGCAGAGCCCGGCAGTGCACGCGGCCGACCGCAGCGCGAGCCTCTGATGTCTGCCGTCGAGACGAGGGCACCGGGTCGGCCGCGATCGACGCCGAAGACAGAGACCGCGTCCGCAAGCGCCGAGGGTCTACGCCGGCTCGCGGACTCCGATCTCCTCCGGCTGATCTCGCGGCGCGCTCCCGAAGCTCTGGAGGTGGTCTACGACCGCCACATCGAGGCCGCCTGGACGGTCGCGCTCGCCTACTCGGATGGCGTGCCGGCGGCCGAACGGGCGGTCGAAGCCGCGTTTCTCCAACTGTGGCGGCAAGCTGAGCCCGGAGCTCACGCAAGTCTCGCCGCGCAACTCCTGTCGAGCGTGAAGCGCGAAGCAACGCGCGCGTAGCTGGAGTCCGACGGATGGTGCGCGGTTTTCTCACGGTGTTCGCCGTCGTGCCCTGGGCGTGGAGCGTCGCCGTGGCGGAGCTCGACCGGCGACAGCGGCTGTCGCTCGGGGAGGTGGAGCCCGCGCTCGACGGCCCGCTCGTCTCCGTGATCATCCCGGCTCGCGACGAGGCGCGTGGCGTGCGGGCAGCGGTCGCCTCGCTCGCGGCGCAGGAGTACGGCCCGCTCGAGGTGATCGTGGTCGACGACGAGTCGTCGGATGCGACTGCCGCCGAGGCTCGAGCAGCAGCGACCGATCGCGTTCGGGTGCTCGCTGGCAAGCCGGTGCCGGCAGGCTGGGTCGGGAAGTCGTGGGCCTGCCACCAGGGGTACGAGCTCGCACAGGGAGAGTGGCTCCTGTTCGCGGACGCTGACGTGCGCCACGCCGCCGACACCGTCGGGCGCTCGCTCGCTCTGGCGCAGCGCAGACGCGGTGCGGGTGTGTCGGCTCTTCCTCAGATCGAGACCGGAGGGCTCGTCGAGCAGGCGATCCAGCCGGCTGCCGCCGTGCTGATCCGCTCCTTCGTGGCGCCCGGCCCGCTCGTCCGTTCGCCTCGTAGCCGGGTTGCGATCGCCGCCGGCGGATTCATCCTCGTCTCGCGCGCAGCCTACGAGGCGGTTGGCGGGCACGAGGCGATCCGGCACGAGCTCGTGGACGATCAGATGCTTGCGATGCGGCTCAAGGCGGCGGGAACGCCGCTGGCGCTTGCGGGTTCGGCGGGCCGGGTTCGCGTGCGGATGTATGTCGGCGCCCGGGAGACGCTCCGCGGCTGGCGCAAGAACACGTCCGCTGGACTGGGAGGCTCGGTCGTCGTCGCGACCTGCCTCGGGTGCGCGGGCGTCGCCGCTGCTCTCGCGCCTGCGGTCGCGATCGTGCGAGGCCCGCGCCGGGTTGGTGCGCTGGGCCTCGTCCTCCAGCTCGCCGCGCGGGCCGCCTCGGACGAGCTGTGCACGACGCCTCGGCTGGCGTGGGCGCTCTTCCCGGCGGGCGCGCTTGGACTCTCGATTCTCTCGCTGCTCAGTTCGGTCGACAGGCTTCGAGGCGACGTTGTCTGGCGCGGCCGCAGCTACGCGGCAGGTCCGAGGATGCTTGACCCGCTGTAGATAGTGTGTATAGTGTCTGTCCATAGTCTGTACAACAAGGAGGAGAACAGCATGAGCATCACGGAAGCGCAGCCGGAGACCACGACGTGGCCCGAGCTCGCCGAGGGGCTGTACGGGTTCCTGACCGGTCGCGGCGCGACGATCGAGTACGGCTTCGAGCAGCTCGAGATCCTCGTTCCACGGACTGCGAGCGACGATGCGCCGCAGGCCAAGTGGTCGTTGAACGGGATTGTCCGGATCCGCACCTCGGAGCGAGGAAGGTAACTCCGGCGTGCTGGACGTCTTCGCGAACGTCGAGATCGAGTTCGGCCCCGGCGCCGGCCGGGGCCGTCTCGTCGCGGATGGGCAGGACGTCGTCCTCGAAGTCGACAAGCCGTCGACACTGATCGGAGTGGTTGATCGCCAGTCGCTGAGAACGCTCGCCATGACTCTCGCTCGGGTCGGGCTCACCCTTCGTGTGCGCAGTGGCGATCGGCTGCTTCTTTCGGCAGGCCGCGATACCAAGACCGGCATCCTGAGCCGCCTGCTCCGGTTGCCCGGCGTCCAGCTCAGCCCGCTGCTCGCCCTTCGCTCCGCTCTCGGCCGGGGTCACCCCCGGCCCTGAGCGGTCGACGAAAATATTGTCTCTCGCCTCTCGCTCCGCTTCGCGCCCGACGACCTCGCCCACCGAGCTCCGAGCCGCTCCCGGAGCCGAGGAGGCAGCGTGCGTCCTCAAGGGCGCCACGTGGAGCGCCGCAGCGTGAGGCCGTTTCCAGCTTTCCAGCTCGAGGACGCCGACGGCAAGATCGTCACCGAACGCGACCTGGTGGGGCATCCTGCGGTCGTCTACCTTGCGCGGCACCCCGGGTGAAGCGTCTGCCGCTCCTACCTTCGCCGTGTCGTGGAGGCCGTTCCAGAGATCGAGGCTGCGGGCGCCGAGCTGGTGGTCGTGACACCGCAAACTACTGCTCGGGCTGCGGACTGGCGAGACGAGCTCTCGCTCTCGGCTGCTCTCATCATTGCCGATCCCGAGCGCACCCTTTACGCGGCGCTCGGGGCACGACGTCCCCTGCCGTTCTGGCTGCTCCGGCCCCGCGTCGTGACTGCGGGCGTGCGGGCGCTCAGTTCACACGAGCGGATCAGGTGGAGCTTTGGTGACGACGCGCTGCAGCTCGGCGCCGACGTCGTCGTCGACAGGGACGGCCGCATCGCGTATCTGCACCTTGCCTCAGACGCGGCCGACCGGACTGCGCCGGAGGATCTCGTTGCGGTCGTTCGTCAGCTCGACGTTCGAGGCGCGCTTCACCCACGAGGGAGATCCGATGAGCGGCACGTCGACGAGCAGTAGGTCGCTGCCTACTGCCTCCGCTGTGCCGTCCGGGAGTTCGGAATGCGGAATGCCCAGCGAGAAGCGGGGAGCCTCTTTGGAGGGGTCGAGTTAAGGAAGCACCGCGACCAGGTCTTGGCTGTACACGACCAAGAATGCGACGGCGGTTAGCGCGCCGACCGCGAGTGAGACCATCGCCGTCTGCAGACGGTTGGGGCGGCGGCTCACAACCCAGGCGGCGAGGAGGGTCCCAAGGACGGTTTCGCCCCACCAGTGCGGGGCGTAGGTGGTGTCGGCGATGAACGTCAGTCCGTAGACACCCTCGCCGACGAGGACGCCGCTCATCGCGCCGACCCCGATTGCGGGTCGAAGCCCTTGTCCGCTCTAGACCCAATAACCGCCGATTCCGACCAGCGGCCCCGCCAGCAGAGCAGCGGCGCTCCAAAAGGCGATCAGACTAGTCCCGGAGGGGTAGCCTCGCGCGTTCGCCCCGAGCACATAACCGACGAGCAAGGCGAGCAGCGCCAGCGAGCCGATCAAGGCCGCGCTGCGCTCGCTGGTGGCCAGTAGCCAGGCGAGCAGAAACGCGACCAGCGACCATGACCCGGCCGAGTTGGCGAGCGAGCCGAGCTCGGCCGGGAGCCACTCCTGGGCGTACGCAGTCAGAACGCCCAGCGCGAGAGCTACGACCGCGACAAGTCCCAGACGCGGAGTTGTCGGGAGCGTCGCGGCGTGCGTCGGCGGGTGTGGAGAGCCCAGCATCCCGGCCACCGTAGCCGTGCGGAGATCCTGGTAATAGGGCTTGAGCGGTCCGGAGCGGTATGCGTCGGGGCGGTGCGGGGGAACGCACAAAGTGGCCGATCTGCGGGAACTTCTCCCGGAATCGGCTCACATCCAGCGAGGATGCCCCCGACAAGAATCGAACTTGTGCACGCGGTTTAGGAAACCGCTGCTCTATCCACTGAGCTACGGGGGCCAGACCGCCAACTGTAGCCCGACCTGCCGCGGGCTCCTCGCCGTTCTAACCCAGGCTGCCGGCGTACGCGTTCAGGGCGGGCTGGCCGCCCAGGTGTGCGTAGAGGACGCGCGAGCCCGGCTCGATCCGGCCGGAGCGCACGAGGTCGATCAAGGCCGCCATCGACTTGCCTTCGTAAACGGGGTCGGTGAGGACGCCTTCGAGGCGGGCGCAGAGCCGGATCGCAGCGATCGTCTTCGCGTCGGGTATGCCGTAGGTGCCAGCGTGCCACTCGTCGAGGAGGACGATCTCGTCGTCGCGGAGCTCGCGGCCGAGCTCGATCGCCGCCGCAGTCCCGCGGGCGATCCGGGCGATCTGGTTCCACGTCTGCTCGACCGTCGCCGACGCGTCGATTCCGATGATTCGTCTCTCTCGCTCCTGCGCGGCGAAGCCCGCGATCATGCCCGCCTGCGTCGAGCCGGTGACCGAGCAGACGACGATCGCGTCGAACGCGACGCCGAGCTCTCGTTCCTGCGCCTCCACCTCGTGCGCCCAACGGGCGAAGCCGAGACCCCCGAGCGGATGGTCGGACGCTCCGGCCGGGATCGCGTAGGGCTTCCCGCCGCGTTCCTCGACGCCCGCGATCGCTTCCTCCCAGCTCTTGCGGACGCCGATGTCGAAGCCGGCCGCGTCGAGGCGCACATCGGCACCCATGATCCGCGAGAGCAGGATGTTGCCGACCTTGTCGTACACGACATCGGGCCAGTCGACCCAGTGCTCCTGGACGAGCACGCAAGCGAGGCCGAGGCGCGCGGCGACGGCCGCGACCTGGCGCGTGTGGTTCGACTGCACCCCGCCGATCGAGACGAGCGTGTCGCAGCCTCGAGCAAGGGCCTCGGCGGCGAGGTACTCGAGCTTGCGGACCTTGTTGCCGCCGTAGGCGAGCCCAGAGTTGCAGTCCTCGCGTTTCGCCCAGATCTCCACCTCGCCGCCGAGGTGCTCGCTCAACCGTCGGAGTGGATGCACCGGCGAGGGGCCGAAGAGCAGCTCCACCCGGTCGAAATCGTCGAGACTCATGGTCGCCGGTCCGATACTAGACTTCCACATGCTCGATCCCGCGCCCACACCTCCGTCCCCGCCCCTCGGGGAGACGTACGACCCGGGCCGGTTCTACGACGAGATGTTCGAGGCGACGGCGACGCCGCGTCCGCACTATCGCGCGCTGGCAGAGGAGCTCGGTCGGCTCAGCCCCGCTGAGTTCGAGGAGCGCCGGCACGCGGTCGAGCTCTCGTTCGTGAACCAGGGGATCGGCTTCACGGTCTACGGCCAGGAGGAGGGGATCGAGCGGATCTTTCCGTTCGACCTGATCCCGCGGGTGATTCCGAGTGCCGACTGGGACCGGCTCGAGCGCGGCGTGATCCAGCGTGTTCGCGCGCTCAACCTCTTCCTCCACGACGTCTACCGCGAGCAGCGAATCGTCACGGACGGCAAGATCCCGGGCGCGCTGCTCTTCGGGGCACGCCACTTCATGCGCGAGATGGTCGGCGTCGATCCGCCCGGTGGCGTCTACGCGCACGTCACCGGCGTCGACGTGATCCGCGACGACAAGGGCGAGTACCTCGTCCTGGAGGACAACCTCCGCACCCCCTCCGGTGCGAGCTACATGCTCGAGAACCGGGCGGCGATGAAGCGCACGTTCTCCCAGCTCTTCGAGCGGCACGGCGTTGCCGGGATCGACCACTACCCGCAGGAGCTGCTCGCCGTCCTGAACGCGGTCGCGCCCGCCTCTGCGCGCGACGACCTCACGGTCGTCCTGCTCACGCCCGGCGTGCACAACTCGGCCTACTACGAGCATTCGTTCCTCGCGCGCCAGATGGGGATCGAGCTCGTCGAGGGCAGCGATCTCGTCTGCCACGAGGACGTCGTCTACATGCGCACGACGCGCGGACTCCAGCGGGTGGACGTGATCTACCGGCGGATCGACGACGACTTCCTCGACCCCTTGATCTTCCGGCGCGAGTCGTTGCTCGGCGCAGCCGGCCTCTTCAACGCCTATCGCGCCGGGAACGTCGCGATCGCGAACGCCCCCGGCACCGGTGTCGCGGACGACAAGGCCGTCTACGCCTACGTGCCGGAGATGATCCGCTACTACCTGGGCGAGGAGCCGGTGCTGCCCCAGGTGAAGACCTTCCTCGGCGCCGACGAGTCGGAACTCGCGTACATCCTCGACCACCTCGACGAGCTCGTCGTCAAGACCGTCGACGGGAGCGGCGGTTACGGGATGCTGATCGGCCCCGCCTCGACCTCGAAGGAGCGCGCCGCGTTCAAGCGCCGGCTCAAGAAGACGCCGCGCGAGTTCATCGCCCAGCCGACGATCGCGCTCAGCCGGCTGCCGATCTACGCCGACGAGCTCCGGCCCGCGCACATCGACCTCCGCCCCTTCGTCCTCTCGGGGCGGATCACGACCGTCGTCCCGGGCGGGCTCACGCGCGCCGCGATGGAGCCGGGCTCGCTCGTCGTCAACTCCTCCCAGGGCGGCGGCAGCAAGGACACCTGGGTGCTCCGAGACTGATGCTGAGCCGCGTCGCAGAGTCGCTCTACTGGACCGCACGGGCGATCGAGCGTGCCGAGAACACGAGCAGGCTCTTCGACGTCAGCTTCCACGGCCTGCTCGATGCGCGCGTCAGCGATCCGGAGCAGGAGTGGCGCGACCTCCTCCGCGCGATCGGACGTGACGACATCTTCCGCGAGCACTTCTCCGAGTACACGCCGCGGGCCGTGACCGAGTTCCTGCTCTGGCATCCGGCCAACCCGGATGGGGTCACCTCCTGCGTCGCGCGCGCACGCGACAACCTGCGCGGCGTCCGCGAGCAGATCTCGAGCGAGATGTGGGAGCACCTGAACCGGCTCCACCTGGTCGTCGCCCGCGCCCGGCATGCACGCGTGCTCGAGGCGCCGCACGAGTTCCTCGTCCGCGTCCGCGAGGGCTCTCACGCCTTCCAGGGCGTGACGAAAGCGACGCTCTCGCGGGGAGAGGCCTACGAGTTCCTCGAGCTCGGGGCGCACCTCGAGCGCGCCGACGCGACTGCCCGCGTCCTCCTCACGCGCGCGCCGACGCTGCTGGAGGGCTCTGGCGACCGCCTCTCGTCTCTGCTCCGGTCGTGCGGCGGCTTCGAGGCCTTCCGCCGCCACGAGTCGCAGGAGCTCCAGGGCGAGCTCGTGGTCGAGTTTCTGCTGCTCGATCGCAGCTTTCCGCGCTCGGTGCTCTTCTGCGCCGAGCGCTGCCTCGAGGCGGTCCGGGTCATCTCCGGCAACTCGCAGCAGCCCGAGCGCTCGCTCGGCCGGCTCGTCGCCAGGCTCGCCTTCGCCGACGTGCCCCAGCTCGAGCCGCCGTCGATCGGGGCCCTGCTCGAGGAGGTGCTCACGGGCGTCCACGCCGTCGGAGGCGAGCTCGCCGGCTCCTACTTCGCCACCCGTGTCGTCCTTCCCGGCCCGTTCGCCCAGCAGGAGCAGCAGCAGCAATGAGGATCGGCGTCGAGCACAGGACCTCCTTCACCTACGCGGCCCGGATCGCCGAGGCGTACACCGAGCTGCGCCTGCGCCCGCTCTCGGGTGGCGGTCAGCACTGCACCTCCTTCCGGCTCATGACCGATCCGCCGGGCGTCCGCGTCCGTTCCTATCGCGACCGCCTGGGCAACGACGTGCAGCACCTGGAGGTGCTCGAGGATCACGACCGGATCTCGATCATCGCGATCAGCGAGGTCAGCACGCCTGCGGCGTTCGTCGACTCCTCCGGGCCGTCGTCGCCGCTCCAGCTGTACGACTACCTGGCGCCGACCGAGTACGCGCCCTTCTCGGCACCGCTGCGCGAGCTCTCGGACGCAGCCGCGGGGAGCGGGAGCGAGACGGAGCGGGCGACGGAGGTGATGCGCGCCGTCCGTGGCCTGCTCGTCTACGAGCCCGGGGCGACCGACGTGATGACCCGGGCGGACGCGGCCCTCGAGCTCGGCCGCGGCGTCTGCCAGGACTTCGCCCACGTGATGCTCGCGGCCTGCCGTGGGGGCGGGATCCCGGCCCGCTACGTCAGCGGCTACATCTACGACCCGCGCGGCCAGGGCGAGGTCGCCTCCCATGCCTGGATCGACGTCCTCGACGGCGAGCGGGGCTGGGTCTCGCTCGACCCGACCCACGACCGGGAGCAGACCGAGGCGTACGTTCGCGTCGCGGTGGGACGGGATTACGCGGACGTGCCGCCCACCCGCGGTGTCTTCAGAGGGACCGCCGAGGAGAGCCTCGAGGTGGCAGTCCGGATCGACGTCCTGTGAGCCCACCGCTCGGAAGCGAGCTCGACGGTTGGCGCGTCGAGGAGTACGGACGCTCGCGGGAAGGCGTGCCGCTGCGCGTCTTCCTGCCCGAGGGCGACCGGCCGGTTGCGGGGCTCCTGACCGCCGCCCAGCACGGCGAGGAAGCCGACACGGCCCTCCTCGTCCGCCGTCTGCTGGAGCGGATCCCGGGCCATGAGACGGCCTGGGCGGTCATCCCCGTGCTCAACCCGGACGGGCTGCTCGCAGGGACGAGGCAGAACGCGGCCGGCGTCGACCTCAACCGCAACTTTCCGGCGTCGACCTGGGAGCCGGACGAGACTTTCACCTTCCCGCCGGGGATCGATCCGGACTTGCGGGTGCTCGCGAACCGGACGAACCGCTCCTCGCCCGGGGCGCACGCCGGATCCGAGCCGGAGACCCAGGCGCTGACCGCCCTGATCGACCGGCTCAGCCCGCCGCTCGTGATCGATCTCCACAGCCCCCTCGAGCTGATCTTCGTGCGCGGCGGCTTCCCGGCCGACGTGACCGACGAGCTCGCGCGCTCGGCCGGGTTGCCGTCGCAGGAGGAGTTCGAGGGCCACTGCCCCGGCGCCTTCGACGACTGGCTGACGGAGCGCGGGACGCCGGTGCTCGTCTACGAGATCGAGCACGCCGGCCTGCCCGCGCTCTGCAAGCGGCATCTCCCCGGCCTCGAAGCTTTGCTCCGGAGCTAACCCGTCGGCAGCGGGCCGACCCGGCGCCGCCGCGCGGGTCGGAGGTACTCGACGCCCGTGACCGCGGCTCGCTTGCTCGTCGTCAGCACGCCCTCGTACGGCCCGTCGTAGGTGCCCGAGGTGGGGGCGACATCGCCGTAGTCGCGGCCGACGGCGACCGTGACGTAGCGGAGGCTCCCCCGCCGGACGTGAGTCGGGTCGAACGAGACGGCCGACATGCACTCGGGGCGCTCGGAGTGCGGAACGAGCACCTCGACCCAGGCGTGCGTGCCGCCCTCGCCGAGCAGGTGGCCCGAGACGTAGCGGGCCGAGAGCCCGCAGAGCCGTGCGAGCGCGAGCATGCAGTGGGCGTAGTCCTGGCAGACGCCGACACCGCCGGCCCAGGCCTCGGCGGCCGTCGTCGCGACCGTGGTCAGGCCCCAGTCGTAGCGGAGGTGGTCGTGGACGCGCGCGCTGATCGCGTCCGCGAGCTCGAGCCCGGCTGCGCCCGTTGCCTCGAGCTCCGCCGCCGCGGCCGCGAGCGCCTCGTCTGGACGGGTCAGCCGCGAGGGCTGGGAGAAGCGGACGTCTGGTGCAATCGGCTCCGTGTAGAGCGCCCCGTCCGCGCCGGCCTCGCGCTCGACGACGATCCAGCTCGTGAACTCGACGTCGCGCTCGACGCTCTGCAGCGTCAGGTCGAGGACGACGTTGCCGAAGGTGTCGTATGAGCGCTCGGTGTCGACGTGCGAGCCCGAGACGCGAAGCTTGTGGGTGACGAGCCGCTGGTCGTCGTGGTAGTCGGGCGGCACGACCATCAGGCGCTGGCGGAGCGCGGTGACGGGCCCCGCGTACTCGTACCTGAACGTCTGGTGGATCAGGACGGTGCTGCGGGCGACGTTCTGCCAGTCGATCTCGTCGTCGTCGATCGCCCCGAGCGTCGCGATCAGGTCGCCCAGATTCAGGTCTTCCAGTGCCTCATCGACCACCGGGCAGCACCGCCTCGGCCGATTCGTCCGCCCATACCGTCATCTCGGTGAGCGTAGCGGCGCCGTAGGTCGTGATCATCGCGACGTCGGCCGCGTCCCGGCCGCGACCGATCGGGACCCGCCCGATTCGCGGCGTGTTGTAGCGGCCGTCCAGCGTCCACCAGCGCTCCCCGAGCCAGACCTCGAACCAGGCGTGAAAGTCCATCGGCGGGTAGGGGCCCGGGATGCCGATGTCGGGCATGTAGCCGCAGGTGTAACGGGCGGGGATGCCCAGCGCCCGGCAGAACGTGACCCCGAGATGCGCCATGTCGCGGCACATTCCCCCGCGCCGCTCGAAGATCTCGAGCGTGGACGTGGTCGGCACGCTGGCAACGCCGTACTCGATGCTCTCGTGGATCCAGCTCGTGACCGCGAGCGCGCGCTCGGCACCGGGCTCGGTCTTCCCGAAGAGCGCCCAGGCGGTGTCGCTGAGGAGGTCCGACTCGGCGTAGCGGCTAGGGAGGAGCCAGTGCAGCAGCTCGTCCGGCAGGTCCTCGATCCGGTGCTGCGGGTCGTCCGGACCGGGCGTCGGCTCCGGCTCGGGGTCGATCTCGACGAGACCGTCGTAGCTGACGGTCGAGGCGCCCTCCGGCAAATCGAGGCGGCGGCAGCGGTTGCCGTAGAGGTCGACGTAGGCCGAGGACCGAAGCTTGGGCTCACCGGCCCACCGCTCCTCCACGACCTGCTCGTGCACCTCGGCGTGCGGCTCGGCCAGCACGACGGCCGGCGTCGAGGACGTGGCGTCGTAGGCGAAGCGGCAGCCGATGCGGATCTTCATCGGAGCATGGTACGGCCGGGAAGCGTTAGGTTCCGCGCCGTGTCCTACGAGACCGCCGACGCCGTCAGCTGGTGGCAGCGCGCCAGGGGAGACGACGACGACCTCCTCGTCGCCTACTTCAGCATGGAGTTCGGGATCCACGAGCGGCTGCCGATCTACTCCGGCGGGCTCGGCGTCCTCGCCGGCGACCATCTCAAGGCCGCGGCCGAGCTCGGGATCCCGCTCGTCGGCGTCGGCCTCCTCTACACGGGCGGGTACTTCCGCCAGGGGATCGACAAGTCCGGCCGCCAGACCGAGGACTACCAGCCGGTCGATCCGGAGGCCGTCGGGCTCATCCGCGAGGACGTCTCCGTCACCGTCGATCTCGACGGCGAGACGATCGAGGCCGCCGTCTGGCGCAAGGACGTGGCGTCGGACGTCGGAGTCGTCCCGCTCTACCTGCTCGAGGTCGACTGGCTCACCGACGCGCTCTACGGCGGCGATCGCGAGCACCGGATCCGCCAGGAGCTGCTGCTCGGGGTGGGCGGCGTCCGCGCGCTCGCCGCGCTCGGGATCGAGCCCAACGTCTTCCATCTGAACGAGGGTCACTCCGCCTTCCTCCAGGTCGAGCGGCTGCGCTCGCTCGTCGTCGCCGGCGCGGAGACGGACGACGCGCTCGAAACGATCCGGCGCTCCTCGGTCTTCACCACCCACACGCCGGTCCCGGCGGGCAACGAGATCTTCGACGAGGAGCTCGTCGTCCGCTACGTCGGCGACCTGGCAGCCGAGGGCGGGCTCGACGCGGAACGCCTGCTGGAGCTCGGTCGCTCCGGCGATCAGCCCGGCTTCGGCCTGACGCCGTTCGCCCTCCGGCTCTCGGCGTTCGCGAACGGCGTCTCCGATCTCCACGGCGAGGTCGCGCGCGAGATGTGGGCGCCGCTCTTCCCGGGGCAGGAGACCCCGATCGGCCACATCACGAACGGCGTCCACCTCGGCACCTGGCTCGACCCTGCGCTCGCCGAGTTGCTGCGCTACGCCGGCGTTCGGCCGGAGGCGCCGCCCGAGGAGGCGAACTGGGAGGCTGCCCGGGAGGCGTCCTCGGCCGCGGTCTGGCGCGTGCACGCCGCCGCGAAGGCGCGGCTCGCCGAGCGTGCGGGCATCGACCGAGACCGGCTCACGATCGGCTTCGCCCGGCGCTTCGCTACCTACAAGCGCGCCGGCCTCGTCTTCTCCGACGTCGAGCGGCTGCTCGCGCTGCCGGTCCAGATCATCGTCGGCGGCAAGGCTCATCCGGCCGACGCGCAGGGCAAGGACGTGATGCAGGAGATCGTCAAGCTGGCCCGCGATCGCCGCGCGCAGGGCCGCGTCATCTTCCTCGAGAACTACGACATGGGCGTCGCGCGGGCGCTCGTCCGCGGGTGCGACGTCTGGCTGAACACGCCGACTCGCCCGCTGGAGGCCTCCGGGACGAGCGGGATGAAGGCGGCGGTGAACGGCGTCCTCAACCTGTCCGTGCTCGACGGCTGGTGGGCCGAGGGCTACTCACCCGACGTCGGCTGGGCGATCGACGGCGTCTCCGACGACGCCGACCGGGAGCAGCTCTACCGGCTGCTGGAGGAGCAGGTCGTGCCGACCTACACCGAGGATCGGGAGCGCTGGGTGGAGATGATGAAGGAGTCGATCGCCCAGCTCTCGCCGCGGTTCTCGATGCACCGCGCCGTGATCGAGTACGTCGAGCGGTACTACCTGACCGCACACGAGCGTACGACCGCGTAGGAGTCAGCGAGCGGGTGTCGCGGGAACGCGGCGCGCTGCTCGTCGTCCGGTCGTGCTCCGGCGTACCGGGCTCGAGCCGCTCCAGCGCGTCGTTCCAGGCAGCCAGCGCCTGCTCCTCGTCTCCCTGTCCGCGGTGCAGGGAGCCGAGGTTCGCGAGGACACGGCCGGCACCGTGACTGTCACCCAGCCCGGTGAGGAGGGCGACGGCCGCCTCGTAGGAGTCGCGCGCGCCGGTTTCGTCGCCGACCCGTGCCTGCGTGAGGCCGAGCCCGTTCAAAGTCACCGCTTGGCCACGGCGGTCGCCGAGCCGCCGGAAGATCGCGAGCGCACTCTCGATCAGCGCGAGCGCGTCCACGGCTCGTCCGTCGTTGCGCAGCGCCGCCGCCTGCTCGTTCAGCCGCAACGCCTCGCGGCGGCCGGGCTGCGGCCGCAGCGCGCGGGCGCGCGACTCGACCGCGGAAACCGCGGCGCTCCAGTCGATCCGGCCGATCCAGGCCGACCCCGCGCGGCCCGCCGCGAGCAGCCGCGGGGCAAGGGTGCGCCGTGTGAGGGCGACCACGGCGACGAGGAGGACGCCACCGGCGACCGCCGCTACGAGCGGCCACGCGATTCCGAGCGCAACGAGGAAGGCACCCCAGAGCGCTCCGATCGCGGCAAGGGCGGCGAGCCGCCGCCCGCCTTGCGAGAGCTCACGCGTCATTCCTCTGTCTTCGCACCACCGGGCGATGCTCCTGCGTCGATCCCTAGAGCAGCGGCCGGTTTCGCTCCAGTGCAGCCAGAACGGCATCGACGTCAACGTCGGCATCGAGTCGAGACCGCGCGGGCGTGGCCAGGCGCGGGCGATCAACCCGTACGCCGCCGCCCCGAAGGCGACCGCGAGCAGGGCCGGCACGGCGGCGAGGTGGTCGCCGGCCCGCTCGAAGAGCAGGTCCAGGCGCGGCCTCGACCGCGAGCGTGTAGCCGAGCGCCAGCCCGAGATAGCCGAGCGCAAGCAGCTGGAAGCGCGAGTCGGCAACGCGGCGGCCGAGCCAGGCGAGCGCTGCCGTCTCTGCGGCCCACGCGACGACGAGCGCCGGGCCGTCGAGGAATTGCGCCAGCGCGACCGCCGCTAGCGCCGAGCCGGCGGCAGAGGCGAGTGCGGACAGCTCCGGCTCGCGGCGCCACGCTGTCACCGCCACAGCCCCGTAGACGATCGCGGCCGCCGCGACAGCGATTCCACGGGCGTCGCCGTCGAGGAGGATGAAGCTCGCGAGCAGCGTCAGGGCGACGTTCCCGCCTGCGAACGTGCCCGCGAGCGAGTCGAGCCGCGGACCCTTCTGCACGGAGCTGCCGGGCGACGCCCAGACCGAGGTAGAGGAGGCCGAAGGCTGCCGCAACGGCGAGCGCCCCGGCGCGCGCCGGCTCGCCCTCGTCGAAAACGAGCACGATGAGCTGCGGGACGCTGACCGCACCCGCAGCGAAGAGGAGCCGGTGCCAGCTCCGCTCGAGCCCGACGATCGCGGCGCCGAGGAAGACGAGCGCGACGAATGCCGTTCCGGTCGCGGTTGCGGAGTCGTCGATCAGCGCGACCGCCGGAACGGCCATGGCGCCGATCAGGCCGAAGCCGGCCACGATCTCGGACGACCAGCGGAGCGAGAGCGCAACTGCCGACCGCCGCGATCAACGCAGCGAGAGCGAGCGCGCCGAGCGGCGGCACGAGCTCGTAGCGCGCCGCGGCGAAGAGGAGCGTCGCGTAGGCGCCGGCGATTCCGGCACCCGCGGCCGCGACGGCCGCGTGGCCGCCGCCCGTAGCGAGCGTGAGCGAGCACGCCTGCGGCGAACACGATCGCGGAGGCTCCGGATCCGAGCAGAACGCGCTCGACCGGGCCGATCCAGCCGTTGCTCGCCGCGAGCGCGAAGAAGAAGACGACGCCGAGCAGCGTGACGACGCCGCCCGCGAGGGCGAGCCCGCGGGCGCCGAGCAGGTCGGCCGCCTCGAGCCGTGGCAGCATCACCTCCGGGCTCCAGAAGGACGGTCGCCGCACGCGCACCGCCTCGGGCGGCGCCGGGAACGGGGCGTAGGGCCGCGGCGCGGGTTGCACGAGTCGAGGCGACGCGGGCGGGGGCGCCGGCGCCGCGGCCGGCGGCACGTCCGCCTCGGTGACGAGCCCGCGCAGATCGGAGAGCTCGCGGTCGATCCGGCGGACGTCCTCCTCCAGCCGGTCGATCCGCTCGAGAACAGCAGTCATGTCGTCCCTTCGGTTGTCTCCGCGCGCGGCGTCAGCTCGACGTGCAGATCGCACTCGAGCGCGTCCGCGATCCGGAGCAGGGTGTCGATGCGAGGCGGCCTACCACCGCTCTCGAGCCGGGCGATCGCAGATTGCGTCGTCCCGACGAGGTCGGCGAGCTCCCGCTGCGAGAGACCCCTGGCAGCACGGCGCTCTGCGACCTCGTGCGCGATCGAGGCGAAGAACCAGCCTTCCTCCGCGCCGGCAAGCCGCGCGCGGAGGCGTTCGAGCGGAAGCGGACGCTTCTCCTCGTATCGCATATTTGCGATAATAGCGAGATTGCTATTGCTGTCAAGCCATGAGCGAGGGATTTCGCGCTAGCGCTGCGAGGACGGCGTCGATGTCGTCGTCGGTGTTGTAGAGATGCAGCGAGACGCGAAGGCTCGAGTCCCGCTCGGAGGCGACGATGTCCTCTGCGCCGAGCGCGGCGACGAGCGCCGGCGCGTCGGTCGAGCGGATGCAGACGAGCGGGCCGCGCGGCGGCGCTGCCACCGAGGCGCCGAGCTCGTCGAGCCCGGCCACGAGCCGCTCGACGAGGCCGCGCACGTGGTCCTGGATCGCAGGCACGCCCGTCTCCGCGATCAGCCCCACCCCCGCGACTCCGGCGTAGATGTTCGGCACCGGCGGCGTGCCGGCGTCGAAGCGGCGTGCGCTCCGGTGCGGCCGGTAGCGCTCGATCTGCATGTCGAAGACGTTCTCGTCGGCGAACCAGCCGGTCTGGACGGGCACGAGCTCCTCGACGAGGCCCGGCCGCAGCGCCATGAAAGCGAGCCCGGCGGAGGCGAGCAGGTACTTGACGGTGCCGCCGACGACGACGTCGCCCGCCCTCGCGGCGTCGAGTGGGACCGCTCCGATTCCCTGGTAGCCGTCGACGAGCATCAGCGCACCGTGCTCGCGGGCGATCCCGTAGATCGCCTCGACGTCGTGCACCGCTCCAGTGCGGTAGGAGACGAGCGTGGACGCCACGAGCGCCGTCCGCTCGTCGATCGCGGCGGCGTAGGCCTCCGGCTCGGGCTCGACCTGGACGACCTCGGCGCCGCGCAGCTCCTGCGCGTGCGCGATCTGGCCGATCGTGGGGAACTCGTTCTCGGAGATGACGATCCGGTTGCGCTCGCCGCGGAACTGGAGTGCCGAGATCAGGCCACTGACGGCCGCCGAAACGGACGTCTGGATCGCGACGTCGTCGGGGGCGGCGCCGAGCAGCCCGGCGAATGCCGTCCTCGCCGCTTCGGAGCGCTCCACCCAGTGCTCCCATTCGGCGCCGTTGGCGTCCCAGCCGCCGAGGTACTCCTCGTACGCGGCTCGCACCGTGTCCGAGAGCGCCCCCTGCGAGCAGGAGTTGACGTAGACCTTGTCTCGGAAGACCGGGAAGCGATCGCGGATCGCGCTACCGACCAAGGTAGGCCCTGCGCAAGTCCTCGTCCTCGAGCAGGTCCTCGGCCTTGCCCTCGAGGACGATGCGGCCGGTCGAGAGCACGTAGCCACGGTCTGCGATCGAGAGCGCCATGTTCGCGTTCTGCTCGACGACGAGCATCGCCACACCGGACTGGTGCACCTGCTGGATGATCTCGAAGCTGCGCTCGACGAGAATCGGGGCGAGCCCCATCGAGGGCTCGTCCATCAGCAGCAGCTTCGGGTGGCTCATCAGCGCCCGGCCCATCGCCACCATCTGCTGCTCACCCCCGGAGAGCGTCCCGGCGAGCTGCGAGCGCCGCTCGTAGACGAGCGGGAAGAGCGAGTAGACGCGCTCGAAATCGTCCTTGCGGCCCTTGCCGTCGCGGTTCAGGTACGCACCCAGCTCCAGGTTCTCGAGTACCGTCATCGGCCCGAAGAGCCGCCGGTTCTCGGGCACGATCGCCATCCCGCGGCCGATCCGGTGGCTGGTCGAGCGGCCCGTCACGTCCTCGCCGTCGAACGTCACGGAGCCCGTGGTCGGCCGCACGATCCCGAGGATCGTCTTCAGCGTCGTCGACTTCCCGGACGCGTTCCCGCCGAGCAGCGAGACGAGCTCGCCGGCGCCGACCTCGATCTCGACGTCCTGGAGGATGTGGATCAGGCCGTAGTAGGTGTTGATCCCGGCCAGGCGGAGCAACGGCTCGTTGCTAGCGGGCTGCTCGCTCACTTCCGCGCCGCGGCCTTCGTTCCGAGATACGCCTCGATCACCCGGGGATCGGTCGCGACCTCGTCGAACGACCCCTCCGCGATCTTGACCCCGTGATCGAGCGCGATCACCCGGTCCGAGATCCCTTCGACGACGTGCATGTCGTGCTCGATCACGAGGATCGTGTAGCCGCCTTCCGTCCGGAGCTTCGCGATCAGCTCGGTGATCTCGTGCGTCTCGACCGGGTTCATCCCGGCCGCGGGCTCGTCGAGGAGGAGCAGGCGCGGGTTCGTCGCGGTCGCGCGCGCGATCTCGAGCCGGCGGCGGTTTGCGTACGAGAGGCTGTACGCGGGCTGGTCCCAGCGGTAGCCCATCAGGCGGTCGCCGAAGAACGCGAGCCTTCGCTCGGCGAGCTCGCGGATCTCCCGCTCCTCGCGCCGCTGCCCGGGCGTGCGCACCATCGCGCGGAAGATGCCGGCCTTCGTGTGCCCGTACGCCGCCGCCATCACGTTCTCGCGGACGCTCATGTTCAGGAAGAGGCGAAGCGTCTGGAAGGTGCGCGCGATCCCGCGCTTGGTGATCTGATGCGGCTCGAGGCCGACGATGCTCTGCCCCTCGAAGCGGATTTCGCCTCGCGTCGGCTCGTAGATGCCCGTGACGAGGTTGAAGAGCGTCGTCTTGCCGGCGCCGTTCGGGCCGATCACGCTGACGATCTCGCCTTCGCGCACGTCGAGGTCGAGCCCGTCGATCACCCAGAGGCCGCCGAAGGCCATCGAGACGCCGCGCAGCTCGAGCACGTTTGCAGCTGCGGCGCTCAAATGATCTCCACCCGCTTCTCGCCGAGCACGCCTTCCGGCCGCGCGACCATGACGGCGATCAGGATCGCGCCCAGGACGACGAAGCGAGTCGGCTCCGGCTTCACGAGCATGACGTTCTCCCAGACGAACGCGGCCAGGTAGAGCGTGGGCACGAGGAGCGCGAGCCTGAGCCGGCCGCGCACGAGCGTCAGTGCGAGCACCGCGCACACGAGCCCGATGTAGGAGATCGGCGTCACCCAGCCGGCGAGATCGCCCGGCACGACGACCCAGTCGTTCGCCCACTCGCCGAGGCGCCCGCCGCCGCTCGCGGCCCCGGACGTCCAGCTCCCGTCGATCGCCCCCGCCAGCGTGTGCACGGCGAAGCCGAGGACGAGCGTGCCTCCGAGCACGAGTGCGAGCCGGCGCGAGAAGCGGAGCGCGCCGGCGAGGCCGAGCACGACGAGCGCGTAGAAGAGGAAGCGCGAGTCACCCGGTTCGCGCAGGACCTCGAGCAGCACGCTGATCCCGATCGCGCCGATCACCACACCGGCCTGGCTGCCCGCCCCGCCGAGGATGACCATCGTGTAGACGGTGATCAGCAACGGGAACTCGAACGTCTGCGGGAAGACGCTCCCGTTCAGCGCCGTCACGAGCGTCCCCGTCAGGGCGGCGACGCCGGCGCCGAAGGCGAACGCGGTCAGCTTCAGCCAGTTGACGGGCATCCCCATCAGCTCCGCGGCCAGCGCGTCCTCGCGCAGCGACCGCCACGCGCGGCCCGTGCGAGACGCATTGATGAAACGCAGGGCGATGAACACGACCACGAAGAACGCAAGCGCGACGTAGAGGTACGCGACGTTGAAGATCCCCTCGTCCGACACGGGCAGCTCGCGGCCGAACAGGGAGAGCGGCTGCACGTTGAGGATCCCGTTCGGACCGCCGGCCACGTCGTCGCCGAGGATGCTGTCGCTGTTGTTCGAGACGGTCAGGAAGATCTGGAAGAAGAAGAGCGTCACGATCGCCAGGTAGTCGCCGACGAGCCGCCGCGACGGCAGCCCCACGAGCAGCCCGACCAGCCCGCCGACGACGGCCGCGGCCGGGATCGAGACGAAAACGGGCAGGTGCAGGTCGTAGCGGTCGGCGCTCAGGATCGCGTAGGTGTAGGCGCCGACGCCGTAGAACGCGACGAAGCCCAGATCGAGCAGCCCGCCCCAGCCGACGACGACGTTGAGCCCGAGCGCCAGGAGCATGAAGATCACGGTGTCGAAGGCGACGCGGCGGACGTAGCCGCTCTCGAACCCGACGGGCAGCGCCGCCACGACCGCGACGAACAGGATCAGCCACGCCCACCAGGGCACGACCCGCAACCGCGCCTCGAGCACGCCCAGCCAGCCGCCGCGGCCGCCGCGCCGCTCGGCAGAGCGGGCAACCCACTCGTCCTGCCCGATCCGCGGCCCGTCGCTCATTCAGACCTTCCGGATGTCCGGTTTGCCGAAGAGACCCTGCGGCCGGAAGAGCATGAACAGGATCAGGATCACGAACACGAGCAGGTCGGACCAGCGCGTCGAGATGTAGCCCTGGGTGAACGCCTCGGCGAAGCCGAGGATCAGCCCGCCGACCATCGCACCCGGAATCGACCCGATCCCCCCGATCACCGCGGCCGTGAAGCCTTTCAGCCCCGCGAGGAAGCCGATCGCGACGTCGGTCGGGGCTCTCAGCGCGAACATCACTCCCGCCGCCCCCGCGAGCGCCGAGCCGAGCACGAACGCGAACACGATCACCCGGTCGACGTCGATCCCCATCATCGACGCGGCCTCGCGGTCGTAGGAGGTCGCCAGCATCGCCTTGCCCATCCGCGTCCTCGTCACGAGCAGCCAGAGGACGATCATCAGCGCGAACGCCGAGGTGACGATCACGATCCTGAGCAGCGGCACGCGCACGTTGCCGATGTCGAAGCCGTTGAAGAAGAGCGCCCCGCTGGAGAGCGAGAAGGCGTCGTAGTCGCGCTGCTCCGAGCCGAACATGAGCTGCATCGAGTAGGCGAGGAAGAACGAGACGCCGAGCGCGCTGATCAACGGCGCGATCCGGGGCGCGTTGCGGAGCGGCCGGTAGGCGAATCGCTCGATCGCCACACCGAGGACCGCGCAGCCGGCCATCGCGGCGAGCGTGATCAGCACGAGCAGCAGCCACGTCGGCACCTTCGGGTCGGTGGAGCCGCCCAGGAGCTGCAGGGCGCCGAAGCCGATGAACGAGCCGACCATGAAGACGTCGCCGTGGGCGAAGTTGAGGAGCTTGAGAATCCCGTACACGAGCGAGTAGCCGAGCGCGATCAGGGCGTAGACGCTGCCCAGCGTGAAGCCGTTGATCGTCAGCTGGATGAACGTGTCCACGGGGTGACCGATCCTCCCAGAAAGACGAGCGGCCCGGCAAACCTGCCGGGCCGCTCGCTGCGTTGCTAGGGCGTCAGCCGACGAGCTTGTAGGTGCCGTTCGACTGGATCTGGAAGATGTAGAACTTCGCGTTCAGCGGATCGTTCGACTTCGTCGAGAAGCGGAACGTGCCGCCGAGGATCCAGTTGGGGATGCGCACGGACTTCACCTTGCGCAGCACCGCCCGCCGGTTCGGCAGGACGTTCTTGTTCGCCACGCAGGCCGCCTTGACCGCGCGGAGCGCGACCTGGACGGCCCCGTAGGTGGGCGGCCCGAACGATTCGAGCTCCTGGCCCGGGTTGTCCCGCTTCCAGCCGTCGATCAGCGACTTCGACGTGGCGATGCCGCTGATGTCGGGCGCGAAGTTGGACACGTACGATCCGGCCAACTTGAACTGCGACGGCGCATTCGCTCCGTCGCCGCCGAACACCTTCGCCCGCTTGCCCTGCTCGATCAGCTGCTGGCCGAACGTCTGCGCGTCCGTAGGCTGCTGCGTCGGGAAGAAGACGATGTCCGCGTCACTCGGCGTGCGCGTCACGAGCGACGAGAAGTCGGTCGTCCGCACGGAGGTGGACAGCCGAATGACCTCGACGTTCCGTGCCCGCAGGACAGCCTGCGCCGCGTCGGCCAGACCGACCGAGTACGGCTCCTGGAAGTCGATGATCACGACTTTCCTGGCGTTCAACTTCTCGACCATGTAGCGGGCGTCGCTCGGGCCCTGGATGAAGTCGCCGGGAACGACCCGGAAGAAGCCGGGCGTGCCTTCCCGCGGGGTGCCCTTCGTCAGCGACGTTCGTGTTGCCGACGGCGAGATGTGGGGCACGCCTGCGGCGAAGTACGTCTGGCTCGTGGCCGCGACCGCACCCGATGTCGCCGGGCCGATCACCGCAACCACGCGCTGGTCCGCCACGTACTTCTGCGCGAGCGCCTGAGCGGGCGCCGGACCCTGCTCGACCGGTGTGTCGCCGGTCAGCAGCTGCACCTTCAGCCCGAGTCCGGGCGCAAGCCGCTTGACTGCGTACTTCGCCCAGCGCAACTGCGCGTTGCCGAGGAAGCCCGCTCCGCCGGTCAACGGCGTCACGATCGCGATCTTCAACTGCGAGTTGCAGTTCACGGCCTGCGTCGCGGTCGCTTCCGCAGCGACGTCCGGCCTCGCGACTGCTGTCGCAGCGAGAACCGCCGCGATTACCGCCACGAGTGCCAGCGCTATGGCTCTCTTCATGTAATGCCCTCCTTGTGGATGTTCAGTCGAGTGTCGAATCCGGTCACCGTTCGATGGCGCTGCTCGCCGCTTCCAGCAGGCGTCCTGGTGACAAAGCTGGCAACCATGCGTGCCGCATGCGCCATCACACCGTGTTGCGTGTGACATGTCAACAAGCCCCGGCCTACGCGCCGTCCTCCCTGTAGACGCTCTCGGAGCGCGAAAGTCAGGAGCGCGCTACCCGACCAGGGTCTTCTTGCCGCCCGCGCCGACCTTGAAGACGAAGAACTTCGCGCCCAGGACGTCACCCCTGGGAGTGAACTCGAGCTTCCCTCCCAGCACCGTCTTCGGGATCCGCGTCGCCTGCAGCCGTTTCTGCACCTCTGCACGCGTGGCCTCCCCGTCCGCGCACGCCTTCTGGATCGCCGCGATCGCGGCCTGGGTGGCCACGTAGGCGGGCGGGCCGAAGTTCGACGCGAACCTGGCGCCATAACCCTGGATGAAGGCCGTGTTTCCCTTGACCCCGCGGACGTCGGGCGCGAACGCCGCGACGTACGAGCCGGCGACCTTGAAATCGCTGGAGTCGAGCGCATCCGCCCCGAAGATGACGGCCTTCTTGCCCTGCTCCTTCAGCTGCTGCCCGAGCAGCTGGCCGTTCGCCGCGATCTGCCAGGGCAGATAGACGACGTCGACCTCGTCGCCGATCGAAGCGACGAGCGTCGAGAAGTCGGTCAGCTTCTGGTTGACCGAGCGCCGGATCACCCTGACGCCCCCGGCCCGAAGCGTCGCCTGCACCCGGCTTGCGAGCGACTTCGAGTACGACGTCTGGTCGTCGACGATGAACACGTCCCTCGCCTTCAGGGTCGTCCGGAGGTACCGCGCGGTCGTCGGCGCCTGGACGTCGTCGTTCGGGACGACGCGGAAGAAGCTCGGAATCGACCCGTTCGTCAGCGCGCTGTCCAGCGCAGATGCCGAGACGAACGCCAACCGCGGGGCGCGCGTGAAGCGACGCGCGACGGCGAGCACCTCCCGGTTGGTGGCAGGGCCGACGACTGCGAGGACGCGGCGGTCGGCGTGGAAGCCTGCTCCGACGGTCGCGGCGCGGGCCGGATCGAGCTGGGTGTCGCCTTGGACGAGACGGATCCGCCCGGGGGCGAGCGTCCTGACCGCGTACCTCGCGAAGCCGAGCTGCTCCTGGCCCACGAAGGCCGCGTCACCGGTGAGCGGCCCCAGGAAGCCGATGCTCGGCCGAGCGCAGGCGGGGCTCGGCGCCGCGGCGTCCGCCCGCTCGAGCCCTGCTGCGACCGCAGCGACCGCGAGCAACCCCAGCGCGGCGAGGCGGCCTATGACGCGGGCGTGAATTGCGAGTCGTCCTCGTAGGCGCGCGAGGCGGGATCTCCGGACGGATGGAAGACGCCGAGGATCCGCATCACGCCCGGGCCTGTGTTCTCGATGCAGTGGACCTGCTCGGGCGGGAGGTGGAAGGACGACCCGGGCCGGAGGGGGATCGACTCGCCGCCGATGTGGGCGAAGCCCTCACCCTCGACGATGTAGCCGAGCTCGTCGTAGCTGTGGCTGTGGTCCGGCGCACGGCACGGCTCGACGATCCCCAGGAACTGCGTCGCATCCATGCAGCCGGCGTCCTGGTTGACCAGGTAGCGAAAGGTGCGCTTGGCGTCGGCGCGCAGCTCCGGTTGATCCTCGAAGCGGACGATCACCTCGCGCGGTGAGCGGTACACCTGCTCGACGGGGACGGTCGTCGAGACGATCAGGAGCTCGTCCGGGCCGTGGTTGTCGATCACGTACGTCTCGCCCGCGCGCACGTAGGCTGCCGTGTCGGGCTCGAGGTCGTGCGGCTCGTCCTCCAGCTCGAGCGTGCCAGCGCCCGAGACGACGAAGAGGATCTCGTCGAGCGCCGCCTCGCTGCGCGGCAGCGAACGGCCCGGCGCGTAGCGGGTGACGTGCTGCTCGAGCAGCTTTGAGCCGGTGTGGGCACCGAGGACGACCTTCTCGAGGGCGGTGTCTCCCTCGATCCGGCGGCCGGCGACGTCCTCCTCGGCGACGACGAACGTGTGCCGCATGGCCACCATCGAACCTGCTCGCCGGTGTCATGTCAAACCGCGACGCACCCGGGCGCCGCCGCTAGAGGTCGAAGTACTCGAAGTCCTTGCCGAGCACGTGGACGGCGACGTTGCGCACCGGTACCGGTCCGAGCTCGCCCGCGAACGAGCCGCGGTGAGCGTGTCCATGGAGGACGAGATCGGGCCGGTGCGCCCCGATCGGCTGCGCGAGCCGCGAGGAGCCGAGGAAGGCCCAGATCGGCTCGGGCTCGCCGACGAGCGTCTCCGGGATCGGCGCGTAGTGGAGGAGCACGACGCGGCGGTGGCAGCCGGAAACCTGCTCGAGCCCCGCCTCGATCGCCTCGACCTCGCGGGTCGTCTCGGCGTAGACCTCGCGCAGGAGCGGCTCGCCGAAGTCGGGCAGCTCCGCACCCGGGAAGCCGCCGACGAAGCCCTTGGCGCCGACGATCCCGAGCTCGAGGCCGCCGACCTCGTGGACCGCGTACCCGCGCTGGAGCACCTGGATCCCCGCCGCCGCGAGCACGCCGATCACCTCGTTGCAGCGGTTGACGTGGAAGTCGTGGTTGCCGAGCACGGCGTAGACGGGCAGGTCGAGTGGGGCGCAGGCGTCCGCGAGCACCGCTGCCTCCTCCGGCTCGCCGTGCGTCGTCAGGTCTCCGGCGAGGAGGATGACGTCGGCCCTCCCCTGGACGTCGGCGAACGTGCGCGCGATCCGCTCGCGCAGCGGCTCGGCGCAATGGATGTCCCCGGCCGCGGCCACACGGATCGTCTCGGTCATCGACCGGCATGTTGACGCGGGACGGCTTTCACAAACGGACGCATCGGGTAGAGCCGCCGGACGATGGCCTACACGCCCTCCGAGAGCTTTCCCGAGCTGATCGAGTCGATGAAGCGCGCCGCGGCTGCGCTCCGCGACGCCGGCGTGCCGTACATGCTCGGCGGTGGCCTCGCCGCCTGGGCCCGCGGCGGGCCCCCGACCGAGCACGACGTCGATTTCTTCGTCCGGCCGGAGGACGCGGAGCGGGCGCTCGAGGCGCTCGTCGAGGCCGGAATGAAGGCGGAGCGTCCGCCCGAGGGCTGGCTGCTGAAGGCCTGGGACGGCGAGACGCTCGTCGACCTGATCTACAGCCCGATGGGCGGAGACGTGGACGACGCCTACTTCGAGCGGGCGGAGGAGATGGAGGTGGCGGCGCAGCGCCTTCCGGTCGCGTCGCTCGGCGACGTGCTGACGACGAAGCTGCTGGCCCTGAACGAGCAGGATCCCGATCTCTCAGCCGTGCTCGAGCTCGCCCGCTCGCTGCGGGAGCAGATCGACTGGGACTTCGTCCGCTCTCGAACCGGCGACTCGCCGTTCGCACGCGCCTTCTTCACGCTCGTCGAGGAGCTCGGCGTCGTTCAGAAGTAGAAGCGCTTCCAGGCCTCCCACCAGGTGTCGGCGGTGACCGAGATCGTGCGGTCGTCGACCCGCTCGACGCCCTCGCGGAAGCGCAGGTCGTCGGCTGCCTTCGTGTGCTTGAACTCGACCCGGATCTCGCAGGGGCTGCCCGGGCTCCACGGCGCGACCGCCTTCAGGTCGGAGAGGGCCGTGCGCGCGCCCGCCTCGATCAGCTTTCGCGCGCGGACCGGCGGAATCTGGCGGGACGAGCTCGCGCCGATGCCCCGCTTGACGGCGACGGTCGTGACCGCATCGCCGAGCAGGGCCCGCCCCTCCTCGCAGGCGACGTCGTCTCCGGTCACGAGCAGGATCGGGCAGCCCCAGGAGCCGCAGAGCGCCGCGTGGATCCCGGTCTCGCCGACGAGCGTGCCGTTGAACCAGAGGTTGTAGTAGTCCATCCCGGAGACGGTGTGGTTCATCCCGCCCCGGCGCGCACCGGCCCTCGCGTGCATGCCCACGAGGAGCGCGGCGTCGCAGCCCTCTTCCAGGAACTCCGTGTACTCGGTCCAGTTGTCCTGGACGACCCACTCGCAGGCGGGGTCGAGCAGGTCGGGGACGAGCGAGTTGAACGACCATTCGTCGCCGGCGCCGTGGCAGTCCATGACGACGATCTCGGTCGCCCCGGCGGCGGTCGCGCCCCGGACGGCCGCGTTGATCTCCTCGGTGTAGAGCTTGCGCCCCTCGTCGTACATCGGCGCGCCACCGTGGGTCTGGCGTCCCTTGGCGATCCCGGAGACGCCCTCCATGTCGCTGATGATGTGAATCCGCATGCGGGGAGGCTAACCCCGTGCTGTTGCAACGCGCAGGCCGAGCGCGACGAGCACGAGCCCGGTGACCGCGTCGAACGCCCGGCGGACGCGGTCGCGCTCGAGCAGCCGTCGTGCGCGCGCGGCCGCGAGCCCGTAGGCGGCGAGCCAGAGGAACGTGAGGATCGAGAAGACGAGGCCGAGAGCGAGCAGCGTCGGAAACGCCTCGCCGAACTGCGGCAGCAGGCTCGTGAAGAAGATCGCCATCTTCGGATTGGCGAGGTTGCTGACGAGCCCCTGGGAGAGCGAGCCACCTGGAGTCGTTCGGACCGTCGCAGGCTGGTGGTGCCGGCGGCGGAGCGCGGCGGCGAGCGACCTGGCGCCGAGGTAGACGAGGTAGGCGGCGCCGAGCAGGCGCAGGGCGGTGAAGGCGGGCTGCGACGCGCTCAGGATCGCGACGAGACCCGCGGCCGCGGCGATCGTCCAGACGGCCTGCCCGAGCGCGACGCCGAGCGCCGTGGCGACGCCGCTGCGGCGGCCGCCGGTGAGCGCGTTCCGGATCGTGAGCGCGGTGTCCGGTCCAGGAGTGCAGATGACGACGGCCGCAACGATCAGGAACCCAGCCAGCTCGGCCATCCAAAGAGCATACGCTTGCGCTCGTGGAGACCGGTCTCGCCGGAAAGGGCGTGCTCGTCACCGGCGCATCCGGCGGCATCGGCGCCGCCTGCGCGCGGGCGTTCGCGGCCGAGGGAGCGCGCGTCGTCGTTCACTTCCACCGCGGCGAGGAGCGGGCCCGCGACGTCGCCGCGTCGCTCGGCGGCACGACGACGCTGCAGGCCGACCTCACCGACGAACTCGAGGTCGACCGGCTCTTCTCGGAGGCGCGCGCCACGCTCGGCCGGATCGACGTCTGCGCCGCGGTCGCCGGCGTCTGGCCCTCCGAGGACGTTCCCGTCTGGAAGCTGTCGCTCGAGCGCTGGGAGCAGACGCTGCGGCAGAACCTGACCTCCTCCTTCCTGACGGCGCGCGGCTTCCTGCGCGAGGTGGAGCGCAACGGCCACGGCTCGCTCGTCCTCGTCGGCTCGACTGCGGGGATCGTCGGCGAGGCCGGCCACGCCGACTACGCGGCGGCGAAATCCGCCGTGCTCGGCGGGCTCCTGCTCAGCTTGAAGAACGAGATCGTCCGGATCGCTCCGTCCGCGCGGGTGAACGCGGTCGCGCCGGGCTGGACCGAGAGCCCGATGACGCGTGGCCATGTCGACCCGTCCGCGATCCGCCGCGTCTCGCGGACGATGGCGCTCCGAAAGGTCGCTCAGCCGGAGGACGTCGCCCGCCAGGTCGTCGTCCTCGCCTCGGACGAGCTCTCGGGTCACATCACCGGCCAGGTCGTCACGATCGCCGGGGGGATGGAAGGCCGCGTCGTCCACGACGACGCCTAGAACGGAAACGGCGAGCCTGGGGGCCCGCCGCTCCAAACTCACCTCGCCGCAGGATGATTGCCGTCAGTCCCTCGGACTCGGAGAGTCGTCCTCCGTATCGGCAGTGGGCCGACGGAACTTGAGCCGAAACACAAGGAAGCCCCCCGCCGCCGGGGGGCTTCGCTTGGGGAAGGAGGGAGCCGCCGCCTGGCGCCCTCCTGGTGACTTCCAGTCGTTCGGAAGCCGGACTGCCCTCTGATCTGCACTCGCCACATCAGTGCGCTCAGAAGATGTCCGGAGTATGCGCCGGGGCCCGCGACCCCGGAATCACCCTTCCGGAGTTGACTCGTCCCTCGAACGGGGTTGACGACCGTCACTTCACTACAGTGGCCCGGATGTCGAGCCGCTTCGAGGAACGCCTCCGCTCGGGGCCGCCGCTCGTCGCCGACGGGGGCATGGGTGCGCTGATTTCCGGCGCTGTCCCGCGCCTGCGCTGCCCCGAGGAGGCGAATCTGCGCGCACCCGAGAGCGTCGTCGCGCTCCACGCGAGCTTCATCCGCGCCGGCGCCGAGCTGATCGAGACGAACACGTTCGGCGCCAACCGGCGCAAGCTCGCGATCCACTACCTCGAGGACGAGTTCGAGCGGATCAACTCGTCGGCGGTGCGCCTCGCCCGGGAGGCGCGAGAGGTGTCCGGCGCGGACGTCTACATCGGCGGCTCGATCGGCCCGGTCGGGGACGTCGAGCGCTTCGACCCGGTCGAGCAGAGCCAGCACTTCAGCGAACAGGCCCAGATCCTCGAGGGCCGCGGGGTCGACGTGCTCATGCTGGAGACGTTCTTCGACCTCGACGAGCTCGTCGCCGCGATCGAGGCCGTCCGCAGCGTCTCCTCGCTCCCGGTCGTCGCGCTGATGACCTTCGACGCGGACGGACAGACGCTCGGCGGCGTCTCGGCCGAGGTCGCGGCTGAGCGGTTGGCGCAGCTCGACGTCGCCGCGGCCGGAGCGAACCACAGCGCCGGCCCCGCCGCCGCCTTGAACGCGCTCGCGTCGATGCAGCGCGACGGCCTCGTCCTGGCCGCGCTCCCGAACGTCGGCCTCGCGAGCCTGGCCGGCCACCGCGTGATCTTTCCGCACGCGACTCCCGATTACTTCGCCGAGTTCGCGGCCCAGGCGCGGCGGCTCGGAGCCGGGATCATTGGCGGCTGCTGCGGGACCACGCCCGCGCAGATCGAGGCGATCCGAGCCGCGATCGACGAGGGTCGCGCTCCGGCCGCGCCGCTGGTCGTCCGTGAGCGCGAGCTCGCCGATGCCTCGGAGACGGCGCCGGAGGAGACGGGCCTCGCCCGGATGCTGCGGGAGCAGGACTTTGTCGTCTCCGTGCAGCTCGACCCGCCGCTCGGCGCGAACAACCGCGCCCTCGTCGAGGCGGGCCGCGCCCTGCGAGAGTCGGGCAAGGCGCACTTTGTCGACGTCAACGACAACCCGCGGGCCCGGGCGCGGATGAGCGGCGTGATGGCCTCGGTCGCGATCGAGCGCGCCTGCGGGATCGAGACGATTCCGCACCTGACCACGCGGGACATGTCCGTCGCGGGTCTCGAGTCGCTGCTGCTCGGAGCGCATGCCGAAGGCGTCCACAACGTCCTCGCGGTCACCGGCGACCCGCCGGAGGAAGGCGACTACCCGGGAGCGCGCGGCGTCTACGAGGTCGACGCGATCGGTCTGACGCGGCTGATCGCGAACTTGAACCGCGGGGAGGACTACCACGGCCGTGGCATCGACGCGCCCACGTCGTTCTTCGTCGGCGTCGCCGTCAACCCCTCCGCCGACGACCTCGAGCTCGAGCTGGAGCGCTTCGAGCGCAAGCTCGAGGCCGGCGCCCAGTTCGCGATGACGCAAATCCTCTTCGACCTGGGTTATCTCGACTCGTTCCTCGCGCACTTCGGCGGCCGCTCGCCGATCCCCCTGCTCGTCGGCGTCTGGCCGATGCCGAGCCTGCAGCTGGCGGTGCGGATCCACAACGAGGTTCCCGGGATCGTCGTCCCGGAGCCCGTGCAGGAACGCCTGCGCGCGGCCGGGTCGGACGCGGCCGACACGGGCAAGGCGCTCGCGCGCGAGCTGATCGAGGAAGCCCGCGCGAAGGCGGCGGGCGTCTACCTGGTGGCGCCGTTCCGGCAGCCGCTCGGGATTCTGGACGTCCTCTAGCTAGCCGACGCAGGGGCCGGTCGAGACTTCGCGCGCTCCCGCGCCGGCGAGCTCCTCGCGCACGAGCTCCGTCGGGACGCCGTAGCCCTGACTCTCGACGCCGACCCGCGAGGCGAAGATCGTCGTGTGGACGCGACCCCGGAGGTCGACCGCCGGCCCGCCCGAGTTGCCGTGCCGGATCTCGCCGCGCAGCGTCGTGATCTGACGGCGGATCGGCCCGCGCCCGTACGCGTCGTCGGTGATGACGAAGCTCGTCTGGCCGATGCGGCCGGCGGCGGCGGTGAAGGGGCCGCTCTCCGGGTAGCCCAGGATCGCGACCGCCTGGCCCGCGACCGGGTCCACCGGCTGGAGCGGCTCGGCGCCGAGTCCGGCGACGCGAAGGACGGCGATGTCGTCGCGCGCGTCGAAGGCGACGACGACGGCGTCGCGGTACTCGCCGTCCCGCCGGTCGACGCGCGGATCCTTCATCCCGGCGACGACGTGGGCGTTCGTGACGACGAGGTTCGGCGCCGCGGCCCAGCCGGAGCCGGAGACGCCGAGACCGCACGCGCTCCCGGTGACGCGGAAGACGCTGTTGCGCGCAGCTTTGACGCCCGGGCTTGCGAGCAGCGCGGGATCCGGCGGAGCGACCCGCGGCTCCGGCCCGCGAATTGCGCGAAACGGATCGACCCGCTCGATCGCCTCCAGCAGGCGTGAGGGCGGCACGCGCTCGTTGATCTCGCCGAGGATCCGCGAGCGCTGTACCTCTTCCCGTAGCTGCCGCTGACCCGGCAGGTGCAACGCCACCGCCCCTCCGACCCAGACGATCGCAGCGCCCGTGGCCGCACCGAGCACGAGCCCGCCGAGCGAGTCGAGCAGCCGCAGCGGCGGCAGCGCGAACAGGCTCGTCCGGATCGCGCTGCCGGCCATCGAGGCGACGCTCTGGAGCAGGATCACGAGCACGAGCGCGCCACCGAGCGCGACGAGTGGTGTGTACGGCGACTCGCCGCCGGAGAGGAACTGGGGCGCGAGCCTGGAGCCGAAGTACGCGCCGGCGGCGATTCCGGCCAGGCCGAGGGCACCGCCGATCAGCCCTCGCCGGAGCCCGGTCAGGGCGGCGATCGCGATCACGCCGGCCGCGATCCAGTCGACGGTCGTCACAGCCGCTTCCCGAAGAGCGCGGCCGAGTCGAGGGACGAGAGCACCCGGCAGCGCAGCCAGTCGACCTCGTCCGCCGGCTCGTGGGAGCGGACGGTGAACATCGCCGCCAGCCTACTGACGGCCGCGGCTACACTGTCCGTCGCCCCGGGGGGCGTAGTTCAGTTGGTTAGAACGCCGGCCTGTCACGCCGGAGGTCGCGGGTTCGAGTCCCGTCGCTCCCGTAGAAATTCCCTGCAAATAGGCATATTGTGTTGTCGGTTCAGACGCCAGATTTTTGGCTGACTACACACACTCTTCTCGAAGCGACGACGAAGCACTAAGAACGGCCCGAAATGCGGTCGGGGCGCGACAATTTCAAGCCGATTCAGGCGGAGTTCGGGCTGACCGCGAGTGCGGCGTGCGGCTACACAGAAAGACCGGAGGTCACGGCCACGACACGCCCGTTGTGCCGAGGGCAGGACGAGCCGCCCGGCCGAGGGGACGTGTGATGGAATCGTCGGAGCGGCTACGGTCCGGTCGCGTTCGGGTGTTGTGCCCGGATGTCGGTGAGCGCGAGGTTGGCGGCGGTTCGGGGCAGGTACTCGAACGTCAGGAAGCGCATGACGAAGTGGAATCGCACGACAGGGCGCGCCCGGGTGGGGCGATGTATCCGTGCGGGCCGTCTCGATTCGAACCGGATAGAAGGTTTCAGGGTCGACGTACGCAGTAGCTCGGCTCACGCGGACAGCTCGGAACCGGAACATTCGGACGGCGGATCGATGCGGATCCGTTCGACAGTGCGCCCATCGAGCTGCGTCTTACCTTCATCGTGCGCGCGTCCTGCGCTGATCGCCTCGCGAAGCTCTGTCACGGGGTCGAGTGGGAAAAGGAACCGGCAGCGGGTTGAGCGCCTCAGCGTGTTCGGCGGCACAAACCTGAGCGTCTGCTGCGTGTCGAACGTGCCGCCGAGCTCGGACGCCGTTCCGCTCGAGCAGACGAGCGCGCGCGGATCGTCAGTCTTCGGGATCCGGTGGGAGACGTTCAGGAGGACGCGGTACCTGTGCGGCGGCGTCTGGTCGATCCAGATCTCGCTCGGACCGCGTGTGACCGTGCACGCGGGATCCGTCGAGGTCGACGTCACCTCCCACTTCTCGTGCAGGATCGTCCCGGCCGGTGGCGTGAGCGCTGCCTCCGCTCTGCGCGAGGAACCCGGTCGAGTTGCTCCACGGAGCGGTGAGGACGAGTGTCACGGCTGCGGCGATTGACAGCGCCGCCGACGTCAGGAGGAGGCGCTTTCGGCCCGGATGCCCTCGCAACCGCGTCCGACTGGCACGCCCAGCAGCGTGCCCATGTTGGCGCTCAGCGGCGGCCAGAAGCTCCTGCTTCAGATCGCTGACCGGATCACTCATTGGGCCTCTCCCTTTCGAAGCTGGGCTTGAAGCGCAGCCAGGCCACGACTCACGCGCTTGCGGACGACGCTCTCTGAGCAGCGGAGCTCGGCCGCGATCTCGGCGTAGCCGCGCTCCTCGAGGTGGTGTGCCTCGATCGCCTCGCGCTGCTCGGCGGCTAGGGTCTCGAGGAGCTCGATCGCCGGAGCGCTTGCGATCGTCTCGAGGATCTCGATCGCCTCGTCGTCGAGCTGGATCGGCTGCATCGCGAGCGCACGCCTCGCCTCATCCTGAATACGACTGCTGCGCAGCGCCTCGCTCAGCTTGTGGCGCGCGATCGCGAACAACCAGGCCTGCGGCGGCTCTGGTCCCGGCTGAAAGCGAGGCACCGAGGCAAGCGCGGCTGCGAAGGTCTCGGCGGCGAGATCGAATGCTTCCTCTGGGCCAGGCACCCGGCGACGAAAGAAGGCAAGCACCGAAGCGAAGTGCCGCTCGTAGAAGACGCCGAACGGCTCAGAGCTTGTGCGCGCCGCCAGCAGAAGCTCGGTGTCGGAGCGTTGCTCCCCGTTCTTCATGCGACTCTATATGACGATTCCACGCGATTTGTGACCGCACCGCGGAACGGCAGCCGGTCTGTCGTCGGTTCAGACGGCGGGTCGGGGCCGATCACACGGACTCCTCTCCCGGAGCGAGCCAAACCGCACCCGCAGTACCCGAGTTCAGCTCGGTGCGTCCCGCGAGCCTGCCGAGACATGAAGGAAGGCCCGCGCGGGCGGGCCTTCCTTCGAGTGGTGATGCCGACTTAGTCGTTCGAACGGTGGAAGTGGTGCGCGAGCACCTGGTGGGCGGTCTTCTTGCCGATCTCGACGCCGTCCTCGACCGCGGAGCGGAAGTGGATACCACCCCAGATGCGGGCGTTCGAGACCTCGTACTCCAGATCCTTGGCCCGCGAGTAGTGACGGTCGCCCAAGCCGGTCAAGCTCGGGATGGTGAGGTCGATCTCCGGCGTGCCGAGGAATCTCGCGACGACAAGCCCCCCGGCCGGCGTGACGCACGAGTGTGCACTCGGGTACTCGGGGTGGTTCGGCGTGCCCGCGAGCAACGTCGCCCAGGTCGGATCGCCGACGGTCGCGTCGTTGCCGTCCGTGTGACCCGCCCGGATCGCGGTGATCGGCCGCCAGAGCTTGTAGTGGTACTTCGCGTCGAAGCACGCGATCAGTGCGTCGGCATAGGTCACCGAGACCATCGCCATGAACCGCGCCGCATCGCGGATGTCCAGTTGACGGTCGAGGACGAGCTTCCGGAGCGCGCCACGTGCCTGCTGCACCGGCGGCTCCGCCCAGAACCGGGCTGCCAGGGTCTGTTCAGGCGTCCGGGTCGTGCTCGTGCTCGATCCGATCTCCTTGACCTCGTTGTACTCCCGTGCCCACTTCTTGCTCGAGAGCGACGGCGGGCCGCCAGGGCGGAACTGGTCGGCCGAGTCGAGGCTGAACGGCTGCATCAGCCCGAGGTACGGGCCGATCGGCGGCGTGGTCGCAGTCGGGATCCAGACGCCGGGGATCGGTGGGTTCGGCGGCGTATAGGTCACCGGCGCCCGGAAGCCGTCGCCCGAGCGCTGGGCGATGAGCAGCTGGGCGACGCTCTCGCCGACGCTGATGCCGTTCGTCTTCGCCTGACCCGCCGGAATGGTGGCCAGCGACGTCACGTACGCCGGATCGATGATCGTGGGTGCCTGAGCCGGCAGGTAGTGAGCGAGGATGCGGTGCGCCGCCGCCGCGACGGCTGCCTCGGGCGAGGCGTCGTCGACGTCGACGTCGACCGCGAACGGCTCGTAGCCGCCCTCGATCGCCATCACCGAGTCGTAGACGGCGATCGCGACGTAGGCGAAGATCACGTGACCTTCCGCGGGCGTGAGCCCAGCCGCACTGAATGCCTGGCTGCCGGTCGCGTCCCAGCTCGCGACGTAGGTGTCGGGCGGTCCCGACGGTTGAGGCTTTGCACTGCTCGCGCTCGCGCCGCCCAGCGCGAGAAGCGCGGTGGCGAATACTGCCAGAGCGATGAACCGGCGTCGCTTTACATGAGGCGCGCCAATGTCTCGATTTTCTTGCATCTCTCTCTTCCTTTCAATCGCTATCCGAGCTGAAGAAGCCCGCCGCGAGCGCGACGAGCACGGCATGTCGGGCTTCATACGCACCTCCTTTTCGGGATGACTCGACTGTCGAATCCGATGATCGACCGGGTCCGTTTCAGGTCCGTTTCACAGCTGCAACAAAGAGCGGTCAGCGCAGGGTCGAGATGAATGACCTTTCGAATCGAGCCCGATCGGCCGCAATGGTGACGCGAACCCGAGCGCCGTCGGCGGCCTGAACAGTCCGGCCACTCTCCGGGCCCTCGCGTTCGATGACGGTGAGCCGCTTGGTGGCGTAGCGGCCGATGGTCGGTTCGACGAGGACGGCGGCCGCGAGCTGGTCCCAGAAGTAAAAATCGACCGCCGGCGGGTACACCTTGATCAGTCGTCGCACGAACGCCGCGCTGGGCGATCGTCCTAGCCGCGCGGCGACGGCCGCGTTCATGGGCACGTCGTTCGTCGCGTCGAGCGGGACGAGTGTGATCGGCAGCCCGGAGCGGAACACGACGTTCGCCGCTGTGGGATCGACGTAGAAGTTCCATTCGGCATGCGGGTTCTTGATCGTCGGGGGCCAGGTGATGTTCCCGGGGACGCCGACCGCGCCGCCCATCATGGTTACCGACCGGATCTTGGCGCTGAGCGCTGCCCCTCCGTGGAGAAGAACGGCGGCGAGCTCGGTCGGCGGCCCGAGCGTCAACACGTCGACACGGCCCGGGGCCGACTGGAGTGCCGCTCGGAACACTCGCTCCCCGGACCCTGCCGGCGGGCGGGCGGGTCTCGCCGGCTCGGGGAGGAGCCCCCAGAGGTTGTCGGTGCCGTCACGCCAGCCTTTCGGGAAAGCGTGCGACCCCTTCAGCGGCCGCGGCCGTCCGCAGCCGACCGGAATGTCCGGCTTGCCGGCCAGCGCGGCGAGCGTGAGCGCGTTCGTCGCTCCCCTGGGACAGCGGGCCTCGCCGTCACCATCGACCACGATCGCGATTACCTCCACGTCGGCGCGGCGAAGCAGGTACAGGAGCGCCATCGCGTCAGAGACGTCCATGTCGGTCTCGACGATGACGGTCCGGGGAACGGCGCCTGCCGTGGCGGGTGCTCCGGTCGTAGTCCCCGCAGCCGCACCGAAGGCCACCGTAAGCGCGAACAGCAACAGAGACGATCGGATCATCTTCGCAACCTCCCCTATCTCTTCTGCCCGGGCGACCAGGCAAACCAGCCTTCGTTCGCCGGGCTGCGCGTCAGATTCCGCTGCTCGCTGCCGTCGGCGTTCATGATGTAGATGTCCGTGTTGCCGTCGCGCGTGCTCCGGAAGGCGATGGAGCGCCCGTCCGGCGACCAGGCAGGGTCGCCGTCGAACTCCGGGTTGCGCGTTAGTTTTCGCTGCCCGCTCCCGTTGGCGTTCATGACGTAGACCTCGGAGTTGCCGTCGCGGTTGCTGACGAAGGCGAGCTTGCGCCCGTCGGGCGACCAGGCAGGTGACCTGTCGCCTGCCAGCGTGCTCAGGCTCCGCTGCCCGCTCCCGTCGGCGTTCGTGACGTGCACCTTCGGGATGCCGCCGTGGTTGCTGACGAAGGCGATCTTCCGTCCGTCCGGCGACCAGGCAGGTGAGTGGTCGAACCCCGGGTTCCGCGTCAGTCGCTTCTGCCCGCTCCCGTCGGCGTTCATGACGTAGACCTCGCTGGGGTCACGCTGGTTCTCGGCCGCCCCGTGCGGCGCGTCGAAGCCGCGCAGGAACGCGATCTTCCGCCCGTCCGGCGACCAGACGGGCGTGCTGTCGTCACGGAGGTTGCGCGTCAGGTTCCGCTGCCCGCTCCCGTCGGCGTTCATCACGTACACCTCGCTGTTGCCGTCGCGGTAGCTCCGGAAGGCGATCGTCCGGCCGTCGGGCGACCAGGCGGCCTGCAACGACCACTTGCCCGTCAGCCGCCTTGCCCGGGCGCCGTCGGCGTGCGCGACGTGGATGCCCTCTTGGGCGGAGAAGCGGACGTCGAAGGCGAGCTTCCGCCCGTCTGGCGACCACGCAGGAGTACTGAGCAACACGTTCCCCGTTAGCCTCCGCTGCCCGCTCCCGTCGGCGTTCACGACGTAGAGCCCGGTTACTCGTTGCGGACCGCGGCTGATGAAGGCGATCTTCGACCTGTCTTGCGCAGCATCCGCGGCAGGCCGAGACCCCGTGGCCAGCGCGGACGCGGCCCCGGAGGTAACGGCTAGCCCGACAGTCACGACAAGGCCGGCACCGAGGAGTTGGATTGGATTCGCGGGCATCTCGCCCATCCCCTTTCGCTCTCGTTCTACTCGACTGTCGAAGCCGATGATCGACCCGGCCTGTTTCAGGTCTGTTTCAGCGGCGCAACAGCTGTTAGCGTCCCGACCAGTCAGATGGAGTTACGGATCCTGGGGCCGCTCGAGGTGTGGGACGAAGGCCGCGACGTCTCGCTGGGTGGGCCCAAGCCGCGTGCGCTTCTCGCCGTGCTCCTCTTGCATCCCAACGAGGTCGTTCCCGCTGACCGGCTGATCGACGAGCTGTGGGGGGAGGACTCGCCGGAGGACGCCGCCGCCGCGCTGCGCGTGAACGTCTCGCGGCTGCGCAAGTCGCTTCCGCAGGACCTGCTGACGACCAGATCGCCCGGCTACCTCGTCCGGGTCGGGCCCGACGAGCTCGATCTCCACCGCTTCGAGCGGCTGGTGGACGAGGGGAGGAGCTTGCTCGCTCGCGGCCTGGCGGCCGACGCGTCGGAGCGGCTCGGAGACGCGCTGTCGCTCTGGCGAGGCCCGGCGCTCGCGGACTTCGCCTACGAGAGCTTCGCCCAGGCGGCGATCGCCCGGCTCGAGGAGATCAGGCTGTCAGCGCTCGAGCTCCGGATCGACGCCGACCTCATCCTCGGGCGCCACGACGAGCTGGTCGGAGAGCTCGAGGCCCTGGTCGCCGAGCACCCGCTCCGCGAACGTCTGCGGAGGTGTCTGATGACGGCGCTGTACCGGTCGGGTCGGCAAGCGGAGGCCCTCGACGCCTATCAGGATGCGCGCCGGGCCCTCGTCGACGAACTCGGGATCGAACCGAGCCCGGCGCTCCACGAGCTGGAGCGGGCGATCCTTCGGCACGACCCTTCGTTGGCTGTCGAGGCGCCGGCACCCATTCGTGTCCGTGAGGTTGCGGAGCGGTCGATTCTCGTCGCTATCACCGACGAGGCGCGCATGGAGTCGCTGCTCGCTGTGGCCGAGCCACTCGTGCGAGACCCGCCTCGCGTCCTGATCCTGGCCAGACTCGTCTCGGAGGCGGCCGAGCTTCGATCCGCGTCGGCCCGGCTCGAGGAGCGCCGGTCTGCACTCGAAGCGCGCGGTGTCGTCGCCCGCGCTGCCTGCTTCACGTCAGCGGCGGCGGGTGAGGAGCTGGCCCGGCTCGCCACCGACCTCGACGTCGAGCTCCTGCTCACCGACGCCCCCGACGAGCTCCTGGCCGAGGGAGCTCCCGCCGAGCAGCTCACCGCCCTACTCGAGGAGACGCCCTGCGACGTGGCGCTGCTCGTTCCGAGGGACGCGACGCCTGAGGGCCCCGTGCTCGTACCGTTCGGAGGAGCCGAGCACGACTGGGCCGCGGTCGAGCTCGGCGCGTGGTTTGCGCGCGCCGCCGACGCGCCGCTCCGGCTCGCTGGTGCCGCCGCAGTGCCGGAGCAGGGCAGGCGCGACGCGAGCCGCCTGCTCTCCCACGGCGCCCTCGCCGTCCAGCGGGTCCTGGGCATCTCGGCCGAGCCGCTGCTGACTCCGCCGGGCGAGGAGGGCATGCTGGAGGCGAGCCGCGGCGCCGGTCTCCTCGTGGTCGGGTTGTCGACGCGGTGGCACCGCGAGGGCCTCGGCCCCGCCCGCCTCAGGCTGGCCCGAGAGGCCACCCCGGCCACGCTGCTCGTGCGGCGGGGGTTACGGCCCGGCGGCCTCGCCCCCCCAGCCACGCTCACGCACTACACCTGGTCGATCCGGCCCTGAGGCCGCGCTCACTCCTGGCAGGCTGGTTCGTACGGCCGCCCTGGGAGAAACTCCTCCCACTCCTCGCGCGTCAGCGTGCGGTTGGCGAGCGCGCAGGCACGCTCGGGCCAGGACTGCGGATCGATCTCCCACAGAGCGCCTTCGCCGTTGCCGCTCGTGATCAGCAGACTGCGTCCGTCAGCCGACAGGTCGAGCATCGACTCGCGGCTGCCCGCACCGAGCCGCAGACCGATCTGAGCTCCCGTGGCAAGGTCCCAGAGGGACGCGAACGAGTCTCCCCCGGCAATCGCGAGCATCTTGCCGTCGGGGCTGAAGTCGAGCTCCCACACGGCGTTCCCCACATTCTGCTCGAGCTCGCGAACGAGCTTGCCCGTGCGGACGTCCCAGATGTGCACGAGCTTGTCGATGCCGGCGGTGGCGAGGGTCCTGCCGTCGCGGCTGAACGCGACGGCCAATCCAAGGACGTAACCCTTGTCGCTACCGGGCGTGGTGTCGACCGTCAGCTTCGCAATCCGCACGCGGCGCTCGGTGTCCCAGATCTCTGCGTCGCCTCCCCCGTCCACCGGGCCGGGGCCCCTCCACCCCTCGTACACGAAGGCGACGACCGGCTCGGTCGGGTGGAAGGCGACGTCGCTGACATAGCTGCCGCCGCCGACGCGGCCGAGGGCGGCGCCCGTCGCGACGTCCCAGAGCTTCACGCCGTCCTTTCCGGAGGTTGCGAGCATCGTGCCGTCTTCGTTGATGCTCACGCCGACGAGGTAGGGCGGGTGCGCCCTGAACGGTCCGGAGCGAAGGGATCGCGATTCCGCATCCCAGATACTCACCATCCCGCGCTTGGTACTGGCTGCAAGCGTTCGTCCATCCGAGCTGAATGCGAGCTCCGAGACCTCGCCGCCGGTCTCCCGCAGAGGCCCGCCGGCCGGGTCGAGTGTCCTCGCGTCGAAGAAGCGGATCCCTTCCCCCTTGAGGCCGACCGCGATCAACCGGCCGTCCGGGCTGAGCTTCCCAGGGTGCCGGTCCGGCCAGTCGCTGAGCCCCCGGTCGTGCGTGAACGTGAACCGCCGCCCGAGGGTCCGCGTCCCGGTGAGATCCCAGGCCATGGCAGTCCCGTCGCTGCTCCCGGTGTAGAGCGTCCCCCCGTCGGGACTGAGAACGGGCCACCAGACGGAGCGCGAGTGGCCACGGAGCGTCTCGACGGGCGTCGCGGTGTCGGCGTCCCAGATAATCACCGTTCCGTCGACGTTCGCCGACACGACCGTCTCGCCGTTGCGGGTGAACAGCAGCCCGATCGGGCTCGACGCGATCGCTCCCCTAGCCTCCCTCGTACGTCCGGTGCGCAGGTCGATCACCCGCAGGCCGCGGTCGAGGCCGACTGCGGCCGTGAACCCGTCGGGGCTGAGCGCGAGGGCGTGATACCCGTCCTCGATCTCGATGGTTCTCGTCTTCTGGCGGCTGTCGAGATCCCACCAGGCGAGCTCACCCACTACCGAGGTGGTGACGAGCGACTGGCCGTCGGGCGTCAGCGCGACGTCGGGGTGCGTCCAAAGCTGAGAGATCCACGAGCCCGTGAAGCCGTCCGGTCGGATCGGAGCGCCGACCTGGCGCAGAGTGACGGCGTCGCGGATCGCGATCCAGCCCGTGCCCTGCTCGCCCGTCGTCTCCACCACCGCGAGCTGCGAGCCATCCTTTGTGAAGGCAATGCGAAGCGCGCTGGCTGCCCCCAGGGAGACCGTTGCGAGCGGTTTCCGCGTGCTGGCGTCGAACAACCGTACGTACCCGTTCCCGCCGACCGCCAGCCTGGCGCCGTCCGGGCTGTATGCCACCGTCTCGAACTTTGTGCTGTATGCCACCGTCTTGACCCTTGACGGCACCTCGAGCGGCTTGCCTCTCCGCTCGAACGTCGCAGTGTCGACGAGGAGCACCCCGACGGACGGGTCCGCGACCGCCAGCGTCTTCCCGTCGGGCCTGGCCGCGAGTCCGCGGGGGATAGGCTCAAACTCGCTCTGGAGGTGCACGATCCCGGTCGCGGCGGGCGCGCGCATAAGGGTGGCGAGTAGGTAGCCGCGGGTCTGGGGGGAGTTGCCGACCACGACCGCCTGGCGGGCGAGTAGGAGCGAAAGGTCCAGGTCCTCCTCGACGAGCGCCTGCGCGCCGAGCCGCTGCGCGAGCTGGGACGTCTCCGCGTCGCGCGCCGCGTCGGCGGCGTCGCGGGCCTCCCCGCGCTGGTTGAGAGCGAAGATGCCGCCCGCGACGGCGGATGCGAGGAGGGCGGCGACCCCGGCGAGCAGAGCGCGTAGGCGCCGGTTCGTGCGCCGCGCCCTCCTCGACTCCTGCTGGGAGGCGTCGCGGCTCTCGGTCACGAACTGGCGCTCGAGCTCGTTCAGCTCGAAGGCGTGGCCGGTGCTCCAGTCGAGCGCTGCAGCGAGACGCGCGCCGCGGTAGAGCTCGCCCTGGTCGCGCTCAGCCACGTCCCAGCCGGTCGCCGCCTGGGTGATGTGACGACGAAGCCGCCGGCCTTCGGTGTCCTCTTCGATCCACTCGCGCAGGCGCGGCCATTCGCGCAGCAGAGCCTCGTGGGCGACCTCAACCGAACCCTCGCTGACGGTGACGAGGCGGCTGTCGGCCAGCGTCGCGAGCACGTCGGCCGCCCATCTATCGCGCTCCAGGTCGAGCTCGGCGAGCGGCGCGCGGCGGCGCACGAGCGTCTCGCCCTCGCCCTCTCCGACGAGGCGCAGCATAAGGGCGCGCACGATCGATTTGTGCTCGTCCGGAATCCGGGCGTAGGTGCCCTCGGCCAGGCGCGCGACGGCGCCATAAACGCCGCCGGACTCGCGGTAGGCAGCCAGGGTGAGCGCGTTGTCTTGCCGCTTCTGCCAGAGCTCGAGTAGGGCCGTGGACAGCAACGGCAGCGCGCCCGGCTCGCCCTCCACGTCGTCGACGAGCGCGTCGGCTAGGTCCGGATCCACCCGCAGCCCCACCCGGCCGGCGGGCAGCTCGACGGCGCGCCGAAACTCTGAGGCCTGCATGGGCCCGACCAGCACGTGGTTCGCACCCAGCAGCTCGGCGAGCCCCGAGTAGGTGGCGACGCGCCCGTAGAAGTCGGCACGCAGCGCAACCACGACGACTGCTCGACCCTCCGGATCGGCGGCCGCGCGGGCAAGCGTGTCGGCGAAGGCGGCGCGCTCGGCGTCGGAGCGGCAGGCGGTGAACAGCTCCTCGAACTGGTCGACGGCGAGGAGCAGGCGTGCGTTGGCGGGCAGCGCGTCGAGCGCTTCGGCGAGTGGATCCTTCGCTCCCGACACGAGCACGCGGCGAAGCTCTTCCAGCGGCCGCTCGCCAGGACGCAGCAGCAGACGCCGCCAGCCCCCGCTGCCCGGCAGCACCCCACCGGCGAGGGCAGGAAGGAGACCGGCGCGGAGGACCGACGACTTGCCGCTGCCCGACGGGCCGACGATGCCGAGGAAACCGGCGCCCACAAGGCGGGCGATGAGCTCGGCGACGAGCCGCTCGCGGCCGAAGAAATAGTCGGCATCGACGGGCTCGAAGCTCGCGAGACCCTTGAACGGGCAGATCCCCTCAGCCGCCACGCGGGCAGGGGTGGCCGGACCCGCGAGGACCCGCGCCTGCTCGCGCACGAGCTGGAGGTCGATCACCTTGCCGGTCAGCTCGGCCTCGACCTCGCTCAGGTCGCTCCTGCCGGCGGCGGCACGGGAGGCGACATCGACGAGCCGGCGGCTTGCCTCGTCGACGGTCACAGCCAGCGCGGCGCGGACGAACTCTCGGCAACTCGGGTAGCGCTGCTCTGGCTCCTTCGCCAGCGCCCTCGCGATCACTGCATCGAGCGCGGCGGGCAGCTCCGGCCGCCGCGCGCTCGGCGCCGGCGGTTCGGCTTCGAGGTGCGCGAACACGACCGCAATCTCCGAGTCGCGCCGAAACGGCGGCTGCCCGACGAGGCACTCGTGGAGCACGCAGCCGAGCGAGTAGACGTCCGCCCGCCCGTCGATCTCTTCCCCGGTGATCTGCTCGGGGGCGACGTAATCGATCGTGCCCAGCAGGTGGCCGTCGTCGCCGATTCCGGTCTTCTCGGAGACCCGCTTCGTGAGGCCGAAGTCCGCCAGGTAGACGTGGTCGGAGCCGTCGGGACGGGCGCCCGCGTCGAGCAGCACGTTGGAGGGTTTCACGTCGCGATGGACGAGACCGCGCGCGTGCGCCGCATCGAGGGCGCTCGCGACCTGCGCGAGGATGCCGATCGCGTCCGCCGGGTCGAGACGACCGAGCTGGAGTCGCTCCCTCAGGTCACGCCCCTCGACGTAGCGCATGGCGATGAAGAGGATGTCCTCGGTCGTCCCAGCCTCGTAGATCGGGATGATGTTCGGATGGTCGATCGATGCGGCCAGCTCCGACTCGCGCAGGAAGCGGTCACGGAACGATTCGTCCTCGGCGAGGCCGGCAGCCAGCAACTTGAGCGCAACCCTCCGCTTCAGCCGCAGATCCTCGGCCAGGTAGACGACGCTCATGCCGCCCAAGCCCAGCAGCGACTCGATCCGGTAGCCGGCAAGCTCGGTGCCGACCCGCGGGTCATCGCTCACTTGCACGTGCACATCCTCGCTTTCGGGACCCTGCAGCAACGATAAGCCGATCGGGGATCATTTGTAGGAAACCGGTGTTACAGCCCTGTTTCAGGCGCGTAACCGCGTTTTGCCCGCTCGAGGGTGGATCGGCGATCGTTGCGTGGCTGTCGCGCACGAAACAGCGGGCGCTTCAAGCGATGTGGCTGCTGCGTGCGAAGTAGCGGGCTGCGATCGCCCGTCGATAGCTCTGTTGCCTGATTCGCAACCAGGACGACCACACGCGTACCACACAGGCTCGGCCGGGCAGCGGCTCATGGCCGGTCAGCGCCGTTCGCTGGGCGAGGAAACGCCTGCGTCAGCCGGCAATTCCGGGTCGCAGCCGGCTGTACCGGTCGAGCCCGTACCGGCCTGTCACGCCGGAGGTCGCAGGTTCGAGTCCCGCCGCTCCCGTTCGAACGCCCTGCGGAAATCAGCACAACGACAGGCGAGACTCAGGCAGTCGTTTCGACCGGCATCGCGTCGGGCTGGGAGGCACGCGACTCGATCTCTACGATTCGGCTTTCAGCTGCTGAGACGAGGATGCCGCGGGCGACGTCGAGGACGTGCAGCCCGAGGCTTCCCGACGCGCGCTCGGGCCGGCCGGCGGCGAGCGCCTCCACGAGCTCGTGGAGACCCAGGCCGCGCGCATCGCGATCGCCGCGTGCCGCGTAGGCGACCTCCTGCCATTCCTCGCGCCCGCGCCGCATCCGCACAGGACCCTCGAATCCGTTCGGATCCGGGAGCGAGATCACGCCCTCGGTGCCGTGGAGCCCTCAACAACGTCTCGCTCGGCATCTACGGCGAAGCCGTCCACCAGACCGCCTACCGCAACTCGAAGGTGCGGACACTGCTGGGCCGGAGGTTCTGGGGCCGAGCCGGGCCGGTCCCGACGTCCGGCTCGTCGACGACCTCGGCCGAGAGCATCGCCAACCGGCCGTGGTGCTCGTGTCGAACAACCCCTACGCGGTCGACCGCCCCGTCGCGCCCGCGACGCGGCCCCGGCTCGACGCCGGGCAGCTCGGCATCGTCGTGCTCGACCGCCCGCGCCCCGGGGCGGAGCCTCCGGTCGGGTCTGGAGCGCGACGCAACTCGCGGTGGACGCGACAGCACCCGTGCATGCCGGCGTCGACTGCGAGGCGGTCGAATTGGACGCGCCGCTCTCGTTCGTGAACCGGCCGGGCGCGCTGCGCGTCAGGATCTCCTCCCGTCATCCCGGCGTCTCGCCGTCGGGACGCCTGCCGTGACCTCCAGGGCACGATCGGTCAGGGAGCGGAGTAGGTCGAGGGATCTGCCGGGAGAGAGCGAGCAACTCCCTCGTTCTCTCCTGTGGGCGCACTGCCGCGCAGTCGCCGGATGACACAGGTGGGTCAAGACGTCCCCCGGCGCGATCGTGAAGATCTCCGTTCTCCCGTCCCGGGCCTCACCCGCTCCCGTGCTCGAGCTTCGATGGATCACCTTCACGCCAAAGACCGTGTCCGGCTGCGCGAGGACCACCACGACCTGCCGCGCGGAGCGGTGGGTGTCGTGATCGGCTTCTACCGCACCGAGGAACCGGCCGTTGTCGTGGAGTTCGAGCGTGGCGTCTGCAGGGTGCCGTTCGACCGGCTGGAGCCGCTCGGCGAAGACGAGTGAGTCACTCGATCAGGCCGCGGCGGCGAGCCAAGGCGACCGCTTCGAGCCGCGAGTGGCGCCGAGCGCACGCAGGAGGTGGCGGATGTGGTTGCGCACGGTCTCGCGGCTGATCTGCAGTGTCTCCTGGATCTGCGACGTCGACGCGCCGGCGGCGAGCAGCTTGAGCACCTCCAGCTGGCGGGGCGTCAGCAGCGGCGCGCCCTCCGTCCGGTCTTGCACGGGCAGTGGCTGCAGCAGCCCGAACACGCCGACGATGCGGCGCTCGTCGCGGACGGCGACAGAGCTGATGTCCGCAGGGACGCGCCGCCCTGCCGTGAAGTGTCGGCCTAGTTCACTGAATGCTCAGCGCGTCGATCGTCCCCGTCTCGACGAGTCCCGTGACCGCCCGCGCCAGATCGTCGTCGGAGGTGACGAAGATGTCCGCCTGCAACTTCGTCAGTGCGACGAATTCGGCGTCGTACGTCGTCGCCCACCCCAGCTGATCCGCGACTCTCCACGCGTTCCGCTGAAGCACCTTGTCGCCGAGGAAGCGAACCTTCAGCGAGTTGATCCGCGTCACCCGCTCGATTCCCTCGGCGGCCGAGATCTCACCCCGGCGGGCGGCCTGGTAAAGCGCCGCCAGCGCCTGCGAGCGGACGAGCGTCGGCGCGACGAGCTTGTGCTCGGCGGCAACCTCGATCTCGCCGGCCGCAATCCGGAGCAACGTGTCGCAGTCGATGACGAACCGGGTCACGCCGCAGACGCTACACACTCAAGCGATCTCTGCCCGTGCATTTGACGCACGATCGGTGAGTGCAGCCCGCCGGGTCACGGCGGCGTCAGGTGCCGCCGGGGGCTCCGGAGCCCGGAGAGACGCCGTAGCGGACGCGGAAGCGCTCGTCCCGGGCGAGCCGGTTGCCGCGATAGACGCGTCGCGTGTACTCGACAGTGAAGCTGCCGCCGCCGTGACCGGACGGGACGCTCGTCTCCGTCTCGACACGCCGGCCAAGGCGGGACGAGAAGAAGCGGACGGCGATCGAGGTATCGGTCGCGGCGAGCTTGATCAGGACGCTTGCGGGCCAGTCGTTGCGAAAGATCAGCTCCGGCCCGCCCCAGGAGATCGTCGCTTCGCGGCCAAGCGGGTACCGGTCGATGTAGAGCGAGTGCGGCTGATGCTCGATCAACTCGAGCCCGGCGAAGAAGGCGCCGTTGTACAGCATCGTCGCGACCTGGCTGATCCCGCCGCCGACCGAGTCCACGAACGAGTCGCCGGCGCCGATCTGCGGGGCGGGGACGTACCCCTTCGCGATCGTCCGCTCTCCGAGGGCCTCGTTCATCGAGAACGTTTCACCTGGGCGGAGGATCGTCCCGTCGATCACACCCGCGGCCCGTTGGATGTTGACGACACGGGGTTGCCCGGGCGGGTAGTACGTCGTGAACTCGGAGACCCGCTCACGGATCCCGAGCGACGCGAGCTCCGCCGTGGTCACGCTCGGTTGCATGAGGGTCACCGCCGCCTCCACCAGCGACTGATCACTGTCGGCGAGCCGGCCGGCCGTAGCGGCCGCGTCGAGAACGCGGCCCTGCACGGCAGGCACGACCTCGACGGACGCGCCTCGGACCCGGAACTCGGCGTCGCGCGGCGAGACCGAGGCCGGGAGCAGCTTTGCAAGCCCGACCGCGTCGAACGCGACCGACAGCACGCTTCCGCTCCGCCGCACACGGACGAGCGCGCGCAGCGTCTCCGGCTGGAGCGTCGTCCTGACAGTGCCGAGAAGGATCGTGCGTCGGGTTCCGGTGAGACGTTCGACCCGCTGCGCCGTGGCGCGGGCCTCGGCCGTGGTGACCTGAGGTTCGATGCGAATCGTGGGCGCGTGGACGAGGGTCGGCAGAGACTCCAGCCGCGTCCTCAGTCCCTCGACGTCGACGACATAGCCGACTCGACCCTCGCGAACGTCTACACCGCCGGCATCGACCACGACTGCGGCTTCCGCCGGGCGCACCGACCGCACGAGCCGTCTCGCCAGTTCGCGTACCTCCCGACCACCGACGTCCCACCGGAGCGCCACGTCCCTCGTCTGGCCGCTGTCGAACCAGCCGCGCGCACGACTGAACCGGTGGAGGCCCGCCGCGGCGACAGCCGCCGCAACCCGGGGACGCGCACGAAGCGCGCTGCCACTCGTGTGGACCCTGCCCTTCGGACCAACCACGACAACGGGCCGCGCCGCGAGCTCCCGGGCCTGCGCCGAAACACGCTCCTCCGCCTCAGCCGCCGACATCCCGCCCACAGCTACGCCCGCGATCGCAACCCCTTCCGGAACCCGCGGCCGTCCGTCGGTGGCAACAACGATCGCGACGATGGCCGCAACGAGCAGTGCGGCCACAACCAGGAGCGCGCGGCGATTGAGCCGGCGGGGCTGGATCAGGTTGACCACCGGCTTACGCTACAACCCGAACGCCCACGGACTCGAGCAGTCCTTGTTCACCTCGTGCGCGTGTGTCCGTCCGGTAGTGCGCCCTCCGTCTCCGCTCCTCAAGCGTCCACCGCGGTGTAGACGGTGCTGTCCGCCTCGGTGCTACGACGAAGGATCTCGGATAGGCGGGCGTCGCGGTAAAGGGCCGCTGACCCCACGATTTCCGTGGAGGCGCTGTCCCATTCGGCCACCAGGACCACACGCGAACCGCCGTACTCGATCATCACCCGTGCGCCGATCAGGCCCGGCAGAGCGAGACCTTCCCGGATGCGTTCGGCCAGATCCCGCGTGAACCCGGCGACGTCAAGAGGCGCCGGACGGAATCTGTGGACCGTGAGTGCAACCGCAGCAGAGCTCTTCGTCCCGTCCGCGTTCTTGTGGCTCGCGAGCACGACTCCGGGACTACTGCTGCCGACGCCACTCATAGCGTTCCACCTCCTTCTCGACCGCCGACCTCGAGCCAAGCACGCTCAGCAGCGAGAGAGCGGCACTGGGTCGGTGGGCAACAGTCGGTTCATGCCAACGATGGGCGATGGCGCGGATGAGCAAGTACGGGGCTGCGACGATCGCCCAGGCGAGCGCCGCCAGCGCGACGAGCGCGATGAACGCGAAGGTCACGAGCGCGACCGGCCCGAGCCACGGGAGGGACAGAAGGACGGCCGTCCCAACAAGGAAGAACGGCGTCCAGGCGTAGAAGTACCTCACCATGATCTCTCCTCCAGGCTCGACGTGGGTGCGTTTGTCACCCTGTGAGGATCGCGCGGCCCGACCGCGCTCGCATCCGCCGAGACGCCAGCGCGGGTCGCTGGTCGCGAACGAGCCGCGCCGGGCAAGCTGCAAGGCACGCGGAGCTGCGAAGCGCCATAATCCCGTCAGGGGGTCAGGCTATGAGAAGCCAGCCGCGATCCAGACCAAGCCCCGAATCTCTGCTGCCGTCATCGCTGCGGCTGCTGGTCTGCCGCGACGACGAGCGTGTCTCGAACGACCGCTTCACCGAGGCGGTCGGATGGCACCCACAGCAATGACCACGTCACAGGGGACAGAGCTGGGGACCGCCTGCGACCGGCTGCGCTCCCTGCACCGCCCCGGCGAGCCCCTCCTGCTCCCGAACGCCTGGGACGTGGCCACGGCGAAAGCCGTGGTCGCAGCGGGGTTCGAAGTGGTCGCGACCACCAGTTGGGGGGTGGCTGCCGCGCTCGGCTACGACGACGAGGAGCGTGCTCCCGCCGATGAGATGCTCGCCGCGGCGGCGCGGATCGCTCGGAACGTAGAGGTGCCCGTGACCGTCGACGCCGAAGCCGGGTACGGGATGGAGCCGGCCGAGCTGGTCGCTGCGCTGCGTGGCGCTGGGGCCGCGGGCTGCAACCTCGAGGACACTGAATGGCCCGCCCGGAGCCTCCGCGATCCCGACCGGCAAGCGGAGTGGCTCACGGCGGTTCGCGAGGCCGCGTTGGCGGAGGGCTACCCGCTGGTGATCAACGCTCGGGTCGACGTCTTCTTTCATCCCTTCCTCGCCGACGAGGACGGGCCGCAGGAGGGGTTCGTCACCGAGGCCGTCAGACGTGCTAGCGCATATCTCGAGGCCGGCGTTGATTGCGTGTACCCGATCTGTCTGTGGGAGGCGGAGGCGCTGCGCCGCTTCATGTCGGAAGTCTCCGGGCCGGTGAACATCACGCGGGAACCACAGGCGCCGTCGATCGCCGAGCTGTCGGCGCTCGGCGTTGCCCGTGTGAGCTGGGGCCCCCTCCTGCAGTGGGACGCGATTGCTCGCTTCCAGGAACAGCTCGCCTCACTGCGAGCGGAGTAGTGCGCGGCTAGGCGAACCTCTTGACGAAGGCGAGCGCGGTCTCGGCGACCTCGCGCCAGCCGTGGTCGATCGTGAGGGAGTGGCCTCGGTTCGGGATCTTCACGATCTCCGTCACGGCGGGGTTGCGCCTCTGCCGCTTGTAGGCGGCGTTCGCGATCGCCCACGGCACCGTGTGGTCCTTCTCGCCGTCGATGATCAGCAGGGGACCGCGGTCGGGGTTCTTCGTGTCGACCTTCGCCTCTGTCCACGGGTTGAGGTTCGCGTTGCCCATCTGCGACGAGAGAGATCCCGGAGCCGGCGACGTGGAACGTGTCGTAGAGCTCCTTCGCCTCCTTCTCGTCCAGCGCGTTCGCCCAGCCGTACTTGAACTGGTCGAACGTGAGCGTGATCGCGCGGCCGCGCGTGAGCGGGTTGACCAGGAACGGGCCTACCGCCCTTGAGCACGGAGACCGGCAGAGGCAGAACGCCGCGGAAGACTCCGGGGTCGATCGCCACCGTGGCCGCCGAGAGGCCCCGGCCCGCGAGCATCTGCGCCAGCAAGCCCCCGGTCGAGTGCCCGATCACCACCGGCTTCTTGTCCAAGGCATCGATGATCTCGGTGGTGTGATCGGCGACCTGCTTCAGGGTCTTCTTGGCGAGGACGTCCGGGTTCGCCCGGGCCTCTTCGACCGTTGCCGGATCGTCCGGCCAGTCCGGCGTCAGCGGCGCGTAGCCGGCCTGCTCGAAGAAGTCCGCCCAGTTGGCCCAGCTGCTCGGCAGCAGCCAGAGGCCGTGGATGAAGACGACCGGGGTGTTGCCAGAGGCGTTGGCCGCCTCGATCTCCCGCTTCTCCCGCTCGGAGATCGCCGCCGTGCCGGACTCGGGCTTGGTCGCAGTCGTGCTCATCTCGTCCTCCTGTCGGCTCGGCGGTCACCTCGACGATCTCGGCGCCGCTTGCGTGGTGTGCCGCGGCCCAGGATCCCTCGACCCGGGCCGGTCTCGCATCCGCCGAGACGCCAGCGCGAGTCGCTAGTCGCGGCGAAACCGGAAATGGCTACGCGGAGCCCAGGAAGCCGGCAGGAATGCGGCCGAGCTGGTTGCGTGAGGTGATGTCGAGCTTCTGGAAGACCTTCCGCAGGTGGTACTGCACCGTTCGCGGGCTGATGAACAGCTGGGCGCCGATCTCGGGGTTGGAGAGACCGTCCCGGGCGAGGAGGGCGATCTGGGCCTCCTGAGGTGTGAGCCCGGCGCGCGTCTCGTCGGTGCGGACGCGCGCCGTCTCGCCTGTGGCGCGGAGCTCACGCCGCGCGCGTTCGGCAAACGCCTCCGCCCCGAACTGGCTGAACATGTCGTGCGCGACTCGAAGCTGCTCGCGTGCGTCTACACGCCGGTTCTCGCGACGGAGCCACTCGCCGTAGATGAGGTGCGCGCGGGCGAGATGGACGCGGATACGAGTGTGCCCCAGTCGCTCGATCGCCTCGCGGTACAGAGACTCGGCAGGGTCGCCGGCGGCCAGCAGCGCGCGTGACCGGGCCTGGACTCCAAGCGCCCAGTCGGTGCCGGCCGCCGTCGTCCGCTCCTCCAGTCGTCGCAGGGCGTCAGCCGCCTCGTCGCTCGCGCCGCTGCGTACGCCCGCCTCGACCAGCTCCACGAGGCAGAAGCCGAGGATCCCCAGGTCGTCGTATTCGCAGGCCGGTCGGGCGCTTGCGAGCGCGGCGTCGTATCGGCCGAGACCGTTGTACAGCAGCGCGGTGCCGTAGCCGTGCCCACCGACCCCCCTCCCCTCGCCTCGCGCGACGACGTTCTCCAGACCCCAGTTCATGAAGGGAAGCGCCTCGGCCTCGACGCCCCGCCACGCGCCGAGCAGGAGCGAGGCGTATTTCGCCGGAGCGTTCCCGGTGGCCTCGGTGATCGCATCGGCCTCCTCGTTCAGCGCCGCCGCCGCCGCGAACTCTCCAGCGTGCAGGTGCACGACAGCGCGGTATCCCAGCGCCAGCGGCAAGACGATGAGCGCGCCGGACTCGCGACCCAGGCGGACCGCCCGATGGGCCAGCTCAAGCCACATCCCCTCGTCCCACAAGTCGCCTGCGACCATCCATGGCAGCCAGAACCACCGCATCATCTCGGCGTCAGTGACTCCGTCTTGCGCAAACGCGTGCAGGGCCCGCCGCAGCGGCTCCACGCCGGCGACGTAGCCCTCGGTGAACCGCGTCGCCAGACCGTCGAGGAGGAGGTCCGTGGGTGGCGGCGGCTCTCGCCCAGCGGGTGCGCCCCGGGCAGCGGCGGCCGTCTCTCGCGGGCCAACCTGGCCATTGAGCCGGCCGGCGAAGATCGCGGCTCCCAGCGCCTCCAGATACGTCTCGCGCGCGGAGCCAAGGTCCAGGGGCTCGAGCCGTCTGGCCGCATCGAGCAGTAACGGCGGCGCGTCGCTGCCGCGTCTGAGCGCGAACACGATCTCGGCGCGCAGCTGAGCGAGCCTGGCCTGCTGAAGCTCGTCCAGTGGACAGGCCTCGGCAGCCGCCAGGAGCTCTTGTGCAGCCTCCGGCGCTCCTGACTCGAGCTTCGCCTGTGCGGCGGCGAGCGCGCGGCGACCACGAACGGCCGAGTCCGCGGTCAGCTCTGCGGCTCGCTCGAGGAACGCGGCCGCTGCCGCGATGCCGCCCCGAGCTTGCGCGCGCCCGGCCGAGCGCTCCAGCTCGTCCGCGACCGACTCGTCGAAGGCCGAAGCGGCCCGCGCTCGATGCCAGGCGCGCCGATCGGGATCCGACGCGGGGTCGGTGGCCTCGGCCAGCGCCCGATGCACTGCTTGCCGGTCGACGTCGGGCGCCGCCTGGTAGACCGCCGATCGCACAAGGGGATGACGGAACCGCACGAGCGCGCCGAGGTTGATCAAGCCTGCGGCGCGGGCAGATGCTGCTGCGTCGGTTCCGAGTCCGAGTCCGCTGGCGGCGCGCCACAGCAACGTCATGTCGCCGACTGGTTCGGCCGCTGCGAGCAGCAGCAGTCGTCGGGCGTCGTCTGAAACGGAATCGAGTCTTCGCAGGAAGCTCCGTTCGATCCGATTCCTCACCGGCACCACGTCGGTGATGCCAAACCCACCTGCGAGATCCGCCGGAGGCAGCCCGCGTGGTAGCTCGAGTAATGCGAGCGGATTCCCATCCGACTCGGCGATGAGGCGATCCCGCACCTGCTCGTCGAGACGGCCGGGCCAGGCCGAGTCGAGTAGCGCGCGGGCATCGCTTTCGTCGAGTCCACCGAGCAAGAGCTCCGGAAGCCCGGCAAACTCCCGCACCCCGCTGCCTTGGCGCACTGCGAACACCAGGCCGACGGATTCGGCCTGGAGGCGCCGCGCGACGAAAGTGAGCGCCAAGGCTGACGCCCCGTCCAGCCATTGCGCATCATCGATCAGGCAGATGAGCGGTTGTTCGTCGGCGACCTCGGAAAGCAACCCGAGGACGGCCAGACCGACGACGAAGCGGTCCGGCGGCGGGCCCGTCCGGAGGCCGAATGCTGTTTCGAGCGCCTCCAGCTGCGGGCGCGGCAGCCGCTCACGCAGGTCGAGCATCGGTGCGCAAAGCTGATGCAGGCCCGCAAACGCGAGCTCCATCTCGTACTCGATGCCGGATGCTCTCCCGATCCGACATCCGGACGCGTTCTGCACGAGGTATTCCAGCAGCGCCGACTTGCCGACCCCGGCCTCTCCGCGCACGACCAGGACCTGGCTCTGGTCTGCTCGCGCGCTCGCCAGCAATCGATCCAGGACCGCGCACTCGTTGCCTCGACCGCGCAGCTGATGCCGAGGATCGTGCGTGACGGTCGACATGTGGCGGACGCTACACACTACGCCTGGGGTCAGCTAGGCCCGCCGAGGCACCGGCGACTGGCGACTCGCCTGGCGTGTCGGCGGATTCGAGCGCTCTGGCGCCGCGCGATCCTCGCTCCTGCAGACCACGAGCCGGCACTTACGGCCGGCCGGATCGCACGAGCCGAAAGGAGAAGAGATGAAGATCGTTGTGATCGGCGGAACCGGTCTGATCGGGTCGAAGCTCGTCGAGAAGCTGCGCGAGTCCGGCCACGACGCGCTCGCGGCGTCGCCGGACACGGGCGTCGACGTGCTCACCGGCGAGGGGCTGGCGGAGGCGCTCGAGGGAGCCAACGTCGTCGTTGACGTGGCGAACGCGCCGGCCTGGGAGGACGCCGCAGTCATGGACTTCTTCCAGACCTCGTCTCGCAACGTCCTCGCCGCAGAAGCCACCGCCGGCGTCGGGCACCACGTCGCGCTGTCGGTCGTCGGCGCCGACCGGCTCTCCGAAAGCGGCTACATGCGCGCAAAGGTCGCCCAGGAGGAGACGGTGAAGGCGGGATCAACGTCCTTACACGATTCTCCGCGCGACGCAGTTCTTCGAGTTCATCGGCCGCATCGCCGATTCGAGCATGAGCGGCGACAGCGTTCATCTGCCGCCCGTGCTGGTTCAGCCCGAGTCGGCCGACGACGTCGCAGCCGCACTGGCTGAGATCGCGGTGAACGCACCTGTGAACGGCATCGTCGAGTTGGGAGGCCCCGAACAGTTCCGGCTCGACGAGCTCGCGCAAAGAGTCCTCAGCGCGAACAACGACTCCCGTCGGGTGACCGCCGATGCCCACGCGCGCTACTTCGGCGCAGAGCTCGACGACCAGTCCCTGACGCCGGGAAGCGACGCACGCATCGCTCCGACCCACTTCGAGGACTGGCTCAGCCAGTCCGCGGCCATGCAGACGAACCCCTAGTTGGCTTCCTCAACCGGAAAGGACGACACATGAGCACTGACGCGACCACCCCCGACACGATTGTCCTGATCCACGGCTTCTGGGTGACGCCGCGAAGCTGGGAGGACTGGAAGGCTCGCTACGAGAGCCGCGGCTACCGCGTCCTGACTCCTGCATACCCCGGCTTCGAAGTAGAGGTCGAGGCGCTGAATGCGGACCCGACGCCCATCGAGGACCTCACGGTGCCGGCGGTCATCGAGCATCTGGAGTCCGTCGTCTCGCAGATCGAGCCGGCGCCGATCCTGATGGGTCATTCGGCCGGTGGCGTCTTCACGCAGCTGCTGATGGATCGGGGCTACGGCGCCGCCGGCGTCGCGATCAACTCGGCGCCGACCGAGGGCGTCAAGCGCCTGCCGCTGTCGCAGATCAGGTCGAGCTTCCCCGTCCTCAAGAACCCCGCCAACCGGCACAAGGCCGTCGGGTTCACCTTCGAGCAATGGCGCTACGTGTTCACGAACACGTTCAGCGAGGAGGAGGCGCGAAGGCTGTACGAGCGCTACCACATCCCCGCGTCGGGCCGCGTGTTCTGGGGCAGTGCGCTCGCGAACATCCATCCGGGGCCCGACGACACGCACGTGGACTACAAGAACCCCAACCGGGCGCCGCTGCTCTTCATCTCTGGCGGCGAGGATCACCTCATGCCCCCGTCGATCCAGCGCTCGAACGCGAAGCACTACAAGGCGGAGGGCACGATCACCGAGGTCGTCGAGTACGAGGGCCGCGCACACCTCATGCCCTCGCAGACCGGCTGGGAGGAGATCGCCGACTACGCCCTGTCGTGGGCGACGGAGCAGGCCGCCGTGTGGGCGGCGCGACGCCCGCTGGCAGCGAGGGCGTGATCGACGATGGCCATTGCCACCAGAACAGCAGTCGTGCTCGAGCGGGCCTCTCAGGCGTTCGTCGACGCGACCTCCACGCCGCCGTTCCTCTACGAGCTCACGCCGGCCGAGGCGCGCAAGGTGCTCGACGACGTCCAGGCCGAGCCGATCGAGAAGCTGCGGGTCGACGAAACGCTGGGTCACCGTGCCCGGCGGAGGTCGGCGACGTGAACGTCCGGATCGTGCGGCCGCCCAACGCAGTCGGGACGCTGCCGGTGACGCTCTACATGCACGGCGGCGGCTGGGTGCTCGGGAACGCGCAGACACACGACCGGCTCGTCCGCGAGCTCGCCGTCGGCACCGGCGCCGCGGTCGCGTTCGTCGAGTACGACCGCTCGCCCGAGGCGCACTATCCCGGTCGCGATCGAGCAGGGCTACGCCACCGCTCGGTGGATCGTCCGCGAGGGCGCCGCTCACCAGCTCGACCCCGATCGCATGGCCGTCGCCGGCGACTCGGTCGGCGGTTGCATGACCGCAGCGCTTGCGCTGATGGCGAGCGACCGCGGTGACGTCCGCTTCGTGCAGCAGTCGATGTACTACCCCGTCACCGACGCCGCCATGGACACCGACTCGTACGAGCAGTTCGCGGAGGGCTACTTCCTCACCGCGAAGGCGATGGCGTGGTTCTGGGACGCCTACCTGCCCGACCTCGAGCGACGCTCGGAGCCGTACGCCTCACCGCTGCGTGCGAGCGACGAGCAGCTCGCGGGCCTCCCGCCGGCCTTCGTGATCGTCGACGAGGCCGACGTGCTTCGCGACGAAGGCGAGGCCTACGCGGCGCGACTGCGGGCGGCAGGCGTCCCGGTCACAACCGTCCGCTACGACGGCATCACGCACGACTTCATGATGCTCAACCCGCTCAGCGACACACACGCCACACGTGCCGCGGTCGCCCAGGCCGCCTCGGTCCTCCGCGACGCGTTGTGGAAGGTCTGATTTGACCTGATCGAAGTCGCCGCCATGGTCCCCGCGGCTGTCTGAAACGACGGCCGCGGGGCCGAACGCGGCGACTTCGCCTGGTAACCACGACTGCGGCTCAGCTCCCTCCGACAGCGACATAGCGCGCGCCGAGCGCCGACGCGAGCGTCCGGTGGGCGGGGGCGCAGCCGATGAGGACCGAGCGCGCAGGGTCGACGCCGTGCTTGCGTGCGAAGGCGAGCGGCAGGCCGGGGAGCGGCGGGCGGCACCAGCAGCTCGGCGGGCCGGCGGCGTGCGGGCAGCAGGCGGTCTCGACGACCTGCGCCTCGATCCGCGCGGCGAGGGGGGCGAGGTCCTCGGTGCCCCAATCGAAGACGAGATGCGGGGCATCGGGCAGCTCGACGGGGAGAGGGGAACCCTCGCGGAGCGTGGACGCGGCGACGAACACGCCGGCGTCTCCCGGCCTGACCTCGCGGACGAACTCGACTCGCTCGACTGCTGCGAAGCCCTCGTCCGCCGCCGGGGGCTCCAGCTCGCGCGCCGCCCGCATCTGCGACGTCGGGGCGAGCAGCCCCTGCTCCAGCCGTGCGAGCGCCCGCAGCTCGTCCGGCCGCGGCAGCTGCCCGTCGAAGCGGTCGAGCAGCCGCTCGACCATGTTCACCTGCGCCTGAGCGAGGGGCGTGTCGAGCCAGACGCAGCGGACGGCGGCGCCGTGGCGTGCCGCGGCGGTGATCACGTCGTTGCGGGACGCGCGGGTCAGGTACGTGTTGTCGAGGACCATGCGCTGCGTGCCCGAGCCGAGCTGCTCGTCCAGCGCCGACGCGAGCTCTCGGAGCGAGCCGCCGCGCTCGTCGCGGTTCAGGCGCTCGTAGCCGCGGGCGACGAAGTCGCCGGCGACGCTGCTCTTGCCGGCTCCCGGGATGCCCATGACGAGGACGACCTCGGCCTCCGAGGCGGGCGCCGGCCGAGCGCGACGCCGGCGACGGCCGACGGGCGCGGCTGCCGCGGCCTCCGCCGAGGCACGCACGGTCTCCGGGCGCCGCGCTCCGGGGATCGGGACGACGACGGGCGAGAGCCCCAGCAACCAGGCAATTGACTCCGCCGCGTCGACGCGGCCGGCGCGCTTCGGCCCGCCGAGCGGGGAGTGCGCGAGCAGCGCGATCCCGAGCTCGTCGCAGCGATCGACGACACCGCCCCGGAGCGCGCGGTCGTCGAAGGGGGACAAGGCGACCTGCACGGCTGCGATCGGTGCGAGCTCGAGCGCCTCGTCGAGCTGCGTCCGATTCACGTTCGCGAGCCCGATCCGCCGGACGAGACCCTCGTCGGCGAGGCGGGCGAGCGCACGTACGGTCGTCAGCCACGGCGTCCGCGGATCCGGCGCGTGGACGAGGTAGAGGTCGATCGGCAGGCCGTCGAGAGCGGCCAGGCTCGCCTCGCAGTCGGCGCGAAGCGCCTTGGCACGACCGTCGGGGACCCACGCCCCGTCCGGCCGCGCCATCCCGCCCTTCGTCACGACCCGAGCCGCTCCGGACGCGCCCGCGCGGCGCAGCGCCGCTGCGAGCAGCCGTTCGCTTTCGCCGTAGGCACGGGCGGTGTCGAAGACGGTGATCCCGGCTTCGACGGCGGTCGCGACGGCCGGGTCGACCGCGTCCGGCTCCAGGCGCATGCAGCCGAGCCCGATCCGAAGCTCCGCCGGGCCGAGCCAGCGAGTGCTCACACCGCGGTGGGGTGGAGGAGCGGCACGACCGGCCGCCAGTCCGACCGGAGGATCTCGACCAGCGTCGGAGGCGTGATCAGCAGGGCCCGGCCGCTCGGCTGCTGCGGCGGCCGCGGCTGCCGCTCCGTGTAGCCGGCCGGCGTCCAGCGCAGCAGCTCGTCTCCGCGCACGAGCCACGGCTCGTCGCGCTCGAGCACGTAGGCGCCGTCCGGCAGCTCGTCCAGGCTCGTCCGCTGTAACCGTCGCTCGCGCGACGCCGGCCTGATTCGCTCCGCGTGAAGGCGCTCGTCGATCGCGTCGGCCCGCAGCCCGAGGAGGGCGACGAAGCGGTCGTAGTCCTCGCGGCGGCACTCCGCGCAGGGGCGATGACCTGCCGCGAAGGCCGTCGCCTCGTCGAGGAAGAACAGCTCCGTGTAACGCCCGGGCTGCTGCAGCGGCGCCCGACGGCGGCCACGGAACTGGAGCCGGCAGGCGATCCAGCGCCTGCCGGCGAACGGCCGCCGGATCCGTCCGGCAGCATCGTGCAGGCAGCCGCGGTTGCCGTAGACGAGGCCGCGGGCGGGATCCGCGATCAGCTCGCCGAGCGGCGTGACACGGTTCTGCAACGGCATCGCGTCCACCTTAGAGGGGGCCTGCACGCTTCCGGGGGATGCGGCACGTCCTCGATTGCGCCTATCTTGAAAGGTTGATGTCGACCCAACCGGCAGCTGAGCTCGGCCCGCGCGCGGAATCGCCGACGCTCGAGATCGTCTGGCAGGACGACGCGACGGCCCTCGTTTTTGCCCGCGACCACGCCGGCGCCTTGTCGGCCGGAGACCTGCGCGCGGGGCTGCCGGCGATCGCCGACATCGCCCTCGTCGGCCGAGGGCTCTCGGCTCGCCGGCTCGGCCCGGCCGAGCTGGTCGCTCTCGCCGGCCGGCCGCACGAGCTCGACCTCGGCGCGAGCGCGAGCGCGATTTTCGCGGTCGTCGCGTTGGCACAGCGGTCCGTCGCCGAGGGGCTCGTCCATCCGTTCCTCGACCACGGCGACGGCTGGTGGCACGCGTTCTGGGGTGCGACGCTGGACGAGAGCGTCCAGGCTGCGCTGACCTCGATCGCCGCCGCGCTGCCTCCCGTCGGTGCCGGCGCCTTCGACGGCGACCGGGACGCCACCGTGCACGATCTCTATCCCGTCCTGGTCGACCAGATCGCCCGCGACCGGCTTCGGGCCGACCGCGTCCGGCTGGCGCCGGCGAAGGCCGGCCGGGCGACCGCGATCGACCACTTCCTCGAGGGCCTGACCGCGCCCGACTCCCTCCTTCCCCGCCACTCCGGTCTCGGCGCGCTCGAACGCAGGCTCAGCGACTGGGTCGACACCGGCCTCGGCCGGCTGACGAGAACGGAGTGGCGGCTCGGACTTCATCTCGACGAGCGTCCGCCCGCCGGCCCGGAGGAAGAGCCGCGCCTCGTGCTCGAGCTCTGGCTGCAGGCGAGCGACGACCCGACTCTGGGGTTGCCTGCCTTGCTGCTCTGGGATCGCGACGGCGACGTCTTCGCCTTCCTGCGAGCGGGCGATCCCCGCCGCGACCTGATCCGACACCTCACCGAGCTCGAGCCGGTGCTGGGGGAGATCGGGATCTCGTTCGATCCGCTGGAGCCGTCCGAAGCGGAGCTCGAGCCGGAGCAGGTTCGCCTCTTCCTCCGTGAGGCGATGCCGAAGCTCGAAGAGCGCGACATTCCCGTGCTCCTGCCCGCGTCGTGGCTGCGCTCGCCCACCCGCGTCCGTGTCAACCTGACGGCGACGAGCAGTCCACGCGGGCGCTCCAGCGGGCTGCTCTCGCCGACCGACCTGGCCCGGTTCGACTGGCGCCTCGCCGTCGGGGACACGGTTCTCACCGAGCAGGAGCTCGCCGATCTCGCCGCCGCGAAGGAGCCATTCGTCCGGATCGGCGACCGCTGGCACGCCGTCCGGCGTGCCGACGTCGAGAAGGCGCTGCGCTTCCTCGACCGGCGTCGCGCCGGCGCCGGGATCATCGATCTCGTCCGCGCCGTCTCGGGAGTCGAGACGGACGAGGCCGGCGTCGAGCTCGGTGAGGTCGTGCTCGACGAATCGCTCGCCTCTCTCCTCGACGCCGACGAACGGCGCTTCCGTGCGCTACCGACGCCGGCGGCGATGACGCATGCGCTCTTCCCGTTCCAGGAGCGCGGCCACGGTTGGCTGCGGCTGCTCGGCGACCTCGGCGTGGGCGCGATCCTGGCCGACGACATGGGCCTCGGCAAGACGGTGCAGGCGATTGCGATGCTCACCTCCGAGCGGGAGGGGGCCGAGGGCGACGCGCTCGGGCCGACGCTCGTCGTCTGCCCGATGAGCGTCGTCAAGCAGTGGGGTGCCGAGATCCACCGCTTCGCGCCGTCGCTCCGCGTCCACCTCCATCACGGACCCGCCCGCCTCGGCGCCCCCCAGCTCGCGCTCGCCGCCCGGGGACACGACGTCATCGTCACCTCGTACGACATCGCCACTCGCGACGCGGACGCGCTCGGAGCGATCGCCTGGGACCGGCTGATCCTCGACGAGGCGCAGGACGTGAAGAATCCGGCGACGAAGCGGGCGCGGGCGCTGCGCAGGCTGCAGGCCCGGCGCAAGCTCGCGATGACCGGCACGCCGATCGAGAACCGGCTCGGTGAGCTCTGGTCGATCATGGACATCGTCAATCCCGGCCTGCTCGGCTCACGCGACTGGTTCGACCGCACCTTCGCCCGGCCGATCGAGCAGTACGGCGACGAGGAGTTTCTCGAGCGGCTGCGCTCGATCGTGCAGCCGTTCATCCTCCGGCGAGCCAAGGACTCGCCGGAGATCGAGCTCGAGCTGCCGCCGATCACGGTCGAGAAGGATTACTGCCGGCTGACGATCGAGCAGGCGAGCCTGTACCGGGCGACCGTCGACCGGTGGATGGCGCGCGTGGAGGCGCACGAGGACCGCTTCGGCCGACGCGGCGCCGTGCTGGCGATGCTCGGGCACCTGAAGCAGGTCTGCAACCACCCGGAGATGCTGCTGACGACCGGCCGGCCCCTCGACGGGCGCTCCGGCAAGCTGGAGCGGCTCGTCCAACTGCTGCACGACGTGCCGCCGGACGACAAGTCGCTCGTCTTCACGCAGTACCCCGGCTTCGACCGGCTCGTCCCCCATCTCGAGGAACGGCTCGGCCGCAGCGTCGGCTTCTTCCACGGCCGCCTGAACGCGAAGCAGCGCGACGAGCTGTTGACCGCGTTCGCGCGCGACCACGGCCCATCCGTACTCGTGATCTCGATCCGGGCGGGCGGCCGGGGGCTCAACCTGCCTGCGGCGAATCACGTCTTCCACTTCGACCGCTGGTGGAATCCCGCCGTCGAGCAGCAGGCCACCGACCGTGCGTACCGCTTCGGCCAGCGCAAGCACGTCTACGTCCACAGCCTGATCTGCAGCGGCACGCTCGAGGAGCGGATCGACCTCCTGCTCGACTCGAAGCGGGAGCTGGCGGAGAAGGTGATCGCCGGCCGCTCGGAGGACTGGCTCGGCGATCTCGACCTCGGCACGATCCGAGCCGCGGTGGAGCTGTCCGTGGATGCGGTCGAGGAGGCGGCGTGACGGTTCTCGACGACGGCCGCCCGCTGCTCGTGGCGACCGAGCGCGAACGGATCGGGCAGGGGCCGTGGGCGCGGCTCTTCGCGACGGCGGCAGTCGGCGACGAGGGCTCGTCGGCCGCCGAGCGTGGGCGCGCGCTCGCGCGCGCGGGCGGCGTGCACACGGTCGCGGTCGCGGAAGGGGCGCTGAGCGGTCGCGTCGAGGACGACGACGGCGAGCACGGCGCGGAGATCGCGGCCGACCCGGTGCCGCCGCGGATCTGGGCGGCCGCCTCCCGCTCCGCCCGGGGGAACCTGCAGGCCGAGGCGGCGGTGGCGGGCCGCGTCCAGTCGGTGCAGCTCGAGCACGTGATGACGGTCGACTGGGAAGAGCCGCTCGTTCCTCCCACCCGGTCGCTCCGGCGCGCCTGCACCTGCGGCCGCCCGCAGGCGTGCGCGCATGTGGCCGCGCTCGCCTACGCGCTGGCGGACAGGATCGACCGCGAGCCGTCGCTGCTGCTGCGCTGGCGCGGCTGCACGGAGCCCGTCGAGCCGACGAAGGCGCCCCCCACCGAGCCGGAGCCTGTCGTCCCGAACGAGGAGATCTGGGAGGCGGGCCCTCTGCCCGAGCTCGGCCCGCGACGGCCGCTCCCGACCGCCGCGGTCCTGAAACGGCTGGGGCCGAGTGGGATCCAGGTCGGCCCGCGGGACCTCGCAGAGGTGCTCGAGCGCGCCTACGCGTCCTTCGCCGGTTCCGAGCGCTAGACGATCGTGTCCGGCGCGGTGGCCTTCGCCGTCAGCGCCTCGATCGGCACGATCTTCAAGGCGCGGGCGTGCGTCGCCCCGAGGACGACCGGCGCTGCGGCCCCGGCCTCGTAGGCCTCGAGCCAGCGGGACGCGCAGACGCACCAGCGGTCGCCGGGCTGCAACCCCTCGAAGCCCCACTCGGGCCGCGGCGTCGAGAGGTCGTTTCCGGCCGCGCGGCTGAAAGCGAGGAACTCCTCCGTCATCACCGCACAGACCGTGTGGCTCCCGAGATCCTCCGGCCCGGTCGAGCAGCAGCCGTCGCGGAAGAACCCCGTCAGCGGCGCGGTCGAGCAGGGCTGCAGCTCGCCGCCGACGACGTTGACGTCGGGATCACGGCCCGGCGTGCTCACCAGTCGGTCGGCCGGTAGTCCTTCAGGAACTTGCCCCAGACGTGCTCGCCGGTGTTGAAGCCGTCGATGATCGGGTCGACGATGCGTGCCGCCCCGTCGACGATGTCGAGCGGCGGCCGGAAGCCGTGCTCGGCCGTCTTCCGGTCGGCGACGTGCACCGGATCCTCGTCGGTGACCCAGCCGGTGTCGACGCTGTTCATGTGGATCCCGTCGGCGTGATAGTCGGCCGCCGACGTCCGCGTGAGCATGTTCAGCGCCGCCTTGGCCATGTTCGTGTGCGGGTGCCGCGTCGTCTTGAAGCGGCGGTAGAACTGCCCCTCGACCGCGGAGACGTTGACCACGTGCTTGTCCCGCTCGGGTGTCCGCAGCAGCAGCGGCTTCAGGCGCGCGTTGAGGACGAACGGCGCGATCGCGTTGACGAGCTGCGTCTCGAGCAGCTCGACCGACGAGACCTCCGCAAGCAAGAGGCGCCATGAGTTGCGCTCGCGGAGATCGACCTGCTGCAGATCGGCGTCGAGGCGACCCTCGGGGAAGAGGTCGCTCTGCCGCTCCAGGTCCTCGGGCAGCAGCGGCATCTGCGAAAGCTCGGCCGAGCGCGTGACGCCGACGAGCTGCGGTGCGGAGCCGTTCGGCGCCGCGGGCAGCATCTCCGTGCGGCGGAGCCCCTCGTAGGCGCCGAGCAGCTCGCGCGCGGGCGCGGGCATCGACGCCTCCGACGCCGTCTCCGCGTCAAGCATGTGGCGGTAGAACTCGGCGGGCCGCCGGACGGTCTGGCAGGCGTTGTTGACGATGAAGTCGAGCCGCTCGTGCGTCGTCAGGAGATGGCTGCAGAAGGCCTCGACGCTCGGTGTGTGACGCAGGTCGAGCCCGAAGACCTCGAGCCGGTCGCTCCAGTCCTCGAAGTCGGCCTCCGCCGCGTAGCGCGCGGCAGCGTCGCGCGGGAAGCGCGTCGTCACGATCAGCTGCGCGCCCGCGCGGAGGAGCTTGATCCCCGCCTGGTAGCCGATCTTGACCCGGCCGCCGGTGAGGAGCGCGACGCGGCCGCTCAGGTCTGCGGTCTCCGAGCGCTTGCGGTAGTTGAACGCGGCGCACGCCGGGCAGAGCTGGTCGTAGAAGGGGTGGATCTCCTGGTAGCGCTCCTTGCAGACGTAGCAATGCTGCGGCTCGACGACCTCGCGAAACTCCGCCTCGTCGACGTCGATCTGCTCGAACTCGCCGGGCACGAAGACGTTCGGCGTCGTGAACACGGGCTTCGCGCGGCGAACCCGGATCCCGGTCTCGGCCAGGACGTTCTCGTCGCGGTCGACCCTCGCCGCCTTCTTGTCGCGGCGCACGACCTTGTTGAAGCGGCGCCGCTGGACGACGTCGGGATTGTGGACGTCCCCAGCGGCGGCGAGCAGCCGCGTCCGCTCCTCGAGCGGCAGGTCCTTGAGCAGGCTGCGGTCACGGACGATCTCCTCGAGCACGTCGGCCGCGGCTTTCAGCCGCCCGGCGACGCCGTTCTCCTCATTCGCGCCCATCCGAGGAGGGTAGCGCCGCCGGCTTCCGCGCCGTGTAGACGAGAAAGTCGTCCTCTCCGGTCGGCTCGGCGTCCGTCAGCGCCGCTCGGGCGGTCACGTCGACGAACCCGGCCTGTTCGAGCATCAGCACGATCTCGTCCCTGAAGTAGAGCGTCAGCGTCAGCAGGTGCTGATCCTCCGCGATGAGCTCACCCTCCCGCCACATCGACGCCCGTATGGACATGGTCACGCGCTGCTCGAGCGGATCGACGTCGAGCAGGCGCGAGCGGAGCTCGTACTCGGTCCCGTCCGAGCCGACGTCGCGCGGGCCCGGCGGCCGGCTCTCCCTCGGCTCGGTCAATGTCGCGCGCTCGTCCCGCTGCCAGTACTTCCACGCCGATCCCTCCGAGTACGGAACCTCGTTGTCGAGGACGAACGTGCCGCCCGGCTCGAGGTGGTCGTGGACACGTCGCATTGCCTGCATGTCCTCCGCCCGCGTGCTGCCGACGCCGAGGGCGCCGCACATGAAGATCGTGCGGTAGCGGCGGGGCAGGTCGAGCTCGTGCTTCGGCTGCGCGTAGAGGTTCGGGGACAACCCCTCCCGTTCGGCGGCCTCGCGACAGAGCGCCAGCATGTCGGCGGAGACGTCGCTGCCGTCGACGTCGAGCCCGTCGCGAAGGTACGGGAGGAGCAGCCGCCCGGTCCCGCACCCGAGGTCGAGTGCGGGGCCCGCTTCGGCGTAGCGCCGGAAGTAGTCGATCTCGGGCCCGGAGGTGTTGAACTCGGCCCACCAGCGGGCGATGACGCCGTAGTGCCAGGTCGAAGCAACCATCGAAAAGGCCTCCTCGAGACGTGAAAGGGCCGCCGCGGTGCGGCGGAAGGCGGGTCACGTGGCGAGGGACTTACACGAGCACGACTATGCGCCTCTCGCGAGCAGAAGGCAAGTTTGCGGCCGCTCGACACCCGGAAAGCCCCTTCCAGTACCCCAGTGAAGGGAGCTACGCATGAGCACCACCGTGATCGTCGTGATCGTGATCGCCGTCATCATCGTGCTGGCCGTCGGGGCGTACGTCGCCCGGCAGCGCCAGGCAGAGCAGCTCGAGCGGCGGCGGGACGAGGCAAACGAGCAGCGCGGCCTTGCCGAGACGAAGGCGAGGCAGGCAGAGCAGGCCCGCCTGGCGGCGGAGGAGCAGGCCGAGCGTGCCCGGGCGCGCCAGGACGAGGCGGAAGAGCTTCGGCGCCAGGCCGACGAGGTCGACCCCGACGTCGACGTGGACGCCGACGCCGACGACAAGGAGAAGGTCTAGCTCCCGACGGATCCAGCACGTCGTGCGGATGGGCGCGGGGGCCGGCCTCGGAAAGGTGGGCCGACCCCCGCTCGCCGGCGCTCGCGCCGCCACGAGGCCGGATGCTCGAGATCAGCTCTCTACGGCGGCCCCCGCTTGGATGCGGAGAGCGCCTCCTCCGCTGCCGCGAGCAGCTCGGCGGCGCGGCGCCCGTCGAAGGGAAACGTCGCCACTCCCGCCGAGGGGGTCCGCAGGCCGTGGCCACGCGTCTCGGCGGCGAGCGTCGCCTGCACGCGCTCCACGACCCGCCGACCCGTCTCGGCGCTGCCCTCGATCACGACCGCGAATGTGTCGTCGCCGATGCGGCACAACTCCTCGCCGGCACGGAGGACGCTGCCGGCGACGTAGGTCGAACGGCCGTCGAGGCCGAAGACCAGGACCGAAACCTGCCTCTGAGCCACCGTCGCCTCGCGCAGGGCCGCCGCGAGGCGTTTGACCAGGGCGGAACGGCCTACGGGCGGCGTCGTTCGCAGAGCGCGGCTCTGGAGCACGATCATGCGGCGCTCGGGGCGGTCAGAGGAAGGTGGGCGGTCGCCGCCGCGCGCACCACCTCCGCTCTGATTTCGCCCCCGTCGGCGTCCTTGGTCAGGTATGCGCAAGCGCCGGCGTCGCGGGCGCGCTCGACGTCCTCCACCGCAGCAGAGGACGAGAGCATGACCACCCGGACACCGGGGAGGAGAGGCCGAAGCGCGAGCGCTGCGCCAATGCCGTCGAGTTGCGGCATCTGCACGTCCATGAGGACGACGTCCGGCCGGAACCGGAGCGCGAGCTCGACCGCCTCGACCCCATCGGCCGCTCGGCCGACGACGTCGATCCGGTCGTCGGTCCCGAGCAGCAACTGAAGCGTGTCGGAGTAGAGCCGATGGTCGTCGGCGATCAGGACGCGGACCCGCGGGGTCCGGCGGTGGCAGTCCTGGAGGTGCATGCGGCCCTTTCGTCAGGAGTCGTGACTGCAAGGAAGTCCGACGGGCGGGCCAAAACTTGCAGTGCGCAGGCGAATCACTCAGTCGAGGGAGTGCGTGCACAGCGACGTCCGGTGACACTTCCGACCGGGAGCACCACCGCTTCCGGCCCAGTCCAGGAGCACACTTGGCAGCAGTCAGTCCCCTCGGTCGCGCCACCGGCCTCGAGCCGCTCGAGCTCGTCGAGGACCCGCGGGCCGCGGCAGCGCTGTTCGAATCCCATTCGCCGAGAGTCTTCGCGTACTGCCTCTCCCGGCTCGGACGGCGCGAGGATGCAGAGGACGCGGTTCAGACGACCTTCCTCCACGCGATCCGCGGACTCCGCCGCGGAGTCGTCCCCTCGATCGAGCTCGCCTGGTTGCTCGGGATTGCGCGCAACGTGTGCCTCTCCCGCTGGGAGTCCGTCGGCAGGCGCGGCCGCCTCGAGCTCGCGTGCGATCCGGTCGACCTCGAGCGCCGCGCCGCGCCGCAAGGCCGCGGCGACGAGCTGATCGGCCTGGAGGACGCGCTCGCGCGGCTGCCCGAGCAGCAGCGGCAGGCCGTCCTGTTGCGCGACTGGCGCGGGCTCTCCTACGAGGAGGTCGCGGCGCAGCTGGGCGTCACCCTCGCCAACGCCGAGACCCTGATCTTCCGCGGGCGGCGCTCGCTCGCCGGACTCCTGCAGGAGCAGCCGTCCGCGACACGACGCCGGCTCGGCTCGCTCGCGAACCTGGGCTCGCTGCTCGCATCGGTCAAGACCTGGTTCACGGGTGCAGCCGCGATCGCAAAGGTCGCCGCCGTGGCCACGGTCGTGGCCGCCTCCGGCACCGGGATCGCGGCGGGCACGTCCGTCCTCGATCGCGCTCCCGACGCACCCGCCGGGCCGAGCGTCGCGGTGACGCCCGCGCCACCGGCACCCGTGGCAGCGCCGGTTGACTCGCCGGCGAACAACCCCACCGTCCGGCCGCGCGCGACGGCGCCTGCGACCGCAGCCGCCGCCCCTCCACATCCTCCGGCTCCGGCAGTGGACACGCCCGCACCGTCGGGCCGGCCGGCTCCGGCTCCCGCTGCAGCTCCGGTGGCCGCCGCACCCGCACCCCCGGGCCGGCCCGACCCGGCTCCGGTCCCGGCGCAGGCGCCTGCTCCGGTCGCGAACGTGCCACCCGTCGCCGCTGCCGTTCCGCCCCCGCTTGCACCTGTCCAGGCGATCGACGACGTGCTCCCGGACCTGCCGGCCGCCATTCCGCTGCCTCCGGATCTCGTCGGCTCGCTCCCGGTGCCCCAGCTGCCCGTCGAGACGCCGCCCGTCGTCGAGATCGTGGTCGGCGCGATTCCGCCCGTCACGGTCACGCCACCTGCGGTCGTGCCCGTCGCTCCGATCACCGTCGATCCGGCCAAGCTGCTGCCGTAGGGATCTGCCAGGCTGTCGCCGTGAGCCGCACCACGGTCGACAAAGCCACGGGCGCGCTGCGTGTCGGCGGCGCGAAGGTGTTTCCCCTCGGGGTGTCGAATCCGCCGCCGCTCGGCGGCACGGCGCCGAGCGGCGCCGATGGTCTGAAGGAGATCGCGGACGGCGGCGTGACGCTCATCCGCACAGGGCGCGGCGACTGGGGGCCTGGCAGGCTCGACGAGCAGATCGCCGCCGAGCGGGCGGTCCTCGACGCGGCGGCCGCCAACGGCCTCCAGTGCTGGCTCTACCTCGGCGACCTCCCCGACCTGCCGCCGCGCTCGGCCGGTACGCAGGCCTCGACGCGGGAGCAAATGCTGAACCGGGTGATGACGTCGTTCAAGGATCATCCCGGCCTTGGCGCCTACAAGGGCGTCGACGAGCCGCGCAACCCGTTCCGCGGCGAGGACTGGCTCCGGCCGGCCGGGCTCGTGCGGGCGTTCAAGCGGCTGAAGGCGCTCGACCCGCAGCACCCGCTCGTGATCATCCAGGCGCCGCGGAGCTCGATCGCGCAGCTGGCTCCGTACCGGCCGGCATTCGACATCACCGGCGCCGACATCTTTCCGATCGCCTACCCGCCTGGACAGCATTCCGACCTCCCGAACCGCGACCTCAGCGTCGTCGGCGACGTGACCCGGAAGATGGTGCGCGCCGCGGGAGGCAAGCCCGTCTGGATGACGCTCCAGATCGCCTGGAGCGGCACCGTCACCTCGGCGCGGAAGCCGAACGTCGTCCCGCGCTTCCCGACCCTGCACGAGCTCCGCTTCATGGCCTACCAGGCGATCGTCTGCGGCGCGCGGGGGCTGATGTTCTTCGGCGGCCACCTGACGCAGGCGTCGCGACCTGCCGACGCGCGGGCCGGCTGGAACTGGACGTTCTGGGAGCAGGTGCTGCGGCCGCTGCTCGAGGAGCTCTCCTCGACCGCAGTCGGGCCGGCGCTCGTGGCCGCGGACGCGAAGCCTCAGGTCAGGTCGAGCACCAAGGACGTCGAGGTGCTGACGCGCCGCGACGGCCGCTTCCTCTACGTGTTCGCCGTCCGGCGCGGCGGCGCGACGAGCCGCGTCGCCTTCACCGGCCTGCCGAAGAAGCTGAACGGGACGCCGCTCGCAGGCGGCCAGGTCCTCTTCGAGTACGCCCAGGAACCGCCGCCGCCTCCGATCGGCGCCGGACGGCAAGCGTTCCGGTCGGTGAGCGTCGCGGCCGGTGGCTTCCGCGACTGGCTCGGTCCCCACGATGCGCGGGTCTACCGCTTCTCGCTGTGAAGACCCGCTGCGCCTGGGTGCCGGAGGACGATCCCCTCTACGTCGCCTACCACGACGAGGAGTGGGGCGTTCCCGTGTGGGAGGACCGGACGCTGTTCGAGCTGCTGAACCTGGAGGGCGCCCAGGCCGGGCTCTCGTGGTCGACGATCTTGCGCAAGCGCGAGGGCTACCGGCGAGCGTTCGCCGGCTGGGACATCGAGGCCGTCGCGCGTTTCGGCGAGCGCGACGTCGAGCGGCTGCTCGGCGACGCGGGCATCGTCCGCCACCGCGGCAAGATCGAGTCCGTGGTGGGGAACGCCCGCGCGACGCTGGTGCTCGACGTGCCGCTCTCGGAGCTGCTGTGGTCGTTCGTCGGCGGAGAGACGCGCGTGAACGCCTGGGAGACCGTCGCCGACATCCCGGCGCAGACGGCCGAGTCGCAGGCGATGAGCAAGGAGCTGAAGCGCCGCGGCTTCCGCTTCACCGGCCCGACGACCTGCTACGCGTTCATGCAGTCCGCCGGCCTGGTCGACGACCACACGGTCGACTGCTTCCGCCGCGCCGGCTAGCCCAGCGCTGCGCGGATCTTCTCGACCGTCGTGGCCTCTGCCTCGTCGCCTCCGCCCGCCGCCTTGCCGACATCCTCTGCGAGCTCGAGCACGAACGCCTTGTACGCCTCGACCTCGTCCGGCGCCTTCGCCTTCAGCGTCTCGACGGCGGAGCCGAGCGCGTCGAGCGTCTCCGACTCGATCTCCTGCGGAGACGTCGTCACGCCAAAGCCGGTGCCCCGCTCGGACGAGAGCTGGCGGACGAGCTCACTCTCGCCGGACCTGCCGCTCGCGAGGTGCTTCGCCAGCGAGCCGGCCTCCTTGAAGCTGTCGAAGAAGCTGCGGTCGCTGACCGAGACGAGCAGGCCCGCTCCGGTCGCGCCCTTGCGCAGCTGATCCCATTCCTGCTCGGTGAAGTCGGACTTCTGTGCCATCGGATCTCCTTTCTGTTTCCGGCGCAGGCTATTCGAATCCAGGCGCGGTGAACGGGAGCAAGTCGTCGAGGGTGAGCGGCGCGGGGGTGGGGAGGCGATCGTCGACGCAGATCGCCTGGGCGAGCGCCTTCTCCTCGGCATTCGCGAGCCAGCTCTCGTAGGTCGCGGCGCGGGAGAACCGCTTCAGCGACGACTCGATCGCGGCCCGCGCTTCGGTCAGCGGCACCGTCCCCAGGAAGACGGTGTCCCCGAGCGGCGTCACCCGGATCTGGCCGTGGATGCTGCGGAGCGTTCCCGCCCGCGTGAGCCTGAAGACGCGTGCGGGCGCGAACGTCTCGACCGCGAGCCCGCGCGTCTTGCCACCGAGCCAGTCCACCGGACGCGCCGTCTCGACGAGCCGGGCCTGCAGGCCCGCATAGGTGCGATGGAACTCGGAGATCGCGCTTCCGGACGGACTCGGCGCGATGAAGCGCGCCCGCACCCCGTCGCGGCGGAGCTCGTCCAGCAGCAACCCGCGCGCGGCCGTCCGCGTCAGCTGGATCCGCCGGAGCGCCGCCAGATAGGCCGGCACGCTGCTGTTGAAGTGGTCGTCCACGAAGGCGAGCTCGGCGGCGAGCACGGCACGCGCGTCGAGGTCGACCTCCTGCTGGAGCACGAGCCGCTCGAGGACGACGCTCGCGGCGATGTCGCGGTCGCCGATCGCGCGGGCCAGGGGATCGACCGCGGCCTTCCGGATCTCGCCGGCGGGGAGCGCGCAGACGACGCCGGCCCCCAGTTGCTCGAGCTGGCCGACCGTCAACGATGCGTCCATGGCCGGCCCGGCCGCTCCTGGCCCGCTGCAGAGCTTCTGATCGCGCACCCAGAGGTAGACGCAGACCGCCTCGCCCTTGTCCGGATCGATCCCGGCCTGGCTGAACGTCGCCCAACCCCACGACCAGATCGAGTGGGTCCGCAGTTCCTTCGTCACGCGCCGCGCGGCGAGCGCCTGCAGCTTCACGATCTCCAGCCACTTTGCGCGCGGCTGCAGGTTCTCGCGGCCGCCGGTCCCGGGGGCCGATTGGAACTGGAGCTCGAGCGCGACCCGGCTCGCCGGGATCCCGATCTCGGTGAACCTGCGCACGAGCGCCCGCATCCCGCTCCGCATCGTCCGGCTCGCTCGGACCGGGCCGAGAGCGTGCAACTGCGGGACGTTCGGCGAGGTGAAGAAGACCTGCCGGATCAGGAGCGCCGACGCCGCCAGGTCGCGCCACCACTGCGCCGCCTCGCCGCCGGTGTAGGGCGGGTTCGCGATCGTGACGGCGGGGAACGCGCCCCGCTCCTTGAGCCGCCGCACGAGCGCGAGCGTATTCGCGCGGTACTGCGCCGTCGTCGTCGTCCACGGCGTCGGCGTCTGGGCGCCGAAGAGCTCGTTCAGCGCGATCCAGGGCGTCTGGCAGCCGGAGACCGAGACGGCGAAGTCGAAGAGGCGGTCGGCGCGCGTCTCGATCAGCGCCGGATCCGCGGGAAGCGTCGGCGTGCCGACGCGGTTGTTGAAGTTGAGGTCGAAGAAGACGGTCGCCGCCCCGTTCGCGCGCGCCTCCGCCGGCTTCACCGTCCCGGACGTGAATGCGAGTGTGAGTCCAGGCTTCTGCGGCATCGGCGCGTCGTGGCCTGCGAAGTCGACCCAGAGCGGGTTCGCATCCGGGATCCCGCACTCGCGGGCAAGGGCGCTCCCGGGGGCGATCAAGGCCAGGGCGACGGCGAGGACGATGGGGCGGAGCACGCTCTAGTTGTAGCCGCGACGGCGGCGGGTCGGGTCGTGACGCTTGAACCTCCGGCCGACCGGACAGAAGCTGAAGGTGAGCTCGGGGACGATGGCAGCGAAGGGCCGCCGCGCAGGGCAAAGCCCCTGGGTGGAGCGGCTCGGCCGCTTCGGCCTGATCGCCAAGGGCGTCATCTACGGCGTCGTCGGCGTCCTCGCGATCAAGGTCGCGCTCGGTGGCCGCGAGGAGAACCCCGACAAGGAGGGCGCGCTCGAGGCGATCGCGAAGCAGCCGTTCGGACGCGGCCTGCTCGTCCTGCTCGCGCTCGGGCTGGCGGGGTACGCGCTCTGGCGCCTCGCTCAGGGCTTTCTCGATCGCGACAACGAGGGCGAGGACGCGAAAGGGCTCGGCAAGCGGGCCGGGGCGATTGCACGCGGAGCCTGGTACGGCCTGCTCTGCGGGCTCACCGTCGACCGGATCGTCGGCTCCGGCGGAGGTGGTGGCGGTGGCGGCGGCGGCGAGCAGAAGACGACCGCCGGCGTCTTCGACCTGCCCCTCGGCCGCTACCTCGTCTTCGCCGTCGGCCTCGCCTTCCTCGGCGCGGCGGGCTTCAACGGCTACCGCGCGGTGACGGCCAAGTTCAGCGAGAAGCTGAAGACCGGTCAGATGAGCGACGCGGAGGAAACCGTCGTGACCAGCCTCGGGGTGATCGGGCACCTCGCCCGGATGGTCGTCTTCGGGCTGATCGGGGCGTTCCTCTTCGAGGCAGCGTGGACGTTCGACCCGAAGGAAGCTCGCGGGCTCGACGGGGCGCTGTTCGAGGTGGCCCAGGAGGCCTACGGCAGCATCCTCCTCGGCGTGGTCGCGGCGGGGCTGCTCGCCTACGCGCTCTACTGCTTCGCCGAGGCGCGCTACCGGAGGATCTAGGCCAGCCGGCGCCGGGCGAAGAGCGCGCGCTGCACGGCGAGCGTGACGAGCGCGGCCGCCACGATCGCGACGAGGTTGATCCCGAGCTGTCCGAGCGCGCCGACGCACTCGGCCCAGTCGCTGTAGGCCGCGGCCACGGCGACGTTGGCGGCGGCCGGGATCGTCGTCACCGAGACGAGCACGCCGATCAGCGCACCCGCCTTCGCCGTCGTCAGCGAGACCATCCCGGCGACGCCCGCGAGCACGGCGACGATCACCGAGTAGCGGTTCGGGTCGGAGATGAAGAGCGTCTCCGTGTGCCGGCCGATCGACTCCGGGAAGACGTCGAGCACCCGGAGCGCCAGCGAGGCCGCGTAGGTGAGCACGATCGCGACCGGGAAGCCGACGAGGAGCGCCGCCAGCGATCGCCGCGCCAGCCCGCGACGGCGCTGCACGAGCGCGACGCAAAGGCCGGCGAGCGGGCCGAACTCGGGCCCGACGATCATCGCGCCGATGATCAGGATGATCGAGTCGGTGACGATCCCGACGGCTGCGATCATCGTCGCCAGCACCATGAAGACGAGGAAGCTGCCCGAGAGGACTGCGCTCTCCGAGGTGCGCGCCTCGACCTGCTCCCAGACGACCGCATCGGCCGGCGAGCCCTGCGCCGCCTGTTCCGCCGCGGCGGCGCGTCGCGAGACCGCCGCGTCGATCTCGATCGTCGCGATCGTGCCGCGCTCGCCGAGGCCGAGGGCCTGAAGCCGTTCGATCACGGCGCTCGCGTCCTCGCGGGCCACGTCGGCGAGGACGAGATCTCCGGCCGGATTCCGAGCAACCCCGGGCACATGGACGAGGTTCAGGGCAGACGGAAGCGCGTCGAGCAGCGCCAGCACCCGTTCCACGAGGTCCGCGGGGACGACGAGTCGGAGGTGGATCATCGGCGGAGCCTACTGACCACCGAATCTTCCCTGGAAATCGACCACTTTCTAGCCACTTACGCGGGAGTTTGCGCCGACAATCGAGGTATGACGCGAACCCGGTCCGGAGCCCTGCTGGCAGAGCTGCATGCGCACACGACCTGGAGCGACGGCGTCCTGCCGGTCGCCGCGCTCGTCGATCTCTACGGTGCGCACGGTTTCGACGTCCTCTGCATCACCGACCACGTCTGCCGGACGGCCAAGACTGGGATCGAGCCGCCCCACGCGGTTGTCGCTTCCACCTTCGACGCCTACCTGGCCGAGATCGAACGTGAGGCCGCGCGGGCGCGCGACCAGTACGGCCTGCTCGTCGTGCCCGGCGTGGAGCTCTCCTACAACGATCCCGACCCGTTCCTGTCCGCACATGCTCTCGCGCTCGGGCTCCGCAGCTTCGTCTCCGTCGACGCGGGCATCGACGAGGCGATCGAGACGGCCGTCCAGGCCGGCGCCGCGCTCGTCGCGGCGCACCCGTTCGACGACGAGCCGGCCGCCCACCCGGGCCGGCTGACGCAGCGATTCGCGCGCGATCCCGAGCTCTCCGCGCGCGTGCACCGCTTCGAGCTCTTCAACCGGAGGCAGATCTTCTCGTGGGTGGCGAAGGCCGGGCTCCCGTGCGTCGCCAGCGGCGACTTCCACCGGCTCGAGCACCTGGGCGGCTGGAAGAGCGTGATCCCCTGCGCGCGCGACGAGGAGGCGCTGATCGCCCACCTCCGCTCCCGCCGGCCGGTCTTCATCACCGAGGTCGGCGCCGAGCTGGAGCGTGTCGCTGCCTAGAATCGCCGCATGGCGACGATCTCGGACGGCCGTACGATCCCCTTCGACTGGTACTCCGACCCGGCGGTGCTGCGGCTCGAGCGGGAGCGGATCTTCCGGCGGACGTGGCAGTACGCGGGCCGCGCCGACCAGGTTGCGGAGCCCGGCGCGTTCTTCACCTGCGACCTCGCCGGTGTCCCGATCGTGGTCGTCCGCGACGAGGCCGGCAGCCTCCGCGCATTCCTGAACGTCTGCCGCCACCGCGGCTCGCTCGTCTGCGAGGGCGAGGGGCAGCGGGCGTCGCTCCAGTGTCCCTACCACGCCTGGACGTACGGTCTCGACGGCTCGCTGCGCGCTGCCCCGCGCTCGGATCGCGTGCCCGGCTTCGACAAGGAGAGCCTCGGGCTCGTGCCGGTGCCGGTCGACTCGTGGGGGCCGTTCGTCTTCGTCAACCCCGACGCCGAGGCGGAGCCGCTCCTGGAGACGCTCGGCGAGCTGCCCGACCTCGTCGCGGCGTCGGGCGTCGACCTCGGCTCGCTCCGGTTCCTGCAGCGGGCGAGCGGCGACGAGTACGCGGCCAACTGGAAGGTCTGCAGCGAGAACTTCCTCGAGTGCTACCACTGCCAGGTCGCGCATCCCGGCTTCTCGAAGGTCGTCGACGTCTCCGTGGACGCCTACGTGCTCGAGGAGAGCCGCCTCTTCTCGACGCAGTACGGGCCGGTGCGCGAAACGTGGAAGGGCGACTTCGACCCGCGCGGCCCGATCGAGCGCGGCCAGTTCCACTTCCTCTGGCCGAACCTGACGCTGAACATCATGCCCGGCCACCCGAACCTCTCGATCGGCCCGATCGTCCCCACCGGGCCGGAGACGACCACGCGCTTCCTCGACTACTTCGTCGGGCCCGACGTCGAGCAGGCCTGGATCGACGAGATGCTCGAGTTCGACGGCCAGGTCGGTGCCGAGGACCGGGTCCTCGTCGAGCGCGTCCAGAAGGGCCTGCGCGGCGGCGGGCTCGAGCACGGCCGGCTGATGGGCGACTCGGAGCGCCTGATCGCGCACTTCCAGAGCCTGCTGCTCGACGCGCTCGCCTAGCCTTCCTTCACCAGACCGTTACCCACGGGTAACACGCTTCGCGACATGCTTGCCCGATGGTTGCGACGACCTCGCGAGACACCTTCGAACGGCTGCTGAACCGGGAGCTTTCGACGCTCGAGTACAACGCGCGGCTGCTCGACCTGGCGGCCGACGACAGCCTGCCGCTGCTCGAGCGGGTGAAGATGTGCCGGTTCTTCTCGTCCAACCTGGACGAGTTCTTCATGGTTCGGGTGGCCGGACTGACCGAGCAGGCCGCGGCCGGAGTCGTCGTCCGCTCCACCGACGGGTTGACGCCGCGGTCGGCGCTGACCCAGATCCGGGAGCGCGTGCTCGAGCTGACTGCCCGCCAGTCCAAGCTCTGGCGGAAGGAGCTCTCTCCCGCCCTCGCCGCCGAGGGGATCCTGATCTCGTCGGTCGGCGAGCTCGACGCCGAGGAGCTGCGCGCGCTCGAGGACGGCTTCCAGCGTGAGATCTTCCCGGTTCTCACCCCGCTCGGCGTCAGCCCGGGCCAGCGCTTCCCCTACGTCTCCGGGCTGACGCTCAGTCTCGGCGTCCTCGCCCGCGATCCCGAGACCGGTGAGGAGCGGTTCGCGCGGGTGAAGGTGCCCGAGGGCCTGCCGCGGTTCTTCGCGGCCGGGAGCGGGGGCAGGCTGCTGATGCTGGAGAACGTGATCGCGCACTTCCTCGACCGCCTCTTCCCGGGAATGGAGATCGTCGAGCGCTCGGTCTTCCGCGTCACCCGCGACGCCGACTTCGAGGTCTCCGACGACGCGGACGACCTGCTCGAGGCGGTCGAGCAGGAGTTGCAGCGGCGCCGCTTCGGGGACGCGGTCCGGCTCGAGATCTCGAGCTCGACCTCACGCTCGATGCTGGAGCGGCTCCAGCAGGGGCTCGGCGCCGAGGACGACCAGGTCTACGAGATCCACGGGCCGCTCGACCTCGCCGACCTCGACCAGCTGCTCGGCCTCGACCGGCCGGAGCTGTCCTTTCCGGCCTCGCCTGGATCGACCCCCGCTCGGCTCGTCCACGCGAAGGAGCCGCGCGACCTCTTCGCCGAGATCCGGCGCGGCGATTTCCTCGTCCACCAGCCGTACGAGTCGTTCGCCGGCAGCTTCGAGGCCTTCGTCCGCGCGGCCGCGCGCGATCCGGACGTGATCGCGATGAAGACCGCGGTCTACCGGACGAGCGGGGACAGCCCGCTCGTCCCGGCCCTGATCGAGCTGGCGGAGGAGGGCAAGCAGAGCGTGTGCCTCGTCGAGCTGAAGGCGCGCTTCGACGAGCACCGCAACATCGAGTGGTCGCGGGCGCTCGAGAAAGCCGGCGTTCACGTCGTCTACGGCTTCTCCGACCTGAAGGTGCACGCGAAGATGACGCTCGTCGTGCGCCGCGAAGGCGACGGCCTGCGCCGTTACGTGCACGTCGGCACCGGGAACTACCACGCCGTGACCGCGCGCTCGTACGAGGATCTGAGCCTGTTCACGGCCGATCCCGAGATCGCAGAGGACGTCGCGGCGCTGTTCAACTACCTGACGGGGTTCGGGCGCCCGGAGCGCTTTCGCAAGATCCTGGTGGCTCCGTTCAGCTTGCGTGCCCGGCTCGTCGATCGCATTCGCGCCGTCGGTGCCGCCGCGGCCGCCGGGACCAACGCGCGGATCCGGATCAAGCTGAACGCGCTCACGGACCAGACGGTGATCGAGGAGCTCTACGCCGCCTCCGAGCAGGGGGCCCGGATCGAGATCGTCGCTCGCTCGATCTGCATGCTCCGCCCGGGCGTTCCCGGGATGAGCAAGAACGTCCACGTCCGGTCGATCGTCGGCCGCTACCTGGAGCACAGTCGCGTCTACGCGTTCGAGATCGGCGACGAGACGGAGATCTTCATCGGCAGCGCCGACCTGATGACGCGCAACCTCGACCGGCGCGTCGAGGTGCTCGTGCCCGTCGAGCAGACGAGGCTGAAGCAGGAGCTGACCGCGATCTTCGACAGCGCCTTCGCCGACACCACCTCTTCGTGGGAGCTGGGAGCCGATGGAACGTGGACGCGGCGCCGCCGGTCGAAAGAGGAACGCGCGCACGCCCACCAGCTCAACCTCCAGCGCCGTGCGCGGGTCCGCTCCAGGCGCGCGGGCGGTGCGCGGCGGAACCGATGAAGCTGGCGGGTCTGACCGGCGTGCTCGCAAGAATGACGGGCGTGAGGGTCGGGGTCATCGATGTGGGCTCGAACACGGTCCGCCTGCTCGTCGCCTCCGTCGGGGGCGGGGGCGTTCGCATGCTTCGGGAGGAACGCCGGCACCTCGGGCTGGGGGAGGAGCTGCTCCGGCACGGCCGTATCCGGCGGCGGAAGCTCGACGAGGTCGCCGAGGTGACGGGCGAGTACGCGCGAATCGCGCGCAAGCTGAGCGTGCGCGACCTCGAGACGGTGGTGACTGCGCCTGGCCGCCAGGGGGATCAGCCGGTGCGCCTCCTCGACGTGATCGGCCGGGCCACCGCGGGCGAGGTCAGGATCGTCTCGGCCGAGGAGGAGGGCCGCCTTGCGTTCGAGGGCGCCGTCGCGCGGGCCGACACGGGCGAGAGCGTCGTCGCCGTCTGTGACGTCGGCGGTGGCTCGACCGAGCTCGTCGTCGGCACGGCCCTGCTCGGACCCGCCTGGGTGCGGTCGGTCGACCTCGGCTCGCTCCGCTTGACCGCCGCTCTCCTGCCCGGTGACCCGCCCACAGCCGGCGAGATCGCGGCCGCACGTGCGGCCGTTCGCGACTCGATCACAACGCTCGAACCGCCCGCCCCGGAGCTGGCACTCGCAACCGGCGGCAGTGCCCGCGCCGTCGCGCGGATCGTCGGCCGGGAGTACGACGCCGACGATCTCGAGCGCGTGATCGGACTGCTCGCGTCCCGTCCGGCTGCCGAGAGCGCGAAGGCGCTGGGGCTGCGCCCCGACCGCGCCCGCACGCTGCTCGCCGGCGCGACCATCCTCAGCGAGGTGTCGCGACTGCTCGACGTCCCGTTCGCACCGTCGCGCGGCGGGATCCGGGAGGGGGCGGCGCTTCGGCTCGCAGCCCGGCGCGTCGCCGCCTAGCGATACTGCTCCTCCACATGAGGGCCGAACCCGACGGGATCGAGCTCGACACCGTCGTCGCTGCCCTGGCCGACGGCTGGAGCTTCGAGGTCGAGGGAGCCGAGTACGAAGCCGTCGGGGCCGGCAGCTACCACTGGAACGTCGCAGACCGCGAGGGGACGCGCAGGTTCGTCACGGTCGACGACCTCGATCAGAAAGCGTGGCTCGGGGACACGCGGGACATCGTCTGGGAAGGTCTCCGCCGCGCGTTCGACACTGCCGCCGCGCTCCGGAGCGCCGGTCTGGACTTCGTCGTCGCACCCCTTCCCACGAGCGACGGCGAGACGTTGCGCCGGATCGAGCCGCGCTACACGATCGCGCTGTTCCCGTTCGTGGACGGAGCGGCGGGCCGGTACGGCCACTACGACGCCGAGGCCCACACCGCCGTCGAGGCGATGCTCTCCCAGCTACACCTCGCGACCCCGGCGGTGGGCGCCACGCCGGGCAGCGCCGGTGTCGAGCTCCCCGGCCGCCGCCACCTCGAAGCGGGCCTGCGGGAACTGCATCAACCGTGGTCCGGCGGGCCCTTCTCCGAGCCGGCAAGGCAGGTGTTCGCCGGTCACGCGGCCGACGTGGCTGCATTCCTCGCGTTGGCGGATCGCCTCGCGGCCGAGGTGGCACAGCGGCGCAGCCCGTGGGTGGTGACTCACGGCGAGCCGCACTCCGCGAACGTGCTGCGGACAGCTACCGGACATGTCCTCGTCGACTGGGACACGGTCGCGCTGGCCCCGCCCGAGCGAGACCTCTGGATGCTCGCGGAGGACGACGAAGACGGCCTGGCCGCGTACACGAGCGCGACCGGCTACGCCGTCGACCCGGTGGCAGTGGACTTCTTCCGCCTGTCCTGGGATCTCAACGATCTGGCCGAGTACCTCAACGTGCTGCGCTCGCCGCACTCGGAGAACGAGGACACGCTCAGCGACTACGAGGGACTGACGCGTTGCCTGCCCAGCCGGGCTGAGTGGTCGAAGCAGTTGGGTGCGGCTAGAGGCTTGATGTGAAACGTAAGCGGGTCTGTGGGGCCGTCCCAGACGCGGCGCCAGACCGTCTCGTCGTCCTCACGCAGGCAACCAGCCTGCGCTTCGAACGTCGCGCCGCCCTGCCTTGGTCTGGAACACCCCCACAGCGCGCCAATTCCACATCAAGCCTCTAGCTGAGCGAGTCGAGCAGCTCGACGTCGCGGGGGTAGGTCAGCGCCGCCCGAGCCTCGGCCGGTGCGAGCCAGCGCAGCTCGTCGACCTCGTCCGAAGGCGTGAACTCGCCCGAGAGCGGCGTCATCCGCCACCAGCGAACCCGCTTCGGCCTGCCCTTCGAGTCGATGTACCTCGTCGTCGCGAGCTCCTCGCCGAGCTCGACGCGGAGGCCCGTCTCTTCCTCGATCTCGCGGAGCGCGCACGCCTCGTCGCTCTCGTCCGGCTCCGCCTTCCCCTTCGGCAGCGACCAGTCGTCGTACCGGGGCCGGTGCACGACGACCACGAGCCCGTCGCGGACGATCAGCCCGCCGGACGCGCGGATCACGCCGTCTTCGCCAGCTGCTTCCATGCCGACCGCCACTGCTCGCGCCCGCTCTGCGCGCGGGCGTGCTCACGCTCGATCAAGCGTCCGGCGGCCAGAACGGTGTCGGGCATGCGCCCAGCGAGGCCGCGCAGCTCCGCGACCGCGACGACCGCATCCTGGTGCTCGCCGAGCACGTCCTGCAGCTGCTTCGCCGCGCGCACGTACGCGGCGTTGCCCTCCAGCTCCGCCGCGTAGCGCGCCCGCTTGACCTTGATCCGAGCCGCATGCAGCTCCTCGTCCGGGGAATCTTCCGTGAGCGCCAGCACCGCTTTGCGCAGGCGGCGGTGCTCGGTGTCGCGGATCTCCGCCAGCGTCGGCTCGTTCGCGACGGTCGCGAAAGGCCGCTCGAGCGAATCGAGGAGCGCGAGGTAGCGCTCGCTCTCGAGCACGGCCAGCAGCCGGCGCCGCGCGGATCGCCGCGAGCGCACCAGGGTGCGGACGAGCTTGCGTCCCTGCGCCTCGTCGGCGCCGAGCGAGCGCACCTCGGCGTCGAGACGCTCGATCAGGACGTCGAGGTCGCGCACGGGGCCGAGTGAGCTCCCGAGCCAGCGGAGCTCGTTCCGAAGCGGCTCGGCCGACGCCGGGTCGAGCAGGTCTCCCCCCGCGCGGAGAAACGCGCGCAGTCGTCGCGTCGCCACGCGGAGCTGGTGCAGCTGCTCGGGATCGGTGCCGAGGCGCGTCCCGGGATCGTGCGCGAGCAGTCGTTCGGCCTGCTCGCGAAGCCGGGCGCGCAGGACGCCGGCAGCGGAGCCGTCGTCCTGGCTCTCGACCGGCTCGGGCTGAAAGTCGAGATCGAGCGCCTGGAAGACCTTGGGCCGGCTCTCGCCGTCGCCGGCGCCTGCGCGGCGAAGCGCCCGCTCGAGCCGCCGGAGCGTCTTCTCGTCGCCATCGAGCAGCTCCACCTCGAGCTCCTCGAAGCTGCGGGTGACGCGCTGGTGATCGAGCACGGCGACGGTGTCGTGAACGATCTCGGCGCCGTCCGCGCGAACGCCCTCGCGCCGGGTCCGGAGCCGCGCTATCGCCAGCAGCGGGACGCCGCGAAGGTGGCCGAGGAGCAGTGGGAGCATCTCGGCCGGCGGCTCCGTCGGCGCGCCGGGAGCCTCGAGCTCGAGTCGCGACCGACCTTGTGGGAGCTTCAGCTGCCACAGGCCCTTGCCGTTCTCGACGCGGTGCCGCAGCGTGATCCCGCGGCGCGCCAGCCGGTGGTCGGCCGTGTCGTGGTAGGTCGAGACGAAGAGGCGCGGCTCGATCGCCTCGCCGCCGAGCTCCGGGAGGCGGAACGTCTCGCCCGCCTGCAGCTTCACCTCTCGCTCGACGGTCTCCTTGATCGCCATCCGCCGAGTGTAGGCAGCGGCGTGGTGAAGAAGCGGTGAACGACGATCAGCAGCAGCCCGCAGTCCGGGCGGGCTGGATCACGGGTAGGCCGCGGCGCTCGGGCTCGGCGGTCTTGACCGCCTTGACGATCGCGCCGTGCATCCCGTCGGCGACCTCGTGCGTGAACTCGACGCTGACGCGGTCGAAGCCGGCCGCTTCGAGGCCAGCCTCGTACTCCCCCTTCGCGAGCGCTCCCGCGATGCAGCCGACGTGGCTGCCGCGCTCCGCCCGCTCCTCGACCGAGAGCCGGTCCTCGGCAACGACGTCGCTGATCCCGATCCGGCCGCCCGGCCTGAGTACGCGCGCGATCTCGGTCAGCACTGCGGGCTTGTCGGTGGAGAGGTTGATCACGCAGTTGGAGATCACGACGTCGACGGAGTCGGCAGGTAGCGGAATCTCCTCGATCACGCCCTTGAGGAAGACGGCGTTGCGGATCCCGGCCTCCTGCGCGTTCGCCCGGGCGAGCGCGAGCATCTCGTCGGTCATGTCGAGCCCGAACGCGAACCCGGTCTCGCCGACCCGCTTCGCGGAGAGGATCACGTCGATCCCGCCTCCGGAGCCGAGGTCGAGCACCGTCTCGCCCTCGCGCAGCTCCGCCACGACCGTCGGGTTGCCGCAGCCGAGCGAGGCGAGCGCAGCCGGCTCCGGCAGCTCGCTGCGCTGTCCGGTGTCGTAGAGCGCCTCGCCGAACTTCGTCTCGTCGCTCTCACCCCCACAGCAGGAGCCGCTGCCGCAGCCACGGTTCGATCCCTCGCTGACCGCGCGCGCTGACTCCGCGTAGCGGCGGCGCACCTCCTCGCGCAGCTCGTCCGCCGTCGTACGCATCAGCAGCACACTCCCTTCAGGTCGGCGACGGCCGCGAGCTTCTCGACGGCCTCGCGCTTGAGCGAGAAGTAGGCCCACTTGCCGCGCTGCTCGCGCTCGAGCAGGCCGGCGTCGACCAGCTTCTTCAGATGGTGGGACACGGTCGGCTGCGTCAGCCCGACCGGCTCATAGAGGTCGCACGCGCAGACCGGGCCGCCGCACTGGGCGATCCGGTTGACGATGCGCACGCGCGCCGGGTCGCCGAGCGCCTTGAACAGCTCGGCCGTCGCGCTCGCCTCCTCGTCCGAGAGCGTGGACGCGGCCAGCGGGGCGCAGCAGACGACTGGATCGGCGACAGACATATCGACGCCCGTCAATATATCGACGGGCGTCGATATGTGTCAAGTCCGAGCCGCTAGGTGTTGTTGGCCTTCAGCGCCTGCAGATACTGATACCGGGCCTTCTTCAGCTGCCGGTCGGTCAGCGCGATGAACCCCGACTTCCTCGCGATGGCCTTCTCGTTGTTGAAGATGTAGCCGAGGTACCCGGCCACGACGGGGCGCTTGAACGCGGTGCGCTTGGCGTAGATGAAGAGCGGCCGCGAGAGCGGGCGGTACTTGTTCGCCTGCACGGTCGCGACGCTGGGCGTCACGCAGCCTGCTCCCTTGCCCTGGTCGATCGCGAGCACTTTCAGCTTGTCCTTGTTCTCCTCGTAGTAAGAGAAGCCGAAGTACCCCATCGCGCCCCGCTCGCCCTCCACGCCCTGGACGACGACGTTGTCGTCCTCGGTCGCGAGGTAGTCGGAACGGCTGGACTTGGCCCTGCCGTTGATCGCCTCGGTGAAGTAGTCGAACGTGCCCGAGTCGGTTCCCGCGCCGAAGAGCTTCAGCGGCACGTTCGGGAAGCCGTCCCGGACCTGGCTCCAGTTGTTGACCTTCGAACCAGGCTCCCAGACCTTCTTCAGTTCCGGCACGGTGAGGCAGGTCGCCCACGTGTTCTGGCGGTTGACGACCACTGAGAGCCCGTCGTTGGCGACGGTGAACGCGACCCACTTGACACCGGCGTCGCGGCACTTGATCGCTTCGGTCTGCCTCATCGGGCGCGAGGCGTTCGACAGGTCGATCTCGTTCCGGCAGAACCGCTCGAAGCCCCCTCCCGTGCCGGAGATGCCGACCGTCACGCGCGCATTCGGATTCTTCTTCTGGAATCCCTCGGCGGCCGCGATCGCGTACGGGCCGACGGTGCTGGAGCCATCCGCGGTCACCGTGCCGCTGAGCGCGGACACGCCGGCCGTAGCGGCTGCGGTGAGCACGACGGCCGCGAGGGCCGCCAGTGCGATTGCCTTCTTCATGTGTCTCCCCTGAGTTAGTTGCAACGTCGGGCGGAGTGTCCAAGCGCAGGCGCGGCGGGTGGGCTGAAAGACGGTGAAGGAGTCGTGGCGGAGTGGTGAACGCCTAGGCCACGGCCTCTTCGGGTTCCCACGCGTGCCGCGCCAGCTCCGCCACGGCGGCGGCGAACGGGTCACGGTCGATTCGGTACTCGCGCGTGAAGTCGACGGCGCCGTTCAGCTCGAGCACGGTGTGCCCGCCCACGCCGTCGGGCAGCAGGTCGACGCCCACCAGATCCGCGCCCGAGGCGTCGGCGGCGCGCACTGCGAGCTCGAGTGCGGCTGCAGGCGGCTCCACCGGCACCCGTCGGCCACCGAGCGCGACATTCGTCCGCCACTCGCCCGGCGCGGCGATGCGCCCGATCGCACCGACGGCCACGCCGGCCGCGACGACGACGCGAAGGTCCGAATCCGCCCCCGGGACGAAGTCCTGAAGCAGCGCGCCGTGTTGCTGGAACCAGAGCCGGTGCTCCAGCGAGCGAAGATGGCGACGGAGCGCGATCTCGTCCGCGCAGAGCTCGACGTCCCGGCCCCAGCTGCCGAAGCGGGGCTTGACCACGAGCGGTCCGTCCCAGTCGGGCACCGACGAGCCCGGGTGCAGGATCCGCGTGCGCGGGTGCGGCAGCCCGGAGCGCTGCAGCACTTTGGTGGTCAGGAGCTTGTCGTGGGCGGCGAGCAGCGCGCCGGCGCGGTTGAGCACGCGGACACCGCGTGCAGCCAGCGAGCCGAGCGCCCAGAGGCCGTCCTCGACCCCGTCGAGCCCGTCGACCACGTCGAGGCGGCCGAGCGCGACCGCACCAGGCTGGAGCAGCGACGAGGCCTGCTGCGGCGAGAGGATCCGCGCCTCGACTCCGCGGGGTGCCGCCGCCGCGAGGGCGACATTCGTGGCGGTACGACGCTGGGCGACGATCGCGAGCAGCACACGTTCTCTATCGCAGAGCCGAGCTCCTGCGTGGGCTACCGGACGGTGAACGTCCGGTAACGAACCAGGACGACCGCCGGGGCGCGAAGCGCCCCCTTCAGGGGTCTGCGCGCCTCGGAATCCGCGAGAGCGGATCCGAGGCATGCGACGGAAAGCTCAGTGCGACGCGTCGGTGAACTCGCGGAACTCGCCGGTGACGAGGTATGCGGTCTGCTCGCCGATGTCGACGGCGTGGTCGCCGATCCGTTCCAGGCAGCGCGAGACGAGGATCATCCGCAGGCCCCATTCGCGCGTCTCCAGGTCGTGCCCGACGTCGAGGAGCCGGTTGACGACGCGGCGGTTGGCGCGGTCGATCAGCTCGTCGAGCTCCAGCAGCGACTCCGCGGCGACGCGATCGCGCTGCTCCAGGGAGCGGAGCGCGACGCGGATCATCTGCTCCGCGCGCTCGCCCATCTCCTTGAAGCCCTCGAGGAGGGTCTCGTCGGGAGGCAGGCCCTTCGTCAGCCGCGTCAGCTTCGCGATCGTGACGCAGAGGTCGCCCATCCGCTCGAGGTGGAGATTGTCCTTCAGCAGGGCGAGCACGAGCCGGAGATCGCTCGCGACGGGCGTCTGGCGGGCGAGCAGCAACTCGATCCCCTGCTCGACCTCGAAGTACTGCGAGTCGATGTCGTCGTCAAACGCGATCACCTCCTCCGCGAGTTCGACGTCCTGTGAGCAGACCGCCTCGACGGCGGCTCGAAGCGAACGCAGTACGAGCTCTCCCTCCAGTCGCAATGAGGCTTCGAGCTCGTCGAGCTCCTCCTGGAACGAGATTCTCAGCCGAACCGCCCCGTCACGTAATCCTCGGTGCGCTTGTCCGCGGGCGTCGTGAAGATCTTCGACGTCTTGTCGTACTCGACGAGGACGCCGGTGCGCTTGCCGGTCGCCTCATCGACCTCGACCGAGAAGAACGCGGTCATGTCGGCGACGCGCGCGGCCTGCTGCATGTTGTGCGTGACGATCACGATCGTGTACTCGCGCTTCAGCTCGTGCATCAGGTCCTCGATCCGCGTCGTCGAGATCGGGTCGAGCGCCGACGCCGGCTCGTCCATCAGGATCACGTCCGGCTCGACGGCGAGGCAGCGGGCGATGCAGAGCCGCTGCTGCTGGCCGCCGGAGAGGCCGAGCGCCGACTCCTTCAACCGGTCCTTGACCTCGTCCCAGAGCGCCGCCTGGTGCAGCGCCCGCTCGACGCGCTCGCCGAGATTGCCTTTGAGGCCGAGCACGCGCGGTCCGAAGGCGATGTTGTCGTAGATCGACTTCGGGAACGGGTTCGGCTTCTGGAAGACCATCCCGATCCGGCGGCGCACCTCGACCGGATCGACGTCAGCCGCGTAGAGGTCCTTGCCGTGGTAGAGGACGTCGCCCTCGACCTTCGCCCCCGGCACCAGGTCGTTCATCCGGTCGAAGCAGCGGATCAACGTGCTCTTGCCGCAGCCGGACGGACCGATGAACGCCGTCACGGCGTTGCGGAACACGCTGAGCGTCGACGTCCCGGATTGCCACATTCCCGCTGTAGGAGACCGCCAGGTCGTTGACCTGGAACACGGCCTCTCGGTTGGTGACGCCCTCGTCGCCGTGCTCCTTCGCGATCTCGGCCAGGCTCATTGGCTCGATCGTAAACGCTCGTTCAGTCATGGTCGTCACCAGGATCTCCGATACCGGTTGCGGATGTAGATCGCGAACCCGTTCAGCGTCAGCAGGATCGCGAGCAGGACGATGATCGAGGCGGCCGCGAGCAGCTTGAACTCCGCCTGGGGAAGCCGCAGGAAGCTGTAGATCTGGATCGGGAGCGCAGTGAACGGTCCAAGGATGGTCGGGTCGAAGGAGATGTACGTGACCGCGCCGATCATGATCAGCGGCGCCGTCTCGCCGATCGCCCGCGACAGGGCGAGGATCGAGCCCGTCGCGATGCCAGGGATTGCCGCCGGCAGCACCTGGCGGGAGACGACCTGCCATTGCGTCGCCCCGAGCGCGTAGCCGCCTTGACGGATCGAGTCCGGAACCGAGCGGATCGCCTCGCGCGCCGCGATGATCACGGTCGGGAGGACGAGCAGGGTCAGGATCATCGCCCCGGCGAGCAGGACCCGGCCGAGTCCGAGCCCGCGGACCAGGAAGGCGAGCCCGAGGATGCCGTAGACGATCGAGGGGACGGCCGCGAGATTCTGGATGTTGATCTCGAGCAGCTTGTTGTACCAGCGCGTCTTGTCCGCGTACTCCTCGAGGTAGATCGCGGTGAAGACACCGATCGGGACGACGAAGAGGAGGAGCAGGATCCCGATGTAGAGCGTCGCGATGATCGCCGGCCGCGCGCCCGCGATGGCGGGGTCGGACGACGGCGGATTCGTGAGCAGATTGAGGTCGAGATACCCCCACCCGTCGCTGAAGACGTCGACGAGCAGAGTGACGAGCATGACGAAGCCGACGAAGAGCGAGAACAGCAGCAGCGCCTTGAAGATGCCGCCCTTGAGCGCGCGGCTCATTCGTAGACCTCCCGGTACTTGCGCACGAGCCGGATCGCGAAGACGTTCATGACCAGCGTCAGGACGAAGAGCGTCGCGCCGACGGCGAAGATCGTCTTGTACTCGATCGATCCGGTGGGCACGTCGCCGGCGCCGGTGGCGGCGATGAACGCGGTCATCGCTTCGGCTGCCTCGCGGGGATCGAAGGTGAGGTTGGGCTGCTGGCCCATCGCGACGAGCACGATCATCGTCTCGCCCACCGCCCGCGAGATCGCGAGCACGAACGAGGCGACGATCCCGGAGACGGCGGCCGGGACGACGATCCGCGTCGCCACCTGCACCTTGGTCGAGCCGAGCGCATAGGCGCCGTCGCGCAGGTCGCGCGGCACCGCTCCCATCGCGTCCTCGGAGAGCGAGGCGACGGTGGGCATCAGCATCACGCCCATCACGAGGCCCGCCGAGAGCGTGTTGAAGATGTCGACCTGGATCCCGAGATCCCGGAGCAGCGGCGTCATGAACGTGAGCGCGAAGTAGCCAAAGACGATCGTCGGGATCCCCGCGAGGATCTCGAACGCCGGCTTCAGCATCCCGCGCGTGCGCGGCGACGCGTACTCGCTGAGATAGATCGCGGCCCCGAGCCCGAACGGCATCGCGACCGCACTTGCGATCCCGGTCACGAGCAGCGTCCCGCCGACGAGCGGCAGAACGCCGAAGTGCGCGGGCTCGAAGAGCGGCGCCCAGTTCCTGCCGGTGAGGAAGTCGACGATCGAGATCTCCTGGAAGAACTCGAACGCAGGCACGAACAGCGCGATCACGATTCCGACGGTCGTCGCGACCGAGATCAGCGCGCAGACGAAGAGGACGCCCTTGATCACGTCCTCGCCGATGCGCCGGCGGCGGGCGCGGAGCATCGGCTCCGCGCCCACGGTCAGATCAGGAGCGGCCAACGACTACCCGGTTGCGGTTTCGAGGTCGCCCTGCGCCTTCGACAGCTGCTCGTCCGTGAGCGGGACGTACTTGGACGCCTCGGCGATCTCGATCCCGTTGTCGAGGACGTAGCGCATGAATCCCTCGACCTCGGGCTTCGCCAGCGCCTCGGTCTTCGCGTAGATGAACAGGGGGCGTGCGAGCGGCTTGTAGGTGCCGTTCTGCGCGTTCTCGACGCTCGGCGCGACGCAGCCGTCGCCGCCGTCGATCTCGACCGCCTTCAGCGTGTCCTGGTTCTCCTCGAAGTAGGAGAAGCCGAAGTAGCCGAGGCCGCCCTTCTCGCCCGCCACGCCGGTGACGGTGTTGTTGTCGTCCTCGCTCGCGGAGAAGTCGGAGCGGCTTGCGCCCTCTTCGCCGTTGATTTCATCCGTGAAGTAGTCGAAGGTGCCCGAGTCGGTGCCGGGTCCGAAGAGCGACAGCTTCTCGTCCGGGAAGGACGGATCGACCTCGTTCCAGCTCCCGACCTTGGAGTCGGGACCCCAGATCGTCTTCAGCTGTTTCGTGGTCAGGCAGGTAACCCAGTCGTTGTCCTTGTTCACGACGACGGTGAGGGCGTCGTTCGCGACCTGAAACTCCACGTAGTCGATGCCGCCGTCCTTGCAGGCGGTGACCTCCTCGTCCTTGATCGGGCGCGAGGCGTTGGAGAGGTCTGTCTCACCGCGGCAGAAGCGCTCGAAGCCGCCGCCGGTGCCGGAGACGCCGACCGTCACCTGGACGCCGGCCTGCTCGCTCTGAAACCGCTCTGCGGCCGCCGTCGTGAAGGGGCCGACAGTGCTCGAGCCGTCCACCTCGATCCGGCCGGAGAGGTCGCCGCCAACGCCGCCGCCGGTCGTGGCAGCCGTGGTGTCGGCCGCTTCATCGTCGCCGCCTCGGCCATCGCCGCCGCAGCCGGCGAGCAAGGACGCGAACGCAAACAGCAGCGCAATTTTCGTGATCGCCTTCGTCATGTTTGTCATGCGCCGAGTGTTCCAATCGGGTCGTGGGCTTGGGGATGCCGGCTGGTAAACATGTGGTGAGAGGGTGGTGAACGATCCTATTGGCGCGCAGGGAACGAGCAGCGGATTTCGAGGCCGAGGCCACGCCCGCCGCTCGCCTCGACCGTACCGCCGGCCGAGGCGACCACGTGCTTGACGATCGCGAGGCCGAGACCGGTCCCGCGGGACGCCCGCGAACGGTCGGCGCGGTAGAAGCGCTCGAACAGCCGTGGCAGGTCGGACTGCTCCACCCCGGCGCCGTCATCGACCACTCGGAGCACGACCGCGCCGTCCTCGCGCCGCACCGAGAGCGTCGCGTTCGTGCCCGGCCCCGCGTAGCGAATCGCGTTCTCGGCCAGGTTCCGGGCGACGACGCCGAGCATCCGGGGGCGCACCTCGGCGGTCGCTTCCTCCTCGCCCTCGACGTGGAGCGCGACCCCGGCCCGCGCCGCCTGCTCGGTCAGCTCCGCAGCAACCTGGTGCAGCACGGGCAGGACGGGCTCGGCTCCGAGCGACACGACGCGCGTCCCCGACTCGAGCTCGGCCAGGAAGAGAACCTCGTCGATCAGCTCGCGGATCGCGTCGATCTCGCGTCGGGCCTGCTCGATCAGGTCGTTCACGTCCTCGCCCGGGAGCGCCGCGAGCTCGAGCAGGGCGAGCAGCCGTGCGAGCGGCGTCCGCAGCTCGTGCGAGACGGCGGCGGTGAAGCCCGAGCGGAGCTCCTCGTACGCCGCCAGGTCGCCGGCCTCGGAGAAGTAGACGAGCCGCTCGGTGCGGCCGGCGACGACGTAGGGCACGATCAGCGGCGTCCGGCCGCCGTCGCCGCGCAGGAATGCCTCCGCCAGGACCTCGCCCTCGCGGACGCCTTCGAGCGCCTGGCGCGCGCGCCGGCTGGCGGCGACGACACGATCGGTCTCGTCGAGGACGACGACCGCCTCACGGCTCTCCTCGATCAGCATCCGCCCGCGCAGCGCATCGCGTTCCATCGCACGGTTGTAACAGAGGCGCGTTCACCACCCCGTTACCAGTCCTTTACCCACCCGCATCCGCGACGCGCGCCATGATGGGCTCGTGGCGAAGGTTCTGATCATCGAGGACGACGACGTCATCGCCCAGGGGATGGCGCGTCACCTGACCGCGGCCGGCTTCGACGCGGTCGGGGTCGCGAACGGCGAGACCGGGCTGGCGCGGCTCCGCTTCGAGCAGCCCGACGTGTGCGTGCTCGACCTGATGCTCCCGGGCATCGACGGGTGGCGCGTGATCGAGCAGGCGCGCGGTGAGGGGATCGGGACGCCGATCGTCGTCGTCAGCGCCCGCGGCACGGAGCACGACCGGATCAACGCGCTCGAGCTCGGCGCCGACGACTACCTGGTGAAGCCGTTCTCGATGAAGGAGCTTGCAGCGCGCGTTGCCGCGGCGGCCCGCCGCGGCACGCGCGCGCAAGAACCGCGGCGCGGCGACGAGATCGAGGTCGAGGAGCTTCGGCTCGACCCTCGCAACGTCCAGGCCTACGTCGACGGCGCGAGCGCCGAGCTGACGCCGACCGAGTTCCGGCTCCTCTACGCGCTCGCGCTCGACCGCGGCCGGGTGCTCACACGGGACGAGTTGCTGCAGCGGGTCTGGGGTCGCCGGGCCTCGCACCGCGACCGGACGGTCGACGTCTTCGTCCGCAAGCTGCGCGAGAAGATCGACACGCGCGCTCCGCGCCACACGTTCATCCAGACCCGCTACGGCGTCGGCTACAAGCTCGACCCCGCGCCGAAGTAGCTCCTAGCTCGTGAGGTAGAGCAGCACCAGCGATCCGCGGGGGATGCTGGCCGCGCCGGCCGGAGCCTGCGACGAGACCGTGCTCTCGTTGCGGACGGGGTCGCCCTGCAGGTTGAGCGCGAGCACCTCGAAGCCCGCCTGAACGAGGGTCTGGCGTCCCTGCTGGAGGCGATCGCCGGCGACGTCGGGCACCGTCGCCGCCGGTTGCGGCTCGGCGCCGACCGAGACGTTCAGCTGCACCGTGTCGCCGCGCTTCCGCGCCGTTCCGGCCGGCTGCGCCTGGGCGACCACACGCCCCGCGGCCTCCTGCGAGGGCACGTACTGGAGTGACGCCTTCAGACCCTGGTCGCCGAAGGCGCGGGCGGCGTCCGCGAGCTCCTGGCCGACGACATCCGGAACCGTGGCCGGTTGCGGCGCCGCCGCAGTCGTCGTGCCGCTCGTCGTCGCGGCCGTCGTCGTCGAGCCGGTTGTCGTCCCCTCGGTGGTCGTCTGATCCGTGGTTGCGGCCGGCGGCGACGGCCTGTCCTCTGCCACGTTGATCCGGACGGCCGAGCCCTCGGGCGCGTCACCGCCCGCAACCGGGTCCTGCGCCACGACCTGGCCGCTCGGGCTGTCGGACGGAACGGCGACGACGTTGACGGTGAAACCCGCGTCGCGCAGCGTCGCCGTCGCCTCGGAGGAGGTGGTGCCGACGACGTCGGGGACGGCCACCTGCTCTGCGGTGGTCGTGGTCGCGGCGGTCGTCGTGGCGGCGCTGGTCGTCGGCGCCGCGTTGTTGTCGTCGTCCCGGGTGAGGAAGTACGCGGCCGCGAGGCCGCCGACGACGAGCAGGAGCAGCGCCAGCAGTCCGGGCCAGATCTGCGGCAGCGGCCGGCGCGGCGGCTCTTCCTCGATCGTCTCTTCGACGAAGACCTCGCTCTCCGGGCCCCATTCGTCCTCGACGACGACCTCCTCGGCCGGGGGGACGATCACCGTCTCGTCCTCCGTCGGCTCGACGGGCTCGCGCGGATCTTGCGGATCTCGGGGCGGGGGCTCGACCATGAGAGGGTTCTTCCCCATGCCGATCGTTTCTCATGCTTCGTAGACTCGCGGGCATGCGAGCGCTTCCTCGGCGCGGAGCCGTGATCGACGCGTATCGCACGCCTGACATGCATTTCGACGGGTTGCCCGGCTACGAGTTCGAGCCGCGCTACCTCGAGCAGGACGGGCTGCGGATGCACTACCTCGACGAGGGCGACGGCCCCGCCGTCCTCCTCCTGCACGGCGAGCCGACGTGGTCGTACCTCTACCGAAAGATCATTCCGGAGCTGACGCCGACGGCGCGCGCGATCGCCCCCGACTACTTCGGCTTCGGCCGGTCGGACAAGCCGCTCCGGCTCGAGGACTACTCCTACGAGCGCCACGTCGGCTCGATCGCACGGCTGGTCCAGGAGCTCGACCTCCGCGACGCAACGGTCGTCGTCCAGGACTGGGGCGGACCGATCGGGCTCAGGCTCGCAGTCGAGAATCCCGACCGAGTCGGCAAGCTCGTGATCATGAACACCGGCATCGGCGGCGGGCGGCCGCCGTCGGACGAGTGGCTCCGGTTTCGAGACTGGGTGCGGCGCCTCGGCACGGAGCTGATCCCCGGCCGGCTCGTTCAGATCTCCGCGGTGCAGCCGATGGACGACGACGTCGTCGAGGCTTACAGCGCGCCCTGGCCGGAACCCGAGTCGAAGGCCGGCATCCTCGCGTTCCCGGAGCTCGTGCCGATCTCGCCCGACCATCCCGACACGCCGGCGCATCTGGCCGTGCGGGAGCAGCTCGCGCGCTGGGAGCGGCCGGCGCTCGTCCTCTTCTCCGACTCCGATCCGATCTTCGCCCCGAGCGTGGCCGAGCGCATCGCCGCCCACATCCCCGGTGCGGGCGAGCCGGAGATCGTCGCGGGCGCCGGCCACTTCCTCCAGGAGGATCAGGGCGAGCTGATCGGCCGCCGGATCTCCGAGTTCGTCGTCAGTTGATGCCGCCGAAGGCCGCCACTTCAGGGATCTTGCGCGACGAGCGTCCGCTCCTGCGGATGCTCGTCCTGCGCCTCGACAGCATAGTGCGGTAGCCAGTCGAGCCAGCTCGGCAGGTACCAGTTGCGCTCGCCCAGTAGCTCCATCGCCGCGGGCACGAGCACGGAGCGGATCACGGTCGCGTCGAGCAGCAGCGCCACCGCGACGCCGAAGCCCATCTGCTGGAACATCACCAGCTGGCCGGTCGCGAAGCCGACGAAGACGACGATGATGATCAGCGCCGCGCCGGTGATCAGCCGCGCGGTCGGTGCGGACGCCGAAGGCGACGGCCTCGCTCGAGTCGCCGGTCTGCGTGTAGCGCTCGCGGATCCGGCTGAGCAGGAAGACGTGGTAGTCCATCGAGAGCCCGAAGAGGACAGAGAAGAGGAAGAGCGGGAGCCACGCCTCGATCGCGTCGACCTGCGGGAAGCCGAAGATCTCGTTGCCGATGCCCTTCTGGAAAACGAGCACGATCAGCCCGTACGCCGCTCCGACCGAGAGCAGGTTGAGCACGATCGCCTTCGCCGGAACGACGATCGAGCGGAAGGCGATCGTCAGGAGGATGAAGCTGAAGCCGAGCACGAACAGGAACACGATCGGCAGCCAGCTCTCCATCAGCTCGCGGTAGTCGAGGATCTCGGCTGTCTCGCCGGTCACGTAGGTCGTGACTCCGGTGCCACCGAGCGCCTGCGGCACGAGCTCCGATCGCAACCGTTCGACCGCCTGCACCGACTTCTCGTCCCGGCTGTCACCCGCGACGAGCGCCTCGATCACCGCGAGCCTGCCGTCCGGCGCGGTCTCGAGCTCGGGGTTGCGGAACGCCTGGTCGCCGGCGAGCTCGGTGCGCAGCTGCTCGATCCCCTGGCGCACAGGCGGTGCCGACACGTCGCCCTCGACGACGATCTCCGCCGAGTCGACCGTGCCGACTCCGAGCTCCCGCTCGAGTGCGGTGAAGCCGTCCTTCGACGCATAGCCGTCCGGGATCGTGCGGACGCCGGCCGAGCCCGTGCGCAGGTCGAGTGCGGGCAGCGCGAGCAGGATCAGCACTGCGGCCGAGACGAGGAGGCTGGCGAGCGGCCGCCGCTGGACCCGGGTCACGACGCCGCCCCAGAACCGTCCCTCGCTCGTGCCGCGGCCGACGAACGGCAGCCGCAGCGCGTCGACGCGGTCGCCGAGCAGGGACAGGATCGCCGGCAGGAGCGTCACCGCCGCCGCGACCGCGGTCAGGCCGACGAGGACGGCTCCGGCGGCGAGGCTGCGCAGGATCGTGTCCGGGACGAGCAGCATTCCCGTCAGCGCGATCACGAACGCCGTTCCGCTGAAGAGGACGGCTCGGCTGGCGGAACGGCCGGTCGCGGCGATCGCCTCGATCTTCTCGACGCCGCCCGCCCGCTCCTCGCGGAAGCGGCTGACGATGAAGAGCGCGTAGTCGACGCCGAGCGCCAGCCCCATCCCTGAGAGCATGTTGACGACGAAGAACGAGACCTCCCAGACCTGGCCGACGATCGCAACGAGTGCGAGCGCGAAGACGATCGCGACGAGCGCCAGCAGGATCGGGATCAGCGACGCGACGACAGCGCCGAAGACGAGTAGCAGCACGACCATCGCGGCCGGCAGCCCGAAGAAGAGCTCGCCCTCCTTCAGATCCTTGTTCGAGAGCGTGAGAAAGTCCTCGTCCGCGGTGAACTCGCCCGTGATCGTCACCTCGAGCGGGCCCTCGTCGGCCTGGCGGACGACGTCGATCACGTCCTTGATCCCGTCCTCGGCGTCGCGTCCCATCCCGATCGTGATCGCGGCCGCGTCCTTGTCGGGCGAGAGCAGGCCGGGATCCTCGTCGTCGTAGTAGGAGCGAACCTGCGCGGTCCGCCCCGTCGCTTCCAGCGCCGCCGCCAGCCGCTCGATCTCGAGCCGGGCCGGCCGGTCCGTCGTGACGTCCTTCCCGGGAGCCCGTGCGAGCACGACCTCGTTGACGAAGTCGTCCGACGGCGGCAGGTGCCTGGAGATGGCGTCGTAGCCCTGCTCCGACTCGGGATCGTTCGTGACCGACGCGTCGGTCGTGATCGACGACGGCAGCAGCAACGCGATCGCAGCGATCGAGACCACGAAGATCCCGCCCCAGATCGCGAGCATCCGCTTCGGGTGCAGCGCCGCGTGCCGGGCGAGCCTCTCGGTCATGCCCTGACGCTAACCCTCCCGTTGGGGGATGCGCAAAGGAATCGAACTGGTAAACTCGTAACCAGGTTAATGGTTAACGACGTTATCGCCGATCCGCTTGCCGTCGCCAACGAGTTGCGGCCCGTGCTGCTGCGCCTTGCGCGCGAGCTGCGGCAGGAGACCGAGCAGCTCGGCGTCACGAGCCGGCAGGTGACCTTGCTCTGGCTGATCCGCGTCAATCCGGGCCTGAGCCTGCGCGAGCTCGCGGCCGAGGAGCGCATCTCTGCTCCCGCTCTCTCCGGCCACGTCGACCGGCTCGAGACGGCAGGTTTGATCGAGCGCGCCCGCGACGAGACCGACCGGCGTCGCGTCGGCCTGACGCTGACGGCCGAGGGCGACAAGCTGCTGAAGCGCGTCCGGGCCCGCCGGACGACCTGGCTCGCCGAGAGGCTGCGCGGCCTCGACGACGACGAGCTCGTGGCGCTCGAGCGCGCGATCGAGCCGCTGGGGAAGCTCCTGTGACGGCAGCCCTGCTGGCCCTGAACGCGCGCACCTTTGCGAGCCTCAAGCGCCATCGCAACTACCGGCTCTTCTTCACCGGGCAGGTGATCTCGGTCAGCGGCACGTGGATGCAGAACATCGCCCTCGCGTGGCTCGTGGTCGAGCTGACGAGCTCGCCGCTCGCAGTCGGCATCCTCGCCTTCTGTCGCTTCATCCCGTTCACCGTCTTCGGCCTCTTCGCGGGCGTCGTCGCCGACCGGATCGACAATCGCAAGCTCGTGATCGCGACGCAGACGATCTCGATGCTCTTCTCCGCGGCATTCGCGGTGCTCGTGCTCGGCGGCCTGGAGACGCTGTGGGTGGTCTACCTCCTGGCGACCCTCTCCAGCACCGCGCTCGTCTTCGACGCTCCCGGACGCCACGCGCTCACCTTCCAGATGGTCGGCCGCGACGAGCTGCCAAACGCGGTCGCGCTGAACGCGAGCCTCTTCAACGCCTCCCGGGTCGTCGGTCCCGCCGTCGCCGGCGTGCTGATCGCCGCCTTCGGTGTCGGCGTCTGCTTCGTGGTCAACACGGTCACCTTCCTTGCAGTTCTCGCAGGGCTCCTGATGATGCGCCGCGAGGAGCTGGTTCCGCTGGAGCCCAGCGGCGAGCCGCCGACGATGATGAAGGGGATCCGCGAGGGCTTTGCCTGGGTGCGGCGCTCGCCCGACGCGCGGCTGGTCCTCGCGATCGTCACCGTCGTCAGCACCGTCGGCTTCAACTTCCACGTGATCCTGCCGCTGCTCGCGTCGGACACGCTGGACACCGGGCCCGAGGTCTTCGGCATCCTCTCCGCCTGCTTCGGCGGCGGCGCGCTCGTCGGGGCGCTGCTCTCGGCGGCCATCGGGCGGGCGAGCTTCAAGGTGCTCGTCCTCGGCACCGGCGGATTCAGCGTCAGCCTCCTGGCGCTCGCGCCGCTGGCGTCCGTCTGGCTGTGCGGAGCCCTGCTCACCCTCACGGGCATCTGCTTCACGCTCTGGACCTCGAACGCGAGCTCGATCCTCCAGCTGCGGGCGCCCGACCACCTGCGCGGCCGCGTCGTCAGCCTCTACCTGTGGGCCTTCGCCGGACTGGCGCCGCTCGGCGGGCTTCTGGCCGGCTGGCTCTGCGCGATCGGCGGCACACAGCTCAGCTTCGCCGTCGCCGGCTCGACCGGGCTCGTGATGGCTGCGGTCGCCGCGCGGGCGCTCAGCCGACGACGGGCGGCAGTTCTGGCGTGAGCTCCACGCCCGGAAGCGGCTCGGCGCCGAGCTCTTCCGGCGATTCCTGCTCGAAGCCCCCGATCAGCTCGAGCTCGGAGGCAACGGGCGGCGGCGCGAAGACGGAGGGCCGGACTGCGGGCGGCGCAGCCGGAGCGGACGCCACGGGCCAGACGGCCCAGAGGGTCGCGGCCAGAATGACGCCGGCGAGGATCATGCCGGGCCAGACGAGCCGTTCGAGCCGCGCGCGTCTCATTGCGGCGTTTCCTGCTCGCAAGGGGTCAACAGCAAACGAGATCCGCATGGTTTCGGGCGTTTCTCGGGTGGGTTTTACATCGCCCTAACGTCGCGGGCACGACACGCTGACGAAGAACGGCCACAATGCGGCGAATGAAGACGAGGCGGGCAAAGGGACTCTGGGTCGTCGCGGCGCTGCTCGCGGTGAACGCGACGCTGCTGCTCGCGCAGCCCGGGCTGGCGCTGCCCGGCTCGCTCGGGAACTACTTCTTCGGCCCGAAGCTCGTCCGGGCCGAGGTGCTCGTCAAGGACGGAGGCGTCCTCCACGACTACCGGATCGATCGCGGCGTCATCCGCGCCAAGGCGGACGGGACGCTGACGCTGCTCGAGCGGGACGGCACCCTCGTGCCGATCTCGGTCGCGCCGAGCGCTGCGATCACGATCGGCGGCCGGCCGGCCGCGTTCGCCGCGCTGCGGCGCGGTATGGTCGCGACCGTGATTCGGGACGGCGACGCTCCGGCGAACGAGGTTCGCGCCACCCGGAAATGACCGCGGCGGGTGCGGCGGAGCTTCACCCAGCGGGCACGCCGGGGCCGCAGCTCCTGCTCGTCGAAGACGAGGAGTCGATCGGCTCGCTCGTCCGCGCCTATCTCGAGCAGAGCGGCTACCGGGTCGCCTGGGTGCGCTCGGGCGAGGAGGCGCTGGAATCGCTCGAGCTCGTGCGGCCACGACTCGTCATCCTCGACATCGGGCTGCCGGGCGCAGACGGGTTCGACGTCTGCCGCAGCATCCGGAGCCGTTCCGACGTCCCGGTCCTGATGCTGACCGCACGGGACGAGGAGGCCGATCGCGTCGCCGGGCTCGAGGTCGGAGCGGACGACTATGTCTCGAAGCCGTTTTCGCCGAGGGAGCTCGCGGCCCGCGTGAAGGCCGTTCTTCGTCGTACCAGCCCGGCACCGCGCACCGGCGAGCTGCTGCTCGAGATCGGCGACGTCGCGCTCGACCCGCAGGCGCGGGAGGTGCGCGTCGCAGGCGAGACGGTCGAGCTGACCGGCAAGGAGTTCGACCTGCTCGCCTACCTGCTCGAGAACGCGGGGATCGTCGTCTCGCGCGACCAGCTCCTCGAGCGGGTCTGGGGCATGAGCTACGCGGGCGGAACGCGCACCGTCGACGTCCACGTCGCGCAGCTTCGCCGCAAGCTCGGCCGGCCGGCCGCGATCCGCACCGTGCGGGGCTCCGGCTACAAGGCCATTCGGCCGTGAAGCTGCACTCGCTGCGGTCGTTGCGGTCGCGCCTGTTTGCGGCGATCGCGCTCGTTGCTCTCCTCTCGCTGGCCCTGGCGCTCGTGCTGGGCGCGATCCTGACCCGCCGGGCTGTCGAGCGGAACACGCTCCGCGACGTCTCGGCGCAGTTCGACCTGCTCGTCGAGCGCGAGCGCGAGGCGCTGGTGCCGTTCTCCCGGCTCCGCTCGCTGCAGGAGTTCCTCGATCGCCAAGACGAAGTGATCGAGCAGGTCCCGCTCGACGGCTCTTCGAGCCTGCTCCCGCCCGAGCGCGCGGTCGAGCTTCGCCGCGGGGCACGGCTCGACGGCACCCTGCAGACGGACGGCAGGCGTTACCTCTACGCGGCGCGGCTCGTGAACGGGAAGGGCTTCATCCTGCTGAGGCCGGCGAGCTCCACGACGTCGGCGTGGCGCCCGCACATCGAAGGACTCGTGGCCGCCGCGGTGGTGACGGCGGCGCTCGCGGCGCTGATCGCATTCCTGCTCGCGCGTGCGATCGCCCGACCCATCCGCCGCGTTGCCGAGGCGACCCGCGGCCTCGCGAGCTCGACGACCGCGCCGCCGCTCGTCCCGGTCGAGGGCGCCCGGGAGCTGACGCTGCTCGCCGAGAGCTTCAACGACGTTGCCGTCGCCCTCGCGAAGGCGCGCGAGGCCGAGCAGGCGTTCCTGCTCTCGGTCAGCCACGAGCTGAAGACGCCGCTGACGGCGATCCGCGGCTACGCCGAGGGACTCGGCGAGGGAGCGCTGCCGGCGGACGAGGCCGCCGCGACGATCGTGACCGAGTCGCGACGGCTCGAGCGTCTGGTCGGCGACCTCCTCGATCTGGCGCGGATGCGAAAGGCGGAGTTCAGCGTCCGCCGGGAGCCGATCGACCTGCGGGCGATCGCGCAGGAGGCGCTCCGGCGCTACGACAGCCAGGCGCGCGAGTTCGACGTCAGCCTCGAGGCGGAGGGAGCAGGCGCGGCGCCGGCCACCGGCGATGCCGACCGGACGCTGCAGATCGTCTCCAACCTCGTCGAGAACGCGCTCCGGCTGACGCCCGCCGGCGGCTCGGTCAGGATCGTCACCGCGCCCGGCTCGATCCGGGTCGAGGACACCGGCCCCGGCCTGAAGCCCGAGGAGCTCGGGCAGGCGTTCGAGCGCTTCTTCCTCTACTCGCGGTACGGACGCGAGCGGCCGGTGGGGACGGGGCTCGGGCTGGCGATCGTCAAGGAGCTCGCCGAGGGAATGGGGGGGACGGTCGCAGCGGAGAGCACGCCCGGCGCACTGACGGTCTTCACCGTCCGGCTCCCGCACGCGGTCGCGGACGGCGCCGCCCGGCCGCTCACGCACGCCTGATCCCGTTTTACGCCGGTTTTACGTTCGGCGAACGGGCGGCTGACAGCACCGGGGAAGGATGCGGTTGTCAGCTTCGCTACGAGGAGGATCTCTCAGATGAAGAACACCAGGTTCATGATCGGAGCGCTCGCCGCCGTTGCGACGCTCGCCCTCGCGACCACCGCCGTTGCGGCCGTGGTGATCAAGGGCACCCACAAGGACGACGTTCTCACCGGCACCCCCGGGAAGGATCTCGTCATGGCCCGCGGCGGCAACGACACCGTCAACGCCGGCGACGACAACGATCGCGTCCACGGCCAGAACGGCAACGACGCCCTGAACGGCGACGGTGGCAACGACCGCCTCTGGGGCGGCCACGGCAACGATTCCCTCGCCGGCGGCGAGGGCAACGACGTCCTGCGCGGGCGCCCGGGCGACGACGCGCTCGACGGCGGCCCGGGCAACGACCGGCTGTGGCCCGGCCGCGGCACCGACACGCAGAACGGCGGCGACGGCGACGACGTGCTTCACGCCCTGGCGCGCGACAGGCAGGTCGACACGATCGACTGCGGGCCGGGCAACGACGTCGTCTGGCTGAACGCCAAGGAGACGACGGACGTGCACACGAACTGTGAGACCGTCAAGACGGTCACCGTGGCCGGCGACGGCGACGACTCCTAGCCCCCGCTTCCCTCCCCTGGGCCGTGCGCGGCCGGAGGTGTCTGCCTCCGGCCGTTTCGGCCGTTCTCGCCGATTCACCCACACGAGGGACGCCGGGCACCGGCGAGCCGCGCATAGTCACCCCAACTGCGGCGTACGAACCCGGCACTCATGCGGCGGCCGGAGAGGGAGAGAGCAGATGTACGAGTTCGCGAGCGGTGCGGCGGCGTCCGTGTCTGTCGGCTTGATCGGAGCGGAGGATCCTCCGCTGAGCCCGGCGCTCGTCGGCCAGCCTCCTTCCAACTTCGAGGCGCCTCCGGTGCCGGTGCGCTCGTTCGAGACGCTCCTGGCCGAGCGCGGCTCAGTGGCGACCTCGCCGGTCGCGATGCGTCGCGTCGTCCTCCAGCTCCTCGGTGGGGAGCAGCTGGAGCTGGCCGTCTACGACGACCGCGAGTCCGCCGTGGCGGCGGCTCGCGAGCTGATGCTGCGCTTCAGCACCGCCGAGTCGGAGGGCGAATGGCCCGAGCTGGACGGCCGGTTTATTCGGCCCGCCTCGGTCGCCTCGATCGACGTCCTCACGAGCGAGTAGCTACGGGCGCCAGTCGGCGTCGACACCGCTCGTGAGCTTCTTCAGGGCGGTGCCGTCGGCGTTCATCGTCCAGATCGTGCCGGGCAGCTGCGTGAACGCGATCCGCTTGCCGTCGGGCGAGAAGTCCGGCGCCCAGTCGTCACCCGCGCGGCGGGTCAGCCGCTTCTGGCCGCTGCCGTTGGCGTTCATCACGTAGATCTCCGCCTGCTGGTCGCGGTTCGAGGTGAAGACGATCCGGCGGCCGTCGGGCGAGAAGTCCGGCATCGAGTCGTCGCCGAGCACGCCCTCGGAGCCCCTGGTGAACGTCAGCCGCTTCGCGGGAGCGCGGAAGAGCTCGGTGTTGAACGCGGACACGCGGGTCGAGCTGTAGACGAGCGCCGAGCGGTGCCATGCCGGCGAATGGTGTTCGTGCCAGACCTGCGCCTTCGCGACCAACCTGTGCTTGGCGGTGCCCGAGGCGGTCATCGTCCAGATCTCTGCGTTTCGGCTCCAGGAGAGCCGCCGTCCGTCGGACGACCACGCCGGGCTGAGGTCGGGGCCGCGAAGCTTTGTCAGCCGGGTCACGTCCGTGCCGTCGGCCTTCGCGACGTAGATCTCCTCGTCACCCGAGCGGCTCGAGACGAACGCCAGTCTCGTGCCGTCGGGCGACCAGGCGGGTGCGGACGCGGCGCGGAGGAGAAGCCGCGCGCGTTTGCCGTCGGCGCCGATCGTCCAGATGTCGCCGCCGCGCGCGAACGCGAGCTCGAACGAGGCCGTGCCGCCCCCGCCTGGACTTGGGGAGGCCAGGGTCGGGGCGACGAGGGCCACGGCAACGATCGGAACGATGAGGTAGCGCCACATGGCTCGAACGTACCGCGCGACCCCATCGATCCCGCGGATGATTTGCGCTCGTCCTGAGGAAGGATTTCGGAACGGGTGACGGTCGAATCCCGCTTCCGGGGGAAGCCGACGGGAGTGCCGTCGACGAGCATGAGCGAGGCCGGAGTGGCGTCCTCCGGCAGCCAGCCGCCCCCAGGACGAAAGGACGTCATGCACGCTCTCGCTGAGCCCCCGGTCAGCCCGACGGTCATCGGCACCTCCGTACCCGATCGGCCGGTGCTCGACCAGCGCCGTGTCGTCATCCGCCTCCGCGACGGGGAGACGATCCTGATCGGCGGCGCGCCCACCTACGAGGACGCGCTCGTCCTCGCGCAGAAGACGATCCTCAAGCTCGCCGACGTGAGCGAGGGCGACTGGCCCATGCTCGGCGACCGGTTCATCAACCCGGACGCGATCGTCTCGGTGGACGTCCTGCGCTGGACCTAGGTCCGGGAACGGGCGAGGCCGAGCTCTCGCCCGGCCTCGGCCCGTACCGCTGCGGGAGCCGCCTACCCGCGAGCAGCCTTTTTCGCGGCGTTCCGCGAGTGGACGACGTGCTTCACGCACTGGCCCTGGTTCTTGAACTTCGGGTTCGTGAACGTCTTCCAGGCGCCTGCCTTACAGACGGACGTGACGCCCTTGCCGTTGCCGACGACGACCTTCTGAGCGATCCCGTTGAACGCGATCTTGGTCAGGTCGGCGACGCCCTGGACGTCGATCAGGACGCTGACGAACGAGATCGTCCCGGTCGGCGTCGGCACCTGCTGGCCGGCCGCTGCGAGCGTCTCCGCGGTGAAGCGGTAGGTGACGGTGCCGTCCGCGTTCTGCGTCGGCGTGACGTTGTTGCAGCCGAGCGGGAAGAAGCCGGTGCTCGTGCCGACGATGAACCGGGGCGAGCCGCCCTGGCACTGCGTCGCGCTCTTGAGCGTGAACTCCGCCGACTGGAACGTCTGGCCGTTGACGCCGGTGATCTCGGCGCCTGCTGCAGCATTCACTGCAGTGGCGCAGTTCTTCTCCAGGTGCAGAGTCTTCTTCTTGGTCATGGAAGCCTTGACGCAGCCCGTGTTGCCCGGGTCGTAGACCCCGGGATCGAGCGCCGCGGTCGCAACCGCGGCGAACACGAGCATCGTGAGTGCGGCGACAGCCGCGACGAGGAACTTCTTCATGTCGATACCTCCTGCTCATTCGGGCACTGCTGTGCCGTCACACAGGTAGACGCGTCAGGGCTCTCCGCTTGTGGTTCCACATGTAAGAAGTTTGTTCGTTTGGACCACAACGACCCTTTTCCGGGTATTGAGTGACAGTGGCGACAACCGCAACCAGCGTCAGCGCGGCCGGCGACCTGGACGAGCTGTACCGCGCCCACGCGGCGGAGGTCTTCCGCTACGCCTACGCCGTGCTCGGCAACCGCGCCGACGCCGAGGACGTCACCCAGACGACGTTCGTCAACGCCCTCCGCGCGCTCGAGCGCGGCGAGCAGCCGCGCAAGCCGACGAACTGGCTGATCACGATCGCGCACAACCTGATCCGGCAGCGATTCCGCCAGCAGCAGACGCGTCCGCTCGAGGTCGAGCTCGATCGGGACGTCCCTGCCAGGGAGACGGCCGACGATCTGCCGTCGATCGACGACCTCGTCCGGGCGCTGCAGCGAATCCCGCCGACGCAGCGCGAAGCGCTCGTCCTGCGCGAGCTCGAGGGGCGTTCGTACAACGAGATCGGCAAGATGCTCGGCGTCTCGGAGTCGGCACTCGAGACGCTGATCTTCCGCGCCCGCCGCTCGCTCGCGGAGGAGCTCGAAAACCTCGTCACGTGCGACGGGGCCGAGCTCGCCCTCTCCCGGCAGACGGACGGCCGCCTCGGCCGTAAGGAGCGCAGGCGGCTCGTCGCGCATCTGAACGAGTGCGCCAGCTGCACCCGGGTCGCTGCACGCAGCAGCAGGCGTCGCGGCGCGTTCAAGGCCCTCGCGGTGCTGCCGCTGCCGTTCACTCTGACCTTCTTCAAGGGCGCGCCGAGCGCATACGCCGCCGCCGGCCTGCCGACGATCGGCGCCGGGACAGCCGCGGGCACGGCCGCAGGCGTGGGTGCCGCCGGCGTGAGCGCGAAGATCGCGGTCGGCCTCGCCGCCGTCGCGGTCGCGGGCGGTGCCGGCTACGAGGGCGTCCAGGCGGGCCGCGAGCCGGCGACTCCGGCTCGGCCGGCCGCGATAGTCATGCCCTCAGCGGCTGTCCCCACGGCAGGCGGGGCGGCGACACGGCCGGTCGCGGTCGGCCCGACGCCGCAAGTCGACCGGACGAAGCCGGCAGCCAAGAAGAAACCGATCGCGGCGAAGCCTGCTCGCGCCAAGCCGGCGAACGGCCGGAGCGCGAGTGCGCCGGGGCGCACGAAGACGAAGCCCGGCACCGGCGTCGGACCCGAGGTCGAGCCCGTCCGCGGCAAGAGCGCGTCGGCGCCCGGTCGCCTGCGAAACGCCGGTTCGGCAAAGCCCAAGAAGGCCCGCTAGAGCGCGTTCAGATCCAGCGCCGCAGCAGCGGCTCGTCGAGACGTTCGACCTCCTGCTGGGCCAACATACCCATGTGACAGAGCGAAAACCCCTGGTCGTCGTCTACTTCGCCGCGCTGAGCCTCGACGGACGGATCGCCGGCGTCGACCACGACCTCTCGTTCCTGAAGACGCTCACCGGCGCCGAGAACGACTACGAGGACTTCTACGCCGAGGTCGACTCGCTGATCATGGGCGCGCGGACGTGGGACTTCATGGTCGCGCACGGCTCGTGGCCCTACGCGGGCAAGCCGACCTGGATCCTCACGCACGCGAACCGGTTGGCGGCGTTTCCCGGCGCCGAGCCCGTCGAGCCGTTTGCCGGGAAGGTTGAGGACCTCGTGCGGCTGGTGGCGTCGCGCGCCTTGAAGCGAACCTGGCTCGTCGGCGGCGGGGACGTCGCCGGACAGCTGCTCGCGGCCGACCTGCTCGACGAGCTGATCCTGACGGTCGCGCCGGCGTTCGTCGGCCGTGGCCCCGCTCTCGCCGACGGCGAGTTCCCACTCCGTCGATTCGAGTTGCGCGCGCTGGAGCGCTTCGGCGACGACGGCGTGCGACTGCGCTACGAGCGCGCCCGAGGCCGAGCGCCCGCAAAAGCCTAACCGCGCACTGACGGTTCATTGACCGGCGCGTCACGGATCCCTCACAGGGCGCTGCGCAGAGTGCGAGGACAGCGACCGAAGGAGGAGGCATGCACGTCGGACAGGTCAAGCGCGCTCTACTCACCACGCTCGTGATCGCGCTCGCCGGAGCCGCGGCCGCGGCTCCTTCGCAATCGAGCCGGCAGGCGTTTCCGGGCAAGAACGGCCGGATCGTCTTCAACGACCAACGTGGCTTCCTGACGCTGGTGAATCCAGACGGCAGCGGGATCGTCCGGATCGCGAACACAGCGGCGTTGGACGGCACGATCGGGGCGTCGTTCTCCCGTGACGGCACCCAGATCGCCTACAGCCGCAGCGGCGGAAACGACCCAGACGTTTTCGTGATCCGGCCGGACGGCAGCGGCCAGCGGCAGATCACGTTCTCGCGTGGATCCGACATCGATCCGACCTGGTCCGCCGACGGTTCCCGGATCGCCTTCGAGACCAACCGCAACGGGAACGTCGACATCTACTCGGTCGACGCGAACGGGGCGAACAGCCTCCGGCTGACGGCCGCGCCCGAGGACGAGCTCGATCCCGCCTGGTCTCCCGCCGGCAACAGGATCGCGTACACGGTCGAGTCGGGGCAGTCGAGGCAGATCTGGGTGATGAACGGCGACGGCGGCGACAAGAAGCAGCTGACCAGCGCCCCGAACCTGAACGAGAACCCGAACTGGTCGCCCGACGGCCGCCGGATCGTCTTCGACTCCGACCGGGCCGAGGCCGGCGATCTCGAGATCTACTCGATGAGGGCCGACGGCACCGACGTGCGCCGGCTCACGCAGAGCCCCGCGCTCGACGCGCTGCCTGCCTATTCGCCCGACGGGAAGCAGATCGTGTTCGTCAGCGACCGCGCGAGAAAGGACAGCCGCAAGCTGTACGTGCTGGCGGCCGGCGGGGGCGAGCCGACGAGGCTGATCGGAGCGGCCGGCCATACCTTCCAGATGGTTCCCGACTGGCAGCCGATCCAGCGGAAAGACCCATGCACGATCCGCGGCACGATCCACTCGGACCAGCTGACCGGCACGGCGCGAGCGGACGTCATCTGCGGTCTCGGCGGCGCCGATCGGATCGTGGGCGGCGCCGGCAACGACCGGCTCGTCGGCGGAGCCGGAGCCGACGTCCTGAACGGTGGGGCAGGCTCCGACGCGCTCCACGGCGAGGCCGGAAACGACTCGTTCATCGCCAGGGACGGCGCCGTCGACGTCCTCGCCGGCGGAGCCGGCACCGACAGCGCCTTTGCCGACAAGAACGACCGCCGGTCGAGTATCGAGAAGCTCCGGAAGCGCTGACCCCACCGAGCGGTCCCGGATTCACATTCGGCACTGTCAGGCGCATACTGACGGAGTTGTGAACGAACCGCAGACGGGCGTCCACACCTTCCTCATCGCCGACGTGCGTGGCTACTCCCGCTACACCGAGGAGTACGGGGACGAAGCGGCTGCCGGGCTGGCCGCCAAGTTCGTCGACGTCGTCGGCGAAGGGATCGAGGCGCACGGCGGCGTCCTGGTCGAGGTCAGGGGCGACGAGGCACTCGCCGTGTTCGACTCGGCCCGCCAGGCGATCCGGGCAGCCGTCGATCTCCAAGCGCGATTCGGGGAGGAGACCGAGGCGGACTCCAGCCTTCCACTCAAGGTCGGGATCGGGATCGATTCCGGGGAGGCGGTCCAGCTGGGGGACGGCAGCTACCGGGGGGCGGCGCTGAACGTGGCAGCCCGCCTCTGCGGGCGCGCGCACGGCGGCGAGGTGATCGTCAGCGACGGCACTTCGCGGCTGGCCGGTCGTCTCGGCGGGCTTCACTTCAGCGACCGGGGGAGGGTGCACCTGAAGAACATCCCCGAGCCGGTTCGCATCTTCCACGTCTACTCGGATCGCGTGGCACCGCCCGCGAAGAGCAACTGGGTGCTGATGTTCTTCGGCAAGCCCGGCCGAACGCTCGGCTGGAAGCTCGGCCTGGGCGTCGTTTTGGTCGCTGCCGTCACGGCCGCGGCCGTCGCCTACGTGACCACCGGCGATGGCGCGGAGCCCAGTAACGCCTCACCGGCGACCACGAGCGCCGGCGGCTCCACGACGGGAACAGCCGCTGCGACGACCCTTGCCCCCAACGCCGGCCTCGATGCAATCGTGCCCGCGGCGATCTGGAAGGACTGCCAGTTGCAGACGGTGCCCGAGCCGACTGCGATGCAGACAGCGGTCTGTCTTCCGGCCGGAGGCATGCCGGACCGCTGGGAGATCTCCTCGTACCGGAACGCCGGCGACCTCAAGACCGCGTACGACGCCCAGTTGCGAGGTCACGCGAACATCGAGCCCAACACGGGTCGCTGCAACGTCTTCGTTTGGGGAGGCGAGCTCGCGTGGCTTCACGGCCGGGACAAGCCGGGCGGACGCACCTTCTGCTACTTCGACGGCAACGACGCCGTGCTCATCTGGACGCACGAACGCCTCGGCCAGCCGACGCATCGCGACATCCTCGTCACCGCCCGCGAAGGCGGGAGCGACCACGTCAGCCTGACGCGCTGGTGGCGGCCGTGGCACCACCTGATCGGCAAGGCGCAGTAGCCCTTAGCTGCGCCGCATCCTCGTGGCGAGATCACGTAGCCGGTCGGCGCCGCGACGAAGGACGGCCGTGAGCGCACCGGGCGGCGCCGGCTCGCCGGTCATGTCGCACACGACGGCGATGATCTCCTGCTCGGTGCGGTTCTCGCGCTGCATCGCCTCGATCGCGATCCGGACGTAGTGATGTTCCGCCTCCCGCTCCGCGCCGAGCCTCGAGGCCGTGAGCACGCCTCTCAGCGTGTCGACGAGTGCGGTCTCGCTGAACGGCTTCGTAACGTGGTCGACGGCGCCGGCCTCGGCCGCGCGCTCGATCCAATCGCCGGCCACATGGCCGGTGAGCGCGACGATCGGAACTGCGCGCTCGCCCAGGATGCGGCGCGTCGCCTCGATGCCGTCGAGCCCGGGCAGGTTGAGGTCGATCAGGATCAGGTCGGGCCGGTGGGTGCGGGCGAGCTCGACCGCCTCGAAGCCGTTCTGCGCGTCGGCGCAGACGTCGAAGCCGTGCTCCTCCAGGATCAAGCGCAGATCGGCGCGCGTGATCGGGTTGTCCTCGACTGTCAGAACGCTGGCTGGTGTACCGGGTGGCATGTTCTTCCCCCTCGTCTCCAAGAACAAAAAAACCTCCGGCGGAAGCCGGAGGCCAACGTTGACCAAATCGCGACGCCTGCATCGGCGCTCGCTGCAGAGAACGTAGCAGCCGTGACCCGCGCCGCCGGCTAGACCTCCGCCTGGACGAGCGACTCGAGCCGAGATGAGCGAGAGCTCGTCCGGGAACTGGTTGTAGACGGTCGGACGGCTGACTCCGGCTCGGGCGGCGATCTCGGTGATGGTCGTCTGCGCGGGCCCGACCTCTTCGTGCAGCTCGAGGGTGGCCTCGGTGATCCTCCGGCGCGTGCGCTCCTGCGCCTCGGCTCGGCTGCTCCGCCCACTTCAGGGCGTTGCACCCGGCCCCCGATCTCGCCGGGCTCTCGCTCGAGCAGGCCCTCGCCGCCCAGTACGCGTTCTACGACGAGCACCAGCGTGTCCTGGGGCACATCTACCGCGATGCCGAGGTGATGCCGGCACTCGCGCAGGTGCTGAGTAGCGTTCGCGAGGTCTTCGCGCAGAGGGTCGGCGAGCTCGTCGGCGGCCTCGGGCTCAGGGGCAAGCGGCGCGACCAGGCGACGGCGTTGGTGGCCCTCTCGCTCGAGTTCACCACCTGGCGAAGCCTGGATCGGAGCGGGCTCGCCGGGGCCGATGCCGCCGCGCTGATGGCACGGCTGATCCGCCCGATCTGAGCGGGTGAGCGACGTCCGCCGCTCACCCGCTCACGTTCCTGCCTCAGGCTTTCTTGGCGCGAACGGTGGACGTCCCCTGGCACCGGCCCATGAAGGAGAGCTTCCCGACGAACGACTTGGTCGCGGGCGCGAAGGTGCCCTTGGCGACGAAGTACTCGCCGGTGCCGCCGAGCGGCGAGACGTAGTTGCCGCTGACCGCGTTCCCCTTGAGCACGCCCTTGAACACGTACTTCATCGGCGCGCCGGGGGCCGTGTAGGTCCCGCTCGGCGACAGGCACTTGACCGGAAGCCGGGGGGCGTTGATCGTGACCTTGGTTCCGACCACGGTGATCGTGGCCGGAGCGTTGGCGATCTTCGCGCCGTTGGCCAGATGCAAGCTGCCCTTGTACGTGCCGGGCGCGACCGCCGCGAGGGCCGCCACCGTGATCGTGAGTGCAACGACGAGCGCGGCCGCAGCCGCAAGAACCTGACGCTTCATGAACGACCCCTATGGATAGTGAGAATTTCTGACAGAAACTCTGCCGCGACAGGACCGTAACACGTCGCGACCCCCTTTTCGACCAGGTTTCAGACGGCTGGAGTGGTTTCGCGATGGGGCTCGATTACCTTCCGGGCCGGCGTCTGCGGTCTAGCCGGACGGGCGGCCGCGCGGATCGTCGGTGACGAAGGCCTCCGCCTCGTCGACCTTGTCGACGATCACGAAGCGCTCGTTCGCGTCAACGACGTGCTCGAGCCCAGCCGTCTCGTGCCCAGGGATGAGCGCGAAGCGGTCGTCCTGCGAGCGGACGACCTCGTACTCCGCGAGACTCATCCACACCATCTCGGGGCAGCCGCCGTCGCGGCCGCATTCGCAGTGGAAGCCGAAGCTGGCGACCCCGTCGACCGCGCCGCTGCCGGCTGCGTCGCGGTCGAGCGCGTGCTTCCGCTCGTTCACCTCGCGGACGAGGGCCTCGTTGCGGGCCTGGCGCTCTAGCCGCTCGTCCATCCCGACATCGTCTCACGGCGGGCCGTCGCTCGGCTCGGCCGGGAGCGACCAGACCCCGCGGGCGCTGTGCCGACGTCGGGCAGATGCTGCCCGACGAGCTCGAGCGCGCGACGAGGTCGTCTAGCTCGGGCTTCACCTGCGGAGCAGGCTCGCGTCGATCTGCTTCTCCATCCGCACGAGGGGGACCGGCGCTCCTCCCGTGGCATCCTCGACTCGCTCGACCGGTCGAAACCCGTATGCGGTGTAGAGCGGCTCCCCCGAGAGCGTCGACATCAGCTGCAGCCGCGTGAACCCTTCGGCCGCCGCAGCCGCCTCGCAGAGCGAGAGGACCAGCCGGCCGACGCCGCGTCGTGCGTAGGCCGGGTTCGTGTACATCGCACGGATGCGCGCGGCGTCGACCCTCGGATCGAGCAGCTTGCCGTCGCGGCCAGGCGTCTGGCTCCCGCCGTAGAGCGTCGCCCGCCGGCTCCAACCCCCGCAGCCCGCGATCTTGCCGTCGGCCTCGACGACGAAATACGTCCCGTCGGCGATCAGCTCGGTGTCGATCCCCATGATCGCCCGGCTCGACTCGATCTGCGCGTCGTCGAGGTAGGGGCGCTGCAGCTCTCCGATCGCGGCCTCGACGATCGCGCCCAGCGCCGGCACGTCAGACGCGATCGCGAGTCGGCTCGTGAACATGGGGAGACCCTAGGGCCGGGGATTAGGGCCGGGGTCAGGTCTTGCAATCGGACAAATCTGCTCATGGCAGTTCTCCAGAGAAGGTTTGTGCGAACGCGAGACCTGACCCCGGACTGGGCTCCGCTGTGGGCGTGCACTACGAGCGCCTCTAGGTAGCGCGGGTCGCGGGCCAGCCGTCGGAGTCGAGGACCCGGGACGCAAGCACGAGCAGTGGGATGAACAGCACCGCGAAGAAGAGGTAGTTCCCCGGATCGAGGCCATCGGGTAGCGCGAGCGCGCCGAGCAGCGGCACGAGTGCGAGCGGCGCGTACTTCCAGGACGAGCGCGAGAACCGGCGCCATGATCCCCAGCTGAGGAAGACGTACGCGAGCAGCAGCGAGAGGAAGAACGTGAAGTAGGCGATCACGTGCAGGGAGCCGTGCCAGGTCCGGTCGGCACCTTCTGCGTCGGTCTTGAACGCGAGCAATGCCATCCCGAGGCCGGACAGGACGAGGAGGCAGGCGCCAAGCTTGCGGACGCGAGAGTCGCCGGCCTGCACCAGCAGCGCGCAACCGAAGGCTGTCATGCAGACGCCGGTGAGGAAGAACGTGAGCACGGTCGCCCAGCCATTCGGCCCGAGTGCCGTCCCGCTCGGCCACTGATCCCAGCCCAGCTCGGCCATGAAGTCGCGTTCGCTCCAGCTGACGAGGATCACCCCGATCAGGAAGACCAGTGGGCCAAGCACTCCGAGCGGCCCCAGACGCTGAGCGTGCGAGAGGCTCATCTGGCGACCCTAACCGCCCGCCGAACGCGCGGCCATCGCGCCGCTGGGAGATCGATCCAGACCGGGGCGGTACAGTCGGCAGCGATGCGGCTCCACTACCTTCCCGGGACGGCTGCAATGGCGCCGCACGCGACGCTCGCGGAGATCGGCGTCCCGTACGAGCTCATCCGGGTCGAGCGCGACGCCGACGGCAAGCCTTCGGCCGAGTACCTGGCGCTGAACCCGTGGGGGAAGATCCCGACGCTCGAGGACGGCGACCTGGTGCTGACGGAGTCGGCCGCGATCTGCCTCCATCTCGCGGACACGTTCGCGGACGCTCGGCTGGCGCCCTCGGTCGGATCGCCCGAGCGCGCGGAGCTCTACCGGTGGCTGCTGTGGCTCTCGAACACGGTGCAGATGACCCAGATGCGCCACTTCTATCCCGACCGCTACGGGACGGCGGGCGTGAAGGAGGCCGCCGACGCCGAGCTGTCGGGGCACTACGACCACGTCGACGCGCACCTCGCCGGCCGGGAGTGGCTCGTCGGCGACGACCGCACGGTCGCGGACTTCTTCCTCTTCATGCTCACGCGCTGGGGACGGTTCCTGGAGCCGGCCGCGTGGGAACGGCCGAACCTGCGGGCGCACTGGCTGCGGGCGCTCGCGCTCCCGGGCGTCAGCCGGATGCTCGAGGAGCAGGGACTCGAACTGCCAACGTTCGCCGTGCGAACCTAGCCCTGCGGGCGTCGCTCGGCTCGGCCGGGAGCGACCAGATCTCACGGGCAACTGCGCCGGGCCTGCTAGGTGATCGACCAGGTGTCGCCGCTACCAAGCAACGCCGCCAACTCGCCTTCTCCCTTCGCCTTCGCCACCCCGATCTGCTCGGCCATCAGCTCGTCGTAGACCGGGCGGTCGACGGCGCGGAAGACGCCCATCGGGGTGGCGCCGATCGCCTCCTGCGTCATGCGGCTCAGAGCGAACGCATGCGCCGGCTCGTGGGCGTGCGCGTCGTGCACCAGCAAACCCGGCTCGGAAGACGCCACGACCTCGGGCGACCCGTCCGGCAGCAGCCGCACGCCCTTGTCGCCCCACACGATCGGCTCGCCGTGTCGAAGATAGAGCCTGTTCTCCTTCTGCTCGCGCACGAAGTCGAACGCGTTGTCGTTGTAGATGTTGCAGTTCTGGTAGATCTCGACGAAGGCGCTCCCCTTGTGGTGCGCGGCGGCGCGGAGCACCTCGGTCAGCTCCTTCTTGTCGGTGTCGATCGCGCGCGCGACGAAGCTCGCCTCGGCGCCGATCGCCAGCGAGAGCGGGTTGAAGGGGTGGTCGAGCGAGCCCATCGGCGTCGACTTCGTCACCTTCCCCAGCTCGCTCGTCGGCGAGTACTGGCCCTTCGTCAACCCGTAGATCCGGTTGTTGAACATCAGGATCTTCAGGTTCACGTTCCGGCGCAGCGCGTGGATCAAGTGGTTGCCTCCGATCGACATCGAGTCGCCGTCGCCGGTCACGACCCACACCGAGAGATCGGGACGCGACACCGACAACCCGGTCGCGATCGCCGGTGCGCGGCCGTGGATCGAGTGCATCCCGTACGTCTCCATGTAGTACGGGAAGCGTGCGGCGCAGCCGATCCCGGAGACGAAGACGATGTTCTCGCGCTTCAGGCCCAGCTCGGGCATGAACGACTGGACAGCCGCGAGGATCGCGTAGTCGCCGCAGCCCGGGCACCAGCGCACCTCCTGGTCGGAGGTGAAGTCCTTCTTCGTCAGCTGCACCAGCCCGTTCTCGTTCATCGCCCCTCCTCGAAGAATCCTGCGAGCTGCCCGACGATCTCCCGCCCCTGCGCGTCGTGCGCACCGACCCGCAACAGCCGCGCGTCGCCGTCGTACGCGAGCTCCAGGAACGAGCAGCACTGCTGCTCGGTCGCCACGACCTCGTCGACGAGGGTGCGATCGACGCCCGCCGCGAACGACACGAGCAGCTCGTTCTCCGACCGATCCACCTCGAGCACCGCCGGGAGCAGCCGCGCCGCCCGGCCCGCCTGATCGGCGAGGCCGTCCGAAGAGAGCGTGCAGCCGTCGGGCACGATCAGCGGCAGGCTCTTCATCGCCTCTTCTCGTTCCCTCGCTTGAAGTTGCCCGTCGCCTTCGCCATCAAGAGCTGCAGCTCCTGGCCGCTGCAGTCGGACGAGACGGCGAGAAAGTTCTCGGCCAGCTTGCCGGTGAGCACCGTCGCGGGCACGCGCTTCCAGAAGATCGCGACCGAGCCGTCCTTCCGCTGCCGGAACGTGAACGGCTGCTCCTTCAGGAGCACGCCGCGCCGGTCGGGAGTCTTCTTCTTCGGCCTCACGCGTCCACCAGCGCGGTGATCGCCTCGGCGAGCTCGGACGCCTTGAACGGGGTGCCGCGGACACGGTTGTAGCCGACCGCATCGACGAGGAACTCGGCGCGCACGAGCTTCAGCAGCTGGCCCAGGTTCATCTCCGGGATCAGGATCTTCTCGTAGCTCCGCAGCACCTCGCCGGTGTTCCGCGGGAACGGGTTCAGGTAGTGAAGGTGCGCCTGCGCGACCTTGTAGCCGTCGCGGCGCACGCGCTTCACGGCCGCGCCGATCGGGCCGTAGGTCGAGCCCCAGCCGAGCACCAGCGTGTCGGCACCGTCGGGATCGTCGACCGCGAGGTCGGGGATGTCGTTCGCGATCCCGGCCACCTTCGCGGCCCGTAGGCGCGTCATCAGGTCGTGGTTGTCGGCGTCGTAGGAGATCGAGCCGGTCACGTCGGCCTTCTCGAGCCCGCCGATCCGGTGCTCGAGGCCGGCCGTGCCCGGGATCGCCCAGGGCCGCGCCAGCGTCTCGGGGTCGCGCGAGTAGGGCATGAACTCGCCCTCGGCAGCGTCTGCACTGCTGGTGGCGAACTCGGTCGAGATGTCGGGCAGATCCTCGACCATCGGGATCAGCCACGGCTCGGAGCCGTTCGCGAGGTAGGCGTCGGAGAGGAGATAGACGGGCGTGCGGTACTTGAGCGCGATCCGCGCCGCCTCGATCGCGGCGTGGAAGCACTGGGACGGCGTCGAGGCCGCCAGCACCGGCACGGGGCTCTCGGAGTTGCGGCCGAAGAGCACCATCAGGAGATCGGCCTGCTCCGGCTTCGTCGGCATCCCGGTCGAGGGGCCGGCGCGCTGGATGTCGAGGATCAGCAGCGGCAGCTCGAGCATGATCCCGAGCCCGATCGTCTCCTGCTTGAGCACGATCCCCGGCCCGGCCGAGGTCGTGACGCCGAGCGAGCCGCCGAACGCCGCGCCGAGCGCCGCGCCGACGGCGGCGATCTCGTCCTCGGCCTGGAAGGTGCGGACCCCGAAGCTCTTGTGCCGCGCCAGCTCCTCGAGGATCGAGCTGGCGGGCGTGATCGGATAGGCGCCGAGGAAGAGATCGAGGCCGGAGAGCTTCGACGCGGCGATCAGGCCGTAGGCGAGCGCGGTGTTGCCGCTGATCTGGCGATAGACGCCGGGCGCCATCTTCGCGGGTGCGATCTCGTAGCTGACCGCGAAGTCCTCCGAGGTCTCGCCGTAGGCGTAGCCCGCCTTGAAGGCGGTCGCGTTCGCCTGCGCGATCTCGGGCCGCTTGCCGAACTTCTTGTCGACCCACTCGAGCGTCCCCTCGGTGGGCCGGTGGTAGAGCCAGCTCATCAGCCCAAGCGCGAAGAAGTTCTTCGAGCGCTCGGCCTCCCGTGAGGTGATCCCCGCGATCCCCTTCAGCGCCTCGACCGTCATCGACGTCAGCGCCACCTCGTGCAGGTGGTAGTCGGCGAGCGAGCCGTCCTCGAGCGGGCTCGCCTCGTAGCCGGCCTTCTGCAGGTTGCGCTCCTTGAAGGTGTCGGTGTCGACGATCAGCGTCCCGCCCTTGGGCAGGTCCATGACGTTCGTGCGCAGCGCCGCCGGGTTCATCGCGACGAGCACGTTCGGTGCGTCGCCGGGAGTGAGGATGTCGTGGTCGGCGAAGTGGAGCTGGAAGCCGGAGACGCCCGGGAGCGAGCCTGCGGGCGCGCGGATCTCGGCCGGGAAGTCCGGGAACGTCGCGAGGTCGTTGCCCATCACCGCCGTCTCGCTCGTGAAGCGGTCGCCGGTGAGCTGCATGCCGTCGCCGGAGTCGCCGGCGAAGCGGATGATCACGCGGTCGAGTTGCTCGACAGCTTTTGCCATCGCTCTAGTTGTACTACGCAGGGCGGCGCACGACCGACAGGCCCCACGCCTTCCCCGACGCGAACAGCTCGTCCGGATCGACCTCGTCGCGCCAGCCGAGGAAGTGCTTCTCGGGATCGTCGGCGGTGGAGCCGAGGACGGCGAGCCGCTCCTCGGTCGGCTAGCTCGACCCCGCGCTCGAGCTCGTCGAGGCGGCGCTCGGCCTCCTCGGCGGCGGGGCCTTCCATGTAGCCGCGCGGCATGGAGGGAAGCTTAGAGGTCAGGCGGCGAGCGGCAGCTCGAACCAGAAGGTCGAGCCCTCGCCCTCGATGCTCTCGAAGCCGAGCTCGCCGCCGTGCGCCTGCACGATCTCGCGCGACAGCGCCAGCCCGATCCCCGTGCCCGCGATCGAGCGCCGCTCCGGAGTGTCGACGCGGAAGAACTTCGTGAACAGCCGGTGCTGCTGCGCGGCCGGGATCCCGAGACCGTGATCGCACACCGACACGCGGACACGGCCGTCGTGCGTCCGGGCGGCGAGCTCCACTTCGCCTCCCGCAGGCGAGTACTTGATCGCGTTCGAGAGCAGGTTCGCGACCACCTGCTCGATCTTGTCGCGCTCGCCCAGGACCTCGGGGAGCTCCTGCTCCAGCGAGAGCGCGATCCGGTGGATCTTGCTCTGGACGGCGAACAGCTTCGCCTCGCGCTCGAGCACCGGACACAGCGCGAACGGCTCGAGCAGGACGCGGAAGGCGCTGTGCTCGATCCGCTGCAGATCGAGGAAGTCGTCGACGAGCGAGCTGAGGCGCTGGGCCTGCTCGGCGACGATCTGCAGCCAGCCGTCCCGCGTCTCGGCGTCCACGGACGGGTCGCGCGCCATGTCGGCGTAGCCGAGCACAGCCGTCAGCGGAGCGCGCAGCTCGTGGGACACCGACTCGATCAGGCTGGACTTCAGCTGCTCCGCGGCGCGCTCGACGGTGACGTCGCGCAGGACGGTCATCCGGCCGATCAGGCCGCCGTCCTCGTCGAAGACGCGCGCCGTCCGGCGGCTGAGGCGGCGGCCGGACGGGTGCGAGATCTCGTCCTCCCACTCGTCGACGAGCGGCCCGGGGAGCCCGTCCCCGAGCTCCTTGCACAGCCGCACGTGCGCAGCGTTCTGGAGCAGACGCTCACCGCTCGGCCCGATCACGTCAATCGAGTCGGCTGTCGCATCGAGAACGGCGCGGTTGAGCCCGGCGAGCCTCGCGAGCTCCCGACGTGCGCCCGAGAGCTCGACGAACACCGACACCTTCGCGCGCAGCACGTCCTGGTCGTAGGGCGTCAGCAGATAGTCGACCGCGCCCACCTCGTAGCCGCGGATGATCTCTTCGATCCGGTCGCTGCCGGCCGTGAGGAAGATGATCGGCGTCACGCGCGACCCCTCCCGGGCACGGATCACGTCTGCAAGCTCGATCCCGTCCATCCCGGGCATCCGGACATCGAGCAGGATGACCGCGAACTGCTGCTCTCCGAGCAGCCGGAGAGCCTCCTCGCCACGCGTTGTGCTGGTCAAGCGATGGCCGAGCGGCTCCAGCGTGGCTTCGAGCGCGATCAGGTTGTCCCTGCGGTCGTCGACGAGGAGGATCGATGCCTGACTGGCCGCAGCGTGCATGTGCGTGTAGATACCCGGTTGCCGCCCGAATACGCTCTATTTCCAGGTGATTCCCTCGTTTGAGGGGCGATCTCTACCGTTTCGGGTGAGGCGCTATGCCCCTTCCGGGGGAGGCGCCGGCGCTTCCGCGAGGAGAGCGTTGACGTCGAGCGGAACGCTCATCATCGCGACCTGGCCGTCCGCATCGCGAGGCCACTCCTCGACCGGGCGGTCGCGGTAGAGCTCGACGCCGTTCCCGTCCGGGTCGTTGAGGTAGAGCGCCTCGCTGACGCCGTGGTCCGACGCGCCCGTCAGGGGGATGTCCGCCGCGACGAGCCGGCGGAGCGCGTCGGCGAGCTGGGCGCGGTCGGGATAGCGGATCGCGGTGTGGTAGAGCCCGGTCGTGCCGCGTGGAGGAGGGCTGCCGCCGCGGCTCTCCCAGGTGTTCAGCCCGATGTGGTGGTGGTAGTTCCCTGCCGAGATGAACGCCGCCTGGTCGCCCATCCGCTGCTGCAGCTCGAAGCCGAGGACACCGACGTAGAACCCGAGCGCGCGCTCGATGTCGGCGACCTTGAGGTGGACGTGGCCGATGTCGACGCGGGGATCGATCGCCATGGCCCGAAGATAGCGCTACACGTGTTCGAGCGGCACGACGATCGTCACCGTCGCGCCGCCGGCTTCCGCCCGACCGCCGTGGGCCTCCGCGACCGCCTTGACGATCGCCAGGCCAAGGCCGGCGCCGCCGCTCGTCCGCGCCTCGTCCGCCCGGCTGAGGCGCTCGAACGCGCGCGCGACAAAGTCGTCCGGGAAGCCTGGGCCCTCGTCGGAGACCCGCAGGACGATCTTGTCGTCCTTGCGCTCGGCTTCGAGGCGCACCGTCCCCAGACCATGCGTCAACGCGTTGTCGACGAGGCCGCCGAGCGCCTGCTCCAGCCGGTCGCGGTCGCCGTCGAAGCGACCGCTCGCCGCGACCTCGAGCGAGCGGCCTTCGACCTCCGCGCGTGCCGCGAACCTCCGCGCGACGGCAGCGAGCAGCTCGTGCGCGTCGATCTCGTCCCGGCGCAGCGTCCCCTCGCCGGAACGGTCGAGCACGAGCAGCGCCTCGGCGAGCCTGATCAGCCGCTCGACCTCCTCGGTCGCCGACCGGATCGCCGCCTGAAGCTCCTCCTCGGAGCGGGGCCGCCGCAACGCGAGCTCGAGCTCGGTCAGGAGCAGCGACAGCGGCGTCCGCAGCTCGTGGCCCGCGTCGGCGACGAAGCGGCGCTCGCGGAGCAGTCCCTCGTCGAGCCGCTCGAGCATCTCGTTCAGCGTCTCCCCGAGGCGGCGCACCTCGTCCTGCGCTTCCGGCACGGGCAGCCGCCGCCCCGACGTCTCGGCAGAGATCTCGGCTGCCTCGCGCCGCATCGACTCGACCGGGCGCAGGGCGGCGCCGGCGAGCCGGTAGCCCGCCAGGCCGGCGAGGAGCAGCGCCAGCGGGCCGAGGACGAGCATCAGCGCCAGCAGCGACGCGAGCACCTCGTCGCGGTCTCCGAGCGCGTCGAGCCGGGTGGCGGGGTTCTCCGCGATCTGCTCGTCGAGTGCCTCCCAGACCGCGAAGTAGACGGCAGCGCCGACGGCACTGAGCACGACGGCGCTCGCAGCTGCGAAGACGATCGCCAGGCGCAGGCGCAACGGCCAGCGGCTCATGCGTCGCCCCGGAGCCGGTATCCGGCCCCGCGCAACGTCTCGAGCGACTCGACGCCGAACGGTCGGTCGATCTTCTCCCGCAGGTAGCGGACGTAGACGTCGACCACGTTCGACTTGTTCTCATAGGCGATGTCCCACGCGTGCTCCAGCAGCTGGTTGCGGGAGAGCACCTGTCCCGGCCGGCGCATGAACGTCTCCAGCAGGGCGAACTCCTTCGCCGAGAGGTCGATCTCGCTGTCGCCCCGCCACACCTGACGTGCTGACGGGTCGAGCCGCAGGTCGCCAACCTCGAGCACGGCAGGGCGCTCCGGCTGGCCGCGGCGGGCGAGCGAGCGCAGCCGCGCGAGCAGCTCCGCGAACGAGAACGGCTTCGGCAGGTAGTCGTCGGCGCCCGCGTCGAGGCCGGCGACCCGGTCCTCGACGGAGTCCCGCGCCGTCAGCATCAGCACCGGCGACCAGACCGAGCTCTCGCGCAGGTTCCGGCAGACCTCGATCCCGCTGACGCCGGGCAGCATCAGGTCGAGCACGATCGCGTCGTACTCGACCGCGCGCGCCATCCAGAGCGCGTCCTCGCCCGTCCGGGCGACATCTGCCGCGTGGCCCTCCTCGACCAGACCGCGCTCGAGCAGCCCGGCGAGCTTCGGTTCGTCCTCGACGACCAGGATGCGCATCGACTCATTCTCTCCGGTCAGATGAGAGTGGGATGAGAAGTGGGTTTAGACGTCCGGGTTGACGTCCAGCATGCGGAGCCCCGCTACTTCGGGCTCGGGACACCTGTCTTCGTCCTCTCGGCCGCGGCGGCGCTGCTCATGCTCGGTGCGGTGCTGATCGTGACCGGCTACCTGATCGTGGGCGCGGTCGCGATCGTCCTCGGCGTCTGCTTGCTGCCGGCCTTCCTTGCCGGCGTGCGCCGCTGGCCCGACTCGTCGATCGCGCGAATCGGCGTCAGCACGGCTGACCGCGTCCGCGACGAGGCAGGCGTGGCGGCCTCTTCGGTCTCGGCCTGGTCGCAGGCGGGCCGGGACGTGGCTCGGCTCCGCAGGCAGCGGTTCCGGCTCCGGCGCGAGCGCGATGCGAGGATCCGCGAGCTCGGCGTTGTCTCGGGGGCGCGCGACCGTCGTCGCCAGGCGGAGGCGATCAAGCCTGCGCCGGTGGCGGAGGTCGAGCCGGAGCGGGAGGTCGTCGCGGAGCCGCGGCCCGCGGCGACGAAGCGTCAGGCCCGCTCGAGGTAGGCGCAGCGGCGCCTGGGGCCGGGCAGCGGCGAGGGGCCGTGCCGGCGCACGACGAAGTGGCCGCCGTCGACCTCGACCGTGTCGCCCGCCTCGGGAGCGGTGCCGTCCCGCTCGACCAGCGTGTAGCCGGACGCGGAGGGAACGAAGAGCACGTGCGCCGCCTCACCCCTCGGCTCGGGGACGGACGTCGTCGTCTCCTCGAGCTGGAACTGGCGCTCGACGAGCTGGAGCAGGGCGCGATGCTCGCGGTTCATCTTCGCGATCTCGCCGACGCTCTCGGCCAGACGCCGTTCGCGCGCGGCGAGCTGGCGGCGGAGCTCGGCGACATCTGCGTTCGACCCTGCGACCGGCGCCGACGCAGCGTCGCGGAGCTGGTGGCGGAGGGACTCGAGCTGCGGTTCGAGCTCGGTGGCGCGCGCAACGGCTGCATCGCGCTCGGTCGTGAGCGTGCCGACGGCCTCTTCGAGGCCGGAGACGTGCGCGGCGAGCCCTTCGTCCACGACCGGCGCCTGCTCGCGCAGGGCTGAGAGCTCGGCTTCGAGAGCCTGGGACTGCTCGCGCAGGTGGGCGAGATCGTTCTCGAGCGCGTTCGCCCGGGTCTGCGCCTCGTCGCGCTGCGCGGCGAGCTCCTGGAGCTGGGCGCCTGCGTCCTCATGCTCGCGGGCACGGAGCTGCATGAGCTCCGCCTCGAGGGCGGCGGCCTGCTCGAGCGCCGCGTCCCGTCCGGCCGCGACCGTGCGAAGCACCTCGAGCTCGTGGTGGCTCTCGGCCGTCTCGGCCAGGCTGCGTTCGAGCTCGGCGATCCGTTCGGTCGACTGCTGCTGCGCCCGTTCGAGCTCCTCGCGGTTCGCGGCGGCCGCCTGGAGCTGGCTCTCGAGCGCCCCGACACGCTCCTCGACCTCGGCGCTGACGCTGGCCTCGCGAACCTCGGCGGCGTTGCTCAGGTGCGCCTGCAACTCGTTGAGGCTCTGGGCCAGTGCGTTCCGCTCGGTCAGGACGGCGTGCAGTTGCGACTCCAGCTCATCGATTCTGACGGTGCTCGCGGCGGCGGCGGGCGGGAGCTCCGGCTCCGGCTCGGCAATGGGTGTCGGTGCGGGCGGCGCGACTGGGGCCGGGATGGGCGGCGCGGCGGGCGCGTCAGCTTCGACGGCGGGCTGGGCGAGGCGAAGCCCGGATCCGAGCGGCGCCGCCGGGGGAGTCTGCGGTGGGGCGGCCGCAACCGGGGGCGACGGCAGCGCTTCGGTGCGGATGGGCGCCCGGCCGTCCATCTCGCGCAGGCCGGCGCTCGTGCCGTACTCGGTGCGGAGAAGGCCGCCGTGCTGCTCGGCGAGCGCGTTGGCGACCGCTCCGGGAGAGACGAAGCCGAGGTCGACGAGCACCTTCCCGAGCGGCGTGCCGCTGCGATTGTGCTCCGCGAGTGCATCCAAAAGCTGGTCTTCGGTCAGGAAGCCCTCGTCGACCATGATCTGGCCGAGTTGGCGCCGGGTGTCGGGTGCCGTCTCCACGGTGTCCTTATCGGCTGGAGGCGACCCGTCCTGAAGGGCGCTATGCGCGTTCGCCGGCGAGCGTCCAGAGCACGAACGCGAGCCAGTGGACCCCGATCACATCGGTCTGGATCCCGAGCACGAGGACCGCGACGAGCGCCGCGCCGAGCCAGGGCTCGCGGCGGAGGACGAGGCGCACGAGCGCCACGCACCAGGCGATGAAAGCCAGCATCCCGAGCAGGCCGAGCTCGACGCCGAGCTCGGTGTAGGTCGACTCGCCCGCCTTGATCTCACGCTCCGTCCGCTTCGCCGTCACGCCGGCGTTGCCGACGCCGAAGCCCTGCGGGTGCTCCGCGACCGTCTCGATCCCCTCCCCGAGCGCATCGAGATGGCTTGCGAACGACGACTCGCCCGGATCGAACGGGCCGGCGCTCGTCGGCTCCTCCTCGCCGCCCGCGCGCTGGATCTCCAGCTCCGCGGGCGTGTACCGAGTCTCGGGCGCGAGATCCGGATACGCGCGAACGAAGAAGAAGGCCGCGGCGATGAACACTGCCGCCGCGGCGACCGGCCACCAGCTCCGAAGCGCGTAGCCGAGCGCGGCGAGCCCGACGGCGAGGGCGACGATCGTGGTTCGCGAGTACGTGAACAGGAGCCCGAGCGCGAGCAGCGCCGTCAGCGCGGGGAGCCAGCGCGAGCCGCGCCGCCATGTCGCCGCGACGAGGATCGCGACGAGGAGCAGGTAGGCAGTGGCGAGCGGGCTGAGGAAGGTCGAGACGAGCCGGCGCAGCGGTCGCTCGTCGCCGGTGTTGTAGACCCAGTTCTCCGGCAGATACGAGAGTCCCCGGTACTCGAGGCCCAGCTGCTCGCGATACCAGCCCGGGACGCCCGAGTCGCGCCAGGTCTGCAGCGAGACCGCGTAGATGTCGACGAGGCCCCACGCGGCGACCGCCGCGGCGACGCCGAGAATCAGCCCGCCGACGAGCCTGCGGTCGCGTGCGGAGAGGGTCAGGCCTCGGCCCAGGAAGTAGCAGGCGACAGGGGTGAGGTCGTGGCGGAGGCCGTAGAGGATTCCGCGCGCCGACGCGTCCCCGCCGAGCCAGTCCTGCGGGATCAGCGCGTAGACGACGACGAAAGCCGCGTACGCGAGCGCGAGCCAGTCGGCGGAGGTCGACTTGAACGGGATCCCGCGCCGTCGCCAGACGACGACCGCGAGCCCGGCGGCGAGCAACGCCTCCTTCCAGGCCGAGACGACATCGAGCGCGAGGTCGCGCACGCCCTGGTCCCAGAGCTCGGCCATGACGAGGTTGTGGAGCGGGAGCGCGGCGATGAACGCGAACAGCGCCCAGCGCGGGATCCGGTCAATCGACAACGGCGACCAGGCTCAGCCCGAGGTTGACGATCCGCACCTCGCCGGGAAAGAGACGCGCGAACGAGCCGGGGCCGAGGAGACGGATCGGCTTGGCCCAGGGCTTGCGGACGAGGTCGTAGGCGCGGTGCGAGGCGGCGTCGGGGAGCCAGTGGACGAGCGGCAAGCGCGTGTGCACCTCGATCGGAAACCAGCGGTTGGGTGTCGTGATGAACGCGCGCCGGCCGACGCGGAGCGCCTCGGCGACGAAGCGACGCTGCGCCTCCTCTCCGCCCACGTGCTCGATCACCGCGTTCGAGAAGACGATGTCGAACGCGCCGTCCTCGAACGGGAGCTCGAGCGCGTTCCCCTGCACGTAGTGCGCGTCCGGGTAGCTGGAGCGGAAGCGCGCGCCCTCGTGCTGGCCGACCGCGGTCAGCCGCTCGGGCCAGGGATACATCTCCTCGAAGAAGTTCAGCGTTCCGCAGCTGCCCTCGTTGACGCTCAGCTCGCCGAAAGCGAAGTCGTCGACGCCGACATCGAGCACCGTCGTCTCGGCGGTCGGCGCCATCGTCTCCATGAAGAGGCCGAACTTGCGCCGGCGCGAGCGCAGCGAGATCTGGTCGGCGAGACCCATCAGGAGGCAAGAGTAAGGTGCGGATCGGTGATCTCGGACGTCGTCAAACCGCGCGGGCCGTACCGGCTGCACCTGGTCACGCGTGCCCGCGAGGTCGAGTTGCCGCTTCCCGGCGGCGGCCGCGGCCGGGCCTGGCAGAGCCCGGACGGGCTCGTGCACCTGCGCGCCCCCGACGAGGAGAGCCTCGAGCTGCTGCGCTTCTGCCTCGCGGTGGACGCCGACACGACGGAGTTCTCGCGCCGGTTTCGCGACGACAAGCTGCTCGGCCCGTCGGTCCGCCGCCTGCACGGCTTGCGCCCTCTGCGCCGCCCGACGGTTGCGCACGCGCTCCTGCGGGCGATCTGCGGCCAGCTGATCGAGGCCAGAAGAGCGCTCGCGATCGAGCGGGCGATCCTGCGGGAGATCGGCGACCCGGCGCCCAAGCGCGAGGCGATCGCGGCGCTCTCGCCGGCGCAGCTGCGGAAGCTCGGCCTGGCGACCCATCGCGCCTCGACGCTGATTCGGGTCTGCCGCTCGCTCGACCTCGAGTCGCTGCGCGGCCGGCCGATCGAGGCGGTCGAGGCGCGGATCCTCCGCGAGCGCGGGCTCGGGCCCTGGTCGCTCGGCGTGATCGCGCTCGAGGGGCTCGGCAGCTTCCGTCACGGGCTCGTCGGCGACCTCGGTCTCGTCAAGCTCTGCTCGGCGCTCCGGGGCCGTTGGGTCGAGCTCCCCGAGACCGCCGAGCTGCTCGAGCCGTACGAGGAGTGGGCCGGGCTGGCGGGCCTGTACCTGATGCGCGGCTGGAGCGCCGGGCTCGTCCCGGGCGCCAACGCCGACCTCGCGCGGCTCGCCCGTTGCCGAGCGGCGTGACACTGGCATAGGATCGTCTGCGTGCAGCTCGGGCACAACACGAAGATCGACCTGATCAAGGGCGTGCCCCTCTTTTCCGCGGCTTCGAAGCAGGAGCTCGCGGCGATCGCCGCGATCGCGGACGAGATCGATCTCCCGGCCGGCAAGGTGCTGATCCAGGAGGGCGACTCGGGCCGCGAGTTCTTCGTCCTGATCGAGGGCGCGGCCGATGTGGAGCGCGGCGGCAAAAAGGTGGCGACGCTCGGGCCGGGTGACTTCTTCGGCGAGATCTCCCTGATCGCCAAGACGCCGCGGAACGCGACGATCACGACCACCTCGCCGGTTCGGGCGCTCGTGATCACCGACCGGGCCTTCCGGCAGCTGCTCGACAACTCGCCCGAGATCGCCGTCGGCGTCCTGACCGCCCTCGCCGAGCGCCTCGCACCGACCACGCTCTAACCCGTCGTGAAAGACAGGATGCTGCGCGGCGAGCTCTACCTCGCCGACGACCCCGAGATCGCCGCCGACCAGGCGCACGCCCACGACCTGATGGAGCGCTACAACGCGACGCGTGCCGCCGAGCAGGACGAGCGCGACCGGCTGCTGCGCGAGCTGCTCGGAGAGGTGGGGGAGGGCGTCGTCGTCAGGCCGACAATTCGCGTCGACTACGGCAGCTACATCTCGATCGGGGCGGGGACGTTCGTCAACTTCGACTGCGTCATGCTCGACGTCGCGCCGATCAAGATCGGCGCTGCCTGCCAGCTCGCGACCGGGGTCCAGCTCCTGACCGCGACCCATCCGATCGACCCCGAGCCGCGGCGGCGAGGCTGGGAGTACGCGAAGCCGATCACCATCGGCGACAACGTCTGGCTCGGCGGCGGCGTGATCGTCTGCCCGGGCGTCACGATCGGCGACAACACCGTTGTCGGAGCGGGCGCCGTCGTCACGCGCGACCTCCCGCCCGACGTGGTCGCGTTCGGCAACCCGGCAAGGGTCCACCGCAGCATCGGCGAGCAGGACCGCGTCGACGTTCCGAACCACTAGTCGGAGCGCGCCTACACTTCTGCGATGCCCGTCGACGAGCGCAAGATCGCGATTCTGGGCGCCGGCCAGATCGGCGAGGCTCTGGTCGGCGGCCTGCTCTCCTCCGGCTGGCGCACCGCCGGCGAGCTCATGGCCTCGACGCGCCGCGAGGAGCGTGCGGAAGAGCTGCGCGAGCGGCACGGGATCGAGGTCACGCTCTCGAACGCGGAGGCAGCCGCTGGCGCGGCGCTCGTCGTGATCGCCGTCAAGCCGCAGGACATCGAGACGCTGCTCGGCGAGATCGGCCCGTTGATCCAGCCGGAGCAGACGGTGCTCTCGGTCGCGGCTGCGATCCCGACCGCGGCGATCGAGCGTCATCTCGCGAGCGGCGTCCCCGTGGTGCGCGCGATGCCGAACACGCCCGCGGTCGTCCACGAGGGGATGGCCGGTGTCTGCGCCGGTTCGCATGCGGACGAGGAGCACCTGACACTGGCGGAAGAGGCTCTCCGTCACCTCGGGGCGGTCGTCCGGGTCTCGGAGCCGTACATGGACGCAGTCACGGCGGTCTCGGGTTCCGGCCCCGCCTACTTCGCGCTGCTCGCCGAGGCGATGATCGAGGCGGGGATCCTGCTCGGGCTCGCCCGCGAGGTCGCGACGCAGCTCGTCGTGCAGACGATGCTCGGGACGGCGAAGCAGCTGCGCGACCTGAAGATGCACCCGGTCGAGCTGCGGGAGATGGTCACCTCGCCGGGCGGGACGACGATCGCCGCGATTCGCGAGCTCGAGCAGGCCGGCGTGCGCGCCGCCTTCCTGAACGCGATCCAGGCCGCGATGGATCGCTCGCGCGAGCTCGCCCGTGGCGATTCGTAGCCTCAACGGGGTCGCGATCCACATCGTCAAGGAGCCCGAGCGGCTCGCCGCGGGCTGGCTCGTCCGCTTCGCCTCGGCAGGCGGGCAGATCGCGCTCTCGGGCGGAAGCTCCGTCGGCACGGTCTACGAGGCAGCGGCCGAGCTGCTGCCGGAATGGCCGGATGCACACGTCTGGTTCGGCGACGATCGCGCCGTTCCGCCGGACGACGAGCGCTCGAACTACCGGCTCGCCCAGGAGACGCTGCTCGCCCGTCTGGCCACACCGCCCGAGGTTCACCGGATCCACGGAGAGCTCGGCGCGGGAGAGGCCGCGGAGCGGTACGACCGCGAGCTCGACGGCGTCACTCTCGACCTCGCCCTGAACGGGATCGGCCCGGACGGCCATACGGCGTCGCTCTTCCCGGCTGCGCCGGCGCTCGAGGAGCGGGAGCGGCGAGCGGTCGCGGCCGAGGCGGGTCTCGAGCCCTTCGTCGAGCGGGTGACGATGACGCCGCCCGTCTTCGCCTCGGCGCGCCTGCTCCTCTACCTCGTCACCGGCGAATCGAAGGCCGAAGCCGTCCGCCGAGCGTTCGCCGACCAGCCCGGCCCGGAGACCCCGGCGGGCCTGATCCGCGGGGTCGAGACGATCGCGATCCTCGACGTGGCAGCCGCAGCCTTGCTCGTTTAACGTCCTGCCATCGGTCGGCTCCGCGCCGACGGAAGCCATTGATCGAAAGGGGGAACGATGGCACGACGATTCATGCTCGTCACGCTGATGGCACTCGTCGTCTGCGCGCTGGTCGCGGGAGCGTCGGTCGCACGCGATCGCCCGTTCAGCACCGCCGGGTTGATCGCGATGAAGTGGGGCCCGGCGCCCGAGGAAAAGGATCTCGGCACGGGAGCAGGTCAGGCGGGCGCAGGCGGTCAGTACTCCAAGACCCAAATCGAGCGCTTCCGTTGCGCGAGCTCCGGCAATCCTGCGATCTCGGTCGACATGTCCTGCAACACGACCGAGTACGGCCAGGACTGGAATCCCGACAACGAGATCGCGATCGTGGCCGACCCGGCGAATCCGGATCACCTCTTGGCCGGTTCGAACGACTACTTCTATCGCTTCAACAACTCGACCGGAGCTCGTCAGGCGCTCGTCCCGACCGGGTTCTTCACGTCATTCGACGGCGGAGCAAGCTGGATCGACGGCCAGATTCCGCTCCAGAGCGGGAACGGCGCAGGCGATCCGTCGCCGGGCTTCGTGACGGACCCGCGCTCTCCGGCCGTAAATCAGCCCGTCGCCTTGATGGCGCAGCTGGAGAACACTGGCGGCCTCGGAGCCGGGAACCTGACCCAGGGCGACGTCTCGGTCAGCCGCTCGCTGGACGGTGGCGTCACCTGGAGCTCGCCCGTGACGGTGTTCAAGGGAGGCGGGAACGCGAACAACTCCCCGAACGCCAAGTTCTTCGACAAAGAATGGCTCACGTGCGACAACGAGCCGGCAAGCCCGTGGAGGGGACGTTGCTACGTGACGACGACCCTGTTCCTGAACCAGGCCCACGGCGCCTATGCGTCGTCGGACATCTGTGATCAGCTACTCCGACGACGGCGGTCTCACCTGGTCGACTCCGCGTTCGATCGCCGCGACGCATCCGAGCTGCACCTACCAGGAGACGGGGCCGGCCGGCTCGACGGCCTGCGACGAGAACCAGTTCTCGATTCCCGACGTCGGCAGGGACGGGACGCTCTACCTCCACTTCCTGAACGGCCAGAACGAGGCGGCGTGGGAGGTCGACTTCGACTTCGACTCCCAGATCCTCGTCATGCGCTCGCGGGACGGTGGCCAGTCCTTCGCAGGGCCTTGGCAAGCCGCCCAGCTCGAGGACGGGCTCAGCGACATGCCGTACTCCGTGATCGGCAGGCAGACGGTCTGGGGTCATCAGATCCGGTGGACGTCCGCCGGCACGATCACGACCGATCCGCTGAACCCGCTCCACGTCACCGTCGTCTGGTCCGACAGAGGAGTGCCGAACCCGAATGCCCCAGCGGATCCGGAGTGCTTCTTCGGCGCGCCCGAGCCTCCGAGCTACGACCCCTGCAACGCTGGGCCCGGATCGGACACGAGCGTGTACCGCAGCGACTCGACCGACGGCGGCGTGACGTGGTCCGCGCGCACGCTCATCGACGCGGCCGGAGGCCGTCACCAGTGGTTCCCGTGGGCCGACTACAAGCCGAATGGACAGTTCGCGGTCGCGTGGGATGAGGATCTCGCGCTTCCGGCGGGCTACCCGCCGGCGAACGACGCCTTCATCCACGTGCTGTCGAACAACGGTGTCCGCCAGGAGCTTCGGCCCAACACCGCCGAAGGTCGGCGTGCCGACGAGATGGTGGACATCTCGGTCACGCACTGGGCCGGGCAGTACGTTCCCGAGCCCGCCTGGCCGCGCGTGTGCGGCCCTGCCGGGTACACCGACCCGCCGGTCCTGAACGCCGCAGGGAAGGACTGCAACGTCTTCCACGGCGACTACACCGGACTGGCGACGGACTCGCTGAACCGCGTCCACGTCGTCTGGACGGGGCTGAACCGCCTGCGCTCGTCCCCGCAGCGCGATCCCTACACCGGCGGCCCGCACGACGGCTACGTGCAGGACGCGATGTACGCGCGACGCTAGGACGAAGGGAGGGGAGGGCGCGGACCGCCCTCCCCTCCCGGCCTTCCACGACGGGCTGCGCTACGGCAAGAGCTTCGACTCGAGCTCGGCTGCCATGGTGCGCCGCCCGGCGAGCGCCTGCAGTACGAGCACGGTGTCCGCGACTGGCATGTCCTCGAGGTAGGCGTCGCGGCTCTCGAACGACTCGAGCACGGCCTCGACCGCGTCGGCGTAGCCGACCACATCCTCGGCTGCGATGAACGCGAGCGCGTCCGCGACCTCGTTCGGGAACGCCTCGTGGGTTCGCGCAAAGTCGGCGTGGACGCGCATCGGTTTCCACTCGCCGAGGACGCCGTGCGCGAGCGCCGCGGCGTACCGGCCGATCGGCGACTCGGACTGGCCCGCGCCCGCAGCCAGCGCCCAGCGGGCGTCGGCAGCAGCGCCGTCCCAGTCGCCGGCGAGCAGGCGTGACTTGATCGCGCCGATCGGCCGCCCCCAGCTCTCCGGCGGCGCGTGCTCCCAGCTCTCGCGGTAGCGCTCGGCCGCACGGGCGAACCACTCGCGTCCGTCCTCGCCCGACATCAGCTCGGCCAGGCCCGCCGCCCCGGCCGCGTTCCCCATCCGCGTCAGCTGCTTCTGGCGCGCGTCGGGATCGTCCGGCAGCCGTGCGGCGCCGTCCTCGTAGCGCGTCACCGCGGCCCTTCGGAGCTCGTTCCAGTCGGCCACCCACGCAGGATAGGGCCTTACCGACGGCCGAAAGTTCGGCTATGCTCCGAGGGCGCCGTTCGTCGGCTTCAGAGGGCAAAAGAGCACGAGCGCGCACTCCTGAGGAAAGCAGCACATCAGTCTTCGTGCTGCGCAGATGTCAGAAGCGATACTGAACCCGACACTCACGTCGGACGCGTCCGGTGGCTTGACCGCTGACGCGCTCCGCGCGCAGGAGTGGGCTGGCGAGCCCCTCCTTCATCCCGGCGAGGATCCGGCGGAGTCGCTTGCGCCCGGAACTGCCCGCCGCGCCGCACTCGACGAAGCGCTCGCCGAGATCGAAGGCGGGCTGCGGACTCCTTCGTCCAGGTGGAAGGTTCGTTTCGGCCTCCTGATCGGGCTCGAGCGGGTGCTCAGCTCGAAGCCGCCGGCCACCGCCTCCGGCACCGAGCTGCGCAAGCACCAGATCGACGCGCTCGCCGGGATGCTGACCGAGCTGATCGCCGCGAACCAGCGGCAGGCCGAGGATCTGAACGGCAACGGCCACGCCGAGCCGGAGCTCGAGCCCGACGACGCCGAGGAAGAGGACGAGCTCGAGCCTGCCGACGAGGATGCCGCGGCCGAGGACGAGCCCGGGTTCACCGGCGAGGATCCAGGAGCGGTGCGCCGCTACCGCTTCCGCCACCCGACCGCGTCGGGCAAGACGATCGCCGCCGCCGGCTTCGTCGAGGCGGCGCGGACGCTCGGGATTTTGATCCTGACCCACCGCCGCCTGCTCGTCACCCAGTTTCAGCGCGACCTGACCACCGAGGGCTACGGCGACCGGTTCGTCGATGCGATCCTGCGCGACCAGACGGCGTCGCGCGAGGATCCGATCACGATCCAGACGTACGCCTGGTTCGCGCGGCACGCCGGCTCCGTCTCGCGCGAGGCGTACCAGCTCGTGATCTGCGACGAGGCCCACACGGCTCTCGGCGAGAAGACGAGCGCCGCGATCCGCAGCTTCTCGGAGCCGCTCTACATCGGGATGACCGCGACCGAGCAGCTGATCGCGAAGCAGGTCTCCGACGTCTTCCCGGCCTCGGTCGACGACCTCCCGCTGACCGACGCGGCGCGTCGCGGGCTGATCGCGCCACTCCGCTGCCTCCGGGTCCCGCCCGCAGCCGCGATCAATGCAGTCCCGATCGTGGGCGGCGACTTCGAGGAGCGGGCGCTGGCCGCCGCACTCGACCACCAGGCCCTGAACCAGGCCGCCGCGAGCCTCTACCGCGAGCGGTTCGACTCGACGCCTGGGATCGTCTACGCCGCCGGCGTCGACCATGCCTACAACCTGGCGCAGGAGTTCCGTGCTGCCGGCCTGAAGGCGGAGGCGGTCTCGGGCCGAACGCCGCCGGTCAAGCTCGCCGAGACGCTCGCCGCCTACGAGCGCGGGGACATCAACGTCCTGATCAACGCGATGCTGCTCGCCGAGGGCTGGAACTCGCCGCGCGCGACCGTCTGCATGCACCTCGCCCCGACGGCCTCCAAGCGCGTCTACCAGCAGCGGATCGGCCGGATCATGCGGACGCACCCGCGCAAGGAGGCCGGCATCGTCGTCGACTTCACGCCGAAGTCGGCCACGCACAACGACCGCGTCGTCTCGCTCCACTCGCTGCTCGAGTCCGACTTCTACCGCGAGGGAGCGCGCGTGACGCCTGCGCCGCGGCGCCGCGTCCAGCGCCGCGCCCGCCGCCGTCTCTCGCCGGCGCCGTGGCTCGTCCCGGTCACCGCGGACGTCGCCCGGCGGCTGGCGGTGATCCAGCGCGAGTGGCAGCGGATCGATCCGAAGTTCCTCGACGAGGACGAGCAGCGCTACTGGGCGACGATCGCGGGCCGCCAGATCCGCTTCGACCAGCGGGCCGAGTTCGCGAAGAAGTTCGCCGAGGCGCGCGCGTCGAAGCCGGCGCTCGAGACGTTCCTCTCGGTCTGCGCGGCCGAGAACCCGAACCGGCGCCTCCGGATGACCGCGTTGCAGGACCGTGTCTCGATGATCGTCGAGCGCGCCGATTTCGACGACCTCGTCACCCTGGTCGGTCAGGCGCCGCCCTGGGAGAAGGATCGCGCCGCCGGCGTCCGGATCCTCCTGCGCGCGATCGGCGAGGGGAAGGCGAACGCGCCCGACCAGATCCTCCAGCGCTGGACCTGGAAGCTCGCGAAGACGACCCGGAAGGTGCAGGACCGCCGCGCGAGCGCCGAGTTCCCCGAAGCCAAGCGGCTGCTCGGCGCCGTCGCCAACTCGCGCGGGCACCGGCACGAGGAGAACGTGCACAAGCTGATCCAGGTGGCGAAGGCGCTGCCGCTCGACGTCGGCGCAGCACTGCTCGCGTCCTCCGAGGGCTATACGCCGCGCGCCAACAACGCGCTCGACCGGGCCCGCGAGGAGATCGGCGAGATCAAGGAGATCGCGAACGCGCTCGCGGACAACCTGCCGACGCCGAAGACGCCGTCGCGGAAGTCACGGCGGCGGAAGCGGAAGAAGAAGCCCGGCGACGGTCAGGCGCAGCCGGCCGGCGAGGGCTCGGCCACGTCCAACGGCGGCGCACCCGCCGAGGGCGCCGACGGGAAGCCGAAGCCGAAGCCGCGGCGCCGGCGACGGCGTAAGCCCGCCGGCTCGGCGGAGAGCCGCGCGTCCGTGCCCGAACCGCCCGCGCCCGAGTAGCGAAGAACGGACGATGCTCCTCCTGCTCGCGATCGGGTTCGTCGCGGGTGTCGTCACGGCGCTCTCCCCGTGCGTCCTGCCCGTCCTGCCGATCGTGCTCGCGGGCGGCGCAACCGGCCGCCGGCCACTCGCGATCGTCGCAGGGATCGTCGTCAGCTTCACCGTCTTCACCCTGTTCGCGGCCTGGTTGCTCGATCTCCTCGGCCTGCCCGACGACCTGCTGCGGAACCTCGCGATCGGGCTCCTCTTCCTCGTTGCGGTCTCGCTGCTCGTGCCGCAGGTCGCCGAGTGGCTCGCGCGGCCGCTGCAGTTCCTGACGCGACGGAGCGGGGGCGACAAGGGCGGCGGCTTCCTGCTCGGAGCGAGCCTCGGCCTCGTCTTCGTGCCCTGCGCCGGCCCGGTGCTCGCGGCCGTCACCGTGATCGCGGCCCGCCGCGACGTCGGTTTCGACAGCGTCCTGCTCACGCTCTCCTACGCGGCCGGCGCGGCCGTGCCGATGCTCGCGATCGCGTTCGCCGGCGCCCGCGCTGCCCGCGCGTTCCGCGCCAACGCCGTCACCGTCCGCCGCGTCTCCGGCGTGCTCGTGGCCGCGGCCGCACTCGCGATCGCATTCGGCCTCGACAGGAAGCTCCAGACGGCGCTGCCCGGCTACACGGAGTCGCTCCAGGAGCGCTTCGAGCGCTCGAGCGCCGCTCAGCGCGAGTTGCGGGAGCTGACGGGCGGCCGCGATCCCGAGGCGATCGGCGCTGCGACGGACGAGCTCGAGAACTACGGCCCGGCGCCCGAGTTCAGCGGGATCGTGAGCTGGCTGAACACCGAGCCGCTGACGCTCGCGGGCCTGCGCGGCAGGGTCGTCCTGATCGACTTCTGGACGTACTCGTGCATCAACTGCCTGCGCACCCTGCCGTACATCCGGGAGTGGGACGAGCGCTATCGCGAGGCCGGGCTGACGATCGTCGGGGTGCATTCGCCCGAGTTCGCATTCGAACGGGTCGAGTCGAACGTCCGCGAGAACGTGCGCAAGCTCGAGCTCGAGTACCCGGTCGCGCTCGACAACGACTTTGGCGACGTGGGGTGCGTGGCGCAACCAGTACTGGCCCGCGAAGTACCTGATCGACCGGAGCGGCCACGTCCGCTACTTCCACTTCGGCGAGGGCGACTACGCCGAGACCGAGGAGGCGATCAGGACGCTGATCGGCGACAACGCACCGCCTGCCTCCAAGCTTGCCGACGAGAGCCCGAGCGGGCTGGTGACGCCGGAGAGCTACCTCGGCTACGAGCGTCTCGCCCGCAACGCCGGCGATCCGGTCGTCGAGGACGAGTCGCACGCCTACACCTTCCCACGGGGGCTCGCCGAGAACGAGCTTGCGTTCAGCGGGATCTGGACCGTGGAGGACGAGCGGGCGGTGGCGGGACTGAGCGCCGCGCCTCCGGCTCCAGTACCGCGCCCGCGACGTCTACCTCGTGCTCACGGGAACGGGCACCGTCGAGGTGCTCGTCGACGGGAAGCCGGAACGGAAGCGTACGAGTCCGCGGCGACAGGCTCTACACGCTCGTCGAGCGGCCGCGGATCGGCGACCACCTGCTCGAGCTGCGCTTCACGCCGGGCGTCGCGGCCTACGCCTTCACGTTCGGTTAGGGTCGCGGCCGTGTACGTCCGCGGCGTCCCAGCGCTACGAGCAGATGCAGTACCGCCGCAGCGGCCGCAGCGGACTGCAGCTGCCGGCCATCTCGCTCGGGCTCTGGAACAACTTCGGCGACGACCGCCCGCTCGAGACGGCCGCGCGATCCTCCGTCGCGCCTTCGACCTCGGCGATCACCCACTTCGACCTCGCGAACAACTACGGGCCGCCGTACGGGTCGGCCGAGAAGAACTTCGGCCGCCTCTTCCGCGAGGACTTCGGCCCCTACCGCGACGAGCTCGCTGCTCTCGACCAAGGCCGGCTACGACATGTGGCCCGGCCCGTACGGCGAATGGGGCTCGCGCAAGTACGTGCTCGCGAGCCTCGACCAGTCGCTTGCGCGGATGCGGGTCGACTACGTCGACATCTTCTACTCGCACCGGTTCGATCCCGAGACGCCGCTCGAGGAGACGATGGGCGCACTCGACACGGCGGTCCGGCAGGGGAAGGCGCTCTACGCCGGGATCTCCTCCTACTCGGCGGAGAAGACGCGCGAGGCGGCCGCGATCATGCGCGCACTCGGGACGCCGCTCCTGATCCACCAGCCGTCGTACTCGATGCTGAACCGCTGGATCGAGCCCGAGCTGCTGGACGTGCTCGAGGACGAGGGCATCGGCTGCATCGCCTTCTCGCCGCTCGCGCAGGGGCTCCTCACCGACCGGTATCTGAACGGGATCCCGGAGGGCTCGCGCGCGAGCCGCAACCTCTCGCTCTCGCCCGACCAGCTGAACGAGCAGACGCTGGGCGAAGGTGCAGGGCGCTGAACGAGATCGCGCAGCGCCGCGGCCAGACGCTGGCGCAGATGGCGCTCGCGTGGATCCTGCGCGACGCCAGCGCGTCACCTCGGCGCTCGATCGGCGCCAGCAGCGTCGCGCAGCTCGAGGCGAACGTCGCGGCGCTCGACAAACTCGACTTCGCCGACGAGGAGCTCGACGAGATCGACCAGTACGCGACCGAGGCCGACATCAACCTCTGGGCGCGCTCGAGCGGGGAGTAGCGCGTAGGCACGGACCGAGCGACGGTTCGCGAAGACGTTGTCGACCGCCGAGCGGAGGCCGACCGCGAGCGCGCCCGTCAGGACCGCCGCGTCGCCGAGGCTCGACACCTCGACGCGCGGGGGATACGGTAGCCAGCGGGTGAGGAGGTCCCGGATCGGGTCGAGCAGGAGGTCGGCGTTGACGCCGATGCCGCCGCCGAGGACGACGAGCGCGATGTCCGTCACGGCCGAGATCGGCGCGATGTGAAGCGCGATCCGGCGCGCCTCCTCCTCGACGACCGCCCGCGCGACCTCGTCGCCGTCGCGCGCCGCCGCGAAGATCCCGCGGACGTCGTACGGTGGCGCGGAGCCGTCGTGGCGTCGCCGTTGCTCGGCCGCGAGCCGCTCGGCGAGCGCCGAGATCGCGGACGCGCACGGGTCGATCTCCTCGTCGCGCCCGGCCGCGACGAGGTCGACCTCGCCGGCGGCGCCGTGACGGCCCCGGTGCAGCTCGCCGCGCAGGACGAGGCCCGGCGCCGAGGCCGGTGCCGACGGAGAGGAAGACGAAGTCCTCGACGCCGCGCGCCATCCCGCGCCAGCGCTCGCCGACCGCCGCGAGGTTGATGTCGTTCTCGACGGTCACCGGCAGCTCGAGCCGCGTCGCGCAGGTCGCTCGCCCAGTCGCGGCCCTCGAGGCCGGGGACGTTCGTCGCGAGCGTCAGCCGGCCGGTGTCGGCGTCGACGACGCCCGGGCACGCCGACGACGGCGCCGTCGATCCGGTCGGCGGGCAGCCCGCTCGCCTCGGCGAGCGAGACGCGGAGGCCGGCGATCGCGTCGATCGCCCCCTCGGCGTCGGCGCCGTCGAGCTCGACGTCCTGCCGCGCGCGGATCTCGCCGCGCAGGTCGCAGATCGCGCCGCGCAGGAAGCGCGCGCCGAGGTCGAGCCCGAGCACGAGCCCCGCCTCGGGAACGACCTCGAAGAAGGTGGCGCCGTAGGTCGGCCGGCCCGGGTCGGGCTCGGTCTCGCGCACGAGGCCGGCGTCGAGGAGCGACTGGAGCGCGAGCGAGACGGTCGGCTTCGAGATCCCGGCCCGGCGCGAGATCTCGGCGCGCGAGATCGGCGCGCCGGAGCGGATCGCGTCGAGCACGGTGCGCTCGTTCAGGTCCTTGAGCAGCGGCGGGATTGCGGCGCTGCGAGCCATCGTGGAAGTGAACCTTACTCGTTTTGCCCGCCGAACGGGAAATTTCGCCGAGACCTTGACTTCCGCGGCCGAGAGGTGCAGAGTCACGTCAGTAAACTTAACTAACAGGTCGCCGGAGCGATCTCTCCGCCGGCGACCAGGGGAGGTCAGATGAAACGCGTAGCGACGGCAGTCATCCTGCTCGCCTCGCTCGTGCTCGGCACGGCGGCTTCCGCAGATGTGCCGAGACGCCACGTCGGCCGCCCTGCCGCGAAGGCCGCGCCACGACGACGCTGACCGTGTGGGTCGGGTGGAGCGCCCGCGAGCTGAACGAGTTCAAGAAGGTCGTGGCCGAGTACGACCGCAAGACCGCGGCCGTGCGAGGTCAAGGTCGTCGGCGGCATCAACGACGACAAGATCATCGCCGCGCTCCGCGGCGGCAACGCGCCCGACGTCGTCAGCTCGTTCACGTCGGCGAACGTCGGCATCTACTGCCCGTCCGGCGGCTGGATCGACCTCGACTCCGTACCTGAAGCGGGACGGGATCAGCACGAGCATCTTCCCGGCGGCGACGATGTACTACACCCAGTACGAGGGCAAGCGCTGCGCGCTGCCGCTGCTCGCCGACGTGTACGGCTTCTACTACAACAAGGCGATGTTCAAGGCGGCCGGGCTGAAGCGGCCCGCCGAAGACGCTCGCGCGAGCTGACGACGTACGCGAAGAAGCTGACGACGAAGAACGCCGACGGCTCGCTGAAGGTCGTCGGCTACAACCCGTTCTTCGGCTTCTACCAGAACACCGCCGGCGCCTATCAGCCGCTCGTGAACGCGCAAGTGGTTCGACGCGCAACGGCAAGTCGACCCTCGGCACGGACCCGCGTGGCCGAAGCTGCTCCGCTGGCAGAAGAGCCTCGATCGACTACTACGGGCACAAGAACCTCGTCAAGTGGAACGCGGGCGCGGGCGACGAGTTCTCCGCCTCGCACGCGTTCGAGACCGGGCAAGCTCGCGATGATGATCGACGGCGAGTGGCGCGTCGCGTTCATCGCCGCCGAGCATCCCGAGCTGCAAGTACGGCACCGCGCCGATGCCGGTCGACGGCGTCGCAGCCGCTCGGCTCTACGGCTCCGGCTACATCAACGGCACGATCATCGGCATCCCGAAGAACGCGCAAGAACAAGGACGCGTCCTGGGCGCTCGTCGAAGTACCTGACGACGAACAACCACGCGCTCGCGCAGTTCTCGAACGGGATCCGCAACGTCCCCTCGACGAAGGCCGCGGCCAAGTCGAAGGAGCTGAAGCCGGACGCCGAACTTCGCGACGTTCACGAAGATCTTCGCGAACCCGAAGTCGCAGACGACGCCGATCACGTCGGCCGGGCTCGGCCTACCTCGACACGTTCGCGAACTTCCTCGCGAAGTGGCAGTCGGGCAAGGTCAGCAACCTGCAGAAGGGCCTGCAGGACGTGGACAAGCAGATCGACGCCAAGCTCAAGCAGTCGGGCGGCGGCGTTCCCGTGATCGACACGCCGGCAGCCGGGGCGGAATCCGCCGCCCCGGCTTTCCCGGCGCTCGACCGCCGGCGGGCCAAGCGGCGGGCGGCCTGGCGCCGCCGCGGCCTCGTGCTTCGCCTTCATGAGCCCCTGGCTCGTCGGCTTCTCCGTCTTCATCGGCTATCCGCTCGTGTACAGCGCCTACCTCTCGCTCCACTCCTACGACCTGCTCAACCCGCCGCGCTGGGTCGGGCTCGCGAACTACCGCTACCTGCTTCAGGGACGACCCCGAGATCTGGCACCGCGGTCAGGAACACGCTCTGGCTGATCGGGATCGCCGTGCCGCTGCAGGTGCTGTTCGCGTTCGGGATCGCGCTGATGCTGACCCGCGCGCGCACCGGCGCCGGCGTCTTCCGCACGATCTTCTACCTGCCCGCGCTGGCGCCGCCGGTCGCGGCGACGCTCGGCTTCGTCTACCTGCTGAACCCGGCGACCGGCCCGCGTCAACATCGGCCTCGAGAAGCTCGGGATCGAAGGGCCGCTCTGGTTCAACGCGCCGGAGTGGTCGAAGCCGTCGCTGACGCTGCTCGCGATGTGGGGCGTCGGCAACATCATGATCATCTTCCTGGCCGCGATCCTCGACGTGCCGAAGCACCTGCACGAGTCGGCCGAGCTCGACGGCGCGAACGCGTTCCAGCGGCTGCGCTGGGTGACGCTGCCGACGATCAGCCCGGTGATCCTCTTCGCGGTCGTCCTCGGCGTGATCCAGGCGCTCCAGTACTTCACGCAGGCGTACGTCGCCGCGTCGATCGCCGCCGGCCAGGCGTCGCAGGCGGGCACGGTCAGCACGCTCGAGCAGGGCTACCCGGAGGGCTCGACGCTCTTCTATCCCGTGCTCCTCTACTACCACGGCTTCCGCTTCTTCAACATGGGCTACGCCTCGGCGATGGCGATGCTGCTGCTCGCCGTCGCGTTCGCGGTGACGCTCGCTGATCGTCCGGAACTCGCGCCGCTGGGTGCACTACTCGGGAGCCGTGCGATGAGCGCGGTCGCCGCTCCGTTCGAGCGCCGGAAGCTGCCGCGCGCCGTCCGGCGGCAGCGCTTCCTCGATCGCGGTCGCCGAGCACAGCCTGCTGATCGCCGCCGCGCTCGCGTTCCTCGCGCCGGTCGTCTTCATCACGCTGACGGCGCTGATGACGACGAACCAGGCGCTCTCGCCCGAGCTCTGGCCGAAGACGTTCGAGTGGGGCAACTTCACCGAGGTCTTCCACAAGTCGCCGCTGCTTGAAGTGGACGCTGAACACGATGATCTACGCCGGCCTCGCGACGCTCGGCGTCGTGCGTCTCGAGCATCCCGGTCGCCTACGCGCTCTCGCGCCTGCGCTGGAAGGGCCGCGACGCCGTCTTCCTGGTCGTGCTCGTCGCGCTGATGCTGCCGCCGCAGGTCGCGGTCGTGCCGCTCTACGTGATGTGGGCGAAGCTCGACCTCGTCGGCACGCTCTGGCCGCTGATCATCCCGGTCTGGCTCGGCGACGCGTTCGCGATCTTCCTCCTGCGCCAGTTCTTCCTGACGATCCCGGAGGAGTACCTCGACGCGGCGCGCGTCGACGGCTGCGGCGAGTTCCGGATCCTGACGACCGTCGTCGTCCGGCTCGCGAAGCCGGCGATCGCGGCGGTGGCGCTCTTCTCCGTCCTCTACTGCTTCAACGACTTCTTCCTGCCGCTGCTCTACGTCGGCGAGAACCCCGACAACTGGGTCGTCCAGATCGGGCTCTCGCAGTTCCGCTCGCTGCACCAGGTGCAGTGGAACCTCGTCATGGCCGCGACGATCCTCGTGATGCTGCCGGTGATCGTCCTCTTCTTCCTCGCGCAGCGCGCCTTCGTCGAAGGCGTCACGCTGACGGGCGTGAAGGGATGAAGATCGCGGTCGTCGGCGGCGGCTCGACCTACACGCCCGAGCTCGTCTCCGGGCTCTCGCGCGAGCGCGACCGGATCGGCGTGCGGCGAGCTCGTCCTCCACGACATCGACCCGGAGCGGCGCGAGGTCGTCGGCGGGCTGGCCGCGCGGATGCTCGAGCGCCAGGGCTTCGAGCGGCGAGCTGACCGTCACGGGCGACCTCGACCGCGCGCTCGACGGCGCCGACTTCGTGCTCGTCCAGATCCGCGTCGGCGGCCAGGCCGCGCGCCTCTCCGACGAGACCGTGCCGCTCGCCTGCGGCTGCATCGGCCAGGAGACGACCGGCGCCGGCGGCCTCGCCAAGGCGCTGCGCACGGTGCCGGTCGTGCTCGAGATCGCCGAGCGCGTGCGCGAGCTGGCGTCGCCGGACGCCTGGATCGTCGACTTCACGAACCCGGTCGGCATCGTCACGCGCTCGCTGCTCGACGCCGGCCACCGCGCGGTCGGCCTCTGCAACGTCGCGATCGGCTTCCAGCGCTCGTTCGCCCGGCACCTCGGCGTCGAGCCGGAGCGAGGTGATCGTCGACCAGGTCGGGCTCAACCACCTGACGTGGATCCGGGCCGTGCACGTCGACGGTCGCGACGTGCTCCCCGAGCTGATGGCGTCGCACGGCGACGAGATCGCGGAGCAGGCGGCGCTGCCGTTGCGGCTGCTCGAGGAGCTCGGCGTCGTCCCGTCCTCGTACCTCCAGTACTTCTACCGCCACGACGCGATCCTCGCCGAGCAGCTCGACGAGCGCGCCGCGCGCCGAGGTGGTCGCCGAGATCGAGCGCGACCTGCTCGAGCTCTACCGCGACCCGGCGCTGAACGAGAAGCCGGCGCTGCTCGAGCAGCGCGGCGGCGCGTTCTACAGCGAGGCCGCGACCGGTCTCGTCGCGTCGCTCGTCAGCGGCGACGGCGCCGTGCACGAGGTGGACGTCCGTAACGACGGCACGCTCGCCGGCCTCGCGGACGACGACGTCGTCGAGGTGCCGGCGCGCGTCGAGGCCGGCCGGCTCGTCCCGCTGCCGCAGGCGCCGCTCGCGCCCGAGCTGCTCGGTCTCGCGCAGCACGTCGCCGCGTACGAGCGGCTGGCGGCTCAGGCGGCCGTGACGGGCGACGCCGCGATCGCGCGCAAGGCGCTGCTCGCGCATCCGCTGATCGGCCAGCACCCGCTCAACGCGGAGCTCGTCGAGCGCCTGCTGCGGCGGCGGAAAGACCGGTGGCGGCATGACCGCACCGATCGTCCTCGCCGTCGACGGCGGCAACTCGAAGACGGACCTCGCGCTCGTCGCCGCCGACGGTCGCGTCTGCTCTCGCTCGTCCGCGGGCCCGCTCAGCTCGCCGCACCACCTCGGCGTCGACGGCTGCCTCGAGGTGCTCGAGCGGCTCTTCGAGGAAGCGGTCGAGCAGGCCGGCCTGCGGCGCGAACAACGGGCCGGTGGCCGCAGATCGGGAAGCTCCTGCTGGCCGGAGTCGACTTCCCCGCCGAGGAGCACGAGCTGCAGCGAGCTCGTGAGCGCCCGCGGCTGGGCGGAGCGGGTCTCGGTCGGCAACGACACGTTCGCGGTCCTCCGCGCCGGCACCGAGCGCGGCTGGGGCGTCGCGGTCGTCTGCGGCGCCGGGATCAACTGCGTCGGCGTCGCCCCCGACGGACGCCAGGCGCGCTTCCCGGCGCTCGGCGAGATCACGCGGCGACTGGGGCGGCGGCTACGACGTCGGCATGGCGGCGGTGTCGGCGGCGGCGCGCAGCGAGGACGGCCGCGGCCCGAAGACGAGCCTCGAGCGAGTCCGTGCCCGCCCACTTCGGGCTCGAGACGCCGACCGGAGCTGGCCGAGGCGTTCCACGTCGGCCGGATCGCCGCGCCGCAGCGTGCTCGAGCTGCCGCCGCTCGTCTTCGCCGAGGCCGAGCGCGACGAGGTCGCCGCCGGGATCGTCGACCGGCTCGCCGAGGAGGTCGTCGGCGCTCGCACGGGCCGCGCTGACGCGGCTCGAGCTGACCGACGAGCCCGTCGAGGTCGTGCTCGGCGGCGGGCTGCTGAAGTCAGCGCACGGCCGCGTGCTCGACGCCGATCGCCGCCGGTCTCACCGGCGTCGGGCCGTCGATCCAGGTGCACCCGACGGCGTCGGCGCCGGTCGTCGGCGCCGCGCTGCTCGGGCTCGACGAGCTCGGCGCCGGCGCCGAGGCCCAGGCCCGGGCCCGCGTCGAGCTCGCGGAGGCAGTGGAGCGCTCGCAACCGGTGCAGGCCGACGATCACGGTCACGAGCAAGAGGAGACCGACGGATGGCTGACGTGCGCTTCGTCGCAGGCGAGCGCGGATCTATCCCGGACACCGACGCGCCGGCCGTCGACGCGCTGAACCTCCACATCGGCGACGGCGAGCTCGTCGTCCTCGTCGGCCCGTCCGGCTCCGGGAAGACGACCGCGCTGCGGATGCTCGCCGGGCTCGAGGAGGTCGACGCCGGCGCGATCCTGCATCGGCGGCCGCGACGTCACCGACGTGCGCGCCGAAGCGCCGCGACGTCGCGATGGTCTTCCAGAACTACGCGCTCTATCCCTACCTGACGGTCGAGGCGAACATCGCGTTCCCGCTCAAGATCGCCAAGGTGAAGAAGTCCGAGCGCGAACGCCGCGTCCGCGATGTCGCCGAGCTGCTCGGCCTGACCGAGTTCCTGCAGCGCAAGCCCGGCCAGCTCTCGGGCGGCCAGCGCCAGCGGGTCGCGATGGGCCGGGCGATCGTGCGCGAGCCGAGCGTCTTCCTGATGGACGAGCCGCTCTCCAACCTCGACGCGAAGCTGCGCGTCCAGATGCGCGCCGACATCGCGGCGCTGCAGTCGCGTCTCGGCGTCACGACCGTCTACGTCACCCACGACCAGTCCGAGGCGATGACGCTCGGCCATCGGGTCGCGGTGCTGAAGGACGGGCAGCTGCAGCAGTGCGCGCCGCCGCGGACGCTCTACGAGCGGCCCGTGAACACCTTCGTCGCCGGCTTCATCGGCTCGCCGGCGATGAACCTCTGCGAGCTTCCGCTCGGCACGAACGGCTCCGTCCCCTTCGGCGGCGAGACCGTCGCGCTGCCGGCCGCCGTCGCCGGCTCGGGCTGGAGCCGGATCGTGCTCGGCCTGCGGCCGGAGTCGCTCGAGCTCGCCGGCGACGGGATCCCGGCACGCGTCGAGGTCGTCGAGGAGATCGGCGCCGACGCGTACGTCTTCTGCGTCGCCGACGTCGCGGGCGCGGAGATCAAGCTCGTCGCCCGCTGCGAGACGAGGCAGTCGCCCGACGCGCGATGCGCGCGTCCACCTGCGCCCGCGCGCGCACGAGGCGCACGTCTTCGATCCGGACACCGGCGAGAGGATCCCGGCCTGATGTCCGGTGAGGTCATGCTCGGCGAGATCCGCGAGCAGCCGCGCGCGCTCGTCCGGCTGCTCGAGCAGGAGCGCGAGCTCGAGACGGTCGCGAGCGGCACTGGCGCTGCGCGCACCGAGCGTCGTTCGCCTGGTCGGTCACGGCACGTCCGACAACGCGGCCTCGTACGGCGTCTACGCATTCGGACTGCTGCCCGGCTGGACGGCGCTGCGCGACTCGATCTCGCTGACCGTCTACTACGACGCCGTCGATCGACTTCAGCGGCTCGGCGGTCGATCGCGCTTTCGCAGTCCGGCCGGACGCCCGACGTCGTCGAGTACGTCGCGCGCGCCCGCGCCGGCGGAGCGTTGACGATCGCGCTCACGAACGATCCCGCCTCCGAGCTCGGGGAGGCGGCGGAGCTCGTCCTGCCGCTCGCGGCCGGCCCGGAGCGTGCGGTCGCGGCAACCAAGACCTACCTGAACGAGCTGGCCGCGCTCGCGCTGCTCGCAGCCGGCGCAGTCGGCCGGGGCCGGAGGTGGCCGAGGGCCTCCGTCGCGTCGCTGCTCTGCTCGCCGAGTGCCTCCCCGCCCTCGAGACCGCGGTCGCGCCGATCGCCGCGGCGTGTGCGTTCGTCGGGCGGATGTTCGTGATCGGCCGCGGGCTCGAGTACGCAACCGCCCGCGAGATCGCGCTCAAGCTGACCGAGACCTGCCGCGTCGCGGCGGAGCCGCTGACGGCCACGGATCTCGTCCACGGCCCCCTCGCTGCGCTCGATCCGCTCTTCCCGGTCTGGGCGATCGCCTCGCCCGACGAGAGCCTGGGCGCGGTCGTGGAGGCTGCCGCCCGGGCTCGCATGGCCGGCGCCGCCATCGTCGCGAGCGGGAGCGCGGCGGGCCAGATCGAGGGCGCCTCGTACTCCCTCCCGGTGCCGGACGCAGGCGACCGGATCTTCGCTCCGCTCCTCTCCGTCGTTCCGGGCCAGCTCTTCGCCGCCGCGCTCGCGCGCGTGAAGGGGCTCGATGCCGACAGTCCCGAGCGGCTGACGAAGGTTACGCTTGCCCGGTGAGCAAGCGGACACCCCAACCGGACGGAGTTGCCCGGCCGCAGGCGCCGTTTTCGCCCGTCGTCGTCGACGGCGACCTCGTCTACACCGCCGGCCAGGTCGGCTTCGACGAGCAGGGCGAGCTCGTCCCGGGCGGGATCGAGGAGCAGACCCGCCAAGCGCTCGTGAACCTGACCGCATGCCTGCGTGCCGGAGGGGCCGATCTCGCCGACGTGCTGAAGGTGAACGCCTACCTCGCCGATCTCGGCGACTTCCCGGGCTTCAACGAGGTCTACCGCGAGTTCTTCTCCGAGCCCTATCCGGCCCGGACGACCGTCGGCGTGTCGCTGCCGGCCGGCCTGCTCGTCGAGATCGAGGCTGTCGCCCGAGTCGGGGCGTGAGCCCACTCGAGCTGGAGACACCGGCGCCCGTCGTCGACCTCGGCCGCCTGGAACGGAATCTCTCCCGTTGGCAACGCCGGTGCGACGAGCTCGGCCTCACTTGCCGCCCGCACGTGAAGACCCACAAGTCCGTCGAGATCGCGCGCCGCCAGTTGGAGCTCGGCGCGGTGGGTCTCACCTGCCAGACCATCGGCGAGGCCGAGACGATGGCCGACGCAGGTCTCCGGGACGTGCTCGTGCCGACGAACGTCCTCGGCGAACACAAGCTCGCGCGGCTCGCGCGACTGCTCGAACGCGCGGCGGTGGCCGTCGCGGTGGACGACTCTCGCGTCCTCCCGGGTCTTGCCCAGGCCGCCGCGCGCTCGGGGCAGCGGCTGCGCGTGCTCGTCGAGTGCGACACGGGGCACGGGCGCATGGGCGTCTCGACGCCGAGCGCAGCCGCCTCCCTCGCGGTGGAGGTCGACCGGTCCGACTCGCTCGAGTTCACGGGGTTCCTCACGTATCCCGCGCCCGTCGGGGCGGTGCAGTTTCTCGCCGCTGCCGTCGAGGAGGCGGAACGCCGCGGCCTGACCGTCGAGACCGTGTCCGCCGGCGGCACCCCGGCGATGTGGTCGGCGGACGAGCTCAGACCGACGGTGACGGAATACCGGGCCGGAACGTACGCCTACCACGACCGGGCAACCGTCGGCGCCGGCGCGGCGACGGTCGACGATGTCGCGCTGACGATCTGTGCCACCGTCGTCAGCCGCCCCTCCCGCACCAGGGCCATCCTCGACGCGGGCTCGAAGGCCCTCTCCTCCGACCGCTCGGCGGCGGACGGGTTCGGCCTCGTGCTCGAGGCGCCCGAGTCGACGCTCGTCAAGCTCGACGAGGAGCACGGCTACGTCGAGCTCGCGAACGGCGATGCGCTCGAGCTCGGCCAGCAGGTCCGGATCGTCCCGAACCACGCCTGCGCCGTCTCCAACCTCTTCGCCGAGATCGCGCTCGTGCGCGACGGCGAGCTCGCCGGGAGCTGGCCGGTCGACGCGAGGGCTCGATGATCGGCACGGTCGGCGAGGGCCTCTTCGAGCTCGGCATCGACGAGGCGACACCCGACGCTCCGCCGCGCGCGGGCTACGGCGGCGACGCTGCGAACACTGCGGTGATGGCCGCCCGGCTGGGCGGCGCGCGTCTCTGCGGACGGGTGGGGGAGGACGCGCTCGGCTGGAGGCTGCTCGAGTTCTGGCGGCGCAGCGGCGTCGAGACGGATGCCGTCGCGTTCGACGAGGCTCCGACCGGGATCTACGTCAACGAGCAACTCGCCGCGGGCGGGTGCCGGTTTCACTACCACCGCCGCGGTTCCGCCGGCAGCCGTCTCTCCGGCGACGACGTCACCTCCTCGTTCCTGGACGGGCTCGATGCACTTCACTTCACAGGGATCACGCTCGCGATCTCGACGTCCGCGGCCACAGCGGCCCGCCTCGCCGCCCGGCTGGCACGCGAGCGGGGTGCGCGGGTCTCGTTCGCCGTCAATCACCGCCCGGCTCTCCACGGCGACGTGCACGAGGTCGCGGCGTGCGCGCGGGCTGCGGACGTCGTCTTCGTCTCGCTCGAGGAGGCGGAGGTGGTCTTCGGCGCCGTCGGTCCCGGTGAGATCGCGAAGGCTCTCGTCTCCGGGCCGGCCGAGGTCGTCATCACTCTCGGGGCCGGCGGCGCCGTCGCGTTCGTGAACGGTTTGGAGGTTCGCGTGCCGGCGCCTACGGTGGAGACCGTCGACGCGACCGGCGCCGGGGACGCACTGGCCGGTGTCTATCTCGCCGAGCGCGTCGTCGGTTCCTCGCCGGAGCGGGCGCTGACGCGTGCCGTCGCTGCGGCGACGCTCTCGTGCCGCTCGTTCGGCGCCGCCCTTGCCTATCCGCGCGCGTCCGAGCTCGACGAGACGGTACCGGCGTGAACGTCATCGACGAGCTTGCCCGCCAGCGGGTGTTGCCGGTGCTCCGCTGCAGCGATGCCGACGACGCCCTCGCGACGGCGCGGGCTGCGGCGGCCGCCGGCTGCCGCATCGTCGAGCTGACGATGTCGACGCCCGGGGTGCAGGCTGCGATCGGCCCACTCGTCGCGGAGGGCCTCCTCGTCGCGGTCGGCACCGTCCGCGACGCCGCCGACGTGCCGCGGCTGGCCGAGGCCGGCGCGTCGCTCGTCGTCTCGTTCTGGAGCCCGCCAGGCTTCGTTGCCGCGGCGACGGCTGCCGACCTCCCGGCGATCCCGGGCGGTTTCACGCCGCCGGAGCTCGCGGCCGCCGAGGCGGAGGGAGCGGCGGCGGTGAAACTGTTCCCGGCCTCTTTGGCCGGCCCGAGCTACCTTGGCGCGCTCCGCCCGCTCCTGCCCGAGCTGCGCCTGCTCGTCACCGGCGGGATTGCCCCGGATGGCGTGCGGCCCTGGCTCGACGCAGGCGCGCTCGCCGTGGGGCTCGGCAGCAACCTCGGCACGGCTGGGACCGTCGGGGCGGCCGAGGTCGAACGCCGCTGCCGGGCCGCCCTCGCCTCCGCACAGTGATCCGGGCGGTCCTCTTCGACTTCAACGGCACGCTCTCGCACGACGAGCCGATCTGGTTCGAGGTCTACCGCGAGCTCTACGCCGCGCGCGGGCGGCCGATCACGCGCGACGAGTACTTCGAGCAGCTCGCCGGGCTCTCGGACGAGGAAGGGGTGCAGAAGTGGCTCGGGGAGAGCGATCCCGAGCTCGTCCGCGAGGGCATCGCCCGCTTCCTCGCGGTCGCCGGCGACGGCTCGACCGTGCCGCTCGCCTCGAGAGAAGCGGTCGCCGCGGCGGCTACGCTGATGCCGGTCGGGATCGTTACGACCGCAAGACGCGAGGTGCTGGACGGAGTCGTCGCGGCCGCCGGGCTCACGCGTCACCTCTCGCTCACGATCGCGGCTGAAGACGTGACGCGGACGAAGCCCGATCCGGAAGGCTATCTCGTCGCGCTCACCCGGCTGGGCGGGGGGATCGAGCCGTCGGAGGTGCTCGTGGTCGAGGACACGCCGCTCGGGGTTACCGCTGCGAAGGCGGCGGGGATGCGCTGCGCGGCCGTCCTCGGCTCCGCGCCTCCTGAGCGCCTCGGCCACGCGGACGAGATCGTCGAGCGGCTCGAGGTCGAGACGGTTGTGCGGCTGCTCGCCTGACTAGGCGGGTTTGGCGAGACAGCGGCTGAGCCCCGGGCCGCGCCGGCCGCCTCGAAACGACCATCGCACCCCGGCGACGAGCGCCGTTCCGCCAAACCCTCCTACTGCTCGCGGGGCGCGTCTTCGCCGGTCTCGGCGTCGCGCTCGCGCAGGAACCGCGTCAGCTCCGCAGCGAGCGTGTCTCCCGAGGGCAGGTCTTCGTGCTCCTCGAGATCGAGCTCGTCGGTGCGCTTCTCGAGCTCGGTCACGTACGCGGCCGTCTCGCCGGACTCGTCGCTCGAGATCGCCTCGGTCACCTGCTCGACGTAGGCCTCCTCGGCCTCGACGAGCTCGGTCGTGTCGATCGGGACCTCGAGCAGCTGCGCCAGGCGGTCGCAGAGGGCTCGCGCCGCGCGCGGGCTCGGTGCCAGCGAGACGTAATGGGGCACGGCCGCCCAGAGGCTCGCGGCCGGGATACCCTCGCGGCGGCAGACGTCCTGGAGCACGCCGACGATCCCGGTCGGCCCCTCGTAACGGGAATGCTGGAGCCCGAGGCTCGCGACGAGCTCGGGGTCGCTCGCCGCCCCTGTCACCGGCGCAGCGCGCGTGTGCGGCACGTCGGCGAGCAGCGAGCCGAGCGTGACGAGCAGCCCGGCCTCGAGCTCGCGCGCAAGATCGACGACGAGCTTGCTGAACGTCCGCCAGCGAAGGCTGGGCTCGACGCCGATGAGCAGCACGATGTCGCGCTCGGTGCCGGGGATGCGGGCGTGGTAGAAGACGTTCTCCGGCCATTCGATCCGGCGCGTGAGCCCCTCGTCCAGCGACACCTGCGGGCGATTGGCCTGGAAGTCGACGAAGTTCTCGGGATCGATGTCCGCGAACCGCTCCGCCTCCCAGATCCGGGCGAGATAGCCGGCCGCGAGCGTCGCTCCCTGGCCGCCGTCGTTCCACCCTCGGAACGCCGCAACGAGCACGGGCTGCCGCAGCGCGGGTCTGTCGACCATGCGCAGCTCGCTCATGAGGTGAGTGTACGCGGGGTGCGCCAGAGGGCGGTCACGAGCGCGACCGTCCACGCCCACACGAGCGCGGCCAGCCCGACGTGGATCAGGACGAGCCACCACGGCAGCTGATTCCGCCACTGGAGCTCCCCGACCGCCATCTGCACCAGCAGCAACCCGAGCAGGATCGCCGCTCCGGGCGCGAGCACCCCTGCGCGAGCGCGGTTGCGGAAGAGCCAGACGAGGAGGAGCAGAAACGAGATCCCGAACGCGGCCGTCGCCCGCACGTGGATGTAGACGGCGTCGAGCAGGTTCCAGAAGCGCTCGATCTCGGCGCTGTCACCGGGATGGGGTCCCGCCGCCGTCGAGAGCGTCCCGGTCACGACGAGGATCGCGCACGCGCCCGCGAGGACGAGGCCGACGAGCTGAAGCCAGCGCGGCACCGGCGACTCGACGCGGCCGTGCGCGTTCCCCCAGGCCTCGACCGCCACGACCGTCGCGGTCGCGAGGACGACGAGGGCGAGCAGAAAGTGCGTCGCCACCATCAGCGGGTGCAGGTCGAGCCGGATCGTCAGCAGCCCGAGCGGTGCCTGCGCGATCGTGCCGAGAAAGGTGAAGCCGGCCAGCCACCGGACCCAGCGACCCAGCCCGGACGTGCGGTGGGCGAAGATCCAGGCCGCGAGTGAGAGAGCGATCGGGAAGAGTGCCATCACCCGGTTGCCGAACTCGATCGACGAGTGCTCGCCGACAGCCGGGAAGAACGCGCCCTCCTGGCAGCCGGGCCACGACTCGCAGGCGAGCCCGGAGCCGGTCAAGCGCACCGCCGCACCGGTGAGCACGATCACGTAGAGCGAGACGGCGGAGGCGAGCGCGAGCCGCGCGTACCGAGCCGGGGTGAGCGGCCCGAACTTACGCAAGGGCGATGCCGGCGCCCTCGACGACCCGTCCGACGCGGGCGCTGAAGAGCCCGCGCTCGGCGAAGGTCGCGCCGAGGACAGCCGCCTTGTCCGCCGGCAGCGAGACGAGCAGCCCGCCGGACGTCTGTGGGTCGTAGGCGAGCGCCAGTACCCCTTCCGGCACGCCGTCGGCCTCGACATGCGGCCCGGCGAAGTCGCGGTTGCGGCGGTCGCCGCCCGTGCGCACGCCGGCTGCGGCGTGCTCGAGCGCTCCGGGGAAGAACGGCAGCGCGGCAGCGTCGAGCTCGACCCGCACTCCGCTTCGCTCCGCCAGCTCGTGCGCGTGCCCGAGCAGGCCGAAGCCCGTGACGTCGGTGACGGCGTTCGGCGAGAAAGGCCGGAGCGCGTCGGCGGCGTCCCGGTTCAGCGTCGTCATCGCGCGTTGTCGCCTCCGCAAGACCCTCGTCGTGCCGGCTGCCCTCACGCGCCGCGTGCAGCAGCAGCCCGGTCCCGAGCGGCTTGGTCAGGAAGAGCGCGTCCCCGGGTCGTGCGCCGCTCTTGGCCCAGAAGCCCTCGGGGTGCACCGTGCCGACAACCGCGAGCCCGTACTTCGGCTCGTCGTCGCGGAGGGTGTGCCCACCCGCCAGGATCGCGCCCGCGGCACGCACTTGCTCGTCGGCGGCGCCGAAGATCGCGGCGAGCGTCTCGTTCGGCAGGCTCTCGGGGAAGGCTGCGATCGAGAGTGCAAGCAGCGGCGAGCCGCCCATCGCGAAGACGTCATTGAGCGCGTTCGTTGCGGCGATCCGGCCGAAGAGCGCCGGATCGTCGACGAGCGGCGGGAAGAAGTCGAGCGTGAAGACGAGCGCCCGCTCGTCGTCGAGCTTGTAGACGGCGGCGTCGTCCGCGGGGGCGAGCCCGACCAACAGGTTCTCCGCCTCGGCGGGGACGAAGCCGCGCAGCAGCTCCTCGAGCCGCGCCGCCGGGTACTTCGCAGCGCAGCCACCGCTGGGGGCGAGAGAGGTCAGGCTCTGGGGCACGGCTCCAAAATACGCGCTGCCGTTGCTCCTGGACGCAGGGGAGCGTCCACCAACACGCAACGGCGGCCGGGGAGCCGCCGTTGCATTCTCAGGGGAGAGGAGGAGCCTGGGGTATCCGCACCCCAGGTTCTGCATTCTGCGGTCGACTCCTTGCCGTTTCTGCGATAGTCGAAACTCGTGCCGTCAGCGCTGATCACCGGGGGCTCTTCGGGCATCGGGCTGGCGATCGCGCGGATGCTCCGCGAGGAGGGCTTCGAGTTGACGCTCGCGTCTCGGACGGCGGAGAAGGTCGAGGCGGCCGCCGCCGAGGTGGGCGCGACCGCGAACGCCGCCGACGTCTCCAAGCCGGAGGACTGCGAGCGCGTCGTGCGCGAGCACGTCGAGCGCACGGGCGGCCTGGACGTGCTCGTCAACTCCGCCGGAATCGGCATCGCCGGCCGCGTCGAGGACGCCCAGCTCAGGCACATCGACCGGCAGCTCGCGATCAACCTGCGCGGGCTCGTGCTCGTCTCTCAGGCTGCGATTCCGCATCTGCGGGCGACGAAGGGCTGGATCGTCAACCTCGCCTCGATCGCGGGCACCCAGCCGGTGCCGATCCTGCCGATCTACGCCGCGACCAAGGCCGCTGTGATCTCGCTCACGCACTCGCTCAACGCCGACCTCGACGACGACGGCGTCCGGGCAATCGCGATCTGCCCGGGCTTCGTCGACACGCCGATGGCCGAGTTCGCGGGCCTTCCGGGCGAGGAGATGATCCAGCCCGCGGACTGCGCGGAGGTGGTTCGGATGTGCCTTCGCCTCAGCCCCCGGGCGCGTGTCCCGCAGGTCGTGATCGAGCGCGTCGGTTCGAGCGGCAAGATCGCGTAAGCGCTACAGGTCGCCCGGCGTCCGCAGGATCCGCCAGAGCTCGAAGAGCCCGAGCGAGACGGAGAGAATGAAGCCGACGACCGCGATCGTGTCGTTCACTCGCGCCATCAGCGCCGACGCGACGAGCAGCGCCGAGATGATCATCGCCGCGCCGAGCCGGTTCGCGACGGAGCGGGCGACATGCTCGAGCTCTTCGAGGCCGGTGGGCTGGATTCCGAGCCGGAGCGTCCCGGTCTCGAGCCGCGAGGCGAGCTGGCTGAGGCGCCGCGGCATCCGCAGGAGCGGCTCCGCCTGCGTGTAGGCGAGGGCGAGGAGGTTCGAGGGCTCCAGCATCCGCTCCGTTTCGCGCAGCATCACCTCGACGCCGTCCTCCTCGAAGAGCTCGATCGGATCGAGCTCGGGATCGAGGGCGCGGGCGACCGAGTCGGCTTGAGAGAGAGTCTTCCCGACGAGCGCAAACCCGGTCGGAAGCGCGATCCCGTGGTCGAGTGCGATCCGCTGCAGATCGGCGAGAGCCTCGCCGGCGCCGATCCCGCTCAGCGGTCGCCAGTGATAGCGGGGCAGCTTCCGGCGCAGATCGTGGACGAAGCCCGCTTCGTCCGAGGTGAGCGTCGTCAGGGAGAGCCCGAGAATCAGGTCGCCGACGTCGTCGGCGCGGTTCTGCGCGAGTGCGAGCAGGAGCAGTCCCAGTGCGCGCCGGGTGTCGTCGTCGAGCCGGCCGAGGAGGCCGAAGTCGAGCAGGGCCAGCCTCCCGTCCTCGGTGAGCAGGAAGTTCCCTCGGTGCGGATCGGCGTGATAGACGCCGTGCACCGTGATCTGCTGGACGTAGGCGCCGAAGAGTTCCCGCGCGAGTACGGCCGCCACCTCGGGGTCGAGGCCGTGCCCTTCGGTGACACGCTCGCCCACGATCCGCTCCTGGACGAGCACGCTGTCGGTCACGTACGGATGGATCACGGCCGGGACGATCAAGTGCTCGCGGTCGGCGAGGATCCGCGCGATCAGCTCGGACCCGTGCGCCTCCTCGACGAAGTTCAGCTCGGCCGTGAGGTGGGCTTCCAGCTCGTCCGCCAGCGCCGACAGCTGCAGGAGCCGGGCGGTCTTGGAGCGGCCCTCCGCGAACGACGTCAGGGAGCGGAGCAGCTCGAGGTCGAGTGCGACCTCGTCCTCGATCCCCGGGCGGCGCACCTTGACGACCACCTCGCGGCCCGTGCGCAGGAGGCCGCCGTGAATCTGCGCGATCGACGCGCACGCAAGCGGCTCCTCGTCGAGCCGGGCGAAGATCTCGAGCCCGATCTCCTCGTCGATGATTCGACGTGCCTCCTCGAACGGGAACGGCGCCACGTCGTCGACGAGCTGCTCGAGCTCCTTGATGTAGACGTCCGGGAGCAGGTCCGGCCGCGACGACAGCATCTGGCCGAGCTTGATGAACGTCGTTCCGAGCTCCTCGAGCCCCTCGCGGAACGCCCGCGCGCTCTCGCGCGTCACAGGTTTGTTCCCGACGGCTCCGACCTCCCCGAGGATGCGCAGGAGCCGGCCGCGACGGGCGACGCGGCCAACCTCGAGCGCGCGCCGGGTACGGCGTCCTCTCATGCTCATCGCCTGCTAGTGCCCGACCGGAAAACGCGGGAAACTAGAGGCGGCCGACGGCGGCGTCGAGCTCGCGCACGGAGACGGTGCCCTCGAAGCGGTCGCGGATCTTTCCGTCCGACCCGACGACGAACACCCACGGCTCCGAGGGCAGATCCCACTCCTGCACCCAGCCGTTCTCGCCCTTCGTCGGATCGTTGTCCTCGTAGATCTCCACGTGGATGAAGCGGATCCCCGTGTTCCCGTGCCGCTCGCGCACCGTGCTGACGACGTCGACGACAGGGCCGCAGGTTCGGCTCGTGCAGTACTTCGGCGTCGCGAAGACGACCACGAATGGGGACTTCGCGGCGAGCGCTCCCGCGACCGAGCTGCGGTAGAGCTCGCGATCGACCGTCCTCGACGTCGTCAGCTGCTCGGTGGTCGCGTTCGCCAAGGTCGGGGTCTCCGAGGCGACGGCCTTCTCGCCGACGTCAGGAGCTGTGGTCTCGGCCTTGACGACGACGTTCCCGAGCGCCTGGATCTTGCGGCCGCCGACCGGCTCGGCGAGCAGCCAGTAGGTCCCGGGCTCGTCGAGTTGCAGGCGGGCGACGAAGATCTCCTGAGCTTCGCCCGGTTCGCTCCCGGCGACCCCGATCGGCTCGGCGGTGGCGGTCGTCTGCGCGAACGGCTTCGACTTCAACCCTCGGGCGAGCCAGACCTTCGCCTTCGGGCGAGTGGCCACGCGACCCTGACCGTCGATCACGAGGAAGGTGAATCGGACCGTGCCCGCGCCGAAGTCGGACCCGCCCGGGACGATCGAGACATCCTCGCCCGGAGCGCGCCAGAGCGCTTCGAGGGTCGGGGCGACCGGCTCCTCCTGCGCTGAGGAGGAGCCGCCGCAGCCTGCCGCGATGGAGCAGGCGGCTAGACCGAGAGCCGCGGCAAGTCGCACGCGGCGAGTCTAGCCAGGCCCAGGGTTCTAGGATCGCCGGGACTAGCTTCCGTCCGACCAACTGAGGAAGCGACCAAGGGCCGCACCCCACGAGGCGAAAAGGACTGACGCCGTCAGGGCAAGGAACAGCATACGAGTCTTCATTTTTGCCTCCTCCTTTCCGTTTCTAGAACCGCATGTCCTGAAGGGCTTCGGCGGCATTCCGGTACAGCCGAGCTGCTTCAACGTCCTCGCCGCGCCGCGCGGCAAGGTCTCCCAACGCCACCCACGCCCCAGCGCGGTGGCTGATCGACGAGAGCTGCTCGAAGGTCGCATCGGCGGCGCGGAACGACTGCTCCGCGTCGTCGAAGCGTTCCCGCTCCAGCAGCGAGCGGCCGAGCACGATCTGCGCCTGGCCGATCTCGTCGAGGAAGTCTTCGCGGCCCTCGAGCAGACGCAGCGCCTCGCGCGCGTTCTCCTCGGCCGTTTCCCAATCGCCCAGGCGCAGATGCACCATCGCGAGGCTGCTGACCGCCTGGCCGGCGTCGGCCTGCGAATCGGCCTCGACCGCCACCGCGAACGATGCCTTCAGCTGCTCGATCGCCTCGTGCGGCTTTCCGAGCATCAGGCTGAGGCCGCCGAGGTTGTTCAACAGCCGGCCGACCGTGCGCTCGTCGTCGAGCTCCTGGAAGAGATTCTTGGCGCGCTCCGCATAGTTGCGGGAGAGCACCCAGTGGCCCGTGCGCTCGGCGACGAGCGAGGCCTGGAAGTACGCGTCCGCCATCTTGCGGCGGTCGTCGACGCCCTGCGCGAGCTCGAGCGCGAGCTCGACGTCCTCCCGCGCGGCTTCGAAGTCGCGCTGGCGACGATGGCAGCGGGAGCGCCAGTGGTAGATGTCCGACCGGAGCCCGTCGCACGGGAGGTCTGAGCTCTGGGCGAGCGACAGCGCCTCATCGAGGAGCGCAACAGCGGTCGACGTGCTCGCAAGCTTGTAGCGGGCGACGCCGAGCCGGAAGACGATCTCCGCTCGGTCGACGTCCGAGAAGACGGATCCCTCAGCGAGGGCCCGCGCGTTGTTCAGCAGGTCGATTGCCGTCCGGACGTCGCCCTCCTGCAGCCGCGCCCAGGCCTCTCCGGAACGGGTGCGGACGTCGAGCTCGATCGAGTTCGTCGCCGAGACCGCGGCCCGAACGTCCTCGTAGGCGTCGACGGCCTCCTTGTAGCGATACGCCTTCGAGAGGGCCTCGGCACGTGCGAGCAAGGCCTCGACCCGGCTGCGCTCGTCGGTCGAGACGCCGCTCGAGAGGAAGGTCGGATCGACGTTGAGGCGCTGCGCCAGCCACTCCACCGTGTCGGCGGTGGGGCGGGTCTTGCCCCGCTCGATCTGGCTGACGTACTCCTTCGAGAAGCGGTCTCCGGCGAGGTCCGTCTGGGTCAGGCCGGCGGCGACGCGGAGAAGGCGGAGGCGATCGCCGAGACGCGCGCCCGAGGGGGCGGCGGGGGCGGCGGATCGGTGGGCGGCGGTGGTTTCGGTCATGGGGACGGCATACCTCGGTTCACTCGGTTGACTGAGTCAAGCGGGAAGTGGAGTGGCGCGCGTACCCCTTTGCGGGGATTTTTCCGGAAGTCAAGCGGCGCCGATCGCATGGTGAAGCGAATCTAGCGGAAATCACTTGACCGGGCTACTTGACTTTTTTGGACAGGGGGCCTACAGTGCGGCCAACTTGCACCGACCGACGCCAGGCTCGAGTGCAAGGGCGCGCCACCGACGAAGGCGACCGCCGCAACCGCAGGGCCGTGATCGAGCCGCAGGGTCACGTTTCTCGGAGTGTCGCCCAGTGGCAGCTTGCCTCACGAAACGTCCCCGGAGCCGCAGCCGGGGACGTTTCATCGCTCTTTAGCCTTCGCCTGTCAGCCAGCGGCGGCGCTCGGAGGCGATCCGGGCCAGGTCGTCGGGGCCGATCAGGCCGCCGAGGCGGTCTGCGAACGAGAGCAGGAGTGCGGCGCCGACGAAGATCCATGCCTCTGCATCCGGGTCGCGGTCGGCGGGAACACCGCCGGCGGTCTGGGCGCGGCGGACGGCGGCCGCGACGAAGTCGTGCACCTCGCGCATCTGGGCGCGCAGGAAGGCCTGGATCTCCGCGTCCTCGCCGGCTTCCGTCAGCGCCTGGATCCAGAGGGTCACGGGCTTGATTCCCCCGGAGGCGTGGAACTCGCGGGACGCCTGCCCGATTGCAGTTACCGCCTCGCGGTCGCCGAGCTCGGCCAGCTTGGCCTCGAACGCAGAGCGGAGCGATCCCCACGCGACGTCGAGGCACGCGAAGTAGAGCTCTCGCTTCGAGGCGAAGTGGCGGTAGAGGATCGGCTCGGAGATGCCCGCCTCGCGCGCGATCTCGGCCGTCGTCGCGCCGCTGTAGCTTCCCTCCGCGAAGACGCGCTGCGCGGCCTCGACGATCGCCTCGCGTCGCTCGGCCGCCGGGAGTCGCGTCGCCGTCAAGTGGCGAGCTCCATGACGGCGTCCGGCTCGGTCACGTCTTCCTGCCGGACGAGGGCGAACGCGACGATCGACCCCGCGAACGCGATCAGCGCAGCGACGAAGAGGGCACGCTCGAAGCCGGCCATGAAGCCGTCGACGCCGGGCCTGCCCGCGGCTGCGTTGGCGACGATCGCACCCATCAGGGCGATCCCGACCGAGCCGCCGACCTGCCGCATCGCGTTCAAGACCGCCGAGCCGACACCGGACTTCTCGACGGGCACCGAGCGGGTCGCCGCCGCGGCGGTCGGAGTCATCGCCAGCGCCATCCCGAGCCCGCCGACGAGGAAGCCCGGCACCAGATTCCAGAAGCCGGAGTCGGCGTTGAGCTGCGAGAGGTAGAGCAGCTGCACGCCGAGCAGCACCATCCCGATCGTCATCAACCAGCGCGAGCCGTACCTGTCGGAGGCCTTGCCGGCGATCGGGGCGACGAGGATGATGATCACCGTCATCGGCAGGAACGCTGCGCCGGCCTGGACGGCCGAGTACCCGAGCACGTTCTGCATGTAGAGCGAGACGAAGAAGAAGACTCCGAACATCGAGAGCGCGACCAGCAGCATCGCGACGTTCGCGCCGGTGTAGGTGCCGCTGCGGAACAGGCTCAAGTCGAGCATCGGCGACCGCCGCCGCCGCTCGATCACGACGAACGCGACCAGCGAGACGACTGCGACGACGAATGAGCCGACGATCCGACCGGAGGTCCACCCGTACTCGTTCGCCTCGATCAGGCCGTAGGTGAGGGCGAACAGCCCGAGCGCCGAGGTGAAGAGACCGGGCAAGTCGAGGCTCTGGTGCGTCTCGTCCTTCGACTCCGGGATCAGCAGGAAGCCGGCCGCAATCGCGATCGCCCCGACGGGGACGTTGACGAAGAAGATCCAGTGCCAGCTCAGGTGCTCGGTGAGGAGACCGCCGACGAGCGGGCCGATCGCGAGCGCGAGCGCCGACACGCCGGCCCAGATCCCGATCGCCATCCCCCGCTCCTTGGGGGGAAACGTGGCGGCGATGATCGACAGCGTGGCCGGGTTCATCAGTGCGGCACCGATCCCCTGGATGACGCGCGCCGCGATCAGCATCTCGCCCGAGTCCGCGAGGCCGCACCAGAGCGAGGACCCCGTGAAGAGCAGGATCCCGGCCACGAAGATGAGCCGCCTGCCGTAGGCGTCGGCGAGCTTGCCCCCGATCAGCATCAGCGCCGCGAAACTGAGCGCATAGCCGGTGACGATCCACTGCAGCTGCGAAAGGTCGGCGCCGAGATCGGCCTGGATCGCCGGCAGCGCCACGTTCACAACCGTGTTGTCCAGCATGATCATGAAGAGCCCGAACGAGACCGCGGCGAGCGTCCACCACTTCCGTCGTTCCTCTGAAAAGATTGCGAGCGCGATGACGACCTCTCAAACGTATGGTTAGCGGACACTAAGTTAGTGAACGCTAACGAACCTGTCAAGTTCGCCTGGACGCCGACGCCCGCACAGCTCGAAGAGGCGGCCATCAGCCGGCTGGCGCGAGCCCTCGGCTGCGACGACTATGCAGCGCTTCACCGCGTCTCGATCGACGAGCCCGACCGTTTCTGGCGCGCGGTCGCCGACGACCTCGGGCTCGAGCTCGCACGGCCGTGGGGCCGCGTCCTCGACGACTCGCGCGGGATCGAGTGGACGACGTGGTTCGAGGGGGCCAGGCTGAACATCGCGCACGTCTGCCTGCACGTGTGGGCCGAGCGGACGCCCGAGGCGGTCGCCGCCGTCTTCCGGACGGAGGACGGCCTCCGCGACGAGTGGACGTTCGCGGCGCTCTCCGAGCAGGTGACGAAGCTGGCCGAGGCGCTCGTCGAGCTCGGCGTCGGTTCCGGCGACCGGGTCGCGATCTACATGCCGATGGCGCCCGAGGCCGCCGTCGCCTCCCACGCGTGCGCGCACATCGGCGCCGTTCAGGTGCCGATCTTCTCCGGCTTCGCCGCGCCGGCGGTCGTCCAGCGCCTCCAAGACTCCGGTGCGAGGGCCGTGATCACCGCCGACTACTCGCTCCGCCGCGGCGCGCGCGTGCCGATGCGCGAGACGGTCGAGGAGGCGCTGAGCGAGGCGCCGTCGGTCGAGCACGTGGTCGAGTGGTCGCGCGCCGACCGCAGCTGGAACGTCGAGCTCGGTCCTGGCGAACTGCCGCCGCTCGAGGTCGAAGCGGAGCACCCGTATCTGCTGGCGTACACCTCAGGCACGACCGGTCGTCCGAAGGGCGCACTGCACGTGCACGGCGGCTTCCTGCTCTCGATCGCGCGAGAGGCCGCCTACCAGTCCGACATCAGGGCGGGCGACCGCGTCCTCTTCGTCACCGACATGGGCTGGATCATGGGGCCATGGACGGTGGTCGGTGCCGGTGCGCTCGGTGCGGCCGTGATCTACATGGAGGGCGCGCCCGACCAGCCCGCCGACCGGCTCTGGACGCTCGTCGAGGAGGAGCGGGTGACGATGCTGGGCGTCTCGCCGACGCTCGTCCGAGCGCTGATCCCCAAGGGCCTTCCCGAGCGCGACCTCTCGTCGCTGCGGTCGATCACGACGACCGGGGAGCCGTGGAACGCCGGTCCCTACGACTGGCTGAACGAGCACGTCGCGGGCGGCGGCCGGATCCCGATCGTCAACATCTCGGGCGGCACGGAGGTGGGCGCCTGCTTTCTCTCCGTCGCGCTCACCGACCCGACGAAGCCGGTCTCGCTCGGCTTCCCGGCGCTCGGCCAAGCGATGGACGTCTACTCGCCCGAGGGGACGCCGCTGCTCGGCGAGGTCGGCGAGCTCGTCTGCACGCGCGCGTGGCCCGGGATGACGCGCGGCGTCTGGGGCGATGACGAGCGGTATCTCGAGACCTACTGGCGCCGCTTTCCCGGCGTCTGGACGCACGGCGACTGGGCATCGATCGACGAGGACGGCTACTGGTTCCTGCACGGCCGCTCGGACGACACGCTCAACATCGCCGGCAAGCGGATCGGGCCGGCCGAGCTCGAGTCGGCGGCGCTCGACCATCCGTCGGTTGCGGAAGCCGCGGCGATCGGCGTTCCCCACGAGGTGAAGGGCGAGACGGCCTGGATCTTCGTGGCGCTGAAGCCGGGTGAGGCGGAGGATGCCGACGGGATCAAGGCCGCCGTTGCCGCCTCCCTCGGGAAGGCGTTCACTCCCGACCGGATCCTGTTCGTCTCCGCGTTGCCAAAGACGCGCTCGGCCAAGATCGTCCGTCGCGCGGTGCGCGCGAAGGCGCTCGGTCAGGATCCCGGCGACCTCTCGACCCTGGAGAACCCCGAGACCCTGGAGGAGATCGCGAATGCCGTCTAGAGCCCTTGTCACCGGCGGTGGCCGCGGGATCGGCGCGGGCATCGCCCGCGAGCTCGCCGCGGGCGGCTGGCACGTGACTGTCACCGGCCGCACAGCCGAGCAGGTGGATGAGGTCGCAACGGAGATCGGTGGGGCCGCGGTCGTCGGCGACGTCTCCAAGCGTGAGGACGTCGAACGGATGGTCGCGGCGGCCGGCGAGCTCGACCTGCTCGTCGCCAACGCCGGGGTCGGCCTGCGAGAGGAGAACGCGTGGGAAGCCGACCTCGACGAGTGGTGGCGCGTGTTCGAGACGAACGTCCTCGGCGTTCATCTCACCTGCTCCGCGGTGATTCCCGGGATGCTGGAGCGCGGCCGCGGGAGGATCGTGATCACCGGCAGCGGGGCCTCGTACCTGCCGGGCGCGAGCGCGACCGCGTACACCTCCAGCAAGGCGGCGGTCTGCCGCTACGGCGAGACGCTCGCGAACGGGCTCGAGGGTCGCATCCCCGTGTTCGTGATCAGCCCGGGACTCGTGCGCACCGAGATGACGGAGGGCTACTTCTCGGACGACGCCCCGTGGACGCCGCCCGAGCTGGCGCCGCGGCTCGTCCGCGAGCTCGCGTCCGGACGCTTCGACGTCCTCTCAGGCCGCTACATCCACGCCGAGCACGACCCGGTCGACGAGCTCGAGCAGCGGATCGAAAGGATCCTGGCGGACGACCTGAACGCGATCCGGCTCCGCCGCGAGTAGACGTGCTCTTCCGGCCCGAGGACTTCGAGCCAGTCGCGGAGGACGCCTGGGAGGAGAGCCGCATCCGTGCGGCGATCGGCCGGATCGTGGCCGACGTCGACGCGGCGTACAGGCGACAGCCACTCTGGCCCGCTCCGCCGGACACGCCCGTTGCGCCCGGCCAACCCGAGCCGACGGTCTTCGCGGGCGCGCCCGGAGTCGCCTGGGCGTTGGACGCGCTGAGGAGGCGCGGTCATGCCGAGACGACGCTCGACCCCGGCGTGGTCGCGCTCGAGGCGCTCGAGGCGTGGCGCCACGAACCGGTCGTCTTCCCCGACTACGAGGACCTGCCACAACGCGAGTCGTCGCTGCTCGTGGGGGAGGCGGGCGTCCTCCTCGTCGCCTGGATGCTGACCGGGCGACCCGAGCTCGCCGACGACCTCCACGAGCGCGTGCGGGCCAACATCGACGCCGACGACATCGACGAGCTGATGTGGGGCACGGCGGGCACGCTGCTCGCCGCCCGCGTGCTTCTCGACGGGACGGGCGAGGAGCGGTGGCGGCGAGCCTGCGACGAGAGTGCCGACGCCCTGCTCGCAAGGCGAGATCCGGAGGGGTTGTGGACGCAGCGGCGCTTCAAGGAGACGCGCTCTCTGGGGCCGGTGCACGGCTTCGTGGGCAACGTCCACGCGCTGCTGTCCACCCTCGAGGGCGAGCGGGCGGACCGCGTGCGCGCGGAGGCGAACGCCGTGCTCGCGGAGCATGCCGTCCTGGAGGGGCCGTGCTGCAACTGGCCGCCTGCCGCCGGGGAGGCTCTGGAGCATCGCCGTACCGGGGAGATCAGGCTGCAGTGGTGTCACGGCGCGCCCGGGATCGTCGCGACCGCCGGGCCGTACCTCGAAGAGGAGCTGCTGCTCGCGGGCGCCGAGCTGACCTGGCGGGCCGGCGCTCACAAGGAGCGGAAGGGCGCAGGGATCTGCCATGGCACGGCGGGGAACGGCTACGCGCTGCTGGCGACCTTCGAGCGCACCGGGGACGAGCGGTGGCTCGATCGGGCTCGCCGTTTCGCCGCTCATGCACTCGGCCAGGCGGAGCGCGAGCCGCCCCTCTACGCGCTCTGGCTCGGCGCGATCGGCGCCGCCGTCTTCGCGTCGGACTGCCTCGACGCTACGAGCCGCTACCCGCTCTTCGAGCTCGCGAGCGCGGCGTGATGCTCTACCAAACCGAGCGGTACGAGTCGCTGGCCGGGGAGTGGGACGAGGAGCGTGCGCGCGCCGGGATCAGGGCGATCGTCGCCGACGCGGACGCAGCCTTCGGCGCGGAGTCGCTCTGGCCCGCGAACGAGTGGGATTCCTGGCGGACGCCGACGCCGTTGAAGTCGCTCTACGTCGGCGCGGCTGGGGTTCTCTGGGCTCTCGACGAGCTGCGAAGGCGTGGACATGCAGAGCCGCGGACGGATCTCGCGGCCGCGGCCGAGGAGACGCTCGCGGCGTGGCGGCGGGAGCCCGACCTGATGGCGGAGATCGAGCTGCCGACGACGAAGGAGGCAGGCCTGCTCTCCGGCGAGACGGGCATTCTGCTCGTCGCGCACGGGTTGACCGGCGACGCCGAGCTCGCGGACGACCTCTACGAGCGCATCCGTGAGAACGAGACGAGCGAGGCCGAGGATGTGATGTGGGGCACTCCCGGGACGCTCGTCGCGGCGCGCACGATGCTCGATCGGACAGGTGACGAACGCTGGCGCGACGCGTGCCGGTCCGGTGCCGAGGCGCTCTGGTCACGTCGCGACGGCGAGGGGTACTGGACGCAGCATCTGCACGGCGAGAAATACAGGGGGCTCGGGACCGCCCACGGACTCGTCGGGAACGTCCAGGCACTGCGGCCGCTGCTCGACGAGGAGTGCCGCGACCGGCTCGAGCGGGAGGCGAACGCGATCCTTGCGCGGGCGGCTTTCGTCGAGGACGGGCTGGCGAATTGGGCGTACGTCGAGCGACCGGAGCTGGCGTCGGCGGCGGGCGAGATCCGGCTGCAGTGGTGCGCCGGCGCGCCAGGGATCGTGGTCGCCGCGGCCGACTACCTCGACGAGGAACTTCTCCTCGCCGGCGCAGGCCTGGTCTGGCAGGCCGGGCCGCCGACGCCGGAGAAGGGCGCCGGCATCTGCCACGGCACGGCGGGCAACGGGTACGCGCTGCTCGCCGCTTTTCAGCGGACAGGGGACGACGAGTGGCTCGCCCGCGCCCGTGGCTTCGCAGCACACGCCCTCGGCCAGGTGGAGCGCGGCGAGGGCCGCTATTCGCTCTGGACCGGCGACGTCGGCGTCGCGGTCTTCGCTGCGGACTGTCTCGAGGCGCGGTCGCGCTACCCCGTTCTCGGCTGAATCCAGGTCTGGCGTGCGATCGCGAGCGGCTCTGCGTCCTCGGTGAGCAGGGCCGTGCCTGCGTGGAGCTTGCGGCCGTCCTCGCCGAGCGGCCACGCGACGACCACGCACCGCTCGCCCTCCTCCGGGAGCCGCCGGATCTCGGCGGTCATCCGGCCCAGCACGACCTCGCCGCGGCCGGGCCCGCCGACCGCGTAGGCGCCGGCGCAGTCGATCGCGGCCCACACGACCGCCGGGGAGACTTCGCGAGCGGTCCAGGGAGCGGCGTGGACGTCGCGTCCGGGCACGGGCCCGGCGTGGATGCAGAGTCCGTCTTCCGGACGGATCCCGCACGAGAAGCACTCGGAGAAGTTCTCGCCCCCGAAGCGGATGTGGCGGGTGGTCGCGTCCTCGGCCTCGGCGAACGTCACTCGTGGCGGCTCGAGGTCCGGAGCTCCGGGGCGCGCCTCTGCAACGAGCGCGTCCCCGTCGAGCAACAGGACGCGGCCGTCCTCCTCGACCACCGCCAGAGGGCGCTCGAGCGGGGGCGGCAGGCGCAGAGTCACCTCGGCGGGGGCGTCGACGAACGCCGCGAGGCGGCCGGCGGTGTAGCCGCCGTTGCCCGAGTGGAGGGGGCCGCGGTAGCGCCGGTCGATGGTGAGGGTGTTTTCGCCTGAGAGTCGCAAACCGGTAGAGTCCGTTGTCGATGCGGCTTGCCCTGGCCCAGATCAATGCTGTCGTCGGCGACCTGGACGGCAACCGCGAACGCATTCTCTCCGCACTGGCGGCGGCCCGCGGCGAGAGCGCCGAGATCGTCCTCTTTCCCGAGCTCGCGGTCACCGGTTATCCGCCGGAAGACCTCCTGCTCCGCCCCGGATTCGTGCGCGCCGCGGAGGCGTCGCTGCGAGCGATCGCACGGGAGACGGTCGGGCTGACAGCGCTCGTGGGGACGCCGTGGTTCGACCGGGACCTCTTCAACGCGTGCGCGGTGTGCTCGGACGGTGAGGTGAAGGGGCTCTACCGCAAGCGGTTCCTGCCCAACTACGGCGTCTTCGACGAGGAACGCTACTTCGCCTCCGGTCGTGAGCTGATCCTGCTCAGGCACGGGGAGATCCTCGTCGGACCGACGATCTGCGAGGACATCTGGCAGCCGGGGCCACCGGCGACCGATCTCGCGCTCGCGGGAGCGGAGCTGCTCGTCAATCTCTCCGCCTCGCCGTACTTCGTCGGCAAGGCGGAAGACCGCGAGGAGATGCTGGTGACGCGAGCCCGCGACAACTCCGCCTATCTCGCCTTCTGCAATCTCGTCGGCGGCCAGGACGAGCTGCTCTTCGACGGCCACTCGGTCGTGCTCGACGACGAAGGGGAGGTGCTGGCGCGCGCGGCGGGGTTCGAGGAGGCGCTGCTCGTCGTCGACCTCGACCCGAGCGAGGCGATCGGGCGGCGGTTGCGGGACGTCCGCCGGCGGGCTCTGGCGCGCGAACGCGAGGAGGAGCGGGAGCCGACCCTGATCGAGCTGGGAGCTAGTGTTGATTCAACACAAACTCTCTCGCGTGCGAGCACGATTTGCGAGTTCGATTCCGAGCTCGAGCAGATGCGGAAGGCGCTCGTGCTCGCTCTGCGCGACTACGTGGGCAAGAATGGCTTCGGCGACGTCGTGCTCGGGCTCTCGGGCGGGATCGACTCGGCGCTCGTCGCCACGCTCGCCGTCGCTGCGCTGGGGCCGGCGCGCGTGCACTGCGTCTCGATGCCGTCACGCTTCTCGTCCGAGGGTACGCAGACCGACGCGCGGCGGCTGGCCGACAGCCTCGGTTGCGACTTCCGCGAGCTCCCGATCGAGGCGATGGTCGCGGCCTTCCACGACGCGGGCGTCGGCACGACGGGTCTCGCGGCCGAGAACCTGCAGGCGCGTGTGCGCGGAATGACGCTGATGTCGCTCTCGAACGAGCACGGCTGGCTCGTGCTCGCGACCGGGAACAAATCCGAGCTCTCGGTCGGCTACTCCACGCTCTACGGCGATCTCGCCGGCGGCTTCGCGCTGATCAAGGACGTCTACAAGACCGACGTCTTCCGGCTGGCCAGGTATCTGAACGAGCGAGCCGGGCGCGAGCTGATCCCGGACTCGATCATCGAGCGGCCTCCCTCCGCCGAGCTGCGCGACGACCAGCGAGACGAGGACTCGCTCCCACCCTATGCCGAGCTCGACCGCGTACTCGAGGCGTACGTCGAGCTCGACCGCTCACGCGAGGAGCTGCTGGCTGAGGGGCACGACCCGGCGACCGTCGAGCGGGCTCTGGCGCTGATCGACCGCGCCGAGTACAAGCGCCGCCAGGCCCCGCCGGGCGTGAAGCTGCGGCCGAAGGCGTTCGGCCGCGACCGGCGCACGCCGATCACGAACCGCTGGACGGGTTGACACGACTTCGAGGTAAGTAGATACTTACGGTAAGTGAGCACGAACGGACTTGTCCTCGACGCGCTCGGCGACTGGACTCGGAGGCAGATCTTCGAGGCGCTGCGCCGCGGGCCGCGGTCGGTCGGCGACCTCGCCGGTGATCTCCCGGTCAGCCGCCCCGCCGTCTCCCAGCACCTGCGGGTGCTGAAGGACGCAGGCCTCGTCGTCGACCGCAAAGACGGCACGCGGCGTATCTACAGCGTCTCCGCCGACGGGCTCGCAGGGATCCGCGCGTACTTCGACAGCTTCTGGGACGAGGCGCTCGAGCGCTTCGCCGCGGAGGCCCGAAAGGAGCGAGAATGACTACGACCATGACCGAGGCGATCCGCAAGACCGTCCTCGTCGACTTCACGCCGGAGGAGGCCTTCGACCTTTTCACGGCCCGGATCGCCTCGTGGTGGCCGGTGCGCACGCACTCGTACGGCGGCGAGAACGTCAAGGACGTCGTTCTCGAGCCCCGCGTCGGCGGACGCCTGTTCGAGGTGACAGCCGACGGCGAGCAGGACTGGGGCAGCGTGCTCGCCTGGGAGCCGCCGCACCGGCTGCTGCTCGACTGGCAGATCGGCGAAGCCCGCGGGACCGAGGTCGAAGTGACCTTCGAGCCCGAGGGGCCGGGCGCGCGCGTCGTTCTCGAGCATCGCGGCTTCGGCGCCGCCGACCCGCGCGAGCGTTACGCAGGCGGCTGGGACGTCGTGCTCGCGCCCTTCGTCGAGACGGCGTCGAAGAACGCCTGAAACCACCGCAGCCGTTCCACCCACGGCACCGCGGCATTGGCGGGGGAGGTCGATGGGAGCACGAAGAGCGCCGTCTCGCCGAGGCGGCGCTCCTGCAGCCCGAGCTCCGGGCGCTCCCTGAACGTCCCGCGGTAGGCCTCCTTGCCGACGAAGCCGATGGCGTGCGGCCGGAGCTCGAGCGCGATCCTCTCCAGTCGTTCCGCGGAGCCGGCGAAGTCGCCCTGGCGGAGGTCGCCTGAGCCGGGCGTCGTCCGGTACGCCGCATTGGTGACGCCGAGGCCGAGTCGCAGCAGCTCGAACTGCTCGGCGGGCTCGTAGAGGCGGGGCGTGAAGCCGGCAGCGTGGAGCAGTCGCCAGAAGTCGTTGCGCGGATTGGCGAAGTGGGCGTTCGCAGCGGCGGAGACACGGCCCGGGTTGATCCCGCAGAAGATCGCCGTCAGGCCGGGCGCGAGGACATCCGGGACGTCCGAGCTAGGCGGCTTCGGGTTCGCGCGAATCGAGCTTGTCTTCGAACAGGGCGCGAAGCAACTCCCCGGAGACGGGCGTCTCGTAACGCGGACGCCGGGGCTCGACACGGACCACCTTCACGCCGTCGTCTCCCCGCCACCCGTAGCACCGGGCGTAGCACTCGGCCTCGCTCAAGGTTCGGAGCCGTTGCATTGCCCGCACCGTAAGCGCGGGACCGGACGACACCGCGCTTCGGCGCGCTCCGGGTCGAGTGTAGGTTGCGGTTCGTGGCCGCGCAGGCGAAAACTTTCTCCTACGCCGTCTCGCTCGGCCGCGACGGGGCGGTGTCGAGCGACGAGGGCGGCTCGGCGCTTCCGGACGAGGAGGCGTGGACGCCGGAGCATCTCGTGCTCGCCGGGCTCGCGCGCTGCTCATTGACGAGCCTCGACTATCACGCGCGTCGCGTCGAGATCGAGAGCGGGGGGAGCGCCGCCGCGAGCGGCGAGGTGACGCAGCGGACGACCGACGGGCGCTACGCGTTCGTCCGGATCAAGGTCGACCTCGACGTCACCCTCGAGCCCGTCCCTGCGAACGTCCGCGAGCTGCTCTCGAAAGCGGAGCGCGACTGCTTCGTCGGCGCCTCGCTGACGGCAAAGCCGCGCTATCGCTGGACCGTCAACGGAGAGGACGTCGCATGAGCACGACCCTGCTCGACGTCGAAGCCGTCCGGTCGCGGTACGTCGCGCTCGACCGCCGCCTCGCCTTCTTCGACGGGCCGGGCGGGACCCAGTGCCCGGACGAAGTGATCGACGCGATCGCCCGCTACCTGCGCGAGGACAACGCGAACACCGGCGCGCCGTACGGGACGAGCGTGCGCACGGTCGAGCTGATCGAGCGCGCGCGTGCCGCCGCCGGCCGCTTTCTCTCCTGCCACCCGGACGAGGTCGCCTTCGGGCAGAGCATGACGTCGCTCAACTTTCTCGTCACGCGAGCGCTCGGCCGGCGGCTGGAGCGCGGCGACGAGATCGTCTGCACGCGGCTCGATCACGACGCAAACGTGGCGCCGTGGCTGGCGCTCGAGGAGGACATCGGGATCGTCGTTCGCTTCGCCGACGTGCACGACGACCTCTCGCTCGACCTCGACCACCTCGAGGCGCTGCTCTCCGAGCGCACGCGGGTCGTCGCCTTCCCGATCGCGTCGAACGCGGTGGGCACGACACCCGACGTGGGGCGGATCGTCGAGCTGGCCCACGGCGCCGGCGCGCTTGCGTGGGCGGACGCCGTCCACTACGGACCGCACGGTCCGATCGACGTCGCCGGCTGGGACGTGGACGTCCTGCTCTGCTCGCCGTACAAGTTCTTCGGCCCGCACATGGGGCTTGCGTTCGGAAAGCGGGAGTTCCTCGAGAGCCTCGCGCCGTACAAGGTGCGCCCCGCGGCCGACGATCCCGTCGGAAATCGCTTCCAGCACGGGACCCAGCAACACGAGCTGCTCGCCGGCTTCATCGCCGCCGTCGAGTACGTCGAGTCGCTCGGCTGGGAGGCGATGGTCGGGCACGAGACGCAGCTCGGACAGCGCTTCCTCGACGGGCTCCCCGCAGCGGTCGAGCTCTACGGGCTGCGGACGATGGAAGGCCGCGTCCCGACCTTCGCGTTCAACCTGCCGGGCCTCTCGTCCGAGCAGGTCGCCATCGAGCTGGCCGCGCGGGAGATCGCGGTCTGGCACGGCGACTACTACGCGATCGAGATCATGAAGCGACTGGGGCTCGAAGGCACCGGCGCGGTGCGGGCCGGGTTCGTCCACTACAACACGGCGGACGAGGTCGACCGGCTCCTGGGTGCGCTCGCGGAGCTGGCTTGACGGTCACGGAGCTCCTGCAGGAGCTGATCCGCTTCGACACGACGAACCCGCCCGGCGACGAGGTCGCGTGCATCGAGTTCGTCCGGGCGCAGCTCGAGACGGCCGGGTGCGAGACGCAGGTCTACGCCGAGGATCCGGAGCGGCCGAACCTCGTCAGCCGCCTGCCTGGAGGCGGCGCGCCACCGCTCCTGCTCCAGGGGCACGTCGACGTGGTCACCACCGCGGGCCAGGACTGGACGCACCCGCCGTTCGAGGCCCGGCTCGAGGACGGCTACGTCTGGGGTCGCGGCGCGCTCGACATGAAGGCCGGCGTGGCGATGCTGGTCGATGCATTCCTGCGCGCGAAACGAGAGAACGTCCAGCTGCCGGGCGATCTCGTCCTCGTCGTCCTCTCGGACGAGGAGGCCGGCGGGAACCTCGGTGCCCGGTTCCTCGTCGAGGAGCATCCAGAGCTGTTCGCGGGCATGCGCTACGCGCTCGGCGAGTTCGGCGGCTTCACGCTCCATGTCGGCGGCAAGCGCTTCTATCCGATCCAGGTCGCGGAAAAGCAGATCTGCTGGCTGAAGGCGACCGTGCGCGGGCCGGGCGGGCACGGCGCGATGGTGAACCGCGGCGGCACGGTCGCACGGCTCGCCAAGCTCCTGCACGACCTCGACCGCAAGCGGATGCCGGTGCACGTGACACCGGTCGTGCGCGACTTCGTCGAGCGGCTGGCCGCCGAGTTGCCGCGGAAGGAGTCGACCGTGATCCGCTCGCTCCTGAAGCCGCGGCTGACGGACACGGCTCTGCGCCTGCTCGGCGAGACGGGCAGGTCGATCGAGCCGATGCTGCGCAACACCGTCAACGCGACGATCATCCGCGGTGGCGCGAAGATCAACGTCGTCCCGAGCGAGATCGAGCTCGAGCTCGACGGGCGCGCGCTGCCCGGCTTCTCGCCCGAGCAGCTGATCGCGGAGTTGCAGGCCCTCGTCGGCGGAGACATCGAGCTCGAGCTGGTGCGGCACGATCCCGGTCCGTCCGCGCCCGACCTCGGCCTCTTCGAGACGCTGGCGGGCGTGATCCGCGAGCTCGATCCCGAGGGGGTTCCGGTGCCGCTGCTCCAGATCGGCGTCACCGACGGGCGCTTCTTCTCGCGCGTCGGTGTGCAGACGTACGGCTTCCTGCCGATGCGGCTGCCGGAGGACTTCCAGTTCACGAAGCTGATCCACGCGGCGGACGAGCGGATTCCCGTCGCTGCGCTCGAGTTCGGGGCCGAGGCGGTCTGGCGCGCGATCCAGAGGTTTCATTGAGGATTCTCGTGCTCGGCGGGACGAGGTTTTTCGGCCGCGCCGTCGTGGACGCTGCCCTGGCGCGCGGGCACGAGCTGACGCTGTTCAATCGCGGCCATACGAATGCGGAGCTCTTTCCCGAGGTCGAGAAGCTGCGGGGGGACCGGAAGACCGATCTCTCGTCCCTCGAAGGGCGCACCTGGGACGCCGTGATCGACCCGTCCGGCTACGTGCCGGCGGTCGTTCGCGCGTCGGCGGAGCTGCTGCGGGAGTCCGGGCGCTACCTCTTCGTCTCGAGCGTCTCGGTCTACGCGAACTTCGAGGAGGCGTGGAACGAATCGGGCCCGCTCGCCGAGCTGGGCGACGCGGCTGTGGACGAGGTCGCATCCGACTACTCGAACTACGGCGCCCTGAAGGTGCTGTGCGAAGCGGAGGTCGAGAGCGTCTTCGGCGACCGCAGCCTGATCGTCCGGCCCGGCCTGATCGTCGGGCCGCACGACCCCACCGGCCGCTTCACCTACTGGGCCCACCGGCTCGCCCGGGACGGCGAGATCCTCGCTCCGGGCCCGGCCGAGCGGCGCGCGCAGTTCGTCGACGTCCGCGATCTCGCCTCTTGGACGATCGAGGCCGTCGAGCAGGGGCTCACCGGCGTCTACAACGCGACGAACGAGGGCACGCCGTGGGGCGAGCTGCTGGCCGGCGCGAACCCGGCCTGGGTCACGGACGCGTTCCTCCAGGAGCACGAGGTCGGCCAGTGGATGGAGCTGCCCCTCTGGATCGCGGGGTCGGCCTTCGAGGTCGACGTCAGCCGCGCCGTCGCAGCGGGCCTTCGCTTCCGGCCGCTCGAGGAGACGATCAGGGGTGCCGCCGAGGCACCGGCCGTCGAGGGCGTCGGCTTGACGCCGGAGCGCGAGGCCGAGCTCCTCGAGGCGTGGCGGGCGCGATGAAGGTCGCTTACCCGGGTCGCGAAGGCGCCCACAGCGCTGCAGCCTGCGCGCTCCTCTTCCCGGAGGAGGAGGCGCAAGCGCTCCCGTCCTTCTCCGACGTCGTCGCAGCGGTCGCCTCGGGCCGCGTCGACGCGGGCGTGCTGCCGATCGAGAGCTCGATCGCCGGCCCGGTCGCCGAGACGCACGATCTGCTCGTCGACTCTGCGACCTCGATCAACGCGCAGGCGATCCTCCCGATCCGGCACTTCCTCGTCGGCGTCGCCGAGATCCCGTTGCCGGAGATCCGGATCGTGCGCTCCCATCCGGTCGCGCTCGACCAGTGCCGGCGGCTGCTCGCCTCACTGCCCGCGGCGTCGGCGATCGCGGCCGGCACCACGGCGGACGCGGCAGCGCAGGTGGCCCGCGACGCCGATCCGACCGAGGTCGCGATCGCGAGCGAGCGGGCGGCGGCGCTGCACGATCTGGTCGTCCTGGCGGCGGACGTCGGCGACCACCCCGAGGCGTTCACCCGCTTCGTCGCCGTCTCGAACCGGACGGTGCTGGGCGAGAGCGCCGACTGGAGGATCGCGTTCTCGTTCCAGACCGACCACCGGCCGGGCGCGCTCCACCGGGCGATCGAGCCGTTCGCGCGGCACGCTCTCGACCTCGTCCAGCTGACCTCGCGCCCGATCCCGCAGACGCCGTGGCGCTACCGCTTCGATGCCGTCGTCAGCGGCCACCCGCTCGACCCGGTCGTCTCCGAGACGCTCGCGGAGGTGCGACGCCAGGCGCAGCGCTTCACCGTCTTCGGCTCCTATCCGGCGTGAGCGGCCGCACGGACTACTCGGGGACGCCGTTGTCACAGAAGCTCGGCGCGAAGCCAGGAGCGGAGGTCGTTGTCTTCTTCACGACGAGTCGAGCCGAACTGGACGCGCGCTTCGCAGCGCTGAAGGCGACGCTCGCCCCGGCCGACGGGCTCTGGATCGCGTGGCCGAAGAAGGGTGCGAGGGTCGAGAGCGACCTCTCGTTCGAGGCGGTGCAGGAGATCGGCCTCGCTGCCGGCCTGGTGGACAACAAGAGTTGCTCGATCGACGAGCATTGGCAAGCTCTCCGCTTCGTCTTTCGGCTCAGAGACCGTCTTCGGTAGGCGCCGCTCGCTGTCGCGGCGCTCGGCGTGGATCAACCAGTTGAAGATCGCCCGCGCGGGCTAGTCGTCGTCTCAGGCGTAGGCATCCCTGGCGGCCTTCCAGCGCGGGTCGTCCCAACGGATCAGGTCCGGATCGATCCCGCGCGCAGCCGCGAGGTCGAGCGTCAGCAGCTGGAAGGGGACGATGTCGACGACGGGGTGGCGCGTCGGCATCAGCGTCACCTCGCAGCCGAGGAGCTCGAGCGCGGCGACCGTTTCTGCGGCCCGTGCAGCCGCTCGGCCCTCGCCCTCGAGCACGAAGCAGCGGACCTCCTCGTCGATCGCGGCGAGGTGGCCGTGCAGGAGCTCCTCGAGCTGATGGGCCTCGGCGGCGACATGGACGCCCTCGCGCAGCTTCAGCGCCGCCTCCTGCGCGGTCGGCCAGTCCCGGCCGGCGCCGGCGATCACGAAGCGCCGGTGCTTCGAGACCGGTAGCCGCTCGCCGGCGAGCCGTTCGGCGACGGCAGCCGGGAGCCAGGAGATGTCCTCGCCGCGCAGCGCCGCGAGCAGCGCGACGGCGCACGTGTACGACGCCGTGTGGCAGTAGCTCTCCTCGACCTCGGGCGTCGCGACGATCACTTCCTCGCACACCGACGCGATCGGCCCTTCCGCCTTGCCGGTGATGAGCCACTTCGGACCGGAGAACGCCTGGGCAGCCTCCAGCGTCAGCGGTGTCGCGCCCTCGTGGCTGATGAGGACGAGCACGTCGGCGTCCGGCGGCGCGAGCACGGCCTCGAGAGCGTCGATGCCGTTCCCGCTCGTCTGTGCAGCGTGGAACGAGGTTCCACAGCCGACGACTGCGATGCGGCCTGCCGGCAGCCGCCGGTCAGTGGGCACCTGAGCCAGCCACTCGGGCTGCGCCGCGACAGCTCTCTCCATCTTCTCGCCGGCCACGGGTGCCTCTATACCATGGCCGCGATGGGGGTCTTCGAGCGCCACTCGCTGTCGAACGGCCTGCGCGTGCTGACCGCGCCGATGCCTCACGCACAGTCCGTCTCCTGCTTCGTGATGCTCGCGGCCGGCTCCCGGTACGAGACGGCCGAGACGAACGGGATCGCGCACTTCGCCGAGCACATGTTCTTCAAGGGGACGGAGCGGCGGCCGACGGCTCGAGACATCGCGGGCGAGATCGACGCGATCGGGGGCGAGTTCAACGCCTTCACGGGCAAGGAGTACACGGGCTACTACGTTCGGTGCGCCGCCGAGACGCGCGACACCGCGCTCGACGTCCTCGTCGACATGCTCCGCAACTCCCGCTTCGACGCCGGGGAGATCGAGCGCGAGAAGGGCGTGATCATCGAGGAGATGAACATGTACTTCGACACGCCGCGCGACTTCATCGGCGGCGTCTACGAAACGCTCCTCTACGGCGACCAGCCGCTCGGCTGGGACATCATCGGCCGGAAGGAGACCGTTCGCGGCGCCACGCAGCAGACGTTCCTCGACTACACGAGAACCTGGTACCGGCCGGAGCGGATGGTCGTCGGGATCGGCGGGCAGCTGGGTGGCGGGCTGTACGAGAAGCTGGAGGACCTGCTCGGCGACCTCCCGGCGGCCGAGACCGGGGCGGCCGCGCCGTGGCAGCCGAGCTCGAACGGGCGCGTCAAGGTGCACACGAAGCAATCGGATCAGGCGCATCTCGTCCTCGGCATGCGCAGCCGTCCGCTCGTGGACCCCGACCGGTACGTGCTTCAGCTGCTGGCGACCGTGCTCGGTGGCGGGATGTCGTCGCGGCTCTTCACCGAGGTGCGCGAGCGGCGCGGGCTCGCCTACTACGTCTTCGGCACGAACCACGCGTACACCGACGCCGGCTCGCTCTACGCGCAGTCCGGTGTCGACATCAATCGGATCGACGACGCGGTGACGACGATCGTCGAGCAGTTCCGCCTGCTCGCCGAGGAGCCGGTGCCGGCGGACGAGCTCGAGAAGGCGCGCAACTTCACCAAGGGCCGCTTCGTGCTGCAGCTCGAGAGCCCGCACGGGATGATCATGTTCGGGATCAGGCGCGAGGTGCTCGAAGGGCACGCGGAGGAGCCGCAGGCGGTGCTCGACGCGCTCGACGCGGTCACGGCGGAGGACATCCAGCGCGTCGCGCGCGAGCTCGTCGAGGACGGGCCGTATCTCGCGGTGATCGGGCCGTTCGACGACCCGGGCCGGTTCGAGCAGCTCCTCGCCTAGCGCCCCGTCGTCGAGAAGTGCTGGTAGTCGCCGAACGAGGCTCCCCACTTCCAGCCCGCCGCGGCGAAGGCGCGCACGAGGACGCCGCCGCGCACCGCCATGCCCTTCCTGTAGCGGCTGCGGTCGAGGAAGGCACGGCCGGCCGCCGGCGAGACGGTCGAGCCGCGCACGTACGGGTTCTCGACCGGGTTGACGTCGATCGCCTCGCCGTAGGCGTGCAGCGACCAGCGGGAGGTGCCGCCGACGAAGCGGCAGTTGAAGGCGGACGTATTGTCGGCAGCCATCGAGGCGTCGTCGCTGCCGCGGTACGCGGAGACCGGACGGAGGAGCCGGATCGGGAATGCCGCCTCCCAGAGCGTCCGGAAGACCGTGACGAGCCCGGGCGCCAGCCGTCTCGCAACGACGACTCGGCCGACCCGTGGCTTGCCGTCGAACCCCCAGTAGGAGACCGAGACGGTCCGGAGCTGCGACGGCCCGACGGGGCAGCCCTCGCGGTAGGAGAAGCGGAGGTCGGCCCAGCGGACGGGCTCGACCGTTCCGGAGAAGGTGGGCGCGGCCGCCCGACCCAGTGAGACAGTCACACCAAGTCCGATCGCGGCGGCCGCGAGCGTCACGAGGGCAACTCGCATCGGCTCAATCTACTCTGACGTCGTGGTCGCTCTCGCCGTCCTCGTCTCGACGCTCGCCGCTGCGTGCCCGGCGAATCTCGCCAACGGGCTCGAGACGCCGGCGACCGCGAGGCAGCTCGTGACCGTCGAGGCGAAGGTGGCGCGGACGACGTATGCGGAGCTGCGCACGTGGCGCCGCGTCAACGGCTGCTGGCTCCCCACCGCCGGCCCCTACACCGCGCGACTCGGCAAGAACGGGCTCTCTGCGAGCCGGCGCGAGGGCGACGGCACGACGCCGACCGGCACCTACCGGATCGGCCGCACGATGTACGGGAACGAGGCGAATCCGGGCGTCCGCTTCCAGTACCGGCGCCTCCGCTGCGGCGACTGGTGGGATGAGGATCCCTCCTCGCCGACCTACAACTCCTTCCAGCACGTCGCCTGCGGGAAGAGGCCGCCGTTCGGCGGCGGCAGCGAGGGGATGTGGCAGCAGCCGCGGCCGTATCCCTATCTCGCGGTGGTGGAGTACAACATGCGCCCGGTCGTCCCAGGCAAGGGCTCCGGGATCTTCCTGCACGCGCAGACCGGCGGGCCGACGATCGGCTGCATCTCGCTGCGGAAGGATCAGCTGCGCGCGGTCCTCCGGTGGCTCCGCCCGGCCGACGCACCCGTGATCGCGATCGGAACGCGCGCGCAGCTGCGCTCCTAGAGCGTCGCGTAGTCCTTGTCGAAGTGCTCGCGGTCCTCGGGATCAGCGATCGCGTCGCCGACCTCGCGCGCGAGCCGCTTGTGGCGCTCCGCTGCCGCCGCGTCCCCCGCGACCCGGTGCCCGCGTGCCAGCGCCTCGTGTGCGAAGGCAACGTCCCAGTCCTCGACCTCACCTCGTCCGCACCAGTCGAGACAACGCTCGGCGTGATAGACGGCCGGCTCGCCGCGGCCCAGCACTGCGTAGACGCGCGCCAGCTGCCACTCGCCGCGGGCCTGGTGCTTCGCCTCGCCCGAGGCCTGGCTCCAGTGCCAGCGCGACGCGTGCGCCGCGTTCAGCATCGCGTCGTCCTCGTCGGCTGTCCGCTCCTCCCTCTCGAGCAGCTCCCACGTGTGGTTGAACAGGTCGACTCCGAGCTGCCGGTGATCGGTCACCACGCGTTTGTACCACTGCGTTACGGTTCGTTCATGGGAAACGGCGAGTTCGCCGAGCTCCAGCAGCGGCTGCGCGCACTGTGGCCCTCGGTGACGCTGCGCTCGATCGGCGACGTGGAGCGAACGGTGGTCGTCGTCCACTCGATCAGCATGGACGTCCCCGACCAGCTGATCCCCGTCTTCCCGGCGTACGAGGAGCGCTTTCTCTGCCTCGTGCTCAGCCTGCTTCGCTCCCGCAACTCCCGCGTCATCTACGTCACCTCGCAGCCGATCCTGCCCCGCCTCGTCGACTACTACTTCGGTCTCGTCCCGGAGCTGGACACGCCGGAGGCACGCAGCCGGTTCGCCGTCGTCTCGCTCGTCGACGGCCGCAACCTGCCTCTGACGAAGAAGCTGCTCGCCCGGCCGGGCGCGATCGACCGGATCCGCGCCCTCGTCGCCCAGCCGGAGCTGGCATTCCTGCTCCCGTTCGCGACCTCGGCGGACGAGGTCGAGCTCGCCGTGCGGCTCGGGATCCCGCTCTACGGCGCCGACCCGCGGCTGGAGTGGCTGGGGACGAAGACCGGCAGCCGGCGCGTCTTCGCCGACGAGGGCGTCCCACACGCTCGGGGCTTCGACGTCTCGAGCGAGGCCGACGTGCTGCGGGCGCTGCGCGAGCTGAGCGGCACGACCGCGATCGTCAAGCTCGACCGCGGTGTCAGCGGCCTCGGCAACGCTCTCGTCGACAACGGCCGGGCGCTCGCGGACGGAGCGCTCGCCGAGGCGCTCTCGCTCGAGGACACCGAGGCGGCCGTCGGCGACTACCTCGCCGCGCTCGCCGATCAGGGCGGGATCGTCGAGGAGCTGATCGAGGGCGAGGACTTCCGCAGCCCGAGCGCGCAGCTGCGGATCAGCCCGTCCGGCCAGGTCGACATCCTCTCGACCCACGACCAGGTGCTGGGCGGGCCCAATGGGCAGACCTACTTCGGCTGCCGCTTCCCCGCCGACCCCGAGTACGCCTCGCAGATCGCGAGCGAGGCGCTGAAGGTGGGCCGCCGGCTCGCGCGCGAAGGGGTGATCGGGCGCTGCGCCGTCGACTTCGTCGCCGTTCGGCAGGCCGGCGGCTGGGCGACGTACGCGATCGAGATCAACCTTCGCTGCGGCGGCACGACCCACCCATTCATGGCGATCTCGACGCTGACCGACGGCATCTACGATCCGCTGGCGGGCGAGTTCCGGACCCGGTTCGGCGACGTGAAGCACTACGTCGCGACCGACCACCTCGACGCCCCCGGCTACCAGGCGCTGACGCCCGACGACCTGCTCGACGTCGTCTCGGAGCGGGCCCTCGGCTGGGATGCCGAGCGCGAGGCGGGGGTGGCGCTCCACATGGTCAGCGCCCTCGCCGTGGCGGGCCGGATCGGGCTGACGGCGATCGGCGACACGCCGGCCGAGGCGAGCGCGCTCTACCGGGAGCTGAAGCAGACGCTGGACGGGCTGGCCGCCAAAGCGGCCGGCGTCAGAGCAGACCTGCCGCAGCCAGCACGCGGCGTCCCAGCTGCTTCCCCTCGACGTAGGTGACCCCGGGCCGGTAGAGCTCGACGACGACGATCGTCGCGCGGTTGCCGCGGTAGACGATCGTGGCGGACGTGCGCGTGTCGGAGAGCCAGCCGTTCTTCTCCGCCACCGTCGTGCCCCGGAGCCATGGCCGCAGCAGGCCGGCGTTCTCCCCGACCGGCTGGGCCGACGCGAGCACACGGAGTGCGGCGACGGCCTGCTGACGGCCCAGCCCGAGCAGGCGAAGCGCTCGGGTGTCGCCGTGCGCGCCGGCATGGAGCCGATGAAGCGCGCGGCCGAGGTCGCGCGCCGTCGTCACGCGCGTGTGCGGGCCGGGCGGCCGGTTCGCAGTGGTGGCGCGGTACGGGCCGGGATAGGTGCTCGACGTCATCCCGAGCCGCCTCAGCCCGTCCGTGACCGCGCCGTAGCCGAGCTTCGAGAGCAACCGGTTGGCGGCGAGGTTCGACGACCAGAATCCGATCTGGCGAACGTCGTACCACCAGCGGCTGCGCTCGGGCTCCCGCGAGGCGGCGAGCCCGGCGACGAGCGCGCCGAGCTTCACGGTCGAAGCGGCCGCGAAGCGCGTCTCCGCCTCGTGGCCGGCGTAGCGGCCGCTGCCGAGGTCGTGCACCCAGATCCCGACGGCGCCTCTCGCCGAGGCGGCCGCTGCGGCCAGCCGGCGCGCCAGCGTGGCGTCGGGGCGGCGTGGGCCGAAGCCGGCCGCTGCGCCCGGCAGCGGTGCGAGCGGCGCCGTGCTGCGGAAGCCGTCGTCGCGGTCCAGCGCCTCAGCGCGCCCCACCTGCGCACGACCGCGCGAGAGCAGGTCGGCGCGGAGCGCCCGTCGCTCGGGGCTGACCGGCCCCGCCGCGACGACTCCCTCGATCAGGTCCCGGCCGGCGTCGTAACGCGCCTGCGCGCCGTCGGGCGTGTTCGCGTACGACGCCTGCGCGGCGGGGAGGTAGCGGTCCTTCGCGGCAAGCAGCGCATCGTCGCTCGCGCTTGCCGCCACGGGAAGGACGAGGGCGAGCAGGATCGCGAGCCATCGCATGGGCACGTTGTACCGCGCACGTAGGCTGAGCCAGCATGGCCGCCGTCGAAGCTGAGGGTCTCGTCAAGATCTACCGCTCGCGCAAGAGCGAGGTGCGCGCGCTCGACGGCGTCGACCTCGAAGTGCAAGAAGGGACGGTGCTCGGCCTGCTCGGTCCGAACGGCGCCGGCAAGACGACGACGGTCCGGATCCTCGCGACGCTGCTGCGACCGAACGCCGGCACCGCGCGCGTCGCCGGCTTCGACGTGCTCCGCGAGCCCCAGTCGGTGCGGAAGGCGATCGGCCTCTCCGGCCAGTACGCAGCCGTGGACGAGAACCTGACCGGACGCGAGAACCTCTGGATGTTCGGGCGCCTCTACCACCTCTCGAGCGCCGAAGCCCGCACGCGGGCGGACGAGCTGCTCGAGCGGTTCCAGCTCGGGGACGCTGCCGAGCGGGTCGCGAAGACGTACTCCGGTGGGATGCGCCGGCGGCTCGACCTGGCGGCCGCGCTGATCGGCCGCCCGCGGATGCTCTTCCTCGACGAGCCGACGACGGGCCTCGACCCACGCGGGCGGCTGGGGATGTGGGACGTGATCAGGACGCAGGTGCGCGAGGGCGCGACGCTGCTCCTGACGACCCAGTACCTCGAGGAGGCGGACGAGCTCGCGAACGAGATCGCGGTCGTCGACACGGGCAAGATCATCGCGCGCGGCACGGCCGACCAGCTGAAGTCGCAGGTCGGCGGCGAGCGGATCGAGGTGGTCTCGCACGACCCGGCCGACCTCCCGCGGGCCGCGCAGCTGCTCGCACCCGCGGGGAACGCCACGGTCGAGGAGCACTCGCGTCGGATCACGGTCGCGGCCGAGGGCGGTGCTGCTCAGCTCGTGGACGTCGTCCGTCGGCTCGGCGAGGCGGGCGTGCGGATCGACGACATCGCCCTCCGCCGGCCGACGCTGGACGACGTCTTTCTCTCGCTCACAGGCCATGCGGCGGAGGAGCTGCCGGTCGACGACGACGAGGCTGCCGCGTGAACGAGCTCCGTGCCGCCGTCGGCGATGGCGCGATCATGACCTGGCGCAACCTCAAGCGAGTGCCGCGGATCCCCGAGCTGGCGATCTTCGCGATCCTCCAGTCGATCATGTTCGTGCTCCTCTTCGCGTACGTCTTCGGCGGCGCGATCCCGCTCCCGGGCGGCGGCTCGTACCGCGAGTTCCTGATGCCGGGGATCTACATCCAGACACTCGGCTTCGCGTCGATCACGACCGCGATCGCCGTCACCGACGACATGGCGAAGGGCCTGATCGACCGCTTCCGCTCGCTGCCGATGGCGCGCTCGGCGGTGCTCAGCGGCCGCACCGTCTCGGACGTGATCTACAACGCGGGCATCCTCGTCGTGCTGATGCTCTCCGGCCTCGTCGTCGGCTGGCGGGTGCACGCGAGCGTCGGCGACTTCCTGCTCGCCGTGGCGCTGATGCTCTTCTTCACGTTCGCGATGGCGTGGATCGGCGTCCTGATCGGCCTGCTCGTGCCGTCGGTCGAGGTCGGGCAGCAGCTCGGCTTCCTGATCGTCTTCCCGCTCACGTTCCTCTCGAACGCGTTCGTCCCCACCGAGACGCTGCCCGGCTGGCTGCAGCCGGTGGCGAACTGGAACCCGTTCAGTGCGCTCACCGCGGCGACGCGCGACCTCTTCGGCAACCCGAATCCCTTCACGTCGGGCTTCCCCGGCGATCATCCCTTCCTGCTCTCGATCCTGTGGACGGTGGCGCTGCTCGTCGTCTTCGCGCCGTTGGCGGTACGGAAGTACCGCGCGATCGACCGCTAGGCGCAGCGGCGGACGATTCCGAACCAGACGAGACTGGTGCGGCCGCCAACCCGGACACGGAGCGGAATGCAGTCGGCTGCTCGACGGAGGAAGAAGCCGCCGGCGTACGCGTTGCCGCGCGCCGAGTCGTCGCCGCAGCGGGGGAAGCGAAGCGTGTGGAAGACGCCGTGTTGGCCGTTGCCCCACGAGATTGCGACGCGGCTGCGCCACGCACGCGGCACGGTCACGCTGACGTCGTCGCCACGGCCGCCGCGGACGACGAGGCCCCATTTGCTGAAGTGCGTCCACGGCCTCGACTCGGTCGGGGATGACTGCGGGATCGTCGCCGGTGGCGCCGAGACGGCATCAAGCACCAGCCGCGCGCGGTACCGCGGGTCGCTGCTGCCCCCGTAGGGGAAGCGGGTCTCGTCGATCCGCTCGTCGCAGCCGACTGTTCGCTGCTGGGGAGGCGTCGTCGCCGCGAGCTGTGCGAGCCCGCAGCAGGCGCCGAGCGCGAGAGCGAGGATGGCGATCATCGACCTGAATACTCCGGAACGCGCAACACGGTTCCCGGATCAGGCGGCGTCGATGTAAGTCCAGACGGCGTCGAAGGAGGCGCCGGCGAAGACGCGGTCGACGCTCTCGCGCAGGAGTTGCAACCGGTGCGCGACGGCTTCCTCTGCCGGCGGCACGCCCTCGATCCGCTCGGAGCCGCCGACCCAGCCGAGGACGCCCTCGTGATACGCGGCGAGGAACGCCGTCCACTCGGCCGTGTCCGCCGCGATCGTGTGGTGCTCGACGCGTTCGATCCGGAAGCCGGCAGCCTCGAGCGCGTCGACGTAGTGCGCGAGCGGCCGGACCGGGAGGAAGAACTTGCGCCGCAGCTCGTCATACGCGGCTCGGCGTGCGGGGTCGTCGAGCCGGTTTCGGTAGACGGCGTAGCGCTCGTCCGCCCGGACGATCTCCTCCGCGGCGACGTTGATCGCCTCGACCGTCTCGTCGATGATCCAGGATCCCGCGGGCAGGTCGGGAACGCCGATGTTCCCGGACTGGACGAAGGCGTGGCCGGTCGGCCGCAGCAGCTGACGCCACGAGCGGAGCGTGTCCTCGAGGTCGTAGTAGAGGTGGATCGCGTTCGTCGAGGAGAAGGCGTCGATGCCGCGCTCGAGCAGCGGCGTCTCGATCGCCTCCTGCAGGGTCTCGAGCCGCCGCTCCTCTTTCAGGTAGCGAATCAGCCGGAACGCGACGCGCGCGTCGCCGCCGAGCTTGTCGAGCGCGACGCGGAGGAACTTCGGCGACGCGTCCACGATCAGGATCCCGATCTCGGCGTCGTCGAGCTGCTTCAGCAGCCTCTCCGCCAGGATCCCGGTGCCGCCGGAGTAGTCGAGCAGGACGTCGCCCGGCCGAAGCCTCGCCGCAAGCCGGTCGATCGTCGGGTCGAGGTTCCGGTACCAGCCGTGATCCTGGACGGTGTCGTAGGTGAGCGCGAGCGTCTCCGGCGGACGGACGACCCAGTCGTCGTCGGGGACGCGCTGAAAGCCCGCCGGCCAGGTCACGCGCAGAGCGTAGACGCCGGAGTAGATTGACCCGGTGAGCTTCACGGTCGCAGCTGAGGCGTACGACCGGTTCATGGGCCGGTACTCGGTGCTGCTCGCGCCGCAGCTCGCCAACCTGGCGGAGGTGACGCGGGGCCAGCGCGTGCTCGACGTGGGCTGCGGCCCTGGCGCGCTGACGACGGAGCTCGCCGGACGCGTCGGCCCGGAGGCAGTCACCGCAGTCGACCCTTCCGAACCCTTCGTAGAGGCGGCGCGCGAGCGGCATCCCGGGGTCACGGTGGAGCACGCGTCGGCCGAGCGGCTGCCGTTTCCCGACGACGCGTTCGATGCCTCCCTCGCCCAGCTGGTGGTGCACTTCATGGCCGATCCCGTCGCCGGGCTGGGGGAGATGGCCCGGGTGACTCGCGCCGGTGGCGTCGTCGCGGCCTGTGTCTGGGATCACGGTGGCGGCCAGGGGCCGCTCAGCCTCTATTGGGCAGCGGCGCGCGAGCTCGACTCGGACGTCGAGGACGAATCGAAGCTCGCGGGCGCGCGGGCGGGACACCTGACCGAGCTGTTTCAGGCGGCCGGCCTACGCGATGTCGAGGAGACGTCCCACGCCGTGAGCGTCGAGCATCCGACCTTCGAGCACTGGTGGGAGCCGTTCACGCTCGGTGTCGGGCCTGCCGGCGCGTACCTCGCGCGGCTCGATCCGGGCCAGCGAGACGAGCTGCGAGAGCTCTGTCGCGAACGACTCGGCCCGATGCCGGTCAGCCTGACCGTCCGCGCCTGGGCCGCGCGCGGGCTCGCATAGCGCCTCAGGAGCCGATCAGGAGGACGACGTTGCCCGTCTTCTGGCCGGTCTCGACGTACCTCGTCGCCTCCACCACGTCCTCGAGCGGGTACGTCCGGTCGATCACCGGTCGGTACTCGCCGGCGTCGATCAGCTCACGCAGGCGGACGAGGTCCTCCTGCCGGTAGCGCGCGATCCCGAGCTTCGCCTTGCGGCTGCCGAGCCAGCGGGTCGCCAGGATCAGGAGCGGCAGATGCCACATGAAGCCCAGGTCGGCGGAGACGTACGCAGCGCCGGGCTTCAACGCTCGCCGGGCCTTGCGGAACGAGCTCTTGCCGACCGCATCGAAGACTCCGTCGTAGGTGCCCTGCCGCGTCCAGTCAGCCCGCAGATAGTCGACGGCCTCGTCCGCGCCGAGCGAGCGCACGAGCTCGAGCTGCTCCGTCGCGCAGACGGCGGTGACGCGGGCGCCGAGGTGCTTCGCGACCTGAACCGCGCCCGTCCCGATCGATCCGGCAGCCCCGTAGACGACGATGTGCTTGCCCGCGACCGGCCCCAGAGAGGGCAACATCGTCAACGCGGAGAGGGCGCCGTCCGGAATGGCGGCGGCCTCGTCGAAGCTGAGCTCCGAGGGCTTGCGCGCGATCACGCCTGCTTCGCGCACGCAAACGTATTCCGCGTTCGAGCCGCCCTTGATCCCGAAGACCTCGTCGCCGGCCGAGAACTGCGTCACGGCGCCGCCGACCTCCTCGACCACGCCGGCGAACTCCATCCCGGCGATGGTGCGCTTCGGCCGGAGGAGGCCGGTGAAGACACGCGCGAACCAGTATTCCGAGCTGCGGACGCCGCAGTCGCTGCGGGTGACGCTCGAGGCGTGAACGCGGACGAGCACTTCGTCCTCCGTCGGCACCGGCCGCTCGACCTCGTCGATCCGGAGCACCTCCGGCGGGCCGTACCGCTCGTGCACGGCGGCCCTCATGCGACGGTGAGGACGACGTTGCCGGTCTTCTGCCAGGTCTCGACGTACGTCGTCGCCTCGACGACCCGCTCGAGCGGATACGTGCGATCGATCACCGCGCGGTACTCGCCAGTCTCGAGCAGCCGCTTGAGGAGGAGGAGATCCTCCTTCTCGTACCGCGGCCACGAGGCGACGATCCTCCGGCTGCTCCAGCGGGTCAGGAGGACGCCCAGCACGTTCCAGAACCCGTCGGTGAGCACGAACATCCCGCCTGGGACGAGCGAGCCGCGGTACCGCAACCCGACGATCTTCCCGACCGCGTCGACGATCACGTCGTACTTCTCGCCGCGCTTCCTGAAGTCCTCGCGCTGGTAGTCGATGACGACATCGGCGCCGAGCGAGCGCATGAGCTCGACGTTCTTCGTGCCGGACACCGCCGTGACGTGCGCACCGAGATAGCGCCCGAGCTGCACGCACGCCGTTCCGCAGGAGCCCGAGGCGCCGTACACGAGCAGGCGTGTGCCCTTGCCGACGCGCCCCCGCCGCAGAGCCACCAACCCCTGATAGGCGCCGTCGATCACGGCCGCGCCCTCCTCGAAGCTCAGCGCCTCGGGCAGGTGAGCGACCAGGCGGCTCTCGCGAACGGTCACCAGCTCTGCGTTCGCACCGTAATTCTTCATCCCGAACACGCGGTCACCGACGGCGAACTCGGTCACTGCCGACCCGACTGCCTCCACCTCGCCGGCGAACTCCTTCCCCAGCGTCCTCCACTTCGGGCGGAAGAAGCCGATCATGAAACGCCAGACAATCGGCCTCGCGCGGCGCACGTGGCAGTCGGTCTGGTTGACCGTCGTCGCGCGGACGCGGACGAGGACCTCGTCGTCGTTCGGGACCGGCGCCGGGACATCCTCGATGCGCAGCACCTCCGGCGGGCCGAACCGGTCGTGGACAACCGCCTTCATGCCGTTACCTCCCAGGTTCGGTGGAACGATGGATCGGGCCGCCGTGCTTCCACGCCTGGCCGGCGCGATAGAGCTCCGCAGGCCTGCCGCCGGCCGGGCCGGGCTGCGCGCGTCGTCCGGTCGGGATCACCCAGCCGTTCTCCGCGACGATGCTGCGCCGGAAGTTGGCGGCGTCGAGCTGGACGCCCCAGATCGCCTCGTAGACGGCGCGCAGCTCGGCCAGCGTGAAGGTCGTCCCGACAAACGCCGTCGCGATCCCGGTCAGCTCGAGCTCGACGCGGACGCGCTCGATCGCGTCGCGCACGATCTGGAGGTGGTCGAACGCCAGGTCGAGCTTGCCGTTGAGCACGTCCGAGACCGGGACGAGGGCAGCCGCCGCCGCATCCGTTCCCGCCACGAGCGCGCCCACGTCGCGGAGGACGGCGAGGTACGCGATCGTGACGACGTTCATGCGCGGGTCGCGTCCCGGATCGCCGTAGGCGCCGAACTGCGTCAGCAGGCTGGCGGCGTCGACGCCGGTCTCCTCGGCCAGCTCCCGCTTCGCCGCCTCGTCCAGCGTCTCGTTGGGGCGCTTGAAGCCGCCCGGGATCGCCCACATCCCCTCGAAGGGGGCCTCGCCACGGCGCACGAGCAGCAGCTGCAGCTCGCCGTCGGCCATGGTCAGGATCACGACGTCCACCGTGACCGCAAAGGCCGGGAACTGCGACGGGTCGTACGCTGTTTTGGTCGCCACGACTCTTACTCTAGCCCGAGGTTTTGGTCTTGTCAACCAAAACTGAAGACGGGGGGAAGCCGGGCAGCGCTGGCGCAGTGTTGAGTTACTAGAATCGCCTCCGTGGCCGCTCCTCACGCCTCGCTGGGCGACATGCCAGCCGCCGACGTCGCTCACACCGATGCGAAGTGGACGCCGGTCCGCAATCACTTCGGGATCACCGCGTTCGGCGTCAACGCGTACACCGCTCGGAATGCCGGCGATCGCCTCATCGGCGAGCACGACCACGCGGATCCCACCGACGAGCAGCACCAGGAGTTGTACTTCGTCCACACAGGACACGCGCGTTTCCAGGTGGACGGTCAGGACGTTGACGCACCTGCAGGCACCTTTGTCAGCGCCCTCGACGTGAAAACGATCCGGTCTGCCGTCGCGCTGTCGGACAACACCGTTGTGCTTGTGATCGGCGCCGAGCCTGGCGCCCCGTTCGAGGTCACACCCGCGGAGCGTGCCGAGCTGGCTGCGGCAGGCTTGCCAGCGACTCCGGCCTAGAGCCGACGAAGGTCACGTCCTGTACGAGGTGCTGCTCTCAGCCTGACGCCGGAGGTTGCGAGCGAATCTCGCGTGCGCCAGCGTTCGGGAATGACGCCAGAGCGAAGCTGCGCTGGCTAGGGTTCGCCCGCCCGATTGGGCGGCCAGTACCGGATAACGGCTCGGCCGATGATGTTCTTCCGCGGAACGACGCCCCAGCGGCGTGAGTCGCACGACATCGCGCGGTTGTCGCCGAGCACGAAGTAGCCGCCTCGGGGGCTCCGAGGCCACTCGCCGCTCTCCCGCCCGCGATAGGCGGGGGCGAGATAAGGCTCCCTCAGCAGAACTCCGTCGACGAGAACGTGACCGTCTTGCATCGAGACCTGCTCGCCAGGAAGCCCGACGATCCGCTTGACGAACGCGCCACTGGCGTTGCAAGCCGCTTTCACCGTCGCAGGCGCGTCGAAGACGATGATGTCGCCACGCTCGGGTGCATGGAACCGGTAGCCGATTCGGTTCGCGATCACGCGGTCAGAGACGCGAGACCTGCAGCCGTCCGCGGGCTTCCCGCAATGGAGAGTCGGCTCCATCGAAGGCGAGGGGATCCTGTACGGCTTCGCGATCTCGGCTTGGAAGACAAGCACTCCGCCAACGGCAATGGTGATCGTGACCGCCCAGTCGATTAGTGTTCGGAGTGGCCTGGGGAACCGCGACAACGACCGATCGAGGACGCGCACGCCAATCAGGATGCCACGCCGCCGCGCCGTCGTGTGGGCCAGCGTCCGGGAATGTCCCCTGAGCGGGGGTGGCGGTCGCTGACGCAGGCTCATAGCCTCAGGCCGTGGGTCTGCGCATCGCCGTCGCTTCGGCTTCGATACTCGCTGCTCTCGCGGTCCTGAACCGGCTGCGGGGGCACAGCACCGTCCGCTCGGTCGGATGCGCCGAAGGTAGAAGTCAGAGAGGCGGCCAAAGAGGCTAGTTCACGGAGGGTCAGCCCACGCGTGCTGCGTGGCTATCTCTCTGCGTTGGAGGCATCGTGGCAACGTTTCGTTGGCGATCTGGGAAGTGGGGACGAGGACGCGGAGAACGCGTTCAGCATGACACCTGACGCCTCCTGGGAGCCTGCACGCCGAGCCTACGACGCGGCTGCGACTACGTATCGAGGCTACGAGCGTCGGCTAGAGGCGCTCGCCCCGCCGTCCGTGCTGCGAAGCGCGCATGAGGCTTATCTCGCGGCGATCCGGCGGCAGGAAGCGCGATTTCAGACCCTTGCAGTTAGCTTCGGCGGCACCGACCCCCACGCGATGGAACGTGCACTTGCAGCGCTGAGTGTGTCGCAGATGACGTTCGACCTAGACGGCGCGCGGTGGGAAGAAGCCGTCATCGCAGTCTGCAACGCCAGTGGCACCGAGGTTCCGGAGATCGTCCGGAGCAAGTTCATCAGCAACGGCCAGCGGAAAACGGAGTAGCCGCCGCGACCGCCGTCTCGTCTAGCTGTCGCCTGGGCGAGCGTGCTCTCGCCCGGTGGTGAACCGCGGCTACTCGTCGGCGGCGTCGGCCGCCGCGCGTTCCGCCAGCTCACCGACGACCGCCGGATCGGCCAGGGTCGTCGTGTCGCCGAGCGGCCGGTTCTCGGCCACGTCGCGGAGGAGACGGCGCATGATCTTCCCGGAGCGTGTCTTCGGCAGCTCGGGTGTGAAGACGATGTTCGCCGGCTTCGCGATCGGGCCGATCTTCGTCGCGACGTGGTTGCGCAGCTCCTCGAGCATCTCGACGGAGCCCTCGTCGCCGCCCTTCAGCGTCACGTAGGCGACGATCGCCTGGCCGGTGAGCTGGTCGGCGCGGCCGCAGACCGCCGCCTCGGCCACGCGCGGGTGGTCGACGAGCGCCGACTCGACCTCGATCGTCGAGATCCGGTGGCCGGAGACGTTCATCACGTCGTCGACGCGGCCGAGCAGCCAGAAGTCGCCGTCCTCGTCGATCCGCGCGCCGTCGCCCGCGAAGTAGACGCCGGGGTACTTCGTCCAGTACGTCTCGCGGAAGCGTGCGTCGTCGCCGTAGATCCCGCGCGTCATCGCCGGCCACGGCTTCTTGAGCACGAGATAGCCGCCGCCGCCCGGCCCGACCTCCTCGCCCGCCTCGTTGTAGACCGCCGCCTCGACGCCGGGGAACGGCTTCGTCGCCGAGCCGGGCTTCGTCGTCGTCACGCCGGGCAGCGGCGTGATCAGCACCATCCCGGTCTCGGTCTGCCACCACGTGTCGACGACCGGGCAGCGGTCGCCGCCGACGTGCTCGCGGTACCACATCCACGCCTCGGGGTTGATCGGCTCCCCGACCGAGCCGAGCAGCCGCAGCGAGCCGAGCTCGTGCTTCGCCGCATGCTCGGGCCCCCACTTCATGTGCGCGCGGATCGCGGTCGGGGCGGTGTACAGGATCGTGACGCCGTAGCGCTCGACGATCTCCCACCAGCGATCCTTGTCCGGAAAGTCGGGAGTCCCCTCGTAGAGGACGGACGTGGCGCCGTTGCAGAGCGGGCCGTAGACGATGTAGCTGTGCCCGGTGATCCAGCCGATGTCGGCCGCGCACCAGTAGACGTCCTCCTCGGGCTTCAGGTCGAAGATCAGCGCGTGCGTGGAGGCGACGCCGACGAGATAGCCCGCGGTCGTGTGCGCGATTCCCTTCGGCTTCGCGGTCGTGCCCGACGTGTACATCAGGAAGAGGAGGTCTTCGCTCTCCATCGGCTCCGGCGGACAGGTGTCGGGGTCGTCGGAGACGTCGAAGTCGTGCAGCCAGTGGTCGCGGCCCTCCTGCATCGGGACGTCGTTCCCGGTGCGCCGGACGACGAGCGCCTTCCGGATCCCCGGCGCGTCGGCCATCGCGGCGTCGGCGGTCAGCTTCAGCGGCACCGTCGTGCCGCGCCGCCACGCCTCGTCCTGGGTGATCAGGACTTCGCAGCCCATGTCGTTGGCACGGTCCGAGAGGGAGTCGGCCGAGAACCCCCCGAAGACGACCGTGTGCGGCGCGCCGAGCCGCGTGCAGGCGAGCATCGCGATCGGCAACTCGGTGACCATGCCCATGTAGATCGCGACCTTCGTCCCCTTGCCGACGCCGAGCTCCTTGAGCACGTTCGCCATCCGGACGACCTGGCCCTGGAGCTCTGCGTAGGTGAGTGAGCCGCGCTCGCCCTCGGGCTCGCCCTCCCAGTGATAGGCGACCCGGTCGCCGAGCCCCGCCTCGACGTGGCGGTCGACGCAGTTGTAGGCGACGTTCAGCTTCCCGCCGAGGTACCACTTCGCGTAGGGCAGCTCCCACTCGTACAGCTGCGTGAAGGGCTCGAACCAGCTCACGCGCTCGCGGCCCTCGCTCTCCCAGAACTCCTCGAAGTCGCGTTCGTAGATGTCCGGCTGGGCGACGGCGAGCGCTGCGAACTCGGGCGGGGGAGGGTACCGGCGCTCCTCGGTGAAGATCGTCTCGATTGTCTGGTCGCTCACGCGTGGTTTCTTACCACGCCGTCCTCCTTGGGGGTTGCCATGCGTCGATCGTTTCTTCTCCTCGCCCTTGCCGCGGCCGCCCTCGGCGGCGCCACCGTGGCGTGGTCGGTGCCCGGCCCGGACGGCCGGATCACCGCCTGTTACACGCCCGGCGTCGCGAACGTCCGGCTCGTCGACGACCCGGCGATGTGCGCCCAGTTCCAGGCCTCCGCAGTCAGCTGGGCCCAGCAGGGGCCGGCCGGTCCGCAGGGTCCCCCGGGCAGCCCGGGCCACAAGGAGCGCCGGGGCTTCAAGGCCCGGCGGGCTCGGTGCCCGACGCGACCGCCGACCGGCTGCTCGCGAAGGTCGGCGTCGACAAGAAGACGCTGACCCGCCTACGCGCCCAGATCCGCGCGTTCGACATCAACGCGCTCGCTCAGTCGAAGGTTGCGGCGACTCAGGCTCAGCTGGATCAGATCGCGAAGATGCTGGAGACGCTCTCGCGCCTGATGCGCGCCTCGCACGAGACGTCGAACTCGATCATCCAGAACATCAAGTGAGCTCGAGCTCGTACGGGTAGTGGGTCAGGACCTCGGCGCCGTCGGCCGTGACCAGCAACAGATCCTCGAGCCGGACGCCCGCGTACCCGTGCCGGTAGAGGCCCGGCTCGAGCGCGATCACGTCGCCCTCGACGAGCGGCTCGCTCTCGACGCGGCCGACGCCCGGCTGCTCGTGCACCTCGAGCCCGACCCCGTGGCCGGTGGCGTGGAAGTAGCCGTCGACGAGCGACTCGCCCTCCTCCTTGTGCAGCTGGGTCTTGTGGCCGTGCTCGTGGAAGAAGTCGCAGACCATCCGATGGATGTCGCTGCCCTTGACGCCGGGCTTGACCTCCGCCGTGGCCAGATCGAGCGCCTGCTTGGCCAGCCGGTGGTACTCGGCGAGCTCGTCGGAGGGCGGGCCGAGCGAGAACGTCCGGGTGAAGTCCGAGTAGCACGCCGACTCGCGGTCGCGCGGGAAGAGATCGAAGAGGACGACGTCGTCGGCGGCGATCGGGCCGGAGCCGCCGTCGTGCCCGGTGGCGGTCTGTGCGCCGTGCGAGACGACGAACTCCTCGGCTGCGGCTCCGTGCTCGCCGAACGCGCGCTCGACCTCGAGCTGGATCCGCTCGCAGGTGAGCGGCTCGCCGGCCAGCGTCAGGACTCCGTTCGAGCGTGACGCGCTCCTCAGCATCTCGACGCCGACCGCGACGCCCGCCTCGACCGCCCGGCAGGCGCGGCGGATCCCGGCGAGCTCGCGCTCGGTCTTGACGCGGCGGCGCTGGTCGAAGAAGCGCTGATCGGATGCAAGCGCGATCCCGTTGGTCCGGAGGTGGTCGGCGTGGTTCAGCGGGAAGCCCGCCGGCGTCGTCGCGCTCTCGAGGCCGAGCTGCCGGCAGGCGCCGAGGTAGAGCTCCCGCTCGAGCGCGTAGCTGTCGAGTCCACGCTTCAGCAAGGTGTCGATGCCCGCGTCCTCGAAGGTGAGCACCTCGAGACCGGTCCCCAGCTCGGAGATCCGGCCCGCTTCGAGCGAGCTGACGACGACCGAGCGCTTGCCGCCGACCTCCGCGTAGAGGAACGGATCCGGCACTGCGAGCGGCACCTCGTGGCGCAGCTCGGGCGAGCGGATCGTGTCGGCGATGATCAGGACGTCGGGCACGCGCAGATCCTAGTCGGCGGCGAGAGCGGCCAGCTCCGAGCCCTCGCGTGCGTTGCGAACCCCGACGATCGCCGCCGTCACGCCCGGCTGCTCGAGCACCCAGGCGACGGCGTGACGGCGCAGCGTCCGGCCGACGGCGGCCGCGGCGCGCTGGTGCGCGGCGATCTCGTCCGCGCGCTGGGACAGCGGCGAGGAACGACGGAAGTCGTCCGGCTCGAGCTCGTCCGGCGAGAAACCGTCGACGAGGAAGCCGCTGGCGAGTGGCGCCCAGCAGAGCAGGCCGATTCCGTGGCGGCGCACGACCTCGAGCACGTCCGGGTGCTTCGGTCCCTCGAGCAGGCTGAGCGACTCCTGGCAGGAGGTGACGGGCGCGACGGCGTGCGCGCGCTCGACCAGCTCGGCCGGGTGGTTGGACAGCCCCGCCCATCGAATCTTCCCTTCCTCGCGCAGCCGCTGCAGCTCGCCCCACGACTCTTCGATCGGCGTTCCCCGGTCGAGGTCGTGGATCTGGAGCACGTCGACGTGGTCGACGCCGAGTCGGAGCAGGCTCGCCTCGAGGTCGGCCCGGATCGCCTCGGGCCGGTTGTCCATCCGTGAGACCCGCTCTGGATCGGGCATCGTCCCGCACTTGGTGAAGAGGAGCACGTCGTCGCGACGACCCTCGAGCGCGCGCCGCACGATCTCCTCCGCGCGGCCCCAGCCGTAGAACGGCGCCATGTCGATCCAGTTTGCGCCCGCAGCGAGCGCCGCGTGGATCGCGGCGATGGCCTCGCTCTCGTCCTGGCTGCCCCAGTACACCCACTCACGTCCGGATCCGATCGGCGCCGTGCCGATGCCCACGACCGTGATCTCCGGTCCGTCAGCGCCGAGCTTCCTCCGCTCCACGACTCCGATCCTATGGATAGGTTGCTCACCGTGAACCCGGCCCTCGACGATCTGAAGCAACGGCTGGCAGAGGTCTACGACCTCGAGAAGGCCGCCGCGATCGCCGGCTGGGACCAGCGGACGATGATGCCGCCGCAGGGCGCCGGAGCACGCTCGGAGGTGTCGGCAACACTCTCCGGGATCGCACACGAGCGGTTCACGGCCGACGAGGTCGGCCGGCTGCTCGACGAGCTTGCGCCGCTCGAGGACGAGCTCGACTTCGACTCCGACGACGCGAGCCTGATCCGCGTCACCCGCCGCGACTGGGAAAAGGCGCGGCGCGTCCCCTCCGAGCTCGCCGCCGCGTGGGCGCGCGAGGGCGGCAATGCTCACGTCGCCTGGCTCGAGGCTCGCGAGGCGAACGACTTCTCGATCTTTCGGCCCGCGCTCCAGCGCGTCCACGACGTGGCGCTGCGCTGGGCCGAGCACATGGAGCAGGGCGACTCGCCGTACGACGCCTTCCTCGACGAGTACGAACCGGGAATGACGACGGCAGAGGTGAAGGCGGTCTTCGACGTCCTCCGGCCGGAGCTGACCGCGATCGTGCGCGAGGCCGGCGAGCCGGCCGACGACTCCTTTCTCGACGGCGACTTCCCCGTTGCGACCCAGCAGGAGTTCCTCGCAGGCGTCCTGCGCGACTTCGGCTTCGCGGACGGCGCCTACCGCCTCGACCCGACGGTGCATCCGTTCGCAACCTCCTTCTCGCGCACGGACATCCGGATGACGACGCGCTACAAGCCGACGAACCTGCGCGCGCTCTGGGCCGGGATGCACGAGGCGGGTCACGGGCTCACCTACCAGGGCACGGAGCCGTCGCTCGCACGCTCGCCGCTCTACGGGAACGCGTCGCTCGGCCTCGGCGAGTCGCAGAGCCGGACGTGGGAGAACCTCGTCGGCCGCTCGCACGCGTTCTGGCGCGGCAGGCTGCCCGAGCTGCAGCGGCTCTTCCCGCAGCTCTCGTCCGTCGACCTCGACACGTGGTACCGGGGGATCAACCGCGTCGCGCCCGGGCTGATCCGCGTCGACTCCGACGAGGTCACGTACTCGCTCCACATCATCCTCCGCTTCGAGCTCGAGCAGGAGCTCGTCTCAGGCTCGCTCGCGCTCGACGACCTCCCCGAGGCGTGGAACGCGAAGATGGAGGAGCTGCTCGGCATCGGCGTGCCCGACGACGCCCGCGGCGTCCTCCAGGACGTGCACTGGACGCGTGCCGCCTACGGCTACTTCCCCACGTACGCCCTCGGGAACGTCCTCTCGGTGCAGATCTGGCGGGCGGTCGAGGAGGAGCTGCCCGATCTCGATGCGCAGCTCGAGGCCGGCGAGTTCGGCCCGCTGTACGAGTCGCTGCGCACCCGGATCTATCGCCACGGTCGCAAGTTCACGCCGATGGAGACGCTCGAGCGCGCGATCGGGGCGAACGAGATCGACCCGCAGCCGTACCTCGCGTACCTGCGCTCGAAGGTCGCGGGCCTCCAACCGGCGTAGGATCCAACCATGCGTCGGGGTCTCGTCGCGCTCGTCTTGGCCGGCGTCGTCGCCGCGCCTGCCGACGCGGCCCTGCCACGCTCGCTCGTCGACCGGCTGGACGACGCGCGCGGCCCCCAGATCCACTTCGTCTACGCCGTTCCGGCCGGCGGCGAGGACCGAAAGCTCGACGAGACCGGAGCGCTCGAGGGCTCCGTCGGCTCGTTCCAGGCCTGGCTCGCGGCCGAGACGGGCGGCCCGAACCTGCGGCTCGACACCTATCAGGGCTCGCTCGACATCAGCTTCTTCCAGCTCGCGGCGAACGATGCCGCGGTTGCCTCGCGCGGCGCCTTCGTGCGCGACGCGGTCGAGCAGGAGCTGCGCGGGGCCGGCTTCAACCGCCCCGACCGGATCTATGCCGTCTATTACGACGGCTCGAGCACGTTCAGCTGTGGTGGCGCCTTCTGGCCGCCGAGCCTGAACGGGAACGCGATCGTGATGTACCTGCGCGGCCGGCCTCCGGGCATTCCATGCGAGTCGAACGGCTTCGCCGCCGCGATCTCGCCCCCGGGGTACTGGGAGTACGCGATGCTGCACGACATCCTCCACGGGCTCGGCTCCGTGCCCGTCTGCGCGCCGCACCATCACCTCGCCGGGCACGTCTCGGATTTCGCGAACGACCTGATGTGGGCGGGGAGCCGGCCGTGGCAGTTCCCGGCGCGGCTCGACATCGGCCGCGACGACTACTACGGCCACGGGCGAGCCGACTGCGCCGACCTGGCGCGCAGCCCCTACCTGACCTCGAATCCGCCGCCGCCGCCGGTGCTCGCCGTGACGATGTTCCGCGTCGGCACGCGCGCGCAGCCTGGCAAGGGACTCGATGCGATCCTCGAGGTGACCGTCGACGGCGAGCGGGCCTCTGCCGGGACGGCGCGGTGCACCGGTCGGATCGGGACGCGCGCCCTCCGCGCGGTCTCGGTCTCGTTCGCCGCAAGCGCTGCCCGTTGCCGCTGGCGCTTCCCGCTCGGCTCGAAGGGCAAGCGGTTCAGCGGCACCGTGCGCGCGACCGTCGGCGACCGCAGCGTCAGCCGCTCGCTTACCCGGATCATTCGCTAGCGGCCCGTCCGTAGACTCAGGCTCGTGGAGGACGTCCTTCAGCGCGCTCACGGCCTCGTCGAGAGCTTCGAGGTGCTCGTGCGCGCGGAACTGCCCGCAGACGTCGAGATCTTCGACGCGCACGTCCACCTCGGCGACGACATCGACGGCATGCGCGGCGAGCTCGACGAGCTCCTGCGGATCCAGCGGGGCCACGGGATCACGCGCTCGTTCATGTTCTGCCTCGACGAGCCCGACCGGCATCCCGGCTTCCGCGCTCCGAACGACCGCACGCTCGCGTTCGCGGAACGGAGCGACGGCGCCCTCGTCCCGTTCGTCCGGCTCGACCTGGCCGAGAGCCCGATCGAGGAGGCGGTGCGGTGCCTCGACCGCGGCGCCGGGGGGATCAAGCTGCACCCGCGCGCGCAGAAGTTCCTGCTCGACGACGATCGGCTGGCGCCGGTGTTCGAGCTGGCGGCCGCGCGGAAGGTGCCGATCCTCATCCACGGCGGCCGTGGCCTACCCCCGATCGCCGATGCCCTCGCGCGGCTGATGGACGCCTACGAGCCGCAGCTGATCATCGCCCACGCCGGGATCGCCGACCTCGGTGCGCTCGCGCGGCACTTCTCCGGCCGGCCGGGAGTCTTCTTCGACACCTCGGTCTGGAGCCCGCTCGACCTCCTCGACCTCTACCGGCTCGTCTCGCCCGAGCAGGTGCTCTATGCCTCCGACTACCCCTACGGGACGCAGCCCGCGTCGCTGCTCGTCTCGATCCGGACGGCCCGGATGGCCGGGCTCGACGACGAGCAGCTGCGAGCCATGCTCGGCGGCAGCGCGCGCCGGATCGCAGACGGCGAGGAGGCGCTGGCGCTGACGGCGCCGCGGGGCCCGGAGGACATCTCGCACCCGCTCACGTTCGCGCGGATCCACCAGTACCTCTCGATGGCGACGCCGCTCCTCTGGATGCGGCAGGCGGACACGATCGGCGTTCTCGGCCTGGCCCTGAACGCCTGCGACGAGCGCGCGAACGGCCATCGCCAGGAGACGGAGCAGATCCGCGAGCTCCTCACCGCCGCCCGCGACCTCTGGCGTGTCTTCCCCGAGGCCGAGGACGAAGCCGAGCGCGCCCGCACCGCTCGGATCGCATTCCGGCTCGTCCACCTGGCGAACATCACGGCGGTGACCTCGGCTGTCTAGCGTGCGCGTGAACGGCCATGACCACTCGTTCGAGGCGCCGGTCGGGCGGACGCTCGCCGAGACGCTGCGCGACGACCTCGGCCTGACGGGGACGAAGATCGCCTGCGGCGAGGGCCACTGCGGCGCCTGCACGGTTCAGCTCGACGGCGTGCCCGTGCTCAGCTGCATCACGCTCGTGCATACGGTCGGCGAGCGCGAGGTGACGACGATCGAGGGTCTGAAGGATCACCCGCTCGTGGAGGCGTTCGTCCGCACGGACGCGCTTCAGTGCGGGTTCTGCACGCCGGGCCAGATCGTCTCCGCGGCAGCGCTCGTCGCCGAGAACGCGACCCCGTCGAGCGAGCAGATCAGGCACGGGATGGCGGGCAATCTCTGCCGCTGCGGGACGTACCCGCGGATCGAGGAGGCGATCGGCACATGGCAAGGCTGATCAAGTCCGAGAAGGAGGTCGAGGGCCGCTACGAGGAGGTCTGGACGCTCGTCGAGGAGGATGCGCTGGTCCAGTGGCCGGCCGGTCCGGGCGACGTCGTCGGCAGGGACGCTCCCCGGGTCGACGGCTACGAGAAGGCTCGCGGCGAGGCGCGCTACACGGGCGACATCAAGCTGTCCGGGATGCTCGAAACGGCGCTCCTGCGCAGCCCTCACGCCAACGCCCGCGTGCAGCGCATCGATCTGGCGGCCGCGACCGCGGCCCCCGGCGTGTTTGCGGCGATCGGCCCTGGCGAAGTCGAGGGCGTCGGTGAGGAGGCTCACTTCGAGGGCGCAGCCGTGGCGGCGGTCGCCGCCGAGACGCTCGAGCAGGCGCGCGCGGCGGTCCGGCTGATCGAGATCGAGTGGGAGGAGCTCGAGCCGCTGCTCGACGCAGACGAGGCGGTCCAGCGCGGCTCGCTGATCCAGGAATCGCGCCGATACGAGCGCGGCGACTACGAGCAGGGGCTCGCCGAGGCGGACGCCGTGGTCGAGGCGGAGTACACGACGCAGACGCTCAACCACAACCCGCTCGAGACCCACCAGTGTCTTTGCGAATGGCGCGGCGACAGCCTCGACGTCTACGTCTCGACGCAGTACATCTGGGGTCTCCGCCGCGACCTGGCCGAGAGCCTCGGCCTGCCGCAGGACAAGGTGCGCGTGATCTGCGAGTTCATGGGCGGCGGCTTCGGCGCCAAGGCCGGGATCGGCAACTACATGCTGATCGCGGCCGAGCTCGCAAAGCGGGCCCGGCGGCCGGTGCGCTGCGGGTTCTCGCGCCGGGAAGAAAACGTCGTCGGCGGCAACCGCAACGCGACGCGCCAGCGCGTGACGGCCGCGGCGCGAGCCGACGGAACCCTGACCGCCCTCGGCGGCGAGTACACATGCGCGCTCGGCTGGAACGGCTGGCTGCCGCCGACCTCCGGGCCGACACAGCTCCTCTACGCCTGCGACAACGTGAAGACGGTCGAGCACGGCGCGAAGCTGAACATTCCGCCGATGGCCGCGTTCCGCGCCCCCGGCTTCGTCGAGGGGACCTGGTCGCTCGAGTGCGTGCTCGACAAGCTGGCGGCCCAGCTCGGGATCGATCCGCTCGAGCTGCGCAAGCTCAACTACGCGCATGCCGACGCCATGGACGGCCGTCCCTTCTCGTCCAAGAGCCTGATGGAGTGCTACCGCCGCGCGGAGCCGCACTGGGCACGGCGGCAGGAGGTGCGCGCGAGCTCGGACGAGGTCTGGAAGCGCGGCATCGGCATGGCGAGCCAGATCTGGTACGGGGGCGGCGGGCCTCCGAGCTACGCGTGGGTGCGGCTCGGCTCGGACGGGCGCGCGAACGTCGTCACGGCGATGCAGGACATCGGCACCGGCACGCGCACGGCGATGGCGATGATCGCGGCGGAGGAGCTCGGCCTCCCTCTCGACCACGTCGAGGTGCAGATCGGCGACTCGTCCCGCGGCCCGTTCGCGTCGATCTCGGGCGGCTCGTCGACGCTTCCCTCCATGGGACCGGCCGTGCGCTCGGCCGCCGCCGACGCCGCGCGCCAGGTGATCGAGCTGGCCGCGCAGCGCTACGATCGGGAGGAGCGGCTGCTGTCGCTGAAGGGCGGGCGGATCGTTTCCTCCGACGGCGGCAGCTGGCCGCTCGACGAGATCACGGGGCTGCTCGCCGACGGCCAGATCCTCGGCAAGGGAGCCCGCGGCCCGAATCCGACCGGCATGCGCGTGCTCACGTTCGGGATCCAGCTCGCCGAGGTCGCGGTCGACGTCGGCACGGGCGAGGTCCGGGTCGAGAAGATCGTCGCGATCCACGACGTCGGCCGGGTGATCAACCCGCTCGGCGCCCGCAGCCAGATCGAGGGCGGGATCATCCAGGCGCTCGGGCACACGTTCTCGGAGCACCGGCTCGACGACCCGCGCACCGGCACCGTGCTGACGAAGACGCTCGACGCCTACAAGCTGCCGACGATCGCAGACGTGCCGGAGATCGTCTGCGACCTCGTGGACGTGCCCGACGAGCACCTGACCAATCTCGGCTCGAAGGGGCTCGGGGAGCCCCCGATCGTGCCCACCGCCGCCGCGATCGCGAACGCGATCCGCGATGCGACCGGCGCCGACGTCACCTCGCTCCCGATCACGCGCGAGGAGATCCTGCGCGCGCTCCGCGAGGCCGAGTCGAGGAAGAAGGAGCCGGTTGCAGCTGGAGCGTCCTAGCTCTGCCGCCGAGGCGGTCGCGGCGCTCGCGACCGGCCGCGCGCTCGCCGGCGGCACCGAGCTGGTGCCGCTGCTGCGCGACGGGATCGTCGAGGCGGAGACGCTCGTCGACGTCCGCGAGGCTGTGCCGCGCGGGATCTCCGCGCGCTCGATCGGAGCGGGAACGACGCTGGCAGAGCTCGAGGCCTCGACCGAGATCCCCGATGCGCTGCGCGAAGCCTGCCGCCTGGCGGCGTCGCCGCAGCTGCGGAACATGGGCACGATCGGGGGCAACCTCCTCCAGGCCACCCGCTGCTGGTACTGGCGGCTCCAGTTCCCCTGCCGGCTCCACGGCGGCGACATCTGCCATGCGAAGGAGGGCCAACACCGGGAGCACGCCTTCTTCGGCAACGACTTCTGCGCCTCGGCGCACCCGTCCGACCCGGCCGCGGCTCTGCTCGCGCTCGGCGCGCGGATCCGCACCGACCGCCGCGAGCTCGACGTCGCCGAGCTCTACCGCCTGCCCACGGAGGACGACCGCTCGACGACGACGCTCGCTGCCGACGAGCTGATCCTCGAGCTCGAGCTGCCCCAGGTGGAGGCGAGCACGTACCTGAAGGCGATGGACCGGCAGCGCTGGGCGTTCGCGCTCGTCGGCGTCGCCGCTGCTCGCGTCGGCGGCGAGACGCGGATCGCCCTCGCCGGAGCGGCGCCGATCCCGTGGCTGCTCTCGGCGCCCGACGAGCTCGACCGGGCGACGCCGCTCGAAGGCACCGCGTTCAAAGTCGAGATCGCCCGCACGCTCGTGGCGCGCGCGACCGCGAGCCTCTAGCTAGCATCGGCCCTCGTGCGGCTTCGACTTCTGCTCCTGCTGCTCGTGGCCAGCCTCGCGGCGTGCGGCGGCGACGACGAGCCGGAATCGTCCGGCGCCACGACGACGCCGGCCGCGGCGAGCGGCGACTGCGAGTCCGTCGACGCGCCGGAGCCGAAGCCCGACGGCGGCCAGACGGCGCCCGACGAGGCGCTCGCGGCCGGCACCTACGCGCTCGTCGTCGAGACGAGCTGCGGCGAGTTCACGATCGAGCTCGATCCGAAGCTGGCGCCCAAGACCGCCGCATCGCTCGTCGCCCTCGCCGAGGCCGGCTTCTACGACGGCACCATCTTCCATCGCGTCGTTCCCGGCTTCGTGATCCAGGGCGGCGATCCGACGGGCACCGGCACCGGGGGCCCCGGCTACAAGACCGTGGACGTGCCGCCGGCCGGGACGACGTACACCGCGGGCGTGGTCGCGATGGCGAAGGCGGGCAACGAGCCGCCGGGGACATCGGGCAGCCAGTTCTTCGTCGTCACCGCGCCCGACGCAGGCCTGCCGCCCGACTATGCGGTCGTGGGCACGGTCGGGGACGGGATGGAGACCGTGAGCGCGATCGAGGCGCTCGGCACCGGCGACGGGCCGCCGTCGCAGCCGGTCGTGATCGAAAAGGTCGCCGTCGAGAAGAGTTGATGGTCGCCGCCGTCGTCCTCGCTGCGGGAGCGGCGACGCGGTTCGGCGCGCCGAAGCAACGCCTGCTCCTGCCGGCCGTGCTCGAGCACGTGCAGGGTCTCGACCAGGTCGTCGTCGTCGCCGGCGCCTACCCGCTCGACGGCGCAATCGACTGCCCCGACTGGGAGCTCGGGCCGGGCGCGTCGCTCCGCTGCGGGCTCGCCGCGCTCGGCCCCGCCGTCGAGGCGGCGGTCGTCGTGCTCGCCGACGGCCCCTCGCTCGCCCCGGCGGCGATCGAGCGCGTCGTCGCCGAGTGGCGGGAGAGTGGCGCGCCGATCGTCGCGGCGAGCTACGGCGGCGACCGCGGCCATCCCCTCCTCGTCGCCCGCTCCGCCTGGGCCGACATCCCGGACGAGGGCCTGCGCGCGTTCGAGCCCCGCCTCGTGCCGTGCGACGATCTCGGCGAGCCGGGCGACGTCGACTATCCGGACGATCTGCCGGAGAGGTACAGGAGCGCCGCCGACGAACCGATGTAGCAGTCAATGGAGCTCGTCCGTCCCGTCCCGCACAACCTCGAGCTCGTCTCGACGCGCAACGCGCTGGCCGCTGCGCGCCTGCATCGCCGCCTGACCGTCGACGAGGCGGCCAAGCGGGCGGGACTCACACCCGATCAGGTCGAATGGCTCGAGGAAGGGCGCGTCTACCGCTTCCCGTCGACCGACCACGCGATCGAGGCGACGCTGCTCCTCGCCTCGGCGCTCGAGGTCGGGCAGCGGGAAGCGCGGAAGCTGGCCGGTCTTCCGGTACCGCTGCAGCCTCTCGACGTCAATCCGGTTGCGCGCCTCGTCGGCGTGGCGGCGCTCTCCGCGGCGCTGATGGCGTTCGTCGCGTTCGTGCTCGTGCCCGCCGTGGCGGGGAAGCCGGCGCCGACGATCGATCCCGTCGTCGCGCAGGCGGCGACCCTGCCGAAGCCGTGGAAGATCCAGGTCGAGGTCCTCAACGGCGCCGGCGACATCAACTGGACGCGCCAGGTCGGGAGCCGGATCCAGTCACTCGCCTACACGGTCAAGAAGGTCGGCCGGGCCGACCGCTTCGACTATCCGCAGAGCACGGTGTTCTATTCGCCGGGCGGCCGGCTCGTCGCGATCCGCTTGGCGCGCCAGCTCGGCTTCATCACCCGTCCGCTTCCCGGCGGCACGAACCCGGACCGGCTGGTCGTGATCGTCGGCCCGCGCCGCGGGCCCGGCTAGCGCCTAGAAGCCGTCGGCGGTGGGGCCGCGAAGCTCGGTCAGCTTCGCCATCAGCCCTGCGGGCATGCGCTCGATCGCCGTCGTGCGGATGTAGCGGCGCAGGTGCGCCTCGAAGCGGTAGCGCCGGCGGCAGTAGTCGCACCCGTCGAGATGACCCTCGGCGACCAGCACTTCCTCGGCTTTGAGGTCGCGGTCGAGGTAGCCCTGGAGCAGCTCCTCGCACTTCTCGCAGTCGGGATCGTGGCTCATGTCAGGCTCTCCTCCGCCAGCGTCTTCTTCAGGATACGGCGGCCGCGGTGGAGGCGCGACATGACGGTGCCGATCGGGATGTCGAGGATCTGCGCTGCGTCGGCGTAGCTGAACTCGCCGAGGTCGACGAGCACGACGACGTCTCGGAAGTCGTGGGGCAGCTCGGCGAGCGCGCTGACGACGCCACCCTGCGAGAGCCGCTCGACGACCTGCTCCTGCTCGAGCGCCTGCTCGCCCTCGACGGCGGCGAGTCGGTTGGCGAGGTAGTAGTCGCTCTCCTCGAGCGGCTGAGAGTCGGGCGTACGCTGGATCTTGCGGCCGCGATCGGTGTTCAGGTTGGTCAGGATCCGGAGCAGCCAGGCGCGCATGTTCGTCCCCGGCGTGAAAGAGCGCCAGCTGCGGAATGCACGCGCGTAGGTGTCCTGAACCAACTCTTCGGCCTCCTCTCGCGTTCCGACCATTCGGCGTGCGACGCGGTAGACCTGGTCAGCGAGCTCGAGCGCCTCCTCCTCGAAGCGGACGCGCTCCCGGGCCTCGTTCGCGATGCGACGCCCGGCGTCCTCCTCTGGCTCGGCTGCGCCGGACTCACTCACCCGGCCACCCTAACAATCGGTCTGACGGGGTGAAGAACGCCCGCCGCACCCCCGCTATTCCCTGCTCAGACGGGCTGGACCTCGGGGAAGCCGCCGCGCTTGAGCGTCTCGACGATCGCGGCGCGGCTCGTCTGGCCGTCGTCCCAACTGAGCGAGACCTCGCCCATCAGGTTGGCGTTCGCCGACTCGATCCCGTCGACCTGGCGGAGCGTGCCCGCGAGCCGCCCGACGCACCGCTCGCAGCGGACGCCGCTGACCTGGATCACATCGGTGACGGTCGCCATCGGCTCGATCCTAGCGAGAGCTCGGCATCCGCCTGCTCGATCAGGAGCGGGTCGTGGGTGGCGCAGATCACCGTCGCGCCGGTCGAACGCGCGACGTCCGCGAGGAGGGTCCCGAGCGCGAGCGCGTTGGCGCCGTCGAGCCGCGCGGTCGGCTCGTCCGCAACGATCACCCGAGGCTGGACGGCGATCGCGCGCGCGAGCGCAGCGCGCTCGCGTTGGCCGGCGGAGAGCTCGGAGACGGGGCGATCGGCATGCTCTACGAGCGCGACCGCTGCGAGCGCCGGCGCGGTGTTGTCACCCGGGAGACCGCGCAGCTCGAGCGCGAGCTCGACGTTCTCGCGAGCGTCCAGGAACGGAGCGAGGCCGGCTGTCTGGCCGACGAACGCGAGCCGCGTCCGGCGGAGCTCCGCCCGCCCGGCCCGGTCGAGGCCGGCGATCGAGATGCCGTCGATGAGCACGTCGCCCTCGTCCGGCAGCTCCAGTCCCGCGAGCAGGTGCAGCAGCGTCGTCTTCCCCGAGCCCGACGGCCCGGTCACAACGGTCAGCCGACCGGGTGCGAAGTCGGCGTCGAGCCGGTCGATCGGCGTCGCCGAGCCGAACCGCTTCGTCAGCCCCCGCACCTCGACGAGCGGGGGAGCTTGTGTTGATTCAACACCAACTTCCGCTCGAACGGCTTCGTTGCGAGGGACGAGGGGCGCTTGTGTTGATTCAACACAAGGCTTCCCGACCGGCTCGAGGATGACTGCCCCGCCGCGGAGCTCGGCGGTGGCGTGCCGGTCGATTCCGGCCGAGCGGAGGACGTCCTCGGGGAGGCGCAGCCAGCCGCCGCGGCCGACGACGATCGCGCTGTCGCCGGAGGCGCCCGCGACTCGCTCGTCGGAGATCCGGCCGTCGCGGACGTGGATGACGCGGTCGGCCCGCTCCGCAGAGGCGGGGTCGTGGCTGACGATGAGAGCGGTGCTGCCCGACTCGCGGACGAGCTCCCCGATCAGCGCCAGCACGTCGCGCGCGGTCGCCGCGTCGAGCTCGCCCGTCGGCTCGTCGGCGATCAGCAGGGCCGGCCTGCCGGCAAGCGCGGCGCAGAGAGCGATCCGCTGCTGCTCGCCGCCGGAGAGCTCGCGCGGATGCGCGTTGCCCCGGGCGCCGAGGCCGACGCGCTCGAGCAGCTCCTCCGCGCGGGCGTGACGGCGCGGGGCCGGCTCGCCCGCCAGCCCGAGCTGGACGCCGACGAGCTCGCGCGCGGTCAGCTCGCCCGCCAGCGCCCGCCAGTAGTGCTGGTCGGCGTAGCCGATCGTCCGGGAGCGGAAGCCGGCCGCCTGCCAGCCGTGGAGCGCGCCGACGTCGACGCCGGCGACGCGGACCGAGCCTGCGGACGCGCGGTCGAAGCCGGCGACGATCCGGAGCAGCGTCGACTTGCCCGAGCCGCTCGGGCCGAGGACGACGCAGAGCTCGCCTGCCTGGACGCTCAGGCTCAGCCCCTGTAGCGCGGCAACGCCGCCCTCGAGGGAGGGGTAGACGCGGAAGACGTCCTCGACCTGGACGAGCGCGGTCACTCCAGCACCTCCGCGCGCGCGGGCACCGGTGCGGAGAACGCTTTCCGCGTCGCCAGCAGGATCAGCCCGGTGGCGACGAGCACGTAGAGGGCGATCGCCCCCGCGACGACCGGCGCGTCGACGTCGAGCACGAGGGGCGGTTCGGGCGAGGTGGCGCGCGCTGTCAGGCCGACGAGATCGGTGACGACGGCGGCGAGCGCGAGCCCAGCGAGTGCGCCGGCCGCGAGCCCCGCAGCGGCGACGGTGAGCGCGCGGAGCCGCACGATCCGACGCAGCAGCGACGGCGAGGCGCCCTGCGCCTCGAGGTCGAGCAGCTCGCCGCTCTCGTCGCGCAGGTCGCCGAGCACGGTCAGGAGGATCCCGGCGAGCGCCAGCGCAAGCGCAACGGCTGCGGCCACCGCGAGCGCGAGCAGTGTCCCGTGCGCGATCGGATCGCGGCGCGCATCCGCCTCGAGAGCGTGGCGCGACTCGACCGTGAGCACGTCGAACGGCTTCGCCGCCAGCGCGCGATCGACCGCGGCCGCTGCGTCGTCGTCGCGAAGCCGCAACCACACCTCGTTCAGACGTCCCGCGCCGGGCCGCTCCAGGTTCACGGCCGCCGCAAGCGCCTCGCCGTCGCCGACGACAGCCTGGCCGTCGACGCCGGGGAACCGACCGACGGTCCCGACGACGCGCACGGTCAGCCGTTCGCCGGCGATCTGCAGCGGCAGCAGGCCACCGTCGTCCGCGGCGGCGGCCAGTCGCGGCGTCGCGAGCACGGGCAGCGGCCCGGTCGGCTGGCGAGGCCGGATTCGCGTCGTGACCGCGTTCGTCAACGTGAAGCGCACCGTCGAGCCGTCGACCTGCGCACCGCCGACGCCGACCCAGCTCGAGATCCCGCCGCGAACGTCCGGGAGCTCGATCGTGGCGGATCCGGTCAATGCCTGGCCGGCGTCGGCCCCGCGCTCCTGGATCCGGGTGTCCGGCTCGATCGCGATCCCTGCGAGCCGGCCGCCACGCGCCTCCGTTGGCAAGGGGTCTCCGAGCGCGACGCGCGTGTACCTGCCCGTCCGCCCCGCGATCTCGGCGAAGAGCCGCACGGGATCGCCGGTGACGCGCGCTCGCAACGTGGCGCCGAGGCGCGGTCCGTTCCGGGCCACCGGCGCTTCGAGCCGCGCCGCCAGGTCGGATCGCGACGCGCGCGCTTCCCCGTCCCGCCACCCGTTCAGGTGCACGAGCTCGCCGGGAGCGAGCCCGAGGAGCGTGATTCCGCTCTCCCCCTCGAGCCGGCCGACGCCCCCGGTGACGCGCAGGACGGGAGCGACCGCGACGCCGTCGAGGCGGCGGAAGCGGTCGAAGCTCGCCGCGTCCTGAACGGGGATCAGGCGGCGGAGGTCCTCCCGGATGACGTAGTCGAGCGGGACGCGGTGCGCCGCCTGGTCGCGCTCGCCGCGAGAGAGCGTCGAGCGGTAGCTCTCGGCGAAGAGCGCGAGCCCGAAGCTGACGACGAGGAAGGCGGTCGCAGCGACCGCGTAGCCTGGGTTGCGGGCGAGCGTGAGCGAGGCGATCCGGAGGCTGAGGGAACGCCGGCGTGCGAGCCGCTCGACGAGGCGGAACGCCGGTCGCAGCAGTCGGCTGACGAGAACGGCCGCGGCGAATGTCACCAGCGCGGGGAGGAGCAGCGCGAGATCTCCCTCGCCGTCACCGCGGACGAGCTCGAGCGCGACGAGCGCCACGGCGCCCAGCGCCGCGGCGTCGAGCAGCCCGAAGCGGGCGCGCGTGGGGCGGGTGGTGACCGCGCCGACGAGGACGCCCGTGGCGGCGGCGGCGACCAGGAGCGCCAGCGCGAGCCCCCCGCCGGAGACGACGCTCCGCCCGAGCACCTCCCCGATCGGCGCTCCGGCGCGCTCCGCCACGACCGCACCGCCGAGCAGTCCGACGACGAGCCCGAGCGCGGTGCCGACGAGCGCGAGGGCGCCCGCCTCGGCGACGGTCACGAGCGCGAGCTGCCAGCGCCGCGCGCCGTACCAGGCGAGCCGGCGGCGGGCTGCGCGGAGATCCGGACGGAGTGTCATCGCCGCGAGCAGCGCGAACGCGAACAGCAGCGCCGCCGCCTCGCCGCCGACCACGCCGAGCCGCCGACCCGCTGCGCGGCTCGTCGCCTGAGCCTCCCGTAGCTCCTCGACCGGCGCGACGAGGTCGAAGCTCGAGGTGACGGCCTGCAGCTCGGAGCGCGCGGCGGTCACCGCGCCGGCGAGCTCGTCGACCTCCCAGAGCCGGGGTCGCCCGGCTGCGAGCGGCGCCACCCAGGCGTAGCTCCGGTACACGCGCCCGAGCGCCGCAGACCCGGCCAGGGTGGTGACGCCCTCCGCGAGGAAGAGGGGCGGCGGCGGTGGCCGGTGGTAGCCCGCCGCTGACGCCACGACGGGGCTCACCTCGGCGCCCGCGAGCGCGTTGTCGGTCGGCGCGAGGAAGTCCCCGAAGAGAACGCGGTTGTCGAGTACCGCCTCGCCGACCTCGACGAGGGTGACGCCGTCGAGCTGCGGCAGCCTGCCCTGACCACGGAGCCGCAGCACCTCGCAACGATCGGGGGCGCAGGTCCGAGGCAGCCGGCCCGAGCGGAGCGTCACCCAGTGGCCCAGCTCCTCGACGCCCCCGAGCCCGGCGAACGTCCCGCCGAGCGTGCTCTCGCGGAAGAGAACGAGCGACGTTGCGGCGCCGACGTCCGTCCGCGCGAGCGCGGCGCGGGCGCGCCGCTCCAGCACCGGCTGCGGCTCGTCGCCCTGCCCCGGAACGCCGAACCAGACCGCGCGAACGGAGCGCTGGCCATCCGGGATCCGCTCGACCGCCTGTGCGACCGCCCGGTCCTGCGCGACGAGCGCGCCCGCGCGTCCACCGAGGACGACCGAGGCGCCGGCGGCGATTCCGAGCACCACGAGGACGACCGGCGCGCTCCGCCGCCCCAGCCGCGCCGCCACGAGCCGCAGCGGGTAGAGAGCGGCACGCAGGCTCCTCACGTGCGTGACCGTCTCACGAGGTCGGCCGCGACCGCCTCGAGTCCATCGGCTCGACCGACCTCGAGCTGGCGAAGAGCCTCGGCCGGCTCCCGCAACGTCTCCACGAGCTCCCAGCTCCCGAGCGCTCGCGCCGCCGGCTCAACGGCGTCGAGGAGCTCCGGACCGGTGTCGGGCGGCGCCGCGCAGAGCGCCTGCACGAGCGCAGCGAGAGCCGCCGCCCGGTCGACGGACGTCGCCTGGTCGGCGATCCGGACCTCGAGCGTCCCGAGCCGCGGATGCGGACGTGCATCCCACCAGACCCGCGTGTAGTCGACTCCCGCCGCCGCGACTGCCTCCTCCCACTCCGACACGGAGTGCAAGAGCGGCGGCGGCCCGCCGCGGGGCAGACGCCGCAGCACCGCAAGCCTCGAGGAAAGCGCGCCCGTCTCCTCGCCTGCGACGTAGGGCGAGTTCGCAGAGAGCCGGAGGACGGCTGCGAGCCACGGGCGGATCCCCGCAAGAGCATGCAGGCACGCGTCGAAGCTCTCCATCCCCACATGCACGTGCAGGCCGCAGACGAGTTGGGCCTTCGCGACCGGCCCGAGCTCCTCGAGCATCTCGAGGTACCGCTGCTCCTGGACGATCGGCTGCTCTTCGGGAATCGAGAACGGATGCGAGCCCGTCGCGGCGACGACCAGGCTCTCGCGCGCCGCCAGCTCCACGACGAGGCGCCGAAGCCGCGCCAGCTCGTCGCGCACCTCGAACGCCGTCTCGCAGACGGGGGTGTTCGTCTCGATCAGGCACGAGAAGAGCTCCGTCTTCAGGCCTTCGTGGGGAAGCAGCCGTTCCACCCCGGGCGCGAGTGCGAGCGTGTCCGGGTCGAGGAGCATCAGCTCCTCCTCGACGCCGAGCGTGAGGCGCCGGCCGAAGTTCACCGAGGGTTAGCCGGCACGAACGGCGTGGACGGGCCGGCCGGCCGCTTCCCACGCGTAGTACGACGCGCTCGGCCCGAAGCCGTTCTCGTACGGCACGACGCGCGGGTTCCGGCCGACCTCCAGCGCACGCTGCGCGTGCCAGAGCAGGTTCGGGTCGTCGCGCTCCTCCCAGACGAGGACGAGGTGCGCAGCGGTCATGAAGTCGGCGACGAACGTGCAGCCGCTGGCAGGGCACGGGAACGGATCTGTGCGGACGCAGAACCAGCCCGCGTGGTCGTCGTCGGTGTCGTCGACCCAGACGAGCTCGTGCTCGTCGAGCAAATCGTCCTGCAGGGTCAGCGACCCACGCCTCGGCTCCCGGGACTCCACGCGCAAAGGTTAGACGGATGGGGAGTGTGTCCGGGGAGGGCGGGAGTCACAATTGACACATGAGCGACCGGGACGTCGCGATCGTCCTGTCCGGCGGCGGGGTCAACGCCGTCCTGCTCGAGCTCGGTTTCCTGCAGCGACTGCGCGAGAGCTCCCTGTGGCCGCGGGTCGGCTGCATCTACGGCACGTCGGCGGGCGCGCTCACGGGCACGATGGCCGCGCTCGACCGCCTCGACGAGCTCGAGGAGTTCACGCTCGGGCTCCAGCCCCGCGACATCTTCGCGCCGCAGCGCCTCTGGCAGCTGCCGCTGAACGGCTTCCATCACTACGCCTTGCCCGAGACGATCGCGGAGCGGCTGCTGGAGCCGTACGAGCTCGCCCGGGCACTGGCCGCCTCGCCGATCGAGGTCGTCGTGTTCGCGACGGACGTCTCGGAGCACGACGAGACCCCGCACGAGCTCGCCTACTCGTCCCACGAGACGCCGCCCGAGACGATGGCGGAGGCAGTGCTCGCCTCCGCGGCGATCAGCGCGCTCGTGCTCCCGGTCCCCGTCGGCGACCGGATCGCAACCGACGGCGGCTGGGTCCGGAACTTCCCGCTCGGCTGCGCCATCGAGCGGCCGGGTGTGGGGCTGGTGGTCGCCTTCCGCCACGTTCCCCGCTACCCACGCATCGGGGTCGAGCCGCTCGTCCGTCTGCGCCGCCGGCTGCAGCCGTTCCGGGCCGCTCCGCCCGTCCGTGCCCTGATCGCCCAGCTCGACGAGGCCGAAGCGCGGGCGGGCCGCGGCGAGCCTGTCCACCTCGGCGACATGCTGATCCGCCTGATGCGGGTCACGATCCAGCGGAACACCGCCCTCGAGGAGCGGCACGCGGCCGAGCGCGAGGCGGTCTGCCGCGAGCTGGAGGCGCTGCGCACGGACCTCGTCCGGCTGGCGCGCGAGCACGCGCGCCCGGGCCGTCGAAACCGGGCGGCAGAGGCGGTCGAGGAGCGGTTCGCCGGCACGTCGCTGCCCCGCAGCGTGCCGCAGATCATCGTGCGCGGCTCCGCCGGAGCAGACAGCCTCGAGCAAGGCCTCCGTGAGAGCCCGGAGTGGACGGCGCGGGCGAAGCGGGCTCTGATCGCCCGCGGCTGGGAAGCCGCCGACGCAGAGCTGCGTGCCTACGACTCCGGCCTGCTCGAGCAGGCGTCCTAGCGGCCGGCGACTACCCCTGCGGCGTCGAGGGCTGCCGGCCGAGCGTGACCGCCAGGGTCACGATCTTCGTGCCGCGATGGAGCTGGACGTCGACCGTCTGGCCGGGCTTTCGGCTCGCCAGCGCGTCCCGGAGCTCGTCGGTCGATCCCACTCGCTTGCCGCCCATGGCGACGATCACGTCGCCGCCGAGGACGTGGCTCTCGCCTGCGACGACGACGTCCGTCGTCCCGCCTCTGAGGCCGGCCTTCGCGGCAGCGCTTCCTTCGGCGACTCCTTCGATCAGAACCCCTTCGTCGACCGGGAGCCGCAGGACGCGGGCGAGCTCGGCGGTGACCGTGCTGCCGGAGATGCCGAGGTAGGCGCGGTCGACCCTGCCCGTGGTGGTCAGCTGCGCGACCACAGCCTTGACCGTGTTCGACGGGACGGCGAAGCCGATCCCCACGTTGCCGCTCGCTCCGTCGGCGCGGGCGATCTGGGAGTTGACGCCGATCACCTCGCCCCGCGCGCTCAGGAGCGGCCCCCCCGAGTTGCCGCTGTTGATCTGCGCGTCCGTCTGGATCACGTGGTCGATCGGGTAGCCGTTCGGCGCCGTGATCGTTCGCTCCTGGACGGCGCTGACGATGCCCGCGGTCGCGGTCCGCCGCAGTCCGAACGGGTTTCCGATCGCGACGACGGGATCGCCGACGCGGACGTTGTCCGAGTTGCCGAACGCGAGGGGAGCGAGACCGCGCGAGCTCGACTGGACGCGGAGGACGGCGATGTCCGTCGAGGGGTCGCTCCCGACGATCGACGCGCTCAACGTGTCCTGGTTCGAGAAGCTGACCTCGATCTCGTCGGCCCCCTCGATCACGTGGTAGTTCGTGACGATGTGGCCCGCCTTGTCGATCACGAAGCCGGAGCCGAGCGCCTGCTCGGGGGCCTGCTGGTCGAGGGGGAAGAAGGAGGGATTGTCCGCCGCGGCGGTGGTCGACGTGATCTGGACGACCCCGGGCGCGGCGTGGGCGTAGATCTCGCTGACGGAGAGGAGCCCGTTGTCGGCGACCGGGGCGGCGGCGGTGGGAGCAGGGGAACTCCTCACCACGGTGGTCGTGCCGCCGCCGAGGTCACCGGTGAGCGCCACGCCGCCGAGAGCGACCAGGCCGCCGAGGAGGGAGGCGGTGCCGAGTGCCGCGGATCGGGTGATGGTGGCGCGTCGCACCGGATCGTTGTACCCGGAGGGTCTTAAAGCCCGGTGTGAGCCGCGTTAAGCCTCCGTTGCGGCGGCTGCGGGGCTACGACGCGGGATCGGGCGGGCGCGGCGGCAGCGGATCCGGGCGCGGGTCGGGCCGCGGAACGGGCGGAACCGGGTCCGGGAGCACGCTGCTCATGTGAGGGCGGCCGTGCGCTCGGTCGCCTCGCGCTCGGCGCCGAGCGCGTCGTCGAGCTTCTGCTGCAGCTCGCCGCTCTCCAAGAGCTCCTCGACGATGTCGGCGCCGCCGACGAGCTCGCCCTTGATGAAGACCTGCGGGATCGTCGGCCAGCCGGAGAGGGCCGACAGCTCCTGGCGGATCTGCGGGTCGGGCAGGACGTCGATCGCCGTCACCGGGGCTCCGGCCGCGCGAAGCGCGCGCAGCGCCCGGTCCGAGTTGCCGCACATGACGAGCTGTGGGGTTCCCTTCATGAACACGCTCACCGGCTCGTTCTCGATGATCGCTCTGATCTGCTCGCTCAACTCGCTCATTGCCGTCCTCTCGTCTTGATCCGGAGCTCGTGAATCGACCCGTCCCCGAGCGGCGCAGCGAGCGCCTCGTAGACGAGCCGGTGCTGCTCGACGAGCGAGAGCCCGTCGAAGCGGTCGCTCGCGATCGTCACCTGGAAGTGGTCGCCGCCGCCGGTGCGATCCTCGACCGCGAGCTCGCTCGCATCGGGGAACGAGTCGCGCAAGAGCGTCTCCAGCGTCAGCGTCTCGGCCATGGGATCATCGTAGCCGTGGCGCGTCGCGGCCCCTTCCTCGTCTCCCTCCCGGAGCGAGCGGCCCGAGCGCTCGTGGCGGCACTCGGCGGGGCCGTGCACGAGACGGCCGAGGTCGTGCTGCCCCGCTTCGCCCGCCGCTCGCGGCTCTACGAGGCGACCGCGAAGAACATGCTCCGGATTGCGATCGAGCTCGTCGGCGACGTCGAGCGCCCGCAGGCGACGGGCCAGCCCGATGCCGGAGAGCTGATGAAGCGGAAGACAGCGGGCAACGTGGTCGAGTTCGGCTCGATCGCGGCGTTCGGGTTCTCGCCGCTCTGGCTCCTCGCCGCCGCGTCAGACCTCTCGCGCGGCTCCCGCGTCTACCTCGATTCGCTCGTGGCCGAGCTGAAGCGGGCCGGCGTGCTCGCCGAGGAGACCGAGCTCGGCACCGTCGACGACCTGCTCTCGGCACTCGAAGGGACGTCCGGCACGACCGCGCGGATGGTCGACCTGCCCCCGCTCGAGCTGGCCGAGCTGCGTGCGTCACTCGCGGAGCTGCGCTCGAGCGCGGGCGAGCTGCCCTCCCCGCAGGAGCTCGCGGGCCTCTACGAGGGCCTGCAGCGGCTCGCCGAGCGCGAGCGGCGACCGCTGCTCGAGGTCTCGTCGGGGATGGGCCTGGCGTTCGTCCTCTCCGCTCGCAACCTCGGCCGCGAGCACCTCGTCGCTCCCTACCGCGAGGACTGGAAGCCGCTGCGCGAGGAGGGGTTCGCCGCCTACTCGAGCCGCGTCTCGGCGCCGTATCGCGACGCCGTCACCGCGCACTTCGACCGGACGCGGGAGACCTGGACGGAGCGGGCGATCCGACGCCTGCGCCGCTGAGCCCTCGGATCCGGTGCTCTGCTTTGGCGAGTACTTTGTTCGGGGTGAAGGTCGGGCTCGCGATGCTGGCGGCGTTCGTCGCGCTCGGCGCGGCTGCACCCGCGCACGCCTCGACACCGATGCCGTGGTGCGGCACGGACTTCTCCGCGGTCGACCGCGTGCCCGACGCGACCTCCGCGTACGCCGTCCACGTGGCGTACGTCCGGCCGCCGGGAGCCGCGGACCGCTTCGCGGAGCTCGCGCCGCGGATCGTCGGCGACATCGCCGCCTTCGATGCGTGGTGGCGCCGCGAGGACGCCGCCCGCACGCTGCGCTTCGATCTCTTCCCGGCCCCGGGCTGCTCGAGCGCGTTCGGGGCGCTCGACCTCTCGAACGTCCAGTTGCGGCGCCCGGCCGGGGCGATCGACAGCGTCTTCGGGGAGATCCGCTTGCAGCTCTCCGCCGACTTCGGCTTCAACGAGCCGGAGAAGGTCTATCTCATCTACTTCGACGGTCCGACGGAGCAGTTCGAGGACGAGGAGGTGTGCGGCCAGGGCGCCCGCGCCGGCGGCTTCGCGCTTCCCGGCGTCGCGGTCGTCTACCTCGACGCCTGCGAAGCCGTTGAGGGTGACTCCTTGCGGCCGGTGGTGGCCGTGCACGAGCTGATGCACGTGTTCGGGGCGGTCGAGCGGGTGGCGCCCGAGTCCTGCCGGAGCGGGCACGTCTGCGACTCCCCCCAGGATCTGATGACCGCCGTCCTGAACGGGCAGGAGCTCGAGGCGCACGTGCTGGACGTCGGCCGCAACGACTACTACGGCCATCAGGGCACGTGGACCGATGTGCAGGACTCGACGTTCCTCGAGCGCCTGGACTCGCCCGACCGGACGCCGCCGTCGCTTCCGAGCGGGCTCCGCGTCGGCGACGATCCCGCCGGGCTGGTGCGCTTCTCCTGGCTGCCGTCGACAGACGACGTCGGGCCGGTCGCATATCGCCTCTACCAGGACGGGCGGTTCGTCCGGCAGGTGACGACGACGTCGGCGCTCCTGCCCGACACCGGCGAGACCACGCGCTACTCGGTGCGTGCGGCCGATCCGGTGGGCCGCCTCAGCGCCTTGGCGAGCGCGCGCTTCCGGCCCGGCCTCGGGATGGTCGACGAGCAGGGGCGGCTCGTTCGCGACACCGTCCGGCCGCCTGCGATCGCGCGCGTGACGATCACGCGCACGCCGAAGGTGACCGTCCTCAACTGGCCCAGCGCGCGCGACGCCGGCGGCCTGCGCGCCTACCGCGTCAGGATCGGGTCGCGGACGCTGACCGTGCGCAAGCCGACGATCGCGATCGCGCGGGCGAGGGTGAGCGGCCCGGTCTCGATCGCGGCGATCGACCGCGCCGGAAACGTCGGCCCGTCGCTCGTCGTCGCCCGCGCTCGGGTGCGCTGAGCCGCGAGTTTCGGCCGCCGCTCGACGCGGTACGAAGCGCGGCATGACGGAATTCGGCTACTGGCTCTCCTCGGAGGAGCACCCGCCGCTCGACCTCGTTCGCGACACGGCACGCGCGGAGGAGCTCGGCTTCTCGTTCGCGATGATCTCGGATCACTTCCACCCCTGGATCGACGCGCAGGGCCACGGCCCGTTCGTCTGGAGCGTCCTCGGCGGGATCGCGGCAGCAACCGAGCGGATCGAGGTTGCGACCGGCGTCACCTGTCCGCTGATCCGGACGCATCCGGCGATCATCGCCCAGGCCGCGGCGACCGTCGCGACGATGCTCCCGGGGCGCTTCACCCTCGGGCTCGGCACGGGCGAGAACCTGAACGAGCACGTGCTCGGCGACCGCTGGCCCGCGCCCGACGAGCGCATCGGGATGCTCGAGGAGGCGATCGAGGTGATCCGCCTGCTCTGGGAGGGCGGCGAGCAAACCCACCGCGGCGAGCACTACACCGTCGACCACGCCCGCCTCTACACGCTTCCCGACGAGCCGATCCCGATTGCCGTCGCAGCGTCGAAGCCGCTCGCGGCCGAGCTCGCGGGCAGGGCCGGCGATGCGCTCGTGACGACCGAGCCGAACGAGGAGACGGTGCAGCAGTACCGGGACGGCGGCGGCGACGGGCCGCGCTACGGACAGGTTCGGATCTGCTGGGCGCAGAGCGAGGAGGAGGCGCGGCAGACCGTCTTCAGGCTCTGGCGCCACAGCGGACTCGGCGGCACGATCAACCAGGAGCTGCCGCGGCCGTCGGACTTCGACGCCGTCGCGGAGAGCGTCACCGCCGAGATGGCGACCGACGGCGTGCCCTGCGGCCCCGACCCGGAGCCGGTGCTCGAGGTTGTTCGGGCGTGGGAGCAGGCCGGGTTCGACCGGATCGCGATCCACCAGGTCGGCCCGGATCAGGCCGGCTTCTTCCGCTTCTGGAAGGAGGAGCTCCAGCCGCGAATCGGCCCCTGAAGCCTCACTTCGATAGATTCGAGGCATGGCCGACGAGCTCGCAGCGCGCTCAACCCTCACCGTCGGCGGCCGCAGCCTCGAGATCCACCGGCTCGACGCGCTCCAACCGCAATGGGACGTCGCGCGCCTTCCCTACACCTTGCGGATCCTGCTCGAGAACGTGCTCCGGAACGGCGACGCGGACGACGTCGAGGCCGTCGCCGGCTGGGTCGCCGCCGACGAGCCGAGCCGGGAGATCTCGTTCGCGCCGGCCCGCGTGCTGCTGCAGGACTTCACCGGCGTCCCGGCCGTCGTCGACCTCGCGGCGATGCGGAACGCGATGGCCGACTTCGGCGGCGATCCGGAGAAGATCAACCCGCTGATCCCGGTCGAGCTGGTGATCGACCACTCCGTCCAGGTCGACGTCTTCGGCACGCACGGGGCCTTCGCGCGCAACGTCGAGCTCGAGTTCGAGCGCAACCGGGAGCGCTACGCCTTCCTCCGCTGGGGCCAGAAGGCCTTCCGCGACTTCAAGGTCGTGCCCCCGGGGACCGGGATCGTGCACCAGGTCAACCTCGAGTTCCTGGCCCGCGTGATCGAGGAGCGGGACGGCGCGGCCTTCCCCGACACGCTCGTCGGCACCGACTCGCACACGACGATGGTGAACGGGCTCGGCGTCCTCGGCTGGGGCGTGGGCGGGATCGAGGCGGAGGCCGCGATGCTCGGCGAGCCGCTCTCGATGCTCGTGCCCCAGGTCGTCGGCTTCAAGCTGACCGGGGCGCTGCCGGAAGGCGCGACCGCGACCGACCTCGTCCTCACCGTCACCCAGATCCTCCGCCAGACCGGCGTCGTCGGCAAGTTCGTCGAGTACTTCGGCCACGGGCTCGCGGCGCTCCCGCTCGCCGACCGCGCGACGATCGGGAACATGTCGCCCGAGTACGGCGCGACCTGCGGCTTCTTTCCCGTCGACGAGCAGACGCTCGAGTACCTGCGTCTCACCGGACGCAGCCCGGAGCGGATCGCGCTCGTCGAGGCGTACTGCAAAGAGAACCTGCTCTGGCACGAGCCCGACGACGCCCCGACCTACACGCAGGTCGTCGAGCTCGACCTCTCGACCGTCGTGCCGAGCCTCGCCGGGCCGCGGCGGCCTCAGGACCGGATCCCGCTCTCGCATGCGAAGACCGCCTTCCTGGACTCGCTCGGCACCTTCGGTGTCGATTCGCCGCTGACGAACGGCAGCGCCGACAAGGCGCTCGCGGACACGTTCCCGGCCAGCGATCCGACGACGGAGCAGGCGCCCGGCGGGTCACCCGAGCCGGAGCCCGACGCGACGCCCGTCTCCGTCGCCGACCCCGAGCGCCACCGGGTTTCGGTGACCGGCGAGGACTTCTACCTCGAGCACGGCAGCGTCGTGATCACCGCGATCACGTCCTGCACCAACACCTCGAATCCCGCTGTGATGCTCGGTGCCGGCCTGCTCGCGAAGAAGGCGATCGAGCGCGGGCTGCAACGGAAGCCGTGGGTCAAGTCGAGCCTGGCGCCCGGGTCGAAGGTCGTGACCGAGTACTACGACAAGGCCGGGCTGACCCCGTATCTCGAGCAGCTCGGCTTCCACACGGTCGGCTACGGCTGCACGACCTGCATCGGCAACTCCGGGCCGCTCCCGGAGGCGATCTCGGTCGCGGTCGAGCAGGGCGACCTGGTCGTCTGCTCCGTCCTCTCGGGCAACCGCAACTTCGAGGCGCGCATCCACCCGGAGGTGAAGGCGAACTACCTGGCCTCGCCCCCGCTCGTGGTCGCCTATGCCCTCGCCGGCCGGATGGATATCGACCTGCTCGAGGAGCCGCTCGGCCAGGACGGCGACGGCGCCGACGTCTTCCTGCGCGACATCTGGCCGACGTCGAACGAGATCCAGGAGACGATGACCGCCTCCGTCCGCGGCGAGATGTTCACGTCGACCTACGCGGACGTCTTCACCGGCGGCGACGAGTGGCGCGCGCTGCCCGTCCCCGAGGGCGAGCTCTTCGCGTGGGAGCCCGACTCCACGTATGTCCGCCTGCCGCCGTACTTCGACGAGATGCCGCCGAGCCCGGGCACGTTCGAGGACCTCGCCGGCGCCCGCTGCCTCGTGCGGCTCGGCGACTCGGTCACGACCGACCACATCTCGCCCGCGGGCTCGATCAAGCCGGATTCGCCCGCCGGCCGGTATCTCACCGAGCACGACGTCGAGCGCAGGGACTTCAACTCCTACGGCTCGCGCCGCGGCAATCACGAGGTGATGGTGCGCGGCACCTTCGCGAACGTGCGCCTGCGGAACCTGCTCGTCCCGGGCTCGGAAGGGACGTGGACCGTGCACGTTCCCTCGGGTGAGGAGATGACGATCTTCGACGCTTCCCAGCGCTATCTCGACGAGGGGACGCCGACGATCGTGCTCGCGGGCAAGGAGTACGGCTCAGGCTCGTCCCGCGACTGGGCCGCGAAAGGCCCGAACCTGCTCGGCGTCAAGGCCGTGATCGCAGAGAGCTACGAGCGCATCCACCGCTCCAACCTCCTGATGATGGGGATCCTGCCGCTCCAGTTCCGCGCGGGCGAGACGCCGGACACGCTCGGTCTCACCGGCCGCGAGTCGTTCGCGGTCGAGGGGATCGAGAACGGCGAGGCCGACGAGGTGACCGTGCGCGCAGACGACGTGACGTTCGCCGCCCGCGTTCGCCTCGACACGCCGCGGGAGCGCGAGTACCTGCGTCACGGCGGCATCCTCCCCTACGTGCTCCGCCGCCTGTTGGCGGCCTGAACACGATTTGCAATTGACATTCGGCAGGACGCGGCTACGCTGCCCCCTTCCTGGCGCCGAAGGGGGTCTCGGCGCCCAGGCTGGGGAGGACGAGACGGGGCGCCCGAGTGGCGCCCCACATCGTTCGTTAGAGTTCGCGCCGACCGGGGTGCCCGACCAACGGGGCTGAGAACACACCCGCTGACCTGATCCGGGTAATGCCGGCGAAGGGAGGAGCACACGACGATGGACGACGCGCCCGCCTGGGGAATCGACCCGGTGCCGCCGCGCTTGCGCGTGCTCGGGCTGCTCGACCAGGGCCTCCTCTGGGGCAACCTTGGCGTCTCGCTGCTCGTGCTCGTCGCAGGGACGTACCTCGTCCCGGCGCTCTCGCTGCCGGAGGCGTTCCTCGCGATCGTTCTCGGCGGGCTGATCGGGAACGGGATGCTCGGTCTCGCCGCGCTGATCGGTGCCGACGCGCGCGTCCCCGCGATGGTGCTGATGCGGGCACCGCTCGGCCAGCGCGGCTCGTGGGCGCCGACGCTGCTGAACGGGGCCCAGTGCATCGGCTGGGCGATCTTCGAGCTCCTGATCATCGCGACCGCGGTCGCCGCGCTCTCGGACGAGCTCTTCGGCTTCAGGGCCCAGTGGCTCTGGACGCTCCTCTTCGGCGGGATCACGCTGGCGCTCGCGCTGCTCGGCCCGATCGGCTTCGTCCGCAAGCTCGTCCGCAAGTTCGCCGTTTGGGCCGTGCTCGCGTCGCTCCTCTACCTGACGTGGTGGGCGCTCGACGGCGCCGGCGTCGGGACGTTGTGGGATCGAGAGGGGGAGGGCGGCTCGTCGGTGCTCGACGGCGTCGACCTCGTCGTCGCGATCACCGTCTCCTGGATCCCGCTCGCCGCCGACTACACGCGCTTCGCGCGCAACCGGTCGAGCGCCTTCTGGGGCACCGCCGCCGGATACTTCGTCGCGGGCACGTGGCTCTGGATGCTCGGCGCAATCCTGTTCTTCTCGCGCGACATCACCGATCCGGCCGCACTTCCGGTCGCGGTCGCTGCGGGCGGGCTCGGGGCGATCCTCGCCCTGCTCGCGGTCACCGTGGACGAGACCGACGAGGCGTTCGCGAACACGTACTCGGCCGCCGTCTCGATCCAGAACGTCGCGCCCGAGCTCCCCCAGCGTGCCCTCCTCGTCGCCGTCTCGGTCGTCGCGACGATCGGAGCGCTGACGGTCGACTTCCTCGCCTACGAGAGCTTCCTGCTCATGCTCGGCTCCTTCTTCGTGCCGCTCTTCGGCGTGCTGCTGGCCGACTGGCTGGCCGCCGGGGCGCGGTACGGCGAACGGGACGTCTTCGCCGGGCCGACGGTGCGCTGGGGGATGCTCGCGGCCTGGATCGCGGGCTTCGCGCTCTACCAGTGGCTGCATCCGGTCGGGCCGTCGTGGTGGACGGACGCGCTCGGGGAGGGAGCCGGCCTCGGGATCGGTGCCACGCTGCCGAGCTTCGTCGTCACGCTTGCGCTCGGGCTGGCGGTCGCGACGCTCGGCAAGCGCCGGTTCTAGAGTCGGGCGGTGCGCGGCATCGCGGTGATCGGGAACCTCGCCAAGGACACGATCGACGGCGGCCGTCCCCGCGTCGGCGGGGCGCCCTATCACGCTGCGCGGGCGCTCCGGCTCCTCGGCGGCAACTCGCGGCTCGTAGCGAGGTCGGCGGAGGCCGACCGGCGCGTCCTGGTCGGGCCGCTGGCAGCGCTCGGCGTGCCGTGGACGTGGCGGCCGGCACCGAGCACGACGACGTTCGAGATCCGCTACCGCGGCGAGGAGCGCGACATGGCGCTGGGCGACCCCGGCTCGCCGTGGACGCTCGCAGACGCGCAGGCGGTGGGCCGCGCGTCGTGGCTGCAGGTCGGCGGGCTGACCCGCGCCGACTTTCCGCCCGCGGTGCTCGCCGCGCTTGCCCGCGACCGGCGGCTCGCTCTCGACGGCCAGGCGCTCGTCCGGCCTGCAGTCCCAGGCCCGCTCGTCCTCGACTCCGACTTCGACCCGGCGGTGCTCCGACACGTCAGCGCCCTGAAGCTGAACGAGGAGGAGGTCGCAGTGCTCGGCGGCGAGGATGAGGTCGGGACTCTCGGCGTCCCCGAGCTGCTGCTCACCCACGGCTCGACGGGAGCAGTCCTGATCAGCGGCGGCGTTCGCGAGCACATTCCCGTTCGCCGGATCGACACCGACGACCCGACGGGCGCGGGCGACGCGTTTCTCGCCGCGTACACGTGGTCGCGCGCCGCCGGCCACCGTCCCGTCTCGGCCGCCCGCCACGCCGCCACGACGGCTGCACGCGTGCTCGAGCTCACCGCGCCGCCGGCCGCGTGACCGCGCTCGTCCGCACCGTCGAGGGCGTCTTCCAGGTCGACGTCGAGGGCGAGGTCGTGCTCGGCGAGGTCGACGAGACGGTCGATCACGAGCGCGTCGAGGTCGAGCTGCCCCGGGTCGTCGCCGCCTCGGCTGCCGGCGCGACGATCGTGGCGGTCGTCGCGCGCAAGCCCCCGCTCGTCGTCTCGCACGATGCGGGGGCGACCTGGAGCGAAGCCGGCGGCGGCCTGCCGCCCGGCTTCGACGTCTCCGTCGACCCGGCCGCGCCGGACCGGATCCTCTTCGCCGCGCGCAACCGCCTCTACCTCTCGACCGACGGCGGCCGCTTCTGGCGTTCGCTCGCGCCTGAGCTCCCGGACGTGGAAGCCGTCGCCTGGAGCGACTAGGGTCGCGGCATGTCGGACCGGTTGCCACGGCTCCTCCTCCACGCCGAGGGCCTCGCAGTCGCCGCCGTTGCGGTGACGCTCTACTTCCACGTGGGGTACGAGTGGTGGCTGCTTCCCCTGCTGGCGCTCGCGCCCGACCTGGCCATGCTCGGATACGCCGCGGGGCCGCGCGTCGGCGCAGCCTCCTACGATCTCGTCCACACCTACGTGCTCCCCGTGCTCCTCGCCGCAGCCGGCGTGATCTGGGACGCGGACGCGGCGGTCAAGCTGGCGTTGATCTGGCTGACCCACATCGGCGTCGATCGCGCCGTCGGCTACGGGCTCAAGTATCCGAGCGGCTTCAAGGACACCCACCTGCAGCGGGTCTGAAGCTCTCAGGGAACCTTGAACTCGCCGCGCGCGACCGTCACCGCCGAGCCTCCGACCTCCACCGCTTCGATCTCGTCGCCCGACCCGCTCGCGCGAGCGTAGAGCGTCGAGGGCCTGCCGATCTCCGTGCCCTGCTCGATCTCGATCTCCTCGCCCCAGGGGAGCAGGCCGTGCCGGCAGAGGTGGCAGGCGAGCGGCCCTGCCGCCGAGCCGGTCGCCGCGTCCTCGCCGACGCCGTCGAGCGGAGAGAACATCCGCACCTTCCAGCTCGTCCCCGCGCCGGCGGCCGCGAGCGCGCCGACGAGGTCGAGTTCCATCAGCGCGTTCAGGTCCGGCCGGAGTCGCGCGACGTCGTCCTTCGAGGGCAACAGCACATATGCGTGCCGAACGCCGTTGTCGTAGACCTCGACCGGCAGCTCCCACGTCGACACGCCGAGGGCGGCGATCAGCTCGTCCGCCCGGTCGTAGGCCGCCACCGTCGGGACCGGCTGGGTCATCCGGCCGAAGACGATCCGCCCGCTCGGATCCCGCTCCAGCTCGACCGGGACGATCCCGTTGCCGGTCTCGAGCGCGATCATCCCCAGCTGCAGCGGCGCGCCGAGGACGAACGCGGCGCCGAGGCACGGATGACCGGCGAACGGGATCTCGTTCCGCGGCGTGAAGATCCGCAGGCGCACGGCCCCGCCCTCCCGCGGCGGCAGTACGAAGACAGTCTCCGAGAGGCCGAGCTCGAGCGCCAGCTGCTGCATCGTCAGCTCGTCGAGGTCGCGCGCGTCGGTGAAGACGGCGAGCTGGTTTCCGGCGAGCGGCACGTCCGTGAAGACATCGGCGAGGACGTAGCGGAACGAGCGCATCGCCCTGAATCTATCCTCACGCCCGTGCGCCTGATCCTGGTCCGCCACGCCCACGCCGATCCCGGCCAGCCGGACGAGCTGCGGCCGCTCAGCGCCCGCGGCCGCGAGCAGGCGCGTGCGCTCGGCGAGCGGCTGGCGGCTGGTCAGCTCGACATCGTGCTCTCGAGCCCGCTCCTTCGTGCCCGCGAGACCGCCGCCGCGATCGCCAAGGCCGCCGGCGTCGAGCTGCGGATCGACGACCGGCTCGCGCCGGGCGCCGCCGCCGACGACGTCCTCGCGGCCACGGAGGGCGCCGGCGAGACCGTCGTCGCGGTCGGTCACCAGCCCGACTGCTCCGAGATCGCGGCTGCGCTCGGCGCGGGCGAGCGCGACTTCCCCACCGCCGGCACGGTCGAGCTCGAGCTCAGCTGAGCTCGCGCTCGAGCCGCTCCCACCAGCCCGCGTTCCACTCCATCAACTCGATTCCGTAGCGAAGGACGTGGCCGCTCGGATCCTCGGCGTCGATCGGCCCGATCTCCGCGCCGATCCCGCGAAAGAGCGCCGCGGCCCCCTGATACCAATCACGCCGCCGGCGGACGAGCTCTTCGAGCTGCTTTCGCGGCATCAGCTCGCCGAAGAAGAGCCTCAGCAAGCCCTCGTCGCGCACGTCGTACTGGTCGCCCGGCTGCGCCAGCCACGACTCGAACGCACGCCGGCCGGCCTGAGTCAGCCGGTAGACGCGCCGCGGCACCTGACCCCGCGGCTCCTCGCTCGACTCGACGAGCCCGGCGGCCTCGAGGCGACGGAGCTCGGGGTAGATCTGGCCGTAGCTGGCGCCCCAGAAGAAGCGGGTCGAACGGTCCGTCACCCGCTTGATGTCGTAGCCCGTCCGGGGCTCGAAGCGGAGCAGGCCAAGGATCACGCGTGCTGTCGGGCTGAGACTTGACATATCTGGCAGATGCATACTAACCTCTCTGCCAGATATGTCTAGAGCGATCTCCGTCAACGGCCTGCGCAAGTCCTACGGCGGCGTCGAGGCAGTGCGCGGGATCGACTTCGAGGTGGAGGCGGGCGAGGTTTTCGGGCTGCTCGGGCCGAACGGCGCCGGCAAGACGACGACGGTCGAGATTCTCGAGGGATACCGCAAGCGCGACGCGGGCGAGGTGCGCGTGCTCGGCTTCGATCCAGGCAAGGCCGAGCGCGCGTTCCGCGAGAAGATCGGGGTCGTCCTGCAGGAGTCGGAGCTCTGGTCGATGCTGACGGTGCGAGAGATCCACCGCATGTTCGCCGGCTACTACAAGGAGCCGCGGGACGTCGACGAGGTCGTCGATCTCGTCGGTCTCGGCGAGAAGCGCGACGCGAAGGTGAAGACGCTCTCGGGCGGGCAGAAGCGGCGGCTCGACCTCGGGATCGCTCTCGTCGGCGACCCGGAGCTCGTCTTCCTCGACGAGCCGACGACGGGTTTCGACCCCGCCGCGCGCCGTAACGCCTGGGAGCTCGTGCGGTCGCTGCGCGGGCTCGGGAAAACGGTGCTGCTGACGACGCACTATCTCGACGAGGCGCAACAACTCGCCGACCGCGTGGCCGTGATCGTCGCGGGAGAGATCGTCCGACTTGGAAAGCCGTCCGAGCTGATCGCCGGGACGCGCACCCAGATCCGGTACCGGGCCGGCGGGGAGGAGATCGTCGTCGAGACGGATGAGCCGACGCGCACGCTCCACGAGCTGACGACGCGAGCACTCGCGGACGGCGTCGAGCTGGAAGGGCTCGAGGTTCGGCGGGCGACGCTCGAGGACGTCTACCTCGACCTCGTCTCGGAGGAGAGCCCGTGACGCTCTTTTGGCATCAGGTGCGCTCCGAGCAGCTCGTGTTCTGGCGCAGCCGCGAGGCGGCGATCTTCGTCTTCCTCTTCCCGCCCCTCCTCTTCGTCCTGCTCGCGGCTGTGTTCGGCGACGGGATCGAGGACGGCCGCAAACTCTCGAGCTATCTCGTCGCCGGGCTGCTCGGGTACGCCGTCGCCAACACGGCGCTCGGGGGTCTTGCGATCACGCTCGTGATCCGCCGCGAGTCGAGGATCCTGAAGCGGCTGCGCTCGACCCCGCTGCCCGGCGGCCTCTATCTCGCTGCCGTCCTGGTCTCGATCCTGCTGATCGTCGCGCTCCAGTCGCTGACGGTGATCGCGCTCGGCCTGCTGCTCTACGACGCCGACCTTCCCGAGCGGCCCTTCTCGTTCGTCCTCGCGCTCGCGATCGGCGCCGTCGCGTTCGCCGGGCTCGGCCTCGCCGCGGCGGCACTGATCCGCTCGGCCGAAGCGGTGGCGGCGGTCGTCAACGTGATCGTGTTGCCGATGTCGTTCCTCTCCGGCTCGTTCGGCACCACCGACAACCTCCCGCGTGCCCTCGAGCTCCTCGCCGACGTGCTGCCGCTGAAGTACCTGATCGAGATCGTGCTGGCAACGTACGTCGACGGCGAGCCGCTCTCCGAGCACCTGCGCGCCATCGCCGTCCTCGCCGCCTGGGGGGCAGGCGGCTACCTCGTCGCCCGCGCTCGGTTCGGCTGGGAGCCGCGCGAACGTTAGAGGACTTTCGCGCCTGGGTAACACCCTTTCCAATGCAGAATCTTGCCGAGATCGCGTTTCTCGACGACGACGGGGACATCCGCGTCAACTTCGGCATGTTCGCGGGCCGGGACGCCACCCAGGCCGAGATCGACGAGCTCGCGAACGCGCTCCTGGCCGAGGTCGAGGCGATCACGATCGTCGCCGAGCAGCGCACCGTGGCCGACCGCGAGATGGAGGCGTCGGTGCACCAGATCCGGATCGAGCTGGGCGAGGACGACCCGCAGCGACCGCTTCTGATCGCGGAGCAGTGGGCGGAAGCCTGCGTGGCCGAGCGCCACGCCGAGATCGCAGACGCGTAAGTACCCTGCGGCGGTGGCCAGCCGCTCCGATCTCCGCAACGTCGCCATCGTCGCCCACGTCGACCACGGCAAGACGACGCTCGTCGACGCGATGCTCTGGCAGTCGGGGGCGTTCCGCGCCAACCAGGATGTCAACGAGCGCGTGCTCGACTCGATGGATCTCGAGCGGGAGAAGGGGATCACGATCCTCGCCAAGAACACCGCCTTCCGCTACGGCGAGACGAAGATCAACATCGTCGATACGCCCGGCCACGCCGACTTCGGCGGCGAGGTCGAGCGCGGGCTGACGATGGTCGACGGGGTGCTCCTGCTGGTCGACGCGAGCGAGGGGCCGCTGCCGCAGACACGCTTCGTGCTACGCAAGGCGCTCGAGGCGAAGCTGCCGGTGATCCTCGTCGTCAACAAGGTCGACCGGCCCGACGCGCGGATCGAGGAGGTCGTGAACGAGGTCTACGAGCTCTTCCTCGACCTCGACGCCGACGAGAGCCAGATCGAGTTCCCGATCGCGTACACGAACGCGCGCGAGGGCCGCGCGGGCCTCACGCCGACCGAGCTCGCCGACGACCTGCAGCCGCTCTTCGAGCTCCTGCTCGAGACGATTCCGGCGCCCGAGTACGACCCCGAGCACCCGCTGCAGGCCCTCGTCACGAACCTCGACGCGTCCCCGTACGTGGGCCGGCTCGCGCTCGCCCGGATCCAGCACGGGACGCTCCGGAAGGGCCAGCACGTCGCCTGGTGCCGCGCGGACGGCCGGATCGAGCGGGTGAAGGTGACCGAGCTCTACGTCACCGAGGCGCTCGACCGCGTCGACGCAGACGAGGCCGGACCGGGCGAGATCGTCGCCGTTGCGGGGCTGCCCGAGGTGACGATCGGCGAGACGCTCGCCGACCCGGAGGACCCGCGTCCGCTGCCCGTCTCGACCGTGGACGAGCCCAGCCTCTCGATGACTGTCGGGATCAACACCTCACCGCTCTCGGGTCGCGAGGGCGACAAGCTGACCGCGAGCTTGCTCAAGAGCCGCCTCGACCAGGAGCTCGTCGGCAACGTCTCGCTCCGCGTTCTCAACACCGAGCGGCCCGACACCTGGGAGGTACAGGGCCGCGGCGAGCTCCAGCTGGCCGTGCTCGTCGAGCTGATGCGGCGCGAGGGCTTCGAGCTGACCGTCGGCAAGCCGCAGGTGGTGACGCAGCTCGTGGACGGGAAGGTGCACGAGCCCGTCGAGCGGCTCGCGATCGACGCACCCGAGGACTACGTCGGCGTCCTGACGCAGCTGCTCGCGCTCCGCAAGGGCCGCCTGGAGCAGATGGTCAACCACGGCACCGGCTGGGTGCGGCTCGAGTATCTCGTCCCGGCGCGGGCGCTGATCGGCTTCCGGACGGAGTTCTTGACCGAGACGCGCGGCACCGGCATCCTCCACCACGTCTTCGACCGCTACGAGCCCTGGCACGGAGAGCTGCGGACGCGGCCGACCGGCAGCCTCGTCTCCGACCGGCGCGGGCCCGCGACCTCGTTCGCGCTGATGAACCTGCAGGAGCGCGGCCAGATGTTCATCGGCCCGACGGTCGAGGTCTACGAGGGGATGATCGTGGGCGAGAACGCCCGCGCCGAGGACCTCGACGTGAACGCGACCAAGGAGAAGAAGCTGACGAACATGCGCGCAGCCTCCTCCGACGAGACAGTGCGCCTGATCCCGCCGCGCCCGATGTCGCTCGAGCAGGCACTCGAGTTCATCCGCGAGGACGAGTGCGTCGAGGTGACCCCCGCCAGCGTCCGGCTCCGCAAGGTCGTGCTGGAGGCGTCGAAGCGCCAGTCGAGCCAGAGCAAGAAAGCACGCGCGCTCGCCTCGAGCCTCTAGGACTCGTTCGCCGGGTCCCCAGCCGCGAGCACGTCATGAGCCCAGTCCCGGCGCTTCCAGTCCGGCACCGGCGGCTCGCAGTCGGCACGTGGGGTGAAGCGCGAGCGCTCGACGAGCTGGAGCCGGTGGATGTAGCGCGGGCAGTTCGGGAAGACCTCGGTCGCCCGCACCCGAACGACGCATTGTGCTCGCGGGTACGCGGCGAGCAACGGGTCGTCCGGGTCGACCGACGCGACGCCGTTCAGGCGCAGGCGCTTCTGCCCGTCGAAGTCGACGAAGAGGAGGCCGACGCGCGGATTCGCGGTCAGGTTCCCCAGCGAGAGGTACATCCCGTTGCCGTCGAAGCTCGGGAAGGCGATCGTCCGCTCGTCAAGGACGCGGACGAAGCCGGGCTCGCCCCCCTTGTAGGAGCACTGCGGCGAGCCGTCCTCGTCGGCCGTGGCGAGGAAGAACATGTCGCGGGCCTCGATGAACGCGCGGTCGCCCTCGTCGATCACCTCGTGCACGATCCGCTCCTCGATCCGGTCCGCCAGCCGCCGCGTGTCGAACCGGTCCTGCCAGAGGCGGCTTTCGTCGCCGTAGATCGACATGCGCTGCATGATGGGCCGGATGAAGCCGGCTGTCCACGTCTTCGTGCCCGTCCCGGAGCGCGTGCACGCCGAGCTCGCACGGGACTTCGAGCTGGTCGCGTGCCCTGAGGGCGCGGCCGGTCTCGTCACTCATCCGACCGTCCGCGTCGACGACGCGCTCCTCGATCGCGCCGGCCCGGGTCTTCGGATCGTCGCCAACTACGCCGTCGGGCTCGACAACCTCGATCTCGAGGCCGCCCGCCAGCGCGGCATCGTCGTCGCGAACACGCCGGACGTCCTCACTCGCGCGACGGCGGAGCACGCCTTGGCCCTGATCCTGGCCCTGCTCCGCCGCGTGGCAGAGGGGGACCGGCTGATCAGGCGCCGGGAGGAGTGGCGGCTCGGGACGACATTCATGCTCGGCCGGGGACTCGACGGCCTCACCCTCGGAATCGTCGGTCCCGGCCGGATCGGCAGCGAGGTCGGGCGGCTCGCGAAGCTGCTCGGGATGCGAGTCGTCACGGCCAGGAGCGGCGAGCCGCTCGACGAGGTGCTCGCGGCGGACGTCGTCAGCCTGCACTGCCCGCTGACCCCGGAGACGCGCCATCTCATCCGAGCGGACACGCTGCGACGAATGAGCAGGCATGCGGTGCTCGTCAACACCTCGCGTGGCCCCGTCGTCGATGAGGAGGCGCTCGTCCGCGCGCTCCGTGCCGGCGAGCTCGCGGGTGCGGCGCTCGACGTGTTCGAGCAGGAGCCGGACGTGCATCCGGGGCTGCTGGAGCTCGAGAACGTGGTGCTGACTCCTCATCTCGGCAGCGCGACCCACGAGGCGCGCGACGCAATGGGCATGCTCTGCGTCGAGGCGCTGCGCGCCGTGCTCCTGGAAGGGCGCATGCCCTCGAATGTCGTATGAAGCGGCTCGGTCTCCTGCTCGTCGTCGTGGCGCTCGCCGGCTGCGGCCGGACCGAGGGAGGGGAGGTCGACATCGTCAACGAGGAGGGAACGATCGTGGTCGCCGCGCTCGGCGACTCGATCCACGCGGGCTCGCCCTACTGGGATCCCGATCCCGATGTCCGAGCCTCCTACGGCGACGACCTCGACGAGCGGAGCCAGTGGGAGTACTGGGCGGCGCGGAAGGACGAGCGGCTTCGCTTCCGCAACTGCGGCGTCTACGGCGAGCGCACCGAACAGATCGCGGCGCGCTTCGACGCCTGCGTCGAGGGCGCAGACGTCCTGATCGTCCAGGGCGGGATCAACGACATCGCTCAGGGAAGCGACATCGAGTCCGCCGCCGACAACCTTCGCGGGTTGGTGCGGAAGGGGAAGGAGCGGGGACTGCGCGTCGCGATCGCGAACGTGCTCCCGTGGAATCGCGGCTGGCCGAGCAGCGAGGAGCCGATCAACCGGCTCAACGAGCTGATCGACGAGCTTGCCCGCGCCGAGGACGTCCCGGTGCTGCCGTTCTACGCAACGCTCGAGAGCCCGGACGATCCCGGCCGGATGCGGGACGAGTGGACAGCCGACGGCGATCATCCGTCGGTCGAGGGCTACCGCCGCCTCGGTGAGCTAGCGTTCCAGCTCCCGTGATCGCGACTCGCTACGACGCCCGCTCCATGACCGCACCGCTCAAGCGCGTCCTCGTGCGGCCGCCGCACCCCGGCGACGGCGCACGCTGGCGCGAGTACGGGTGGCGCGCCGAGCCCGACCTCGCCGCGGCGGCCGCCGAGCACGAGGCGCTGCGCGAGATCCTTGCGGCTGCGGGCGCCGAGGTGATCGTCGCCGAAGGAGAGCCGGGGAACCCGGATGCGATCTATGCGTACGACCCCGTCCTCGTCGGCGAACGCGGCGCGGTGCTGCTCCGGCCCGGAAAGGACGCACGGCTCGGCGAGGCAGGCGCCCTCGAGGTGACGCTCGAGCAGGCCGGAGTCCCGGTCGCCGCCCGGATCGAGGCGCCGGGGACGATCGACGGCGGCGACACGCTCTGGCTCGACCGCGAGACCCTGCTCGTGGGGCGCGGCTACCGGACGAACGCGTCCGGCGTCGAGCAGCTCCAGGCGGCGTTTCCGGACGCCGAGGTGCTCTCCTACGATCTCCCGCACTGGAACGGCCGCGCCGAGGTGATGCACCTGATGAGCCTGATCTCTCCGCTCGCCGACGACCTCGCGCTCGTCTACCCGCGGCTCGCGCCGGTTCGGCTGATCGAGCTGCTCGCGGAGCGGGGGATCGAGATCGTCGAGGTCCCCGACGATGAGTTCGAGTCGATGGGGCCGAACGTGCTCGCGCTCGGGCCGCGGCTCGCGCTGGCGCTCGAGGGCAACGACGAGACGCGGCGGCGGCTGGAGGCCGCGGGTGTCGAGGTGCTCGTCTACAAGGGCGACGAGATCTCGCGCAAGGGCGACGGCGGCCCGACCTGCCTGACGCGGCCGGTGCTGCGCGGATGAACATCTTCGACGCAATCGCCGCAGGCGACGGGGACGCGCTTCGCGACGAGCTCGAACGCGACCCCGACAGCGCCGCCGAGCGCAACGCCGACGGCCTCTCGCCCGTGCTCTTTGCGCTCTACAACGGCCAGGCCGACCTCGTCGACCCGATTCTCGACGCCAACCCCGCGCTGGACGTCTTCGACGCGGCCGCGGTCGGCCGGACGCGCGGGCTCGAGGAGTTGCTCGACGCGGAGCCCGAGCTCGCGACGGCGTGGTCGGCGGACGGCTTCACCGCGCTCCATCTCGCCGCCTTCTTCGGCCAGGAGGAGGCGGCGAAGCTCCTGCTCGAGCGCGGTGCGGGCGCGAACCTCGTGGCCCGCAACGCGACGATCGTCGTCACCCCGCTCCACAGCGCCGCCGCCGGCGCGCATTCGGGGATCGTCAAGCTCCTGCTGGAGGCGGGTGCGGATCCGAACGCGCGCCAGCCGGACGGCTTCACCGCGCTCGACGCCGCCCGGCAGAACGGCGACGACGAGAGCGCGGAGGCGCTGCTCGCCGCGGGCGCTAGCCCGTCTCGTCCAGGCTGAGCTGGCGGTAGTCGGAGAGGCCGGAGAGGCCGACCCCGACGAGCCTGAGCGCGCCGGGGCGGTCGCGAAGGCCGCGGTCGAGGAGCGCGCAGGCCAGCTCGCCGATCCTGCCGGCGTCGTCGATGCCGACGTCGAGGCTCGTGGAGCGGCTGCGAATCGAGAAGTCGCCGTAGCGGAGCTTCGCGGTGACCGTCCGCGCCGAAAGCCCGTCGCGGCGCAGGTGGGCCCCCAGCTGCTCGGCCATCCGCCGCAGCTCCGCGTGCAGGAGCTCGCGGTCGTGGAGGTCGCGCTCGAATGTCTCCTCGACCGAGATCGAGATCCGCTCGGCGGTGCCCTCGAGCCCGCGGGCGTCGATCCCGTGCGCGCGGTCGCGCAGCATCGTCCCGACGTGGCCCGGGAGGACGGCGCGCAGGTCGAGGTCCGAGAGGGCTGCGAGCCCGCCCACGGTGGTCACGCCCGCAGCCGCCAGGCGTTGCTCCGCGCGCGGGCCGACTCCCGGCAGCGCCCGGACCGCGAACGGCGCGAGGAACCGCGCCTCGGTGCCGGCGGGCACGACCGTGATCCCGCCCGGCTTGCGGCGGTCGGACGCCACTTTCGCGACCACCTTCGTCGGTGCGACGCCGAGCGAGCAGGAGAGGCTCGTCGCGGCGCGCACCGAGGTCTGGACCGCACCCGCGACGGCCCGGGCGCGCGAGTAGTCGGTCGCGAGCCCGGCGAAATCGAGGTAGCCCTCGTCGAGCCCCGTGCGTTCGACGCGCGGGACGACCTCGCGCACGGACGCCCAGACAGCCTGCGAGTACTCGCGGTAGAGCGCGTGGCGCGGGCGGACGAAGACGGCCGTCGGGCAGCGGCGCAGCGCCTCGGCGCAACTCATCGCGGAACGGATCCCGAAACGGCGAGCGACGTAGTTCGCGGTCGAGACGACGCCGCGCCCCTTCGGGTCGCCGCCGACGACGAGCGGCTGCAGCCGCAGCTCCGGCTGCTCGAGCTCTTCCACGGCGGCGTAGAACGCGTCCAGGTCGAGGTGGGCGAGGATTGCCATGATGGGATCATGCTCGACGCCCCGGCCCTCCCCCCGCCAGCGATCGTCGCGCCGGCGCCGCGCGAGGTCTCCTTCGGGCTCATCGCCGGCCGGGCGCCGCTCGGGACGCGGCGGATCATCGTTCAGGTCGGCCGCTACGTCGCCGCCGACAAGCCGCTTCGCGGCCGCACCTTCTCGCTCAGCGTGCGGCTCGCCGGAGGCCCGACGAGGATCCGCGTGACCGCGGTCGACGGCCGCAACCGACGCTCGTCGCGGGTGGTCGAGCAGGTCTACGGCCTGCCGCCGGACGCGCGGCCGCGCGAGCGGGCTCCGCGTCTCGACGCGACGCTCGACCGCAGCATCCGCCTGCTCGCGGGACGCCACGGCGGCACGAGCGGGATCTACGTCCAGGATCTGCGCACCGGCCGCGGCGCCGCCTGGAACGCCGGCGCCCGCTTCCCTGCCGCCTCGACGCTGAAGCTCGCGATCGCCGTCACCGTTCTCCGCTCGCTCGAGCGCACGCCCGCGTCCGGCTCGCGGGTCGCTGCGCTGCTCGGGAAGATGGTCGTCGGCTCCGACAACGATGCGGCGAACGCGCTCGAGGTCTGGCTCGCCGGCTCGACGTCCGCCGGCTCCGACCGGGTGAACGAGACGATGCGCGCACTCGGTCTGAACGACTCGTTGATGTACGGCGGCTACGAGACGTCGCGGCGGCCGGCCGCCGCCCCGACGCCGATCCCGATTCGCGCCGAGCGCCAGCCGGTCTTCGGCGTCGGCAAGTACACGACGGCTGCCGACCTCGCGCGGCTCGCCCGTTCGGTCTACCTGGCCGCCGCTGGACGAGGGCCGTTGCTCCGGCTCGGCGTCTCCGCTGCGGAGGCGCGCTACCTGCTCTGGCTGCTCGCCCAGGTGAGCGACCGCGGCAAGCTCGACCGCTTCGTCGATCCGGGAGCCGTGGTCCTGCACAAGGCCGGCTGGCTCGAGAACGCCCGCCACGACAACGGCATCGATCGCCTTCAGCGGCGGCGTCTTCGTGGCCGCGGTGATGACGTGGGGAGTGGCCGCGGCGGACGAGCTGGCCGGCCGGGTCGCGCTCAGCGCGTTCGCCCGCTTCGCCGACTAGTAGTCGACGGTCGCCGCACGGACGTCGGCGTCGTTCAGCGCGCCGAGCGCCCAGAGCCGCTCGAGCGCGTCGACCGCCTCCGGCGCGAACTGCTTCCCGCGTTCGCGCTTGCACTCGGCGACCGCGTTCCCGAGTGTCAGCGCCTCGCCGTAGATTCTCGCAGACGTCATCGCGTCCCAGGCCTCGGCGAGCGCGAGCAGGCGGGCGCCTCCCGGAATCGCCTCCCCGGCGACTCCGTTCGGGTAGCCGGCGCCGTCCCAGCGCTCGTGGTGATGCCGGATCCAGCCGAGCTGCTCGTCGTCGAGCGCGTTGACCGCGAGCTCGGCGCCTGCGGCGGGGTGATCACGGATCTGCAGGATCTCCTCGACCGAGAGCGGGCCGGGCTTGCGGAGGATCTCCTCGTCGATGCCGAGCTTGCCGACGTCGTGGAGGAGCGCAGCCTGCGCGAGCCTGATCGCCCGGTCGCCGTTCCAGCCGCTCGAGAGCGCGAGCTTCTCGCAGAGCCGAGCGACCCGCTCGGAGTGTCCCTCGGTGCCGGGATCCTCGGCGTCGAGCTCGCGTGCCAGCGCGCGGAGACGGACGGCGCCGCGCTCCTTCGCAGCTCCTTGCTCGTCCTCACTGTGGGCGGCGAGCTCGCGGCTCCAGCGGAAGGTGACGTCGCCGCCTCCGCTCTTGGCGTGCTCGAGAGCGACCTCGGCGGAGGCGAGCAGCTCGTCGGCGCCGGAGACGTCCGCGAGATCGCAGACGCCGGCGGAGGCGGTGACGACGCCGACGCCCTCGATCGGGGCGGCGGCGATCACGCGCCGCGCTCGCTCGGCGGCGATCCAGCCGTTCAGGCCTTCGGTCTCGGGCAGGATCCAGCCGAAGTGGTCGGCGGAGAGCCGGGAGACGAGCTCGCCGTTGCGGACGGTGGCGGCGATCCGGCGGCCGACCTCGGCCAGGACGCGGTCGCCGGCGAGGCGGCCGTGCTCGGCGTTGATCTGCCGGAAGCCGTCGACGTTGACGAGCACGAGCGAGAGGGCGCGCTCGTGCCGGTCGGCGCGGCGGCCTTCGGCGCGCAGCTGTTCGTGGAAGGCGCGGTGGTCGGGCAGGTTCGTCAGGTGATCGCGGGTCGCGAGGGCGTCGAGCTGGGCGCTGGCGTCGGCGAAGGCGATCGCGGGCTGTGCGGCGAGGGCGAGCTCGGCCAGACGCGTCGCATCGGCGGCGTCGTCCGTCACGATCGCACCCCAGACGCGGGCGCCGACGCGCACCGGCGCGGCGCCGGGTGCGGCGCGCCGGTGGCGAAGACGGCAGCGGCCGCGCTGTCGCCGTCCAGCGTCACCGTGTTGCCGGGAACGAGGGAGGCCGAGCCGCGCGGCTCGACGGCGCCGACGATCGTGCCGAAGCCGGCGATCTCGAAGCGGACGACGGCCACCGTCGCGACGCCGAGGTCGAGTGCGATCTCCTCGGCGACGACGGAGAAGAGCTCGACGGGATCCGGCTCGACCGCGACGGCGTCCTGGATCCGCTGCTCGGCAGAGCGTGCAGCTCGAGGCGGCGGCGTGGAGGATCGCGACGACGCCGGTGACGAAGCCGCGCTCGTCGCGACGGGTGATCCGCCGGGCGTCAAGCGCGAGATAGTCGCCGTCCTTGTGCAGGTAGCGCTGCGGCTCGGCCTGCGCGAGCAGGTCGTCCGGGTGCACGAGGCCGAAGATCTCCGTGCCGACGAGCTCCTCGGCGGAGTAGCCGAGCAGCCGCTCGACGGCGCTCGAGCAGGAGAGGATGACGCCGTCGCGGTCGAGCTCGAGCACGAGCGCGTCGGTGGCGTCGGCGACCGGGCGGCGTGCGTGCTGCTCCTGCGCGAGCTCCAGCTCGAGGGCCAGCTCCGACTTGGCGCGGCGGCGGAGCCGGAGCGCGAAGCCGAGGATCAGGAGGAAGATCGCGGCGCCGGCGACGGCGGCGCCGACGGGGACGAGGGGAGACGGGGCTGCGGGCGTGAGCGCGACCCGCCAGGTGCGGCCGCCGATCGCGGCCTGCGCGACCGTCGTCCCGCCGGGCCGTGTGCGAGGACGGCGGGGCCGTCGGTGACGCGCACGTCGAGGCCCCGGGGAAGTCCGGCGAACGCGGCGGCGGCGAGCTCGTTCGCGGAGAGCGCGCCGACGACGACGCCGAGCAGGGCGTCGCGGCGCTGCGCCGGCGTGTCGAGCGGGAGGTCGCGGGCGAAGACGGGCACGAAGGCGAACGTGCCGAGGCCGCCGTTCCGCTCGAGGCGGACCGGCGCCGAGAGGCGTGGCTCGCCGGTGCTGCGCGCGAGTGCGAAGCGCCTCGACGAGCGACGGATCGGAGCCGAGGTCGAGCACGTTCGGCGAGTCGCCTGCGGGCTCCTGGCGGAGCAGCGGATAGGTGAAGTCGGCATCCGACGGAGCGCCGATCCGGATCTGCTCGCCGGCTTCGAAGGCGCTGCGCTGCGAGGCCGAGACGCGCGGTGCCCAGCCGACGGCGACGATCTCGGGCCGCGCGAGCGGGACGCGGGCGTGGGTCGCGAATGCCTGCGGCGTCGACCGATCCCGACGCGTCGTAGGCGGCGCGGACGCCCTGGAGCGCGAGCACTGCCGCGCCGGCGCGCTCCTCGAGCCCGGATGACGGCGGCGTGCGCTCGCTCGCCGGCCTCGCGGCGGACGTCGTCGTGCTCGAGCCGCCAGAGCGCGAGCGAGACGAGCAACGGTCGCGGTCGCGCAGGCGAGCAGGGCGAGGGGAAGGGCGGCAAGCCGGCATCTGGCTCGTGTGTTCGGCCTCAGGGGTGGCGGGAGCTTTAGTACGGATTCGGCACGGAGACCCAGAGCACGCGGAGCGTCTCCGTGTCGGAGGCGTTGCGCCAGGTGTGCGGCTTCGAGAGCGGGTACGTGAGCGCGTCGCCCTGCTCGAGCACGTGCGTCTCGTCGGCGACCTGGATCTCGAGCGTGCCCTCGAGCACGTAGACGAACTCCATCTCGCCCGGGAGCGAGTAGAGCTCGTCGCCGGCGCCCGCACCGGGAGCGACCTCCGACTCGATCGCCTGGAAGCGCTCCTCGTCGCGGGAGGAGAGCAGGTGGTTCTCGGTCGGGAAGTAGGAGTCGACCTTCGGGCGCTCGTGGCGCCGGACGAGGGCCGGGGCGGGCTCGCGCTCGAAGATGTGGGAGAGCCGGACGCCGAGCGCGTCGCAGATCCGCGCGATCGAGGAGAGCGACGGGGCTGTTCGGTCGCGCTCGAGCTGGCTGATGAAGCCCTTCGTCAGCCCGGTCGCGGCCGCGAGCTGCTCGATCGTCAGGCCGCGCTCGCGCCGGAGCGAGCGGACGCGCGCGCCGACCTTCGGCGTGTCGTTCCGCGCGGCGAGCGGGCGTCGCTCTCGGCATGAGCCGATCATACGCAGGTTTAGTCCGGCGGCAACTGGCCGGAGGCCGGGAATGGCGCTACGCTTTCTGTAGTTGCTACGGTGTACGAAAGCCAGCGCAAGGAGTGATGGCTTGAGCACGATGCTGCTCGTCCCGCTGGAGGACCTCGTCGTCTTCCCGAACATGAACGTGACCCTGACCGTGGACGTCGGGGCCGAGGAGCGCGTGCTGCTCGTCCCCCGCCACGAGAACGACTATGCGAGCGTCGGCGTCGTCGCCGAGGTGACCGACCGCGTGCGGCTGCCGGGCGGCGCCCGCGCCGTCGCGCTCAACGGCCTCCACCGCGGCGTCGCCGGCGCCGCGACGACCGATGCGCAGGGCAGCCTGCGCGTCGAGGTCGACGAGCGTCCCGACCCGGAGGAGTCCGACGCGCGGATGCGCGAGCTCGAGACCGAGTACCGCGCCGTCGTCGAGGAGATCCTCGAGCTGCGCGGCGACGACGGCCGCATCTCCGCGTTCGTCCGCTCGATCACCGAGCCGGGCGCGCTCGCGGACACCGCCGGCTACTCGCCCGACCTCAGCTTCGCGCAGAAGGTCGAGCTGCTGGAGACGCTCGACGTCCGCGAGCGGCTCGAGCTCTCGATCCGCTTCCAGCGCGAGCGCCTGGCCGAGATGCAGGTGCGCCGCCGCATCCGCGACGACGTCGAGGAGGGCGCTGCGAAGCAGCAGCGCGAGTACATCCTCCGCCGGCAGATGGAGTCGATCCGCAAGGAGCTCGGCGAGGACGACGCGTCCGTCGTCGACGAGTACCGGCGCAAGCTCGAGCGAGGCCGAGCTGCCCGAGGCCGTCCGCGAGCAGGCCGACCGCGAGCTCTCGCGGCTCGAGCGGCAGGGCGACAGCTCGCCCGAGGCGTCGATGATCCGCAACTACCTCGACTGGATCCTCGCCGTGCCGTGGGGGAAGCGCTCGGAGGAGCGCCTCGACCCGGCGCACACGCGCGAGGTGCTCGACGCCGACCACGCCGGCCTCGACGACGTCAAGGACCGGATCGTCGAGTACATCGCCGTGCGCAAGCTGCGCGAGGAGCGTGGGATCGAGCCGGACAAGCGCTCGGGCGCGATCCTGACCCTCGTCGGCCCGCCCGGCACCGGCAAGACCTCGATCGGCGAGTCGATCGCGCGCGCGCTCGGACGCGAGTTCGTCCGGATGTCGCTCGGCGGCGTCCGCGACGAGGCCGAGATCCGCGGCCACCGGCGCACCTACATCGGCGCGCTGCCCGGGCCGCCTCGTGCGTGCGCTGCGCGACGCCGGGACGATGAACCCGGTGATCCTGCTCGACGAGGTCGACAAGGTCGGCGCCGACTGGCGCGGCGATCCGTCGTCGGCCCTGCTCGAGGTGCTCGACCCGGCGCAGAACCACTCGTTCCGCGACCACTACCTCGATCTCGAGCTCGATCTCTCGGAGGTCGTCTTCATCGCGACCGCGAACGTGGCCGACTCGATCCCGGGGCCGCTGCTCGACCGGATGGAGGTGATCCGCTTCGACGGCTACACGACCGACGAGAAGGTCGCGATCGCCCGCGGCTACCTCTGGCCGCGCCAGCGCGAGCGGAACGGGCTGCGCGAGGACGAGGTGTCCGTCTCGGACGTCGTGCTCGAGACCGTGATCTCCGACTACACGCGCGAGGCCGGCGTCCGGCAGCTCGAGCGCGAGCTCGGCAAGCTGCTGCGGAAGACGGCGACCGGGATCGCGTCCGAGCAGGTCGAGGCGCCGGTCGAGCTGACGCTCGAGTCGGTGCGCGACGCGCTCGGGCGGCAGACAGTTCTACCGCGAGGCGGCGGAGCGGACGGCCGTGCCGGGTGTCGCGACCGGTCTCGCCGTCACCGGCACCGGCGGCGACGTCCTCTTCGTCGAGGCGACCTCGGCCAAGGGCGACAAGCTCGTCCTCACCGGCCAGCTCGGCGACGTGATGAAGGAGTCGGCGCAGATCGCCCTCTCGGCGCTGCGGCCGCGTGCGGCCGAGCTCGGCGTCGACGAGGACGCGTTCGAGCGGACGTTCCACGTGCACGTCCCCGCCGGCGCGATCCCGAAGGACGGCCCGAGCGCCGGGATCACGATGGCGACCGCGCTCGCGTCGCTCCTCTCCGGCCGCCCGGTCAAGCACACGATCGGGATGACCGGCGAGGTGACGCTGCAGGGCCGCGTGCTCCCGATCGGCGGGCTGAAGCAGAAGGTGCTCGCGGCGCACGCCGCCGGGCTCACCGACGTGATCCTGCCCGAGCGGAACCGGCAGGATCTCGACGACGTGCCCGCGCACGTCCGCGAGGAGATGACGTTCCATCCGGTCATGTCGCTCGACGAGGTGCTGGAGCTGGCGCTCGAGCCGGCCACCCAGCTCCATGCGGTGTAGAGCCTGCCGACCCGTTCCCGAGGAGGTCCGCCGCGCGGCGGGCCTCCTCGAGCGGCGCTGGGTCGTCTCGGTGCTCTGGGCGTCCTACGAGGGCGCGATCCGGTTCAACGAGTTCAAGCAGGCGGTCGGGGCGATCCCGCCCGCGACGCTCGCCCAGCGGCTCGTCGAGCTCGAGGACGCCGGCGTGCTCGAGCGGCGGGTGATCGACGCGCGGCCGCCGCGGGTCGAGTACCGGCTGACGGAGGAGGGCCGGCGGCTGAAGCACGTCGTCGACGCGCTCGCCTCCTTCGCGGCTCGCTGACCGCAGCGGACATGTCCCAGGGACAGACCCTGGGACATGTCCGAAGCAGGGCGATCTAGATCGCCAGCGCGGCCTCGCTCTCGCGCGCCGTCGTACTCCGGCTTGAAGCCGAGCGCGCGGCCGAGCGGCGCGCCCATCAGCAGGCCGGCCTTCTGCATCCAGGCGGGCGGGAACGGCAGCCGCACGTCGTCGAAGTGCGCGTTCGCGATCACGGCGAGGCGAAGCGGGTTCGGCATGCCCTTCTTGTTCGTCTTGCCGTCGTTCGCGAGCGCGAACATCGTCTCGAGCAGCCGCTCGAACTGGAGCGCGGGCCGAACCTCGGTCACGAAGACCGCCTCGGTCTCGCCGGCGTTCCAGAACTTGTGCGAGCTGCCGGCCGGCACGACCACCGTCTCGCCGGGGCCGGCGACGATCTCCTCGCCGTCGACCTTGAAGGCGACGGTGCCCGACTCGATCTCGAACCGCTCGGTCTGGTACGGGTGCACGTGCGCCGCGGCGACGAAGCCGTTCGGCTGGACGGTGCACTCGACGAGGACGTACTCGCCGCCGGTCTCCTGCGACGTCTCCAGGAAGAGCAGGCGCTCGCCGGTGACGGGGTTCTCGATCACATCTCCCTTGCGGATCATCTTGCACTCCCTTTCAGTCGATTTGCAGCGATTTCTCTTGAAAGGGAGTCTCTGCGCGGCGCAGTCTCCGCGTCGTCGGCCGCCACAACGATTCGCGCTGCCCGGAGGGATGATCTCCGCCGCGGCCGGCGTCATTCTCGAGAGTGACGCCGCGTCATCCGGAACGAGAAAGAGGCGGCCCGCAAGCCGCCCCTTCTCCCCTGCCGCAGTGCCCCCGAGCTACTCGTACTGAAGCGCGTCGAGCACGTTCAGCCGCGCCGCGCGCCGCGCCGGCGCGATCGCGGCGAGCACGCCCGCGACGATCGCGACGACCGTGAAGACGGCGAGCGTCCCGACCGGCAGCGAGAACGAGACGCCGAACTGCGAGAGCGACTGCGTCACGAGCGCCGCCAGGCCGACGCCGAGCGGCAGCCCGAGCGCAGCGCCGATCAGCGCCGTGATCACGCTCTCCTGCCGGATCATCCGCCGCGCCTGCCGCCGCGTCATCCCGACCGCCCGCAGCATCCCGAGCTCGCGCGTCCGCTCGAAGACGGCGAGCACGAGCGTGTTCACCATCCCGAAGAGGGACACGATCACGGACAGCGCCAGCAGGACGTAGAAGAGGTTCATCACGTCGGTCAGCCAGGCCGTCCAGCTGGCGATGAACTCGTCGCCGGTCTGGAGCTTCGCGTCCGGGAACGCGGCCAGCGCCCGCTCGAGCCCGCCGGTCGAGTCGGCCTGCACGAGCGTGAGCAGGTCGCGCGGGCCGCGGGAACGAGCGGTCGAACGTCGCCTGCGAGAGCACGACCTGGCCGAGCAGCTGGTCGAGATCGCCGTGCTTCTTGTAGACGCCGCGGACGACGGTGTCGACCTTCTTGCCGGCCGGGGTCAGGAAGCTGACCTTGTGGCCGACGCGGGCCTCGACGCCGCCGGCAGCTTCAGGCCTTCGCGCACGATCGCGTCGCCTTGCCGCAGCGACGCGAGCGACGCGGGGGAGCCTTCGATCCACTCGAAGTTGTACGCCCGCGCGATCGTGGCCGGGTCGACGCCACTGACGTCGACCTCGCCGTCGCCCACGAGCTGCGCACGGTCGCCGCGGATCGACGAGCTGACGACGACTCCCGCCGCCGCCGCCGCGGCCTGGCCGGCGCCGAGCGGAACCGTGTCCCAGCCGCTCTGGGACGTGATCACGTGACTCGTGCCGAGCTGCTTCTCCAGCGCGGTCTCGTCGCTCTCGAGCAGCCCCTTGCCGAAGACCGCCACGAACGAGACGAGCGTCAGCCCGATCATCAGCGCGGCCGCGGTCGAGGCCGTCCGGCCCGGGTTGCGGATCGCGTTCTCCTGGGCGAGGCGGCCGGCGGCGCCGCCGAGGCGGGCGCCGGGAAGGCCGACGAGGTCGGCGAGCGGCACGACGAGCCGCGGCGCGACCACCGCGATGCCGATGAAGAGGCCGAGCGCCCCGAGCGCGATCCCGAGCACGCGCACCGTGCCCGCGACGTCGAGCCGAGCGTGCCGTAGACGAGCCCGAACGTGGAGAGCGCCGTGACGACGAGGCCGAACGCGAGCGTCTGCGGGACGGCTTCTTCACGACCATGCCGCCCTCGCGGACGGCCGCGATCGGCGAGATCCGCGTCGCCCGCACCGCCGGCCACACCGACGCGACGAGCGTGACGATCGTGCCGGTCAGCATCGCGACGACCGCGGTCCGAGCCTGGAAGACCGTGCTCGTCTGCGGCAGCTCGAGCTCGAGCGCCGCGAAGAGCGCGGTCAGGCCCTTCGCGATCAGCACGCCGAAGGCCGAGGCCGACGGCCGAGGCGACGAGGCCGAGCATCGTGCCCTCGAGCACGACCGAGCGCAGCACCTGGCGCCGCGAGGCGCCGAGCGTCCGCAGGGTCGCGAGCTCCTTCGTCCGCTGCGCGACCGTGATCGAGAGCGTGTTGAAGATCACGAACGCGCCGACGAAGAGCGCGATCCCGCCGAAGGCGAGCAGGAAGTAGCGGATGAACGAGACGAACTCGCCGACGCCCTCGCCGTCCTCCTCGGCCTGCTCGGCGCCGGTCTTGACCTCGGCCGACGCGGGGATGGCCGTTTGGATCGCGTCGATCAGCCTTCCCTGCTCGACGCCGTCGCTCGCCGCGACCGCGACCGCGTCGAAGCCGGTCTTTGCCAGCACGTGCGGGCCGTGTCGACGTCGAAGAGCGCGATCGTGGCGCCGCCGAGGCTGTCGACGTCGCCGAAGCGGACGATCCCGGTCAGGGTGAAGGTGCGCACGGGACCTTCGCCGGCGACCTTGACCTGTCGCCGACCCGGAAGTTCTGCGCGTCGGCCGTGTTCACGTCGATCACGACCTCGCCGGGCCGGAGGCCCAGTCGCCCTCGACGAGCCGGAACGGGTTGAACCGCTCGTCCGCCGGCTCGACGCCGAGGCCGAAGGTCGGGTTGTTGCCCTGGATCGCCTCGCCCTTGCGGTCGAGGATCTTCGCCTGGTTCGCGTCGCCGGACATGTCGAGGATCGTGCCGGCGGCGGCGTCGACCTCGGGCAGCGCCTCCACCTTGCGGAGCACGTCCTCGGAGATCGGTGCCTTGCCGGTCTGCGACCACTCGACGAGCTTCTTGCCCGAGACGACTGCGTCGGTCTGCTCGTAGGAGCTCGAGAAGATCGAGTCGAACGCCCGCTCGATCGTGTCGGTGAGAACGAGCGTGCCGCTCACCATCGCGACACCGAGGACGATCGCAATCGCCGTCAGCAGCGAGCGGAGCTTGCGGGCGAGCAGGCCGCGGAGCGCGACGCGCTTCATCGATCCGTCACCGCGCTCAGGGCGTCGAGGATCTCGGCCTGCGACGAGCGGCCGAGCTCGTTGACGATCAGGCCGTCGGCGAGGAAGAGGACGCGGTCGGCGATCGTGGCCGCGCGCGGGTCGTGAGTGACCATCACGGTCGTCTGCCCGTACGTGTCGACCGCGCTGCGGAGGAGGCCGAGGATCTCGGCCGACGTCTGCGAGTCGAGGTTGCCCGTCGGCTCGTCCGCGAACAGCACCGTCGGCTTGGAGACCAGCGCCCGCGCGACCGCGACGCGCTGCTGCTGGCCGCCGGAGAGCTCGGACGGCCGGTGCGAGCGTCGGTCGGTGAGACCGGTCGCGTCGAGCAGCTCGGCGATCCACGCCGGCTCGGGCCGCTCGCCCGCGATCGAGAGCGGGAGAAGGATGTTCTCCTCGGCGGAGAGCATCGGCAGCAGGTTGAAGAACTGGAAGACGAAGCCGATGTGGCGCCGCCGGAGCTTGGTCAGGTCGTTGTCCTTCAGCGTCGTCAGCTCGATCCCGTCGATCTCGACGCTGCCGGAGCTCGGCTTGTCGAGGCCGGCGAGGATGTGCATCAAGGTCGACTTGCCCGAGCCGGACGGGCCCATGACCGCGGTCAGGTGGCCGCGAGGGATCGCGAGCGAGACGCCGCGGAGGGCGTCGACGGCGGTATCGCCGGCGCCGTAGCGGCGGCTGAGGTCGCGGGCGACGACGACGCCGGCCGCGTTGGTCTCCTGCTCAGTGTGTGCGAGCGCGAGTGCTGCTTCCATGTCGCGTGTCGTCTCCTTCGAGTCGGGTCGGAACCTGACCTCGAGTGTGGGCGTCGCACCGCGGCCACGACATCGGCCGGGCTGGCCATTCCGGGTCGTCCGAGAGGATGATTTCGACGTCGTCACACCGGACGATGGTGCAGAACCAAGGTGTCGAGTACCGTTCCTTCGTGACTCGCCGCGCCCTATTCCTGGCCAGGGAATACGCCTTCGAGGCGATCGCGGTCGTCGCGGTCGTGCTCACCCAGGGCGATGTCTGGACGACCGTCGAGGACAACCGCAACCGGCTCGCGGCGATCGCCCTCTTCACGGCCGGTGCGCTCCTCTTCCGGCGGCGGGCGCCCTTTGTCGCCCCTCTCGCCGTGGCGTCGGGCGCACTCGCGTTCTCGCTGCTCGACGCGGAGGCCGCCTACGGCACCGACACCATGTTCCTCGTCCTGATCCTGGCCTCCTGGGCAGCCGGCTCGCTGCTCGACGGCCGCCAGGCCGCAATCGCTCTCGCCGCTGTGCTCGCGGCGAGCTGGGCCGTCTTCATCCGCGCACCCGACGTCCCCTGGACGGAGCTGATCTGGGTCAGCTTCCCCCTCACCGGCACCTTCCTCCTGGCCGCCGCGTCGGCCAGGCATTCCGAGCGGGCCCGGCTTGCGGAGGAGCGGGTGGTGGAGACGGAGGAGGTCGCCCGGCGCGCGGTCGAGGACGAGCGCAGCCGGATCACCCGCGAGCTGCATGACGTGCTGGCTCATTCGGTCAGCGTCATGACCGTGCAGGCGAGCGCCGTCCGCCGTCTGCTCACACCCGAGCAGGAGCGCGAGCGCGAGGCGCTGATGACGGTCGAGGAGACCGGCCGCCAGGCGCTGGCGGAGATGCGCCGGCTGCTCGGGATCATGCGAACCGAGACGGAGCCTGCCGCGCTCGCGCCGCAGCCCGGCCTCGGCACCCTTCCGGAGCTCGTCGAGCAGGTGCGCCAGTCGGGCCTGCCGGTCGAGCTGACGGTCGAGGGGACGCCCGTGAAGCTTCCGGCCGGAGTCGACCTCTCCGCGTATCGGATCGTCCAGGAGGCTCTGACGAACACGCTCAAGCATGCTGGCCCGGCTCACGCGTGGGTGGCCGTCCGCTACGCCGGTGAGGATGTCGAGATCGAGGTGGCCAACGACGGGAAGAGCCAGAATGACGGCGACGGCGGCGGACACGGCCTCGTCGGCATGCGGGAGCGGGTCGCTCTGTGCGGCGGCGAGCTCGAGTCCGGGCCGCGCCCGGGCGGCGGCTTCCAGATCTCGGCGCGCCTGCCCGTCGCCGGAGGCGCGGCATGACGGTTCGCGTAATGATCGTCGACGACCAGGCCCTCGTCCGCGCCGGCTTCAAGATGATCCTCGAGTCGGAGCCGGAGATCGAGATCGTCGGTGAGGCCGAGGACGGGCTCCAGGCGGTCGAGGCCGCTCGCGAGCTGCAGCCGGACGTCGTCCTGATGGACATCCGGATGCCGAACCTGGACGGGCTCGAGGCGACGCGCAGGATCCTGGACGCCCCGGGCGCCGCGCCCCGGATCCTGATGCTGACGACATTCGACCTGGACGAGTACGTCTACGAGGCGCTGCGGGCGGGCGCGAGCGGCTTCATGCTCAAGGACACGCCGCCGGAGCAGCTCGTGGCCGCGATCCACGTCGTCGCGTCGGGGGACGCGCTTCTCTCGCCGGCAATCACGAAGCGGGTGATCGAGGAGTTCATCCGCCGCCCGCCGAGCACGATCGCGACGGCGCCGTCGCCGAAGGTCGCCGAGTTGACCGCGCGCGAGCTCGAGGTGCTCGGCTTCATGGCCCGCGGGCTCTCGAACGCCGAGATCGCCAGGGATCTCTTCGTCAGCGAGACGACGGTGAAGACGCACGTGGCGCGGATCCTGATGAAGCTCGGCCTGCGCGACCGCGTCCAGGCCGTCGTCTTCGCGTACGAGACGGGGATCGTCGAGCCGGGCGGCGTCGCCTAGGCCACGCGGCTCGTCGCCTCGCCCCAGCTCCGCACCACCGGCAGCAACCCTGTGAGGCCCGTGATCTCGAAGAGCCGGTGCACCTCCGGAGCCGCGTCCTCGGGAAGGAGCAGCAACAGCGGCCGCTCGTGCTTCTCGCAGTCGGCGAGCCCGTCCAGCAGCACCCCCATGATCGTCGGGTTGATGAAGGTCGCCCGGGTCAGGTCGACGACGAGCGGCTCCTCCGAGCCGAGGGCGGTGGCGAGATCCGAGCGGAGACGTGCCGCGGCGAAGGCGTCGGAGTCGCCGCGCAGGGTGATGACGCTGAAGTCGGAGACGCCGCTCACGGACTCAGCATTGCGCGTTCTCCTGATTTGAAACCGGGAAAAGCTGGACAGTTGTGAACCCTGGTCATCCGGAGCATGGCGCACCCCGTGGTCCTCTCGTACTCTCTCGGTGTGTCGATTCTCGTCGAGATCGCTGAGAAGGCCGACGTCTCGGTCGAGGGCGTCGTGCGCGTCCTCACTCGAGAGCCGGTCAGCGACGCGATCAAGGAGCGCGTCCTGGACGTCCTGGACGATCTCAGTCCCGAGCAGACCCGCGCCGTGCAGCGCTTCGCGCTCGCCGCACTCCACGATGTCCTGCCGCGCCCCGGCGAGCACCCGGACGTCGACCCGGATCAGGTCGTGCGCGAGCTTCCGGTCTTCAGTGCCGCTGCGCCCGAGCAGCTCCCGGCGACCGGCTCGGATGCCGCGCTCGTCCAGCTCAGCTCGGTCCTCGGCGAGCTCGCCGAGGCGGTCCGCGATCTTCGGCGCGAGACGGACTCCGAGCGGCGCGAGCGGGTCGACGACCTTGCAGTCCTGATCGATCTGATCACGACCGGCTGGCAGGGACTGGACGCGCGGCTCGGCCGGATCGAGCGCCAGGTCAGCCGGCTCGAGCCTGGCCGCCGCGAGCCGCCCCCGGCACCGCTACGCGTCGCGCCGGTCGCCGTCGAGCCCGCGCCGATCCCCGCCGCGCCCGCCGCGCCCGCCGAGGTCGACGAGCCAGTCGAAGACATCGTGGTGCCCTTCGAGCCGGCGTCGAGCCCGTCGAGCCCGTCGAGCCGGAGTTCCCGCCGCCCGCTGCGTCCGGGAGACGCGACCGGCTGCCGGTCGTGGCGGCGCTCACACTCGTCACCGCCGCGATCGGGACGCTTGCGGTGCTCCAGCTCGCCTCGGGCGGGCCGGATCTCTCCAATCTCGTCTCGTCGCGTGAGCCGCCCGCGAAGCCGGCGGGCACAGGGACGTCGACGGTGACTCGACCGCAAGCGCCTCCGGCCGCCATGACGACGACGCACAGCCATCCGGCCGCGCAGCCGACGACCTCGAGCGTCCTCGGGACGACTGTTGCCGCACCGCGGCCGAAGCCTCCGGCGTCGACCGCCGCTTCGGCGACGAGCTCGCCGGCCCCGGCGGCGACCACGAGGCCCGCCCCGACGGCGACGAATCCGGCGGCCTTCCGGCCGACGCGCAACTGGACCTGGGCCGCCGTTCCCGGCGCCGACTACTACCAGGTCGAGTTCAGCCGCGAGGGGAACATCTTCTACCGGGCCACGCCGACGGTGACCCGCCTGACGCTCCCGGACTCGCTCCTGTTCGTACCGGGCTCCTACCGCTGGGTCGTGCGCCCCGGCTTCGGCAAGCCTGCCGCGAAGAATCTGGGCGAGCCGAGTGTGAACTTGCCCTTCACCGTCTCGTCTACGCCGCCGACGCGACCGCGCCGTCGCGCAGGCTCGCGCCCGTCCCCGGGTCGAAGAAGTGGAGGCGGGCCGGGTCGAGCGCGAGGCCGAGCCGGTCGCCGGGCCGCGCCTGGGACTCCTCCGCCACCTCGGCGGTGAAGAGCGCGCGCCGGTCGGTCGCGAGCAGCGTCGCCCGCTCGCCGTCGTCGCTCGCCGCACGCACCGAGTCCACGTCGACGGGCGGCGCTTCGACGGTGAAGAGCACGTGCGTCGCCGAGCCGAGCTCCTCGACGACCGTCGCCTCGACCTCGATCCGTCGGCAGCGACGGGTCGGCGGTGCGCGCGTCCTCGAAGTCCTGCGGGCGGATCCCGAGGATGACCGGGCCCGAGTCGACGCCGGTCGGGCCGCCGGTCGGCGTGAGCGGGATCCGGAAGCCGGCGAACTCGACCGCGTCCGCCGGCCAGCTCCGCCTCGACGAGGTTCATCGACGGGCGAGCCGATGAACGCGGCCACGAAGAGGTTGATCGGCTCGCGGTAGAGCGTCTGGGGCGTGTCGACCTGCTGGACGGTGCCGTCGCGCATCACCGCCACGCGCGTGCCGAGCGTCATCGCCTCGACCTGGTCGTGCGTGACGTAGACGGTCGTGATCCCGAGCCGGTCGTGGAGGCGCGCGAGCTCGGCGCGCATGTCGACCCGGAGCTTCGCGTCGAGGTTCGAGAGCGGCTCGTCCATCAGGAACGCCGCCGGCTCGCGCACGATCGCGCGGCCCATCGCGACGCGCTGGCGCTGGCCGCCCGAGAGCGCCCCGGGGCGCCGGTCGAGCAGGTCCTCGAGGCCGAGCATGCGCGCCGACCTCCTCGACGCGGCGCGTCGATCTCGTCCTTCGGCGTCTTCCGCACCTTGAGGCCGTAGCCGAGGTTCTTCGCGACCGTGAGGTGCGGGTAGAGCGCGTAGTTCTGGAACACCATCGCGATGTCGCGGTCGCGCGGCGCCAGCCTCGCCACCTCGCGCTCGCCGATCCAGATGTCGCCCTCGGTCACCTCCTCGAGCCCGGCGATCATGCGCAGCAGCGTCGACTTGCCGCAGCCCGACGGGCCGACGAGCACCATGAACTCGCCGCTCTCGATCGTCAGGTTGACGTCGTCGACCGCGCGCACGTCGCCGTCGTAGACCTTCCCCACCTGCTCGAGCCTGATCTCGGACACGTGCGAGCTCCTTCGGTCGACGTTCGCTCTTGACTCCGCGCGCGATCGTATGACATTGTGGCCCTGCTGTAAACGTTCTCAGAAATCCTTTTCAGAATCGACGCGCAGCCGACTCGAGACCACGCCGACGGAGCACGTCGAGGTCGTGCCGACGATCACGACGGTCGCGCGGCTCGCGAACGTCTCCGTCGCCTCCGCCTCGCGCGTGCTGAACGGGATCCGCACGAACCCGGCGACGCTCGCGCGGGTGACCGAGGCGGCCGAGGCGGTCGGCTACGTGCCGAACGCCGCCGCGCGCTCGCTCCGCTCGCGGCGCACGGGCCAGATCGCGTTCGCGATGCCGGACGTCGGCAACCCGGTCTACACGACGCATGGTCGACTCGATCCAGGAGGTCGCGCGGGCGCGCGGCTGGCGGCTGATGCTGCACTCGACCGGAGCGGACGCCGAGGACGAGCTCGCGATGGTGCGCGACCTGAAGCACCGCTTCGTCGACGGGCTGATCCTCGCGTCTCGCTCCACCTGACCGACGCGCACGCCGACGAGCTGCGGCGTGCGGCGGCGCCGGTGATCGTGATCGGCTGCCGCCGAACGCGGCACGACGCGTCGACACCGTCCGCGCGTACTCGCGCAAGGGCGCCGCGGAGGCGGTTCGGCACCTGCACGCGGTCGGACGGCGGCGGATCGCGTTCGTCAACGGGCCTCAGCACACGGCGCCCGGCGCGTCGCGCCGGCTCGGCTATCTCGACGGCCTGCGCTCGTGCGGCGCTCGCCCGCGACGACGCGCTGATCGAGGTCGCCGACGACTTCATGATCGAGCCCGGGCCGCCGCGCGACCGAGCGCCTGCTCGAGCGCGACGACGTCCCGACGCGATCTTCTGCGCGAACGACCTGCTCGCGATCGGCGCGCTCGTCGGCGCTGCGCGAGGCGGGCCTCGACGTGCCCGCCGACGTCGCGCTCGTCGGGATGGACAACACGACGCTCGCGGAGGTCACCTGGCCGACGCTCACGTCGGTCGACCTCGGCTCGGCCGAGCGCGCGCGGATCGCCGCCGAGCTGCTGCTCGAGCGGATCGAGGACCCGGCGCGCGAGCCGCGCAGTCGTCGGCGTCGAGCCGCGCCTCGTCGTCCGCGCCTCGTCGGGAGCGACCGGCATGAGCGCCGTTCCCGAGGCCGGCCGGCCGTCGCCGCGCGGCCGCAGCCGCGCCGGCGCGGGCCTCTCCGGCCGGGAGGCGATGCTGCTGCTGATCCCGGCGCTGCTGCCGATCGTGATCCTCAGCGTCATCCCGCTCGTGCGCGGGATCTACCTCGGCTTCACCGACGCGCAGGCCGGGCTTCGAGCGTCACGACGAACTTCATCGGGCTCGACAACTTCCGCGCGCTGCTCGAGGACGACCTCTTCGTCAACTCGTTCAAGATCGGCCTGATCTGGTCGGTCGCCGTGACCGCGATCGGCTTCTGCTTCGCGCTCGGCCTCGCGCTCCTGCTCAGCCAGGACCTGCGCGGCCGCTGGCTCGCCCGCTCGCTCGCGCTCGTCCCCTGGGCGATGCCGGCGGTCGTCGTCGGGATCATGTGGAAGCTCGTCTTCCAGCCGCAGGCGGGGGTCCTGAACGAGATCCTCCGCCGCGCGCACATTCCCGGCGAGACCACGGACTGGCTCTCGAGCTTCAGCTGGGCGCTGCCCGCCGTGATCCTCGTCGGCGTCTGGGCCGGGATGCCGCAGACGACCGTTGCGCTGCTGGCCGGGCTCCAGTCGATCCAGGACGAGCTGCACGAGGCGGCGGCCGTCGACGGCGCGACCGCGTGGCAGCGGTTCCGGACGATCACGCTGCCGCAGCTGCAAGCCGGTGATCATCGCGATCACGACGCTCGACTTCATCTGGAACTTCAACTCGTTCGGGCTCGTCTACGTCCTCACCGAGGGCGGGCCGGCGGGCAAGACCCAGCTGCCGATGCTGTTCGCCTACAGCCAGGCGTTCGAGTACGGCCAGTTCGGCTACGCGTCGGCGCTCGGCAGCGCGATGGTGGTCGTGATCGCCGTCGTGCTCGTCTTCTACCTCTGGGGCCGGCTGAAGGAGACGAAGATGATCGTCACCACGCGTCCGAAGCGCGCGAAGAGCTTCCAGTACGTGGCGCTCGGCTTCTTCCTCGTCTTCCTCGGCTTCCCGCTCCTCTGGATGCTGTCGATGTCGTTCAAGGGGCCGCGCGAGCTCGTCCAGCTCTACCCCTCCTTCATCCCGGAGGACTTCACGTTCGAGAACTACCGGACGGCGCTGACCGAGGACGACCACCAGCTCCTCCGCAACGGCATCAACAGCCTCAAGGTGGCGATCGTGACGGCGCTGCTGACGACGATGATCGGGCTGCCGGCGGCCTACGTGCTCGCGCGGCGGAAGGGCCTGATCACGCGGCTCGGGCTCGGCTGGATCCTGCTCAGCCAGATGTTCCCGCTGATCCTGATCATCATCCCGCTCTTCCTGCTCCTGCGCGACCTGAAGCTGACGAACTCGCACGTCGGGCTCGTGCTCGTCTACGTCGTCTGGGCGCTGCCGTTCATCCTCTGGATGCTCTAGAGCTACGTGCGCGGGATCCCGCGCGACCTCGAGGAGGCGGCGACGGTCGACGGCGCGACGCGGTTCCAGATCCTGACCGGGATCATCGCGCCGCTGCTCCTGCCCGGGATCGTCGTCACGACCCTCTTCGCGTTCATCACCGCCTGGAACGAGTTCTTCTTCGCGCTCGTCATCCTCGAGAGCCCCGATCTGACGACGCTGCCGCTGCGGCTCGCGCAGTACGTCGGCATCGAGGGAGTCGTCAGATTCGGCCCGCTGGCCGCGGCCGCCCTGCTCGCGACCGTACCCAGCCTCGTCCTCTTCGCGATCATCCAACGCTGGCTCACGCGCGGCCTCCTCTCCGGGGCGGTCAAGGGCTAGCGATGTCTCTCACACCGAACGAAACCCTGGCGTCGAGGACGGCGCCACGACCGCAGAAAGGCGGGTCAGTAATGAGGAAGGTCATCGTGCTCGGCACCTTGGCCCTGCTGTGCTCCGTGCTCGTCGCCGGGGCGCAGGCAGGCAGGCAGGCCACCGTCGTCAAGCTCAAGTTCGCCACGTACGTGTGGCAGCCGACGACGGTCAAGGCGAACAAGGAGATCGTCGACGCCTGGAACAAGAGCCATCCCGGCATCCAGGTCGAGATCGTCCCGGTCGACGTCAACTCGGTCCACGACAAGCTGCTGACGAGCTTCGTCGGCGGCACCGCGGCGGACATCATCCACGACGAGGCCGCCGACATCGCCGGCTTCACGCAGCAGGGCTATCTGGCGAACCTGACGCCGCTGATCCCGAAGACGCTGAAGGCGTCGATCCCGAAGGACATCTGGGCGACGACCAACTTCGGCGGCAAGATCACGGGCGTCCCGTCGCTGCTGCAGACGTACAACATCTTCGCGAACATGACGATCCTGAAGGCGGCGGGGATCAAGGCGCCGACGCTCGCCAACCCGTGGACGTGGGCGCAGTTCCGGGCCAACGCGAAGAAGCTGACGAACGCGAGCCGCTTCGGCGTCTGCTGGGGCCTCCGCTCGCCGACGGCGGTGACGCAGACGATGTCGCTCAACTACGGCGGCCAGTTCTTCTACCTCGAGAACGGCAAGTGGACGTTCAAGTTCGGCCCGAACGACCAGAACGTCGTCCGGCAGATGCACGACATGATCCACGTCGACAAGTCGGTCGATCCCGGCCGCGACCGGGCTCTCCGGCAGCGCCGTGCTGCCCGCCTTCTTCGGCGGCAAGTGCGCGATGACGGTGGCCGGGAACTTCACGGCCCAGCGCATGATCCTGCAGAGCCCGAGGGGCTTCAACTGGGCGATGTTCCCGCTGCTGAAGGGCCAGACGCAGCAGCAGGTGGCGAACCCGCAGACGTACTCGATCTCGCGCAGAGCACGAACAAGCAGTCGGCGATGTTCTTCATCGCCTACCTGGTCAACAAGCAGAACCTGGCCAAGCTCGCGCTCGGCGACTGGCTGATCCCGGCGAATCCGGAGGCCGGCAAGGTGGCGCGCAAGTCGACCAAGCGCGCCGGCAGCTGGACGATCGCGACCGAAGTCGGTCGTCCACTTCCGCAAGGGGAACTGGGTCTCGCTGGCGGCGTATCCCCGCTGGAAGGCCGAGGTCGCTCAGCCGGCCTTCGTCCAGTACCTGCGGGGCTCGATCACGCTGCAGGAGCTCGGCAAGCAGCTCGGCGACGGCTGGACGAGAGTCCGAGGATAAGGAAGGCTCGCTCCCAGCCGGCCGGGCTTCCGCGGCCGGCCGGCTGGGGCCATGACGAACGCGAAGCGAGGATGAGGACGTGAGCGGAAACCTGCTGACCGACCGAGCCGTCGGCTGCCTCGCGGGAGCCGCGGTCGGCGACGCGCTCGGCGGCGCGACCGAGGGCTGGGAGTCGCACGAGATCGAGGCGCACTTCGGCGGCTGGGTGACCGGGATCGTCGAGTCGATCCGGCGGACGACGCAAGGTCGAGAAGGCGTTCTCGCCCTTCCACAAGGGCGACGGCCACGTCACCGACGACACGCTGATGACGCGCGTGCTCGTCCACGCCTACGACGTCAAGCGGGACCACCTCGAACGCCTACGACGTCGAGGCGCTGATGGTGCCGGCGATCGTCGACGAGAAGACGTGGGTGCCCGAGCTCGACCGCGAGGACCTGCTCTACCACCGGCTCTTCCTCGCCGAGAAGTGGCTCGTGCTCAAGCTCCGCTACGGCCACGCCGACCCGCGCGACGCGGGCGTCGGGAACATCGTCAACTGCGGCGCGGCGATGTACATCGCGCCCGTCGGGATCGCGAACGCCGGCGACCCGCAGCGGGCCTACGACGAGGCGCTCGACCTGACGGCCGCGCACCAGTCGAGCTACGGGCGCGAGGCGGCCGGCGTGCTCGCGGCGGCGGTCGCCGAGGCGATGCGGCTCGAGGCGACGCCCGACACCGTGGTCGAGACGTGCCTGCGGCTCGCCAAGGACGGCACGCGGACGGCGATCGAGGCGGTCGCGGACGCGGCGGCGAAGCTCGACGGCTGGCGCGACGGCGGGCTCGCGGAGCTGCGGCGTGCGTTCGCGCCGTTCGACTCGGTCGGCGAGCACTACGCGACGCCGGCGCTGAACGCGCGGATCCCGAGCCGGCTGCACGCGATCGAGGAGCTGCCGCTCGCGCTCGGGCTGCTCGTCGCGACCGGCGGCGACTACGAGGAGACGGTGCTCGGCGGCGTCAACTACGGCCGCGACTCGGACTCGATCGCCTCGATGGGCGGCGCGCTCGCGGGCGCGCTCGGGAATCCGCTCCGCCGCGACTGGGTCGACGACGTCTCGGCGGCGAGCAAGATCGACGTCGAGGAGGCGGGCCGGACGATGGCCGTCGTCGCGGCCGAGATCTTCGAGCGGGACGCCCAGCGCCACCAGGAGCGAGCGCAGGCGCTCGCCGCCCTGACTGCCGGCGAGGTGCCTGCGTGAGAGTGACCTGGGTCCAGCCGGAGGATCTCGTCGGGCACGAGCTCCGGCAGGCCCGCGAGGAGGGCAAGGACGTCGACGACGTCGAGCGACGCTGGTTCGCCGCAGGCGGGGAGCCCGCGCCGGGCCGCGGCGCGTCGCAGGAGCCGGTGGCCCCGGAGCTGCGCTCGCTCGCGCTCGAGCTGCTCGACGAGCTCGACGCGCTGCCGCGCCCGCTCGCGGCGGCCGAGCCGGACGGCTTCGACGAGATCCTCGCCGCGGCCGAGCCGGCCGCGAGGAGCGAGCCACGCGACCTTCCCGAGCGGATCGCGGGCGCGTGGCTCGGCCGCGCCGCGGGCTGCGTGCTCGGCAAGCCGGTCGAGAACATCCCGCGCGCGGGGATCCGCGCGATCGCCGAGGCGACGGGCAACTGGCCGGTGCGGGCTGGTTCACGGCCGAGGGCCTCCCGGAAGAGGTCTCGGAGCGGTGGCCGTGGAACCGGGCGAGCCGCCCGACGAGCCTCGCCGAGAACATCGACGGGATCCCCGAGGACGACGACCTCAACTTCACGATGCTCGGCGTCGCTCTGCTCGAGCGCTGCGGGACGGGCTTCGACGCGCTCGACGTCGCCAAGATCTGGCTCGACTACATGCCGCCCGGCCGGATCTTCACCGCCGAGCGGGTCGCGGTGCGGAACCTGCTCGAGGCCCACCTGCCGCCCGAGACGGCGACGCGCCGCAATCCGTTCCGCGAGTGGATCGGCGCGCGACTGCGGGTCGACGCCTACGGCTGGGCGGCGCCCGGCGACCCCGTCGCGGCGGCGCGAATGGCGTGGGAGGACGCGCGCGTCAGCCACACGGCGAACGGCGTCTACGCGGCGATGTTCATGGCCGCGGCGCACGCGGCCTCGCTGACGGAGTCGTCAGCGGCGGCGTGCGCGGACGTCGGCCTCTCCGTCGTCCCGGCCGAGAGCCGCCTCGCCGAGGCGCTGCGGGTCGGCGCGCGACCTCGCCGGCCGGCTCGACTGGGAGGACGTCGTCGACGAGCTCTACGCGCGTTACGACGGCTATCACTGGGTGCACGCGATCAACAACACGGCGCTCGTCGCCGCCGCGCTCTACGCGTTCGACGACGACTTCTCCGGCGGGATCTCGGCCGTCGTCCAGGGCGGCTGGGACACCGACACGAACGGCGCCGCCGTCGGCTCGATCCTCGGCGCGCTCGTCGGCGTCGACGGCATCGACGAGCGCTGGTCGGCGCCGCTCGGCGGCCGCTTCACGAGCTCGCTGCCCGGCTTCGACGGGATCACGATCGACGAGCTCGTCCGGCGGACGCTCGCCGTCGCCGGCGCTCCCGCAGCCGCGTGAGCATCCCGCTCGAGCAGCCGCGCGATCCGCTCGTGCCGCGGCCGATCGACCTGTCCGACGCCGGTGCCGCTCGACCCGGGTGCCGACCTCGAGCCGCTCGACACGGCGAAGATCTTCGCCGCGCCGGACGATCCGGCGGACTGGCCGGCCTGGCGGGCGACGCTCGCTCGCTGGCGCGCCGAGGCGGCGGCGCGGATCGGCTACGACGACAGCGGCCTACGACGCGCCCGAGTACGCCTGGACGCGGGGCTGCCTCGTCGTCGCGCTCGTCTGGCTCTGGGACGAGCTGCTCTACGACCACGAGGCCGGGCAGCTTCACTCCGGAGCGGTTCTGCGCCGAGTCGGAGCGCGAGTTCGGCGGCTTCGACGGGATCGTGCTCTGGCACGCGTACCCCGTGATCGGGATCGACGAGCGCAACCAGTTCGACTACTACCGCGACGTCCCCGGGATTCGCGAGCTCGTCGCCGAGCTCCAGTCGCGTGGCCTGCGCGTCTTCGTCAACTACAACCCGTGGGACGTCGGCACGCGGCGCGAGCCGGTCGCCGACGATCTCGCGCTGGCGGAGCTCGTCCGCGAGCTCGGCGCCGACGGCGTCTTCCTCGACACGATGAAGGAGGCGCAGCCGGGGCTCCGCGCGGCGCTCGACGACGTCCGGCCCGGAATCGCGCTCGAGGGCGAGTCGACGCTGCCGCTCGCGCGCATCTGCGATCACCACCTCTCCTGGGCGCAGTGGTTCGCCGACAGCGAGGTGCCGGGCGTGTTGCGCGCGCGCTGGTTCGAGCAGCGGCACATGCTCCATCACACCCGCCGCTGGAACCGCGACCACGCCGCCGAGCTGCACGGCGCCTGGCTCAACGGCGTCGGCGTCCTCGTCTGGGAGAACGTCTTCGGAGCCTGGGTGGGCTGGAACGAGCGGGACAAGGCGATGCTGCGGGCGATGCGGCCGATCCAGCGGGAGTACGCCGAGCTGCTCGCGACCGGCGAGTGGACGCCGCTCGCGGCGGCAAGTCCTGACGCGAGCGTCGTCGGGTCACGCTGGACCGACGGCCGCACGACGCTCTGGGCGCTCGCGAACCGAGGCGACGCGTATGCAGGCGCGGTCGGCGAGCTCGAGGTCGAGCTGCCGGCACTCGGGATCGCGGCGTTCCTCGGCTCGGAGCAGATCATGGTGGCCGGCCAGGGCGACGCGAGCTTCCCCGCGCTCGAAGCGGTGCGCGTGCCGGCGCCGATCGTCCGGGCGGACGCCCCGCCGGAGGGCTTCGTCGCGGTCGAGCCGCGACCGGTGACGGCCGTCTTCCGCCGCCGCGAGACGGGCACGTACGGGGAGGCGCCCTACGTCGAGGAGTGGAAGCCGCTGCCGCCGCGCCTGCACGACTTCGTCGAGGTCGAGCGTCCGGCGCCGCGCGGCCGCTTCGCGATCTCGGTCCGCGAGGTGCAGACCGGCCTCGATCTCGCCCAGGCGCGCGCCTACGCCGCCTCGGCCGGCGCCCGGCTCCCGACGGAGGACGAGTGGCAGCTCGCCGCCGAGGCGGGACTTCTCGATCTGTCGGGGCCGCGGGTCTGGAACTGGACCGAGAGCGAGCACTCGGACGGCCGCACCCGCTTCGCGATCCTGAAAGGCGGCTCGGACTGGGTGGCCGAGGGCTCCGACTGGTACGTCGACGGGGGCCCGCAGGAGCCCGAGCTACTCCCTGAAGCTGCTGCTGCTGGGCGGCGGGCTGATGCGGTGGTCCCGGATCGGATTCCGGCTGGCGGTGGATCTCCCGTGAGCCGGCTCGCATGACCGAGCCGGCTCTCGAGGGAGTCCGGGTCGTCGAGGCGGCGACGCTCTTCGCCGCCCCGCTCGCGGCGATGTTCCTCGGCGACTACGGCGCCGACGTGATCAAGATCGAGCACCCGCACCGCGTCGATCCGGCGCGCGGGCACGGTCCGAGCAAGAACGGGGTCGGGCTGTGGTTCAAGGCGCTGGCGCGGAACAAGCGGCTCGTCACCCTCGACCTCTCGAAGCCGGCCGGGGCCGATCTCTTTCTGCGGCTGGCCGAGCGCTCCGACGTCGTACTCGAAAACTTCCGCCCCGGCACGCTCGAGCGCTGGGGCGTCGGCTGGGAGGAGCTCTCCGCCGTCAACCCGCGGCTTGTGCTCGCGCGGGTGAGCGGCTTCGGTCAGACGGGCCCGTACGCCGGCAGGGCGGGTTTCGGCACGCTCGCCGAGGCGATGAGCGGCTTCGCCGTGCTCAACGGCGAGCCGGAGGGCGTCCCCTTGCTGCCCCCGCTCGCGCTCGCGGACGGCGTCGCCGCGCTCGCCACCGCCTTCGCGATCATGATCGCGCTGCGCGCGCGCGAGCAGACCGGCTGCGGCCAGGTCGTCGACACCTCCCTGGTCGAGCCGCTGCTGACGCTGCTCGGCCCGCAGCTGACCGCGTTCGACCTGCTCGGCGAGCTGCAGCCGCGAACCGGCAACCGCTCCAGCCACAACGCCCCCCGCAATCTCTACCGGACGGCCGACGGCTCCTGGGTCGCCGTCTCGTCCAGCGCGACCTCGATCGCGGCCCGCGTGCTCGAGCTCGTCGGGCGCGGGGATCTGACCGAGCAACCCTGGTTCACGACCGGCTCCGGTCGGGTCGAGCACGTGGACGAGATCGACGATGCCGTCGCCGCCTGGATCGGCGAGCGCGACCGGGACGACGTTCTCGCTGCCTTCGAAGCGGCCGGCGCCGCGATCGCGCCCGTCTACGACGCGCGCGACGTGCTCGCCGACCCTCAGCTCGAGGCGCTCGGCTCGATCAGCACCGTCGACGACAAGCAACTCGGCCCGCTGCGGATGCCGAACGTGATCAGCCGCCTCTCCGCGACACCTGGGCGGATCCGGCACTCGGGCGGTCGGCACGGTGCCGACACGGCCGAGGTCTTCGCGGAGCTCGGGGTCAAGGCGGACGAGCTCGCGTTGCTCCGCGCCGACCGCGTCGTATGAGCGTTCCGCCGCTGACCTGGCTCTACGTCCCGGCCGACCGGCCGGACCGGGTCGAGAAGGCGATCGCCTCCCGGGCCCACGCCGTGATCGTCGACCTCGAGGACGGCGTCGAGCCGGGGGCGAAGGCCGCCGCCCGGGCGGGACTGGCCGGCCTCCTCGGCACGGCTCGCGAAAAGCCGGTCTACGTCCGGGTCAACGCCGGCGACCGGGCCGACCTGGAGGCGACGGCCGCGCTCTCGCTGAGCGGCATTCTCGTCCCCAAGGTCGCCCGGCCGGAGGACGTCCCGGCGGGGCGCCACCCGGTGCACTGCCTGATCGAATCGGCCGCGGGGCTCGAGGCCGCCTACGCGATCGCGAGCACGGAGGGCGTTGCGGGCGTCTCGCTCGGCGAGTCCGACCTCCGGTCTGAGACCGGCGCGCTCGAGGCGGGGCTCGACTGGGCCCGCGGCAGGATCGTCAACGCCGCCGTCGCCGCCGGGCTGCCGCGGCCGCCTCAGTCCGTCTACCCGCACGTGCGCGACGAGGAGGGGCTCGCACGCTCATGCGCCCGCGGCCGCGAGCTCGGCCACCTCGGCCGCTCCGCGATCCACCCGGCGCAGCTGCCGGTGATCGAGCAGGCCTACCTGCCGAACGACGAGGAGGTCGAGCGCGCGCGGGCGACGCTCGAGCGGCTCGAAGCAGCCGGCGCGGGCACGCTCGGCGGCGGCGAGTTCGTCGATGCCGCGATGCTCGGCGCCGCCCGCCAGACGATCGCGATCGCGGAGCGCTACGGCTAGGCAACAGCGCGCCGTGTTGCGCATTCCATCGGAGCCGACTACCCTGGTTCCATCGTGAGCGCGCACAAGCTCGTACAGATTTGTGAGGCCATGCTTATCGTGCGCGCGCGTTTGCGCTAGCCGGCCTTCCCTCCCCGCCCCGCCGGCTAGTCGATTCTCAGAGGCGGGCAGCTAGATGATTGATGCCACGACTCCGAGCGCTCGGGACGCGATCTGGCGTGCCTGGGCCGCTCCCTGCCCACCCGATCGGACTGGCGTCCGCTCAGCCGCGCCGTCCGCCGCGCGCGCTCAGTCCGTCACCGATGCCACCAGCATCGGCAACGGTCTGATCCCGCGCCCCAGAGCAGCCAGCTCACGCCCCGAGACGGACGCCCTCGTGGCATCAATCATCGAGTGACTAGCGCCACCCTCAGCTGCAGAATCTGCGAGACGACGCATCCTCTGGCGCCACTCTCGAGCTGCGACACGTGCTCCGGCCCACTCGACGTTCGCTACGGCTCGAGCGGGGGGACGCGGCCGCCGGCCGGCGACCCGCGGGAGCTCTGGAACTTCAGCTCGCTGCTGCCGCACGACGTGGCCATGCCGGGGCCGACGCCGCTCGTGCCGGCCCCGCGGCTCTCCGCCGCGCTCGAGGTCGAGGTGCTCCTCAAGCTCGAGACCGCGAACCCGACCCACTCCTTCAAGGACCGGGTGGCCGCCAGCGCCGTCGCCGCTGCGCAGGGCTTCGGGATCGAGACGCTCTTCTGCGCCTCCAACGGCAGCCTCGGTGCGGCCGTCGCCGCCCGCTGCGCGGCGGCGGGGCTCGAGAGCGTGATCCTCAGCCCCGCGGACGCGCACGAGCCCGCGCGCCCCGCCGCGACCTACGGCGCCAGCGTCTTCACCGTCCGGGGCACGTACGAGGACTGCCGCCGGCTCGAGCGGGAGCTCGAGCACCTGTTCCCGTGGGGCTTCCTCGAGGGAAACCTGCACCCCTTCGCAGTCGAGGGGATCAAGACGATCGCCTACGAGATCGCCGAGCAGCTCGACTGGGACGCACCCGCAGCGATCGTCAGCCCGGTCGGATCCGGCACCCTCCTCTCGAAATTGGCGCAGGGGTTCGCCGAGCTCGCGGACCTCGGGCTCGTCGGCGATGCGCCTCCGCGGATGTACGGCGCGCAGGCCGGCGGCTGTCCGCCGGTCGCCGCCGCGTGGGCCGACGAGCGCCCGCCTTCGCGCGTGACACCCGTCACCGTCGCTCGGTCGCTCGCGGTCGGCGACCCGAGCTACGGCGAGCTCGCGCTCGGGGCCGCCCGGATGTCGGGCGGCTCGATCACGACGGTCTCCGAGGAGCTGATCGAGCCGACGACGGAGCTCCTCGCCGAGACGACGGGCGTCCTGGCCGACCAGGCCGGCGGGGTCGCGTTCGGCGCCCTGCTCGAGCTCGTCCGCTCAGGCCAGATCGCGTCGGGCGAGCGGGTGGTGCTCGTCGTCAGCGGCAGCAGCATGCGGCCGGCGGGCGACGGGACGGATCCACCCGCCCGTGAGATCGGCGCGGACGCTGACGACCTGCTCGCGGCGCTCGGCGTCGGCTAGCTCGGTACGAGCCAGGTCGTCCCGAACTTCCGCATCTCGCGGACGATCGGGAGCAGCGCCCGGCCCTTCTCGGTCAGCTGGTACTCGACGCGGGGAGGCGACTCGGGATAGCTGTGGCGCGCGATCACGCCGGCCTGCTCGAGCGTCCGAAGCCGGTCGGCGAGCGTGCGCGTGCTCATCCCCTCGCAGACGCGCTCGAGATCGCGAAAGCGGCGCGTGCCGCCTCCGAGCTCGTGGATCAGCAGGGGCGTCCACTTGGCGGCGACGATCTCGCCTGTCGACGCGACCGCGCTCCGCGCAAGGCCGACGTCCTCGAGCTGCTGTGTCTTCATTCCGGCGCTGGCCTCCGTTGTGAAGGGCGGGAGAGTCACGATGTACTTTCAACAGCGACTTTACTCCACGACATCGTTGCCGCAAGGCCAGGGCTGCAAACCGCTGAGCGTTCAGCTTGACAAAGTAAAGCGTCGCCAGCACACTGAGTCCGTGCCGATGTCGCTTGTAGCCCGGACGCCACGCCCTCGCGGCGCCACGACGTCTTCGTCCGGCTCCCTCGGCCTGATTCTCCTGATTCTCCCCCTCTAGGGGGAGACGCGACCACGCGCCGGAAGGTGCACACGCCGACCTGACGACGTCAGAGGTCCGTCCGCAATCCCGCGGGCGAGTCAAGGAGGAACGAGTACGTGAGCTCTCGCAGGATCATGATTTTCGACACGACGCTCCGAGACGGCGAGCAGTCGCCGGGGATCGCGCTGCGGCCGGACGAGAAGGCCGAGGTCGGCGAGCAGCTCGAGCGGCTCGGTGTCGACGTGATCGAGGCCGGCTTCGCCGCCTCCTCGCCCGGGGACTTCGAGGGCGTCCGCGCCGTTGCGCGTGCCGCCAAGAACGTCACCGTCGCCTCGCTCTGCCGCGCCAGCTCCACGGACATCGACGCCGCCGCGGCCGCGCTCGCCGACGCGCCCCGCTCGTGCGTCCACATCTTTCTCGCGACGAGCGCATTGCACATGGAGAAGAAGCTGCGCCTGACGCCGGACGAGGTCGTCGCGCACGCGAAGTCCTCGGTCGCGCAGGCAGCCATGAGCGTGGACGAGGTCGAGTTCTCGTGCGAGGACGCGACCCGGTCCGATCCCGAGTTCGTCGCCACGGTCTGCCGGACGGCGGTAGCGGCTGGGGCGACGACGATCAATCTTCCCGACACGGTCGGGTACATGCTGCCGCACGAGTACGCGGCGTTCATCCGCACCGTTCGCCGGCTTTGCCCCGAGCTCGAGGACGTCGTTCTCGCGGCTCATTGCCACGACGATCTCGGGCTCGCGGTTGCGAACTCGCTCGCCGCGCTCGACGCGGGCGTGCACCAGCTCGAGTGCACCGTGAACGGGATCGGCGAGCGGGCCGGCAACGCCTCCCTGGAGGAGATCGTGATGGCGATTCGCGTTCGCGGCGACGCGCTCGGAGCCCACACCGACATCGATCTCTCCCAGATCGGCCCCGCCTCGCGGCTGGTCGAGCGGCTGACGGGCTTCCCGGTGCCGCCGAACAAGGCGATCGTCGGCTCCAACGCCTTCGCGCACGAGGCCGGGATCCACCAGGACGGGCTGCTGAAGGACGTCGCGACCTACCAGATCATCGACCCGAGCGAGCTCGGCCTCGAGATGACGCTGCCGCTCGGGAAGCACTCGGGGCGCCACGCGTTCTCGAGCGCTTGCACCGCGGCGGGGCTCGAGCTCGACGAGCACGAGCTGGTTCACGCGTTCGCGCGTTTCAAGGCGCAGGCCGACGACGGCCGCGCTCCATCCATCCACGAGCTGCATCAGGAGGTGACCGTGTCGTGACTGCCTATTCGATCGCCTGCCTCGCGGGTGACGGGATCGGCCCCGAGGTGATGGCTCAGGCGAGCCGCGGCATGAGGGCCGCCGCCCGCCTGCACGGGTTCGGGCTCGACGAGGACCACGTGCCGTTCGGCGCCGACGCGACCATGCGCTTCGGGCATCCGTTTCCGCTGGCGTCGAGGGACACCGCGCTCGCCGCGGATGCGATCCTCGCCGCGACCATCGACCAGACGCTCCTGCAGGCGCTCGAGGGCGAGCTCGACCTGCGCGCGGCCGTCATGCGCGTTCGCCTCCGCGAGGCGGGGGTCACCTTCGTCGCGCCGCTGAAGGAAGACGCCTGGGCGTGGACGCTGAAGCGCGCGATCGCAACCGCCCGGTCGAGCAAGGGCCACCTCACGTTCGTCGGGAGCGAGGACGGCTGGGCTGCCGAGGCGGCCGAGGCCTCCACCCGCGATCACGGGCTCGAGCTCTCGCACCTCTCGACCCGGCGCACGATCCGAGCCCTCGTCTCCAACCCGGAGGCCTTCGACGTGATCGTCTGCGCGCGGCCGCTGCTCGTCCCGCTCTCCGAGCTCGCCTGGTGCCTCGATCCGAGGCGCGTGCTCGCCTGGGGCCGGTTGGCCGCGAACGGCCCGGGCATCTTCGGGCCGAGCCACGGGACCGCCGTCGACATCGCGGGCCAGGGCGTCGCCGACCCGACGTCGATGCTGCTCGCCGCCGCCTTGATGCTCGGCGAGGGACTCGGCGAGCGTGGCGCCGCGGCGACGCTCTCGTCGGCCGTCTCGTACGTGCGCGGAAGCGGACTGCGGCGCGCCGCCGGCACCGTCTCGATGACGAGTGAGCTGACCGACGCCGTGCTCGCCCGGCTGCCGCAGTCGCACTCCAACGCCGAGTTCTTCACGGAGGCGGTCTGATGCGAATGAACGGCGCCGACGCACTGCTCCGCTCGCTCGAGGCGGAGGGCGTCGACACGGTGTTCGGGATCCCCGGCGGCGCGATCCTGCCGACGTACGACGCGCTCGCGCGCGGCACGACGATCCGCCACGTCCTCGCCCGGCACGAGCAGGGCGCGGGCCACATGGCCGAGGGCTTCGCGCGCGCCTCGGGGCGCGTGGGCGTCGCGTTCGCCACCTCCGGCCCCGGAGCCACCAACCTGGTCACGCCGATCGCGGACGCCTGGATGGACTCGACGCCGCTCGTCTGCGTCACCGGGCAGGTGCGCTCGCAGCTGATCGGCACGGACGCCTTCCAGGAGTGCGACATCACCGGGATCACGATTCCGATCGTCAAGCACTCGTGGCTCGTCCAGGACGTCGACGAGCTGCCGCACGCGATCAAGGCCGCCTTCCATGTCGCCAGCACGGGCCGGTGCGGCCCGGTGCTCGTGGACATCCCGCGCGACATCCAGGAGGCGGAGATCGACTTCAGCTACCCGGACACGGTCGACCTCCCCGGCTGGCGCCCGGCCGCGAGCGTGAACGCGAAGCAGGTGCGGGCGGCAGCGCAGGCGATCGGCGACGCCCAGCGGCCGGTGCTCTACGTCGGCGGCGGCACGATCAGCGCCGACGCCTGTGCCGAGCTGCGCCGGCTCGCGGAGCTGTGGCAGCTGCCCGTCGTCACGACCCTGATGGCGAAGAGCGCGTTCCCGGAGACCCACGAGCTCCATTTCGGCTGGCCCGGAATGCACGGAGCGAAGTGGTCGAACTGGGCGATGAACAAGTGCGACGTGCTCGTGGCGGTCGGGGCGCGCTTCGACGACCGCGTCACCGGCAAGCTCTCCGCGTTCGCGCCCGGCGCCGCGGTCGTCCATCTCGACGTCGACGCCGCCGAGATCGGGAAGCTCCGGCGCGCGGACATCCCGGTGGTGGGGCCGCTGAAGCAGATCCTGCAGGAGCTCGGAGACGCCTTCGAGGCGATGAAGGACGAGGGCGTCACGTCGCGCACGGCGCCGTGGCTCACCCAGCTCGCCGGCTGGCGCGAGGAGTTCCCGCTCCGGTACGGCAACGACGGCGACCTGCTGAAGCCGCAGCGCGTGCTCGAGACGCTGCAGGCGCAGACGAGCGGTCGGGACGACGTGATCTGGACGACCGGGGTCGGCCAGCATCAGATGTGGGCGATGCAGTACCTCCTCTGCGACCGCCCGCGCAGCTTCATCACCTCAGGCGGCCTCGGGACGATGGGGTACGGCCTGCCGGCGGCCATCGGCGCGAAGGCGGCGCGGCCCGACGCGACGGTGGTCTGCGTCGACGGCGACGGCTGCTTCCAGATGACCTCGCAGGAGCTGGCGACGGCGGTGACCGAGGATCTCCCGATCGTCGTCGTGATCGTCAACAACGGCTATCTGGGAATGGTGCGACAGTGGCAGGACATGTTCTTCGAGGAGCGGTTCTCGCAGGTGCGGCTCGACTCCGGCTCGCCCGACTACGTCAAGCTCGCCGAGGCGTACGGGGCCGTCGGCCTCCGCGCCGACACCGAGGACGAGCTCGAGGAGTCGCTCGCCGAAGCGCTCGCCTGCGGCCGGACTGCCGTCGTCGACTGCCGGGTCGATCCGGCCGAGCACTGCTTCCCGATGATCCCGGCGGGCGCTGCCGCACTCGATCTCGTCGAGTACGGTGAGTCGCAGGCAGTGTCGGTCCCATGATCCATACCGTCTCCGTCCTGGTCGAGGACAAGCCCGGCGCGCTGATGCGGATCGCGAGCATGTTCGCGCGCCGCGGCTACAACATCGAGAGCCTCGCCGTCGGCCCGACCGAGCGCAGCAACGTCTCGAGGATCGTCCTCCGCGTCGACTGCTCGCAGCACTCCCTGGAGCAGATCGAGAAGCAGATGCACAAGCTCGTCAACGTTCTTCGCGTGAGCGAGCTCGAGCCCGGGCAGGCCGTCGAGCGCGAGCTGGCCCTGATCACGGTCGCGGCGGTGCCCGCGAAGCGCGCGGAGCTGCTCTCGCTCGCTGAGGTGCTCGGAGTGCGGGTTGCCGACGTGGGGCCGAATGCGATCGTCTTCGAGGTCGTCGGCGCACCCGAGCAGATCGACACGTTCGAGGAGCTCGTGCGGCCGCACGGGATCAAGGAGCTTGCCCGCACGGGGCGAATCGGACTGGCGCGCGCGTCGGCCGGACGCTCGGAGTCCCGACAGCTCGTCCACAACTAGCGAACCGAAAGGAAGCCGACAGTGGCAACCATCTACAACGGCGGCAACGTCGACCTGCTCTCCGGCAAGGTCGCCATCCTCGGCTACGGCAGCCAGGGGCACGCGCACGCGCTCAACCTGCACGAGTCGGGTGTCGAGGTCATGGTCGGGCTCCGTCCCGGCAGCGCCTCACGGGACGCGGCCGAGACGGCCGGACTCGCCGTCGGCACCGCCGCCGAGGCGGTCGCGGGCGCCCAGCTCGTCTCGATGCTGCTGCCCGACCAGGTGCAACCGAGCGTCTACGAGCAGGACGTCGCGCCGAACCTCGCCGAGGGCGCCGCGCTCGCGTTCGCGCACGGCTTCAACGTCCACTACGGGCGGATCAAGGCTCCCGCCGGCCACGATGTCCTGATGGTCGCGCCAAAGGGGCCGGGGCACGTCGTCCGCCGCCTCTTCACGGAGGGCCTCGGCACGCCGGCCGTGGTTGCGGTCGCGCAGGATGCGAGCGGGCAGGCACTCCAGCTCGCCCTCGCCTACGGAACGGCGCTCGGCGCCGGTCGCGCCGGGATGATCGAGACGACGTTCGCGGAGGAGACGGAGACGGATCTCTTCGGCGAGCAGGCCGTACTCTGCGGCGGCACCGCCGAGCTCGTGCGCGCAGGCTTCGAGACGCTCGTCGAGGCCGGCTATCAGCCCGAGGTCGCCTACTACGAGTGCCTGCACGAGCTGAAGCTGATCGTCGACCTGATCTGGGAGGGTGGCCTGTCGCACATGCGCTGGTCGATCTCCGATACGGCCGAGTACGGCGACTTCTCGCGGGGCGACCGCATCATCGACGACCACGTCCGCGGCAAGATGCGCGAGGTGCTCGGCGAGATCCAGGACGGGACGTTCGCGCGCGAGTGGATCGCGGAGATGGACTCCGGCGAGCGCAAGCTCGACGAGATGCGGGCGGCAGCGCGCGAGCGGCAGATCGAGCAGGTCGGAACCGAGCTCCGCTCGCTGATGACGCGGGAGCGGGCCGGGGAACCGAGTGTCGGTTGACGTCCCGGTCGCCCTCCTCGGGTACGGAACGGTCGGAGCGGCGGTCGCGCGGCTCCTAGCCGAGAGCGCCGAGGACATCGAGCGGGCCACGGGGCACAGGCTCCGGCTCGTGCGCGCGCTCGTTCGCGACGTCGGCAAGGAGCGCGAGTCCCTCCCGGACGAGGGCGTGCTGACGGACGACTTCGCCCGGATCCGCGACGACGACTCGATCGCGATCGTGGCCGAAGTGATGGGCGGCCTGGAGCCCACGGGCGACTATCTGCTCGAGCTCCTGCGCGCCGGCAAACCGGTCGTGACCGCGAACAAGCAGCTGCTCGCCCGCCGCAGCACGGAGCTCTTCGCGACGGCGGCGGCGGCGGGCGTGCAGCTCCGCTTCGAGGCGTCGGTCTGTGCTGCGATCCCCGTGATCAAGGTGCTGCGCGAGTCGCTCGTCGTCACGAACGTCCACCGCGTGCTCGGGATCGTCAACGGAACGACGAACTTCATCCTGACGCGGATGGAGTCCGGCGCCGCCTACGAGGAGGCGCTCGCCGAGGCGCAGCGGCTCGGCTATGCCGAGGCCGACCCGACGGAGGACGTCTCGGGCGCCGACGCGGCCGCGAAGATGGCGATCCTCGCGAGCGTCGCGTTCGGCTCCCGGGTCGAGCTCGACAGCGTCGACGTACGAGGGGATCGAGCGGATCCGGCCGGAGCACGTCGAGGCTGCGCGTTCGCTCGACGCGGTCGTGCGGCTGGTCGGCACCGCAACGCTCGTGGACGGGGCGGTCGACGTCCGCGTCGGCCCAGCCCTCGTCGACCGGCATCACCCGCTCGCCTCGGTCGAGGGCCCTTTCAACGCCGTCATGCTGCACGGGGATGCGATCCGCGAGATCATGCTGGAGGGTCCCGGCGCCGGCGGGCTCGAGACGGCGTCGGCGGTGGTGGCCGACATGGTGAGCGTGCTCGGGACGACGGGAACAGGCTTTCTTCAGGACGACGCCTGCTGGCGCTCGCTGCCGACGCTGCCCGCGGGCGACCTCCCCGCGACCTTCTACGTCAGGATCGCGGTCGAGGATCGGCCGGGCGTGCTCGCGCACATCGCCGAGCGGTTCGCGGAGGAGGGAGTCTCGATCGCCCAGCTGTCGCAGCAGGTCGAGAACGGCAGTGCGGCGCTCGACGTGGTCACGCACACGGCGCCGTCGGGACGGGTTGCGGCCGCGCTCGACGCGATCGCCGCGCTCCCCGAGGTGCACGCTCGCCCCGAGACGCTCCGGGTCGTCACCGAGCGCGGCGTCTGACGTGGCTGTGACGATCACCCTCGGGCGAGGGATCGACGCCCCTCCTGCCGCTGCCCCGCCTCTCGGCGCGGCTCGGAGTCGAGCTCTGGGTCGAAGTGGGAGGGCGCGAACCCGACCGGGTCGTTCAAGGATCGCGGGATGGCGGTCGCCGTGTCGCGAGCGCTCGCGCTCGGTGCGCCCGGGATCGTCTGCGCCTCGACCGGGAACACCGCGGCGTCGGCGGCCGCCTACGCGGCGCGCGCCGGCCTGCCGCGCGGTCGTCCTGGCGAGCCGCGGCAGCGTTGCCCGCGGGAAGATCGTCGCAGGCTCGCGCGGTCGGGGTCGAGCTGCGCGAGCTCGACGGCACCTTCAACGACGCGCACCTGGAGGCGCGGCGGCTCGCCGAGGTCGAAGGGCTCGTCAACGTCAACTCGATCAATCCCGACCGGATCGAGGGGCAGTCCTCCGCCGCCCGCGAGGTGCTCGAGCAGCTGGGCGGCGTTCCCGACGTCCTCGCGCTGCCGTACGGCGGCGGCGGCAACACCGTCAGCTACGCGCGGGGGTTCGGCGAGACGCTGCCGCGCTTCCTCCTCGGCGAGGCGGCGCAGCGGCGCGACACGTTCGCGACCGCGATCAGGATCGCAGAGCCCATTCACGGCCGGGAGGTCGAGGATGTGCTCGAGCGCTCCGGCGGACAGATCGTGTCGCTGCCCGACGCGGCGATCGAAGGCGCGTGGCGCTCGCTTGCACGCGAGGAAGGCATCTTCTGCGAGCCTGCCAGCGCCTCCGGCATCGCCGCGGTCGAGGCAGCGGGGCTGCGCGACGTCCGCGTCGTCTGCGTCCTCACGGGCCACGGACTCAAGGACCCCGACGCCGTCTGACCCGATGATCCTCCGCGTTCGCGCCCCGGCCACGACGGCGAACATCGGCCCCGGCTTCGACTGCGCCGCCGCCGCGCTCGAGCTCTGGAACGAGCTCGAGCTTCGCCCCGGCGACGGCCCCGTCGACCGCGACCATCTCGGCGTGCGCGCGTTCGAGCGTCTCGCTCCCGCCGACGGCTGGAGCTTCACGTTCACCGACGAGATCCCACAGGCGCGTGGGCTCGGCTCCAGCGCCTCGATCGTCGCGCTCGGCCTCGTCGCCGGCGCGCTCGTCGCGAAGCAGGAGCCCGACAGCCGACGAGCTGCTCGCGCTCGGGATCGACCTCGAAGGCCACGGCGACAATCTCGCCGCCGCGCTCGCGGGCGGCGTCTGCCTGACCTGGGGGACGCGGATCGCCCGGATCGCGGACACGACCCCCGCGTTGCCCGTCGCGGTGATCCCGCTCGCACGCTCGCTGACGGCGGAGTCGCGAGCGGCGCTGCCTGCCGCCGTGCCCCACGCGGATGCCGCCTTCAACGCGGGCCGCGCCGCGCTGCTCGGCGCCGCGCTCGCGAGCGGCTCGGCGACGCTCTTCGAGGCGGCGCTCGCGGATCGCCTGCACGAGCCGTACCGGGCCGCCGCTTCGCCGCTCCTCGGTCGGATCCGCGAGCACCTTCCCGACGCAGCCATCGGCGCAACGCTCTCCGGCGCCGGCCCGACCGTGATCGTGTGGGCGCGCCCCGGCAAGGATGCCGCCTGCGTGAACGAGCTTCGATCCCGCTTTCCCGACGAGCACGTCCTTCCACTCGCGATCTCCCAGACAGGAGCCGGCCCCACATGACCGAGAACCCTTACGACCGTCCCTCCGATCCTGCCAAGCGTCACAGCGCCGCTCTGACCGACGGCCCCGACCGCGCCCCGGCCCGGGCGATGCTCAAGGGCACCGGGTTCACCGACGAGGATCTCGCCCGGCCGCTGGTCGGGGTCGCGACGAGCTGGATCGAGACGATGCCGTGCAACCTGAACCAGCGCGCGCTCGCCCAGCACGTCAAGCGCGGGATCCGCGAGGCCGGCGGGACGCCGATGGAGTTCAACACGATCGCCGTCTCGGACGGCGTCTCGATGGGGACGGAGGGGATGCGCGCCTCGCTCGTCTCGCGCGAGGTGATCGCCGACTCGATCGAGCTCGTCGCGCGCGGCCACCTGTTCGACGGCCTCGTCTGCCTCGTCGGCTGCGACAAGACGATCCCGGCCGCGGTGATGGCGCTCGCACGGCTCGACCTTCCCGGGTCTTGCGCTCTACAACGGCTCGATCGCGCCCGGGCCGCTACAAGGACGCCGACGTGACGATCCAGGACGTCTTCGAGGCCGTCGGCGCTCACGCCGCCGGGACGATGAGCGGCGCCGAGGTGCACGCGCTCGAGAGCGTCGCGTGCCCGGGCGCGGGCGCGTGCGGCGGCCAGTTCACGGCCAACACGATGTCGACGGCGCTCGACTTCCTCGGCATCTCGCCGGCCGGGCTGAACGGGATCCCGGCGCTGCACCCATCGAAGAACGAGGCAGCGTACGAGGCCGGCGTGCTCGCGATGCGACTCGTCCGCGACGACGTCCGGCCCTCGCACGTGATCACGCGCGAGGCGCTCGACAACGCCGCCGCGTCGATCGCGGCCAGCGGGGGCTCGACGAACGGCGTCCTGCACCTGCTTGCGATCGCACGCGAGCTCGGGATCCCCTACACGCTCGAGGACTTCGACGCCGTGGCGGAGCGGACGCCCGTGGTCGCGAGCCTCAAGCCCGGCGGCCGCTTCGTCGCCACCGACATGCATGCCGCGGGCGGCGTCGCGCTCGTCGCTCGCGAGCTGCTGAAGCGCGACGACCTGCTGACCGGGTCGGCGCCGAATGTGGACGGGCGCTCGCTGGCGCAGATCGCCGCTGCGGTCGAGGAGACCGAAGGGCAGGAGGTCGTCGTTCCCCTCGAGACGCCGCTGAAGGCCACCGGCGGTCTGCGGGTGATCTACGGCAACCTCGCCCCGGACGGCGCGATCGTGAAGCTCGCCGGCCACGAGCGGCTCGTGCACCGCGGCCCCGCGCGGGTGTTCGACTCGGAGGAGGCGTGCTTCGCGGCGGTCAAGGCTCGCTCCGTTCACCCCGGCGACGTGGTCGTGATCCGCTACGAGGGCCCAGCCGGAGGCCCCGGAATGCGGGAGATGCTGCACGTGACGGCCGCGATCGTCGGCGAGGGGCTCTCCGACTCGGTCGCGCTCGTCACCGACGGGCGCTTCTCGGGGGCCACGCACGGCTTCATGGTCGGTCACGTCACCCCCGAGGCGTTCCGGGGCGGGCCGCTCGCCGCCCTCGAGGAGGGCGACCTGGTCGTGCTCGACGTCGAGACGCGGCGAGCTGCGGGTCGAGCTCTCGGACGACGAGCTCGCCGCTCGCCTCGAGGCGTGGTCGCCGCCGGCGCCTCGCTACGAGACGCGGCGTCCTCGCCAAGTACGCGCGACTCGTCTCCTCGGCGTCGGAGGGCGCCGTCACCCGGCCCTAGTCGTCGGGCTCGCCGTCGTCGTAGGCGAGCACCTCGATCCGCCCGATCACCCCGAGCCCGCTCCAGGCGATCTTGTTCGAGCGCGGGTACCAGCGCATGTCGTTCGGCTTCCGCGTCCCGTAGATCAGCATCGTCAGCCCGGTCCCACCGGCGCGGAACCAGTGGCTGACCCGCGTTCCGGGCGGACGGGCGATCACGTGGCCGGGGCGAATCGGGATCTCTTCCTGCGCGGCGCCGGTGCCTGCCGCGAACGAGGGCGACGGCCAGAGATGGAGTGTCCCCTCGCCCTCGAGGATCACGAAGATCTCCTCCTCCTCGGAGTGGCAGTGTGGGACCGAGCCGCGTGCGCCCGGATCCAGCCGCTCCCAGTGGAAGCCGGCCTGGTCGGAGCGCTCCCTCGTGGCGAGCGGCGCCGTCGTCGACCGCCCCCAGTGCTCGAGCTCGACCTCGTCGATGTTGAGGATGTTCGCCGGCCGCTCGGCCGGCTCGCCGTAGGCGAGCGGCGGCGCCTCGGCCTCGCGGTCCCACGGATCGTCGACGCGCCCCGCGACCCACGGCCAGCCGAAGCGGACGGCGCCCGAGCGCGGCAGCCAGCCGAAGTCCGTCGGGTGCCTCGTCCCGAAGACGAGGTAGTCGAGCCCGTCGGGGCCGGCGACGAAGGTGTGCTCGAGCTCGTTGGCGCGATGGATGACGCAGTCGCCGGGGCGGACGTGGTGCACCTGCTCGTCCTGCCATGCGAGCCCGGAGCCCGCGAGCACGTAGAACACCTCCTCCGACGCACCGTGCGAGTGAGGCGGCGTCGGCAGCTTGCCCGGCGCCACGCGCACCCGGTTGAGCCCGACGTCCTTCGTGCCCGCAGCGTCCCCGAGCCGCTGCCAGGTGGCGTCCATCTCCCCCTTGGCGCGGCGGTGGCCCTCGACGTCGTCCCAGTGGGCGAGACCCATGTGCGAAACCTAGACGCTGGCCCGCTCGTGCGCGCCGCCCAAGCTTTACTTTGTACACTGTCTCGGACACAGGGCGGGATCCGTCCCGCTCCGCATCAAGAGAGGTCGAGGGACCCGGCCCGACGACGCCTCGGCAACCTGCCTCCGCGCAAGGTGCCAACCGGCCGAGCGAGGACGCTCGGATCGATGTAGAGCGACGAGACGAAGGAGAGTCAATGCCCGCAACCAGCCTCCGCTGCCGCAACTGCAGCCACGAGCTCGGCCTCGACGGGGTCGGTGCCTGCCCCAAGTGCTGGGGCCCGCTCGAGCCCGTGTACGACCTCGACACGATCCGGCCTCGCTTCACGCGCGAGTCGATCGCAGCCGGCCCGCCCTCCCTGTGGCGCTACGGGGCGCTCCTGCCGGTCGAGACGCCGACGGAGCCCAAGCTGCCGCCGGGCCTGACACCGCTGGTCGCGGCGCCCCGGCTCGCCGAGGCGGTCGGCGTGCGGGAGCTCCACCTCAAGCTCGACACGGCAAATCCGACGCACTCCTTCAAGGATCGCGTCGTCGCTGTCGCAGCCGCGAAGGCGCAGGAGCTCGGGCTCCGCACGCTGGCCTGCTCGTCGACCGGCAACCTCGCGGCTGCGGTCGCGGCGCGGGCCGCGGTCGAGGGCCTCGACGCGGCGGTGTTCTGCCCGGCGGGGCTCGAGCGCGAGAAGCTGCTCGCGACGGCAGCGTACGGAGCGACGATCTACGAGGTGCTCGGCAGCTACGACGACTGCAGCCGTCTGACCGTCGAGCTCTCGTTCGAGCTCGACTGGGCGTTCGTCAACGTCGGCCTGCGCGCGTACTACGCGGAGGGCTCCAAGACGGTCGCGTTCGAGGTCGCCGAGCAGCTGGGCTGGCGGCTCCCCGATGCGGTCGTCTGCCCGGTCGCGTCGGGGGCGCTGCTCTCGAAGGTGGGACGGGGCTTCGGCGAGTTCCTCGAGCTCGGTCTCGTCGAGGGAGCACCACCGCGTCTGGTCGGCGCCCAGGCCGAGGGGTGTCGAACCGGTCGCCGCGGCCTACCGCGAGGAGCGGCGGGTGACCCCGGTCCGGCCGCAGTCGGTCTGCAGCTCGCTCGCGATCGGGAACCCCGCCGACGGCGACCATGCGGTCGCGGCGGTGCGGGCCTCCGGGGGCTCGGTGCACGCGGTGCCGGAGGACGAGATCGGCCCGAACATGGTCTTGCTGGCCGAGAGCTCGGGCGTCTTCGGCGAGGCGGCGACCGGGGTCTGCCTGGGAGCGCTCCGCGAGGCGCTGGCGCAGGGAAGCGTCACGGAGGACGACTGCGTTGTCCTCCTCGTCACGGGAGACGGCCTGAAGACGCCAGGCCCCGTGGCCGACCGCATCTCGTCGATCAGAATCGAGGCCGACGCTGATTCCTTGCTCGAGCGGCTCGGTGTAGCCGTCTAGCTTTACTTTCTACACCATCGACGATAGGGTCGAGGGACGGTGCTCAACCCGTATCCCCCGAGTTGCACCAAGCTCGGGGCGGCGACAGGATTTGCCAGAGAAGGAGCCGCCGCCCCGAGCACCCTTGACCGGCCGGAGCTGTTGGCGGCGAAGCGGGGGCTCGGTCGTTGACGCTCCGCGTCGTCTGCCTTCCCGGAGACGGCATCGGCCCGGAGGTGACGGCGGTCGCGATCGACGTCCTTCGCGCCCTGCCGCTCGAGCTCGAGGTCGAGGAGCAGAGCTTCGGCGGCGGCGCGATCCTCGCCGAGGGCACACCGCTGCCCGAGCGAACCCTGAAGGCCTGCCAGGGCGCCGACGCCGTCATCCTCGGCGCGGTCGGGCTGCCCGAGCTCGAGGGCGCTCCGGTGCGGCCGGAGCAGGGGCTGATCGGACTTCGGCGCGCGCTCGACGTCTACGCCAACCTGCGTCCCGCGACCGGCGACGGGATCGACCTCCTGATCGTCCGCGAGCTCGTCGGCGGCCTCTACTACGGCGCCAGCGGCCGGCGTCCCGACGGCTCCGCGTTCGACACCTGCGAGTACACGCCCGAGGCGATCGAGCGGGTCGCGCGGCGGGCGTTCGAGCTCGCCGGAGCGCGCCGCGGGCACGTGACCTCGGTCGACAAGGCGAACGTGCTCGAGACCTCCCGGCTCTGGCGCGAGACGGTCATACGCGTCGCCGCGGACTATCCGGAGCTCGAGCTCGAGCACATGCTCGTCGACACGGCGGGGCTCCAGCTCGTGCAGGATCCGGGCCGCTTCGACGTGCTTCTGACCGAGAACACCTTCGGCGACATCCTCTCCGACGTCGCGGCCGGGATGTGCGGCGGCCTCGGTCTCGCGGCCTCGGCGAGCCTCGGCGACCGCCGGCCCGGCATCTTCGAGCCGGTGCACGGCTCCGCGCCGGACATCGCGGGCAAAGGGATCGCGAATCCGGCAGCGATGCTCCGGTCGGTCGCGCTCCTGCTCCGGCACGGCGCCGACGAGCCGGAGCTGGCCGGCGCGCTCGAGGACGCGGTCGAGAAAGCGCTCGCCACCTCGCCTACGGTCGACCAGGGCGGCACCGCGACGACGGCGGCGTTCGCCGCGTCCGTGCTCGAGCAGCTCGCGGTCGGCGGTTAGCCGGCGCTGAGCGCCAGCGTGTCGACTCGTGGCGGGTGCGCCCGCTCGTAGGACGCGATCAGGTCGTCGTTCGCGAGGGTGCGCGCGATGTCGTCGAGCCCGTGCAGCAAGGTCTCGCGCTGGAAGGGGTCGAAGTCGAACGGGAGCTCGCGGCCGGCGGGGTCGACGATCAGCTGCCGCTCGAGATCGACCTCGAGCTCGCCGCCGCCGCCGATCGCGTCGATCAGGGAGCGGAGCTCGGCGGGCGGGAGGACGATCGTGACCAGCCCGATTTTGAGGCAGTTGGTCGCGAAGATGTCACCGAAGGACGGCGCGATCACGACCTCGAAGCCGTAGTCCTGCAGCGCCCACGCCGCATGCTCGCGCGAGGAGCCGCAGCCGAAGTTCGCGCCGGTGAGCAGGATCTTCGCTCCGGCGGCGCCGGGGCGGTTCAACTCGAACTCCGGATCCTTCCGCCAGTCGAAGAAGAGGAACTGGCCGAAGCCGGTGCGCTCGATTCGCTTCAGGAACTGCTTGGGGATGATCTGGTCCGTGTCGACGTCGGCGCGGTCGAGCACGGCGACTGGCCCGCTGACGCGGCGAAACGGCTTCATGCCGGCGTCAGCTCGCGCGGGTCGACGAAGTGGCCTGCGATCGCCGTCGCGGCGGCGAGCTCCGGACTGACCAGATGCGTCCGGCCGCCGCGCCCCTGCCGGCCCTCGAAGTTGCGGTTCGACGTCGATGCGCAGCGCTCGCCCTCGGCGAGGACGTCGGGGTTCATGCCGAGGCACATCGAGCAGCCCGCCCGTCGCCACTCGAAGCCTGCGTCGACGAAGATCCGATCGAGCCCTTCGTCCTCGGCGAGCCGCTTGATCGTCGCCGAGCCCGGCACGACAAGAGCCCGGACACCCGGATGGACGCGCTTGCCGGCGACGACGGCGGCAGCGGCCCGCAGATCCTCGATCCGTGCGTTCGTACAGGAGCCGATGAAGACGCGGTCGACGGCGATGTCCTGGATCGCGGTGCCGGGCTCGAGCCCCATGTAGGCGAGCGCGCGCTCCGCGGCGAGGCGCTTGTCCGGGTCGGCGAACGCGGCCGGGTCGGGGACGCGGCCGCTGACCGGCACGACCATCTCCGGGTTCGTGCCCCACGTCACCTGAGGCGCGAGCGCCGTGACGTCGATCGCGATCTCGGCGTCGTAGGACGCATCGGGGTCGGATCCGAGCGCCCGCCAGCCCTCGAGCGCCTGCTCCCAGGCCGGGCCGCTCGGCGCAGCGGGCCTCCCTTCGAGATAGGCGAAGGTGGTGTCGTCGGGGGCGATCATCCCGGCCCGCGCGCCGGCCTCGATCGACATGTTGCAGATCGTCATCCGGTTCTCCATCGACAGGCTGCGAATCGCGTCGCCCGTGTACTCGAGCACGTGGCCGACTCCGCCCGCGACGCCGAGGCGGCCGATCGCGCCGAGGATCATGTCCTTCGCCGTCACGTTCGCGGGCAGCTCGCCCTCGAAGTGGACGCGCATCGAGCGGGGACGCGACTGGGGGAGACACTGCGTCGCGAGCACGTGCTCCACCTCGGAGGTGCCGACGCCGAACGCGAGCGCGCCGAACGCGCCATGGGTGGACGTGTGGCTGTCCCCGCAGACGATCGTCATCCCCGGCTGCGTCACTCCGAGCTCGGGGCCGATCACGTGGACGATCCCCTCGCGCCCGCTTCCGGTCGCGAACAGCGGCACGCCGAACTCCGCGCAGTTGCGGCTGAGCGCGTCCAGCTGCGCCTTCGCCAGCGGATCGGTGACCGGGCCCTCCTCGGTGGGGACGTTGTGATCCATCGTCGCGAGCGAGAGATCCGGCCGGCGTACGGTTCTGCCGGCCAACCTGAGGCCGTCGAATGCCTGGGGAGAGGTGACCTCGTGGATCAGGTGCAGATCGACGAAGAGGACGGCCGGCTCGCCCTCGGGCTCGGCGACGACGTGGCGCTCCCAGATCCGGTCGAAGAGGGTCTTGGCCATCGCTCAATGCTAGATGAGCCGCTGTACCGAATACAGTGAGGCGGATGGAGTTTCGCCGCGTTCCGTCGCTCCCGCCCTACGTCTTCACGGTCACCGAGCAGCTGAAGCTCGAGCTGCGGCGGGCCGGGAACGATGTCGTCGACCTCGGCTTCGGCAACCCCGACCTCGCCTCGCCGGCCGTTGCGGTCGAGAAGCTGGCCGAGGCAGCGGCGAAGCCGCACAACCATCGCTACTCGGCGAGCCGCGGGATCCCGAAGCTGCGCCGGGCGATCTGCGACCTCTACCGGACGCGCTTCGGGGTCGAGCTCGATCCCGAGACGCAGGCGGTCGCCACGATCGGCGCCAAGGAAGGGCTCGCGCACCTGATGTGGGTGCTCGTCGAGCCGGGCGACACGGCCGTCGTGCCGACACCGGCCTATCCGATTCACCTCTACGCACCGATCCTGGCGGGCGGGAGCGTGATCGAGGTCGAGCTCACCGGCAGCAACGACGAGCTCTACGGCCGGCTCGCCGACGCGTTCGCCCACTCGCATCCGCGCCCACGTGTCGTGATCGTCTCGTTCCCGCACAACCCGACGACACGCGTGGTCGAGCTCGGCTTCATGGAGCGGCTGGTGGCGCTGGCGCGCGAGCACGAGGCGCTCGTTGTGCACGACTTCGCCTACGCGGACATCGCGTTCGACGGCTACCGGCCGCCGTCGATCCTCCAGGTGGCCGGCGCCCACGAGGTCGCGGTCGAGACGTACTCCCTGACGAAGTCGTTCTCGATGGCGGGCTGGCGCGTCGGCTTCGCGCTCGGCAACGCGCCCGCGCTCGCGGCGCTGGCGCGGCTCAAGTCGCTATCTCGACTACGGCACCTTCCAGCCGATCCAGATCGCGTCGATCGTCGCCCTGAACGAGGCGCCCGACTATCCCGACGAGGCCTGCGAGATCTACCGCAAGCGGCGCAACGTCCTCTGCGACGGGCTCGCGCGCCTCGGCTGGCACGTCGAGCGGCCGCGCGGGACGATGTTCGTCTGGGCGCCGGTCCCGGAGCCCTACCGAGAGCTCGGCTCGCTCGCCTTCGCGGTCAAGCTGATGCGGGAGGCGCACGTGTCCGTGAGCCCCGGGGTCGGGTTCGGCCCCGGCGGTGAGGGGTTCGTCCGCTTCGCGCTCGTCGAGAACGAGCAGCGGATCGCCCAGGCCGTGCGCGGGATCCGCCGCGCGTTGCCCGAGCTAGCGGTTTCGCCGAGCGTCGAGCGCTAGACCAGCGGGAGCGCTCGTCTCGAGCCAGCGGTCGACGGCGGCCGCGCACCGGCGGCCTTCGGAGATCGCCCAGACGATCAGCGACTGGCCGCGGCGGGCATCGCCGGCCGCGAAAACGCCCTCTGTGCTCGTCGCATACACCGGGGCATGTGCGTTCCCGCGCGCGTCCCGCTCGACGCCGAACGTCTCGAGGACGCGCGGCTCCGGCCCGACGAAACCCATCGCGAGCAGGACGAGCTCGGCAGGGCGCTCCTCCTCCGTGCCCGGGACGAGGTCGAACGGCGGCACGCCGCTGTTCTCCGTCCAGTGGATGCGCTCGACGCGGCCGTTGCTGCCGGAGAGCACCGTCGTCGAGACGGCGAAGTCGCGCTCGCCGCCCTCCTTGAGCGCGTAGCTCGTCCGGAGCTTCATCGGCCAGCTCGGCCACGGGGTCAGGTCGTTCGGCCGCCGGGCGGGCGGCTCGCCGACGAGCTCGATCTGCGTCACCGACGCGGCGCCCTCACGGTGGGCGTTCCCGACGCAGTCGGCGCCGGTGTCGCCGCCGCCGACCACGATCACGTGCTTCCCGGCCGCGGTGATCACGTTCACCGGAGCCGGCGGCGCTCCCACGACCTGCGGCCCGAGCTCGCGCGCCACCCAGCGGTTGCGCTGGTACAGGTACTCCATCGCGAAGTGGACGCCGTCGAGCTCGCGGCCGGGGACGGGGAGGTCGCGGGGGACGCGGGCTCCGACGGCGAGGACGACGGCGTCGTGGAGCTCGCGGAGCTCCTCCGCGCCGACGTCGATCCCGACGTCGACCCCGTAGCGGAAGGCGACACCTTCGGCCTCGAGCTGCTGCACCCGCCGCTCGACGAGCCACTTTTCGATCTTGAAGTCCGGGACGCCGAAGCGCACCAGGCCGCCGGCCGCCTCGTCTCGCTCGTAGACGGTGACAGCGTGACCGCCGCGCGCGAGCTGCTGCGCGCAGGCGAGCCCGGCCGGGCCCGCGCCGACGACTCCCACGCTGCGGCCGCTGCGCACGCGTGCGGGCTGGGGGACGACCCAACCCTCCTCCCAGGCGCGGTTCACGATCGCGACCTCGATCTGCTTGATCGTGACCGCATTGCCCTCGTTGATCTCGAGCACGCACGCGGCTTCGCACGGCGCGGGGCAGAGACGGCCGGTGAACTCGGGGAAGTTGTTCGTCCGGTGGAGCTGCTCGATCGCCTCGGCCCAGCGATCGCGGTAGACGAGGTCGTTCCACTCGGGGATGAGGTTGCCGAGCGGGCAGCCGTTGTGGCAGAACGGGACGCCGCACTCCATGCAGCGCGCGCCCTGCTCCTGGAGCAACGGGAGCTCGACCGTGCCCATGAACTCGCGGAAGTCGCCGACACGCTCACGCGGGTCGCGCTCCGGTTGCTCGACCCGCCCGTACTTGAGGAAGCCGCCGAGCTTGCCCATCAGGCCGCCTCCTCGGACTCGGCCGTGAGGAAGCCGCTGCCGGTCGAGACCGGGTTGTCCGTCAGCGCGCGCTTGTAGTCGTGCGGCACCACCTTGACGAAACGCGTCAGCGCGTTCGGCCAGTCGGCGAGTAGCCGGGCGGCGACGGCGGAGCCGGTGCGCTCATCGTGCTCCTCGACGAGAGCGCGCAGCTCGGCCGGGTCGTCGACCTCCTCGAAACCGACGAGCTCGGTGTTGCAGCGGTCGCGGAACTGACCGTCCTCGTCGAGCACGTAGGCGATCCCGCCGCTCATGCCGGCGGCGAAGTTCCGCCCCGTCCGCCCGAGCACGACGACCCGGCCTCCGGTCATGTACTCGCAGCCGTGGTCGCCGACGCCCTCGACGACCGCGCAGGCGCCCGAGTTGCGAACCGCGAAGCGCTCGCCGGCGAGGCCGCGGAAGTACGCGCGGCCCGCGGTGGCGCCGTAGAGCACGGCGTTGCCGATGATCACGTTCTCTTCGGCGACGAACGCGGCGCCGGCCGGCGGCAGCACGGCCAGGACGCCGCCCGAGAGACCCTTGCCGACGTAGTCGTTGGCGTCGCCGACGAGGGTCAGCTCGATCCCCGGCGCGAGCCAGGCACCGAAGGACTGTCCGGCGGAGCCGCGCAGCGTGAACTGAATCGTCTCCGACGGCAGCCCAGTCGCCCCGTGCGCCTTCGTCACTGCGTGCGAGAGCAGGCCGCCGACGGTGCGGTGCACGTTGCGGATCTCGAGCTCGGCCTGCACGGCCGTCCCGTGGTCGATCGCCGGCCGGGCCCGCTCGATCAGCTCCCAGTCGAGCGCGTCGCCGAGGGGCGAGACCTGCGATTGCATGCGCCGCACCGCCACGCCAGCGGGAACGTCCGGGGCGTGCAGAAGGGCCGAGAGATCGAGCCCCCGCTCCTTCCAGCGCTCGATCGCGACGTCGGCCTCGAGCAGGTCGACGCGGCCGACGAGATCCTCGAACCGCCGCACGCCGAGCCGCGCCATGATCCGGCGCGCCTCCTCGGCGACGAAGAACATGAAGTTGACGACGTGCTCGGGCTGGCCCTGGAAGCGCTTGCGCAGCTCGGGATCCTGCGTCGCGATCCCGACCGGGCACGTGTTCAGGTGACAGGCGCGCATCATCACGCACCCGGTCGCGATCAGCGGCGCCGTCGCGAAGCCCATCTCGTCCGCACCGAGGAGCGCCGCCACAACGACGTCCCTGCCGGTCTTCAGCTGGCCGTCCGTCTGCACCCAGATCCGCGAGCGGAGGTCGTTCAGCACGAGCGTCTGCTGCGTCTCCGCGAGCCCGATCTCCCAGGGTGCTCCGGCGAAAAGGATCGACGAGAGTGGCGAGGCGCCCGTGCCGCCGTCGTGGCCCGAGATCAGCACGTGGTCCGCGTTGGCCTTGGCGACACCGGCGGCGACGGTGCCGACGCCGACCTCGGAGACGAGCTTCACCGAGACGCGTGCATCGGGATTCGCGCAGCGAAGGTCGTAGATCAGCTGCTTGAGATCCTCGATCGAGTAGATGTCGTGGTGGGGAGGGGGCGAGATCAGGCCGACGCCGGGAGTGGTCAGCCGGACGCTCGCGATGTACTGGTCGACCTTGTGCCCCGGCAGCTGCCCCCCTTCGCCGGGCTTCGCGCCCTGCGCCATCTTGATCTGCAGCTCGTCCGCGTTCGCGAGGTAGTTCGCGTTCACCCCGAAGCGGCCCGACGCCACCTGCTTGATCGCCGAGCGCCGTGAATCGCCGTTCGGGTCGGGGACGTAGCGAACCGGGTCCTCGCCGCCCTCGCCCGTATTCGAGCGGCCGCCGATCCGGTTCATCGCGACCGCGAGCGTCTCGTGCGCCTCCCGGGAGAGCGATCCGAGCGACATCGCGCCCGTCGCGAATCGCTTGACGATCTCCTGGGCGGGCTCGACCTCCTCGATCGGCACTCCGCCGTCCGCGGCCTCGCGGAAGCGCAGCAGGCCCCGGAGCGTCGAGCGGCGCGTCGAATCGTCGTTGACGAGCTGCGCGTACTCCTCGTAGGTCTCGTCGCCCCCGTGCCGGACCGCATGCTGGAGCAGCGCGATCGTCTCCGGGTTCCACTGGTGGTGCTCGCCTTCGCGGCGCCAGGAGTAGAGGCCCGTCACCGGCAGCAATCCGTCCTGCGTGCCCGGGTAGGCGCGCGCGTGGCGGGCGAGCGTGTCGTCGGCGAGCGCCTCGATCCCGATCCCGCCGATGCGCGAGGCGGTGCCGGTGAAGTGACGGTCGATCAGCTCTCGCGAGAGCCCGATCGCCTCGAAGACCTGGGCGCCGCAGTACGACGGGATCGTCGAGATGCCCATCTTCGAGATCGTCTTCAGCAGGCCCTTGGCGATCCCCTTGGTCGCGCGGCGCTGGGCGTCGTCCTTCGTCATCCCGGGCGGAAGCAGATCGAGGTCGACGAGCTCCGCGAGCGTCTCGAGCATCAGATACGGGTTGACGGCGGCGGCGCCGTAGCCGATCAGCACGGCGACGCTCTGGACGCTGCGCGGCTCCCCGGACTCGACGATCAGCCCCGCCTGCAGCCTCGTTCCCGAGCGCACCAGGTGGTGGTGCAGCGCCGAGACTGCGAGCAGCGACGGGATCGGCGCGCGCTCAGGTCCGACGGCGCGATCGGAGAGGACGATGATGTTCGTGCCCCCCGTCAGGGCGTCGTCCGCCTCGGCGCAGATGCGCTCGACCGCCTGCTCGAGCCCTGCCGGCCCGTCGACGACCGGCCAGGTGGTGTCGATCGTGTGCGCGCTGAAAACGCTGGAGTCGATCTGGCGGAGCCGCTCGAGCTCCTCGTCGCGCAGGATCGGATTCGCGATCACGAGCTGGCGCGCATGCTCCGCGGTCTCGTCGAGCAGGTTGCGCTCCGAGCCGACGCTCGCCTCCACGCTCATCACGACGGCCTCGCGGATCGAGTCGATCGGCGGGTTCGTCACCTGGGCGAAGAGCTGCTTGAAGTAGGAGTAGAGCACCGGGCGCCTGTCGGAGAGGATGGCCAGCGGCAGGTCGTTGCCCATCGACCCGATCGCCTCCTCTGCGTTGCGCGCGAGCGGGGCGAGGATCACCTTCATGTCGTCCTGCGTGTAGCCGAACGCCAGCTGGCGCGAGCGCAACGGCTGGGCCGGACAGACGAGGCTCGGCCGCGCCGGCAGATCGTCGAGCCTGACGACCTCGCTGCGGTACCACTCCGCGTACGGCCGCCGCGACGAAACCGTTCGCTTCACTTCCTCGTCGGGGACGATCCTGCCGCCTTCGACGTCGACGAGGAAGAGCTTTCCGGGCTGAAGCCGCCCCTTGCGGACGATGTTCTCCGGCGCCTCCTGGAGGACGCCGGTCTCGGACGCGAGCAGCACCCAACCGTTCGCCGTCTCGAGCCAGCGGCCCGGACGCAGGCCGTTGCGGTCGAGCGTCGCGCCGATCAGGCGGCCGTCGGTGAACGCGATCGCCGCCGGCCCGTCCCAGGCCTCCATCAGGCATTGGTGGTAGGCGTAGAACCCCTCCAGCTCGGGCGTGATGTCGCTGCGGCCCTTGTAGGCCTCGGGGATCATCATCATGATCGCGTGCGGCAGCGACCGCCCCGCGAGCACGAGCAGCTCCAGCACGTTGTCGAACGTGCCCGAATCCGAGCCACCCGGGCGGATCACGGGCAGGATCTTGTCCAGGTCGTCGCCGAAGAGCTCCGAGGCGAGTTGCGACTCGCGTGCCCGCATCCAGTTGACGTTGCCGCGGAGCGTATTGATCTCGCCGTTGTGCGCGATCATCCGGTACGGGTGTGCGAGCTCCCAGCTGGGGAAGGTGTTCGTCGAGTAGCGGGAATGGACGAGCGCGAGCGCGGAGGCGGTCCGCTCATCGCGCAGGTCGGGGTAGAAGGCGGGGAGCTGGGGCGCCGTCAGCATCCCCTTGTAGACCACCGTGCGGGCCGAGAAGCTGGGGATCACGAGCTCCGGGCCGGCGGCGAGCTCGGCCACCCGGCGGATCACGTAGAGCTTGCGCTCGAAGGCGTCGCCCTCCAGCCCGGGGGCAGCCGCGACGAAGAGCTGGCGGATACGCGGCGCGGTCGCGGCGGCGGAGGCGCCCGCGTGGCGCTCGTCGACCGGGACGTCGCGCCAGGCGACGACGCTCTGTCCCTCCGCCTCGACGGTGGCGGCCAAGAGTTGCTCGAGTGCCGTGGCGCGCGGCTCGTCGCGGGGCAGGAAGCACACGGCGACGCCGTACGAGCCGAGCGGCGGCAGTACCGGCCCGACCTCGGCGCGGAACAGTGCGTCCGGCAGCTGCAGCGTCATCCCCGCACCGTCGCCAGTGCCGGCGTCCGCGCCCTCGGCACCTCGGTGCTCGAGATTGGCGAGCGCGGTCAGCGCGCGCACGATCGTCTCGTGGCTCGCGATCCCGTCGAGGCGGGCGACGAAGGCGACGCCGCAGGCGTCGTGCTCGTAGGCCGGGTCGTAGAGGCCGATCGCCTTCAGCGGGATCTCATCCCTTCGCCGTCCTTCTCGCCTGTGTCCTGAGCGCTGACCGGGTAGGCGAGAGGCTTGTCGCCGGCTAGCGCGGTCTCGGGCGCGAGGTGAAGGCGGCCTTGGACGCCGGAATCGGTGTCGCGTCGATGAAGGGTCGCCTCATTGCTTTCCAGTGTAAAGCATTGCCGAGACGACGCAAGGACTCCCGGCTGCCGACTCACATTGCGGTTGTGCCCGGCTCCGAATCCGCATAGCCTTCGATGACCGCGGGGCGGCGGGGTCTGGCTTTACTCAACTCTCCCCAACGGGATACCCAAGCGGCTGGGTGGAGTCTGCGGCAACCGTTCGCCGCCTCGCGGTTCGGCCAGAGATCGGTTCACTCTGCTCGGTGCACGTCTCGGCTGGACACCCTCGAGCACGATTGAGCGCGGTTACGTGTCCCCGGCCTTGCGGCTCCACTCGCCGGGCTCGTGTTGCGCGCACTCCGGGCAGTAGAACGCAAGCCCCGGGACGAGATCCTCCAGCGGCTTATCCGTCCTGTAGGCCTTCCAGCCGCGGGCGGCAAGGCCGCTCGTGCGGGGGCATCCCTGGCAGGAAAGCTCGCGAACGTCATTCCCAGTCTCCCGATCAGACCCCATCCCCGAATCATCGGCGCTGCGATCGGCGCCGCCACTGGCCGGACGATTAGGAAGGGAGGATCGGGCGCCCGGCACCTGTTGCGATCGCCCTCGGCGTGGGAAGCTGTGCGGAGGAGGCCGCACATTGCTGCCGAGGCAGGTTCCCGAAGCCGGATTCCGCATTGGTGCCGCAATCGCCCTGCTCGCGCTGCTCACCGCCGGCGGCAGTAGCCGTGCGGTCGCCGGCACGTCCGAGTCGTTCGTGCAGTCGCTGCCGCCGAACGACCGTCTGCTCGTCTTGCCCACGCGTGCGGGGCCGTTCCGGTACCTCAACGGGTGGAAGAGCGGCGAGGGCGTCCGCACCGACTACCGCTCGGCCGTCTCCGCCTTCGGCCAGCCGAGCAGCCGGAAGGAGGAGTGGCTGCCGGCGGAGTGGTTCCCCGAGTCGTATGGGGACAATCCGAAATCCGCCGGCTACTGCCACGTGACCTGGGCCGAGGCCGGGATCACCGTCTCGTTCTTCTCCTGGTCAGGCTACTGGCCGCCCCTGGAAGAGGACACCGGCGGCGTCCGGACGATCGATCCGTGCGAAGCGACCGAAGTGGCCACAGGGGTGCTGACGGCCATCCGGCTCTTCGGGCCCGGTTGGCGCAACCGGACCGGATACAGAGTCGGCGCCCCGCCGCCGGCCGGACGTCCGCAGCTCGTGCGGAACAGCTTTCAGACGCCGGACGGCCTGACGACCGTCGGGATGTGGGCGTCGCTCGACGCGCAGAGCCGGGTCAGGGCACTCAACGCCAAGATCCTCGGCTGGCCGTGACGGCCACGGGTACCAGACCGGGCGTCGGCTTCGGCGTGACGGTAGAAGTGGATGCTGGTTGCGAGCCCGAGGGGCTTATGATCGGCCAGTCCTTCAACGGGGAGTCGCGCATGCAGGTGACGCTTGGCTGGCGCTCGCTTTCGGGCCTCACCGTGCTCGCCGGGCTCCTGGTCGTGATTCCGCTGGCCGGAGCCGCGCGGGGGGAGACCCTGCTGGTCAGCAGGGCGAGCGGCGGCGGCGCCGCCGACGGTTTCTCCCAGTTCCCCTCGATCTCGGCGGACGGGCGCCACGTGGCGTTCGCGGCCGACGCCGACAATCTGAGCGGGGAGGACGACAACGAGTTCTCCAACGTCTTCTTGCGCGACAGCCAGGCGGGGACGACGACGCTCGTGAGCAGGGCGACCGGTGCAGCGGGGGCGGGCGGCGACGGCGGCTCCTACGACACCTCGATCTCGGCGGACGGGCGCTACGTCGCGTTCCACTCCGGCGCCGACAATCTGAGCGCGGAGGACACCGACGCCCCCGACATCTTCGTGCGCGACATCCAGGCGGGGACGACGACGCTCGTCAGCCGCGCGACCGGCGCCGCAGGGGCGGGCGCCGACGACCAATCCCTCTCACCGTCGATCTCGGCGGCCGGGCGCCACGTGGCCTTCATGTCCTTCGCCGACAACCTGAGCGCGGAGGACAACAACGCCCACCCCGGCATCTTCGTCCGCGACCTCCAGGTGGGGACGACGACGCTCGTGAGTCGCGCGACCGGCGCCGCGGGAGCGGGCGCCGACGACTACTCCTTTGCCCCTTCGACCTCGGCGGCCGGGCGCTACGTGGCGTTCGCGTCCTTCGCGGACAATCTGAGTGCGGAGGACAACAACGCTCACACCAACGTCTTCGTCCGCGACATCCAGGCGGGGACGACGACGCTCGTCAGCCGCGCGACCGGCCTCGCGGGAGCGGGCGCCGACGGTCTCTCCCAGTCCCCCTCGATCTCCGCCGACGGGCGCTACGTGGCCTTCGAGTCCGGCGCCGACAACCTGAGCGCGGAGGACAACAATGCTTTCGTCAACGTCTTCGTCCGCGACATCCAGGCGGGGACGACGACGCTCGTCAGCCGCGCAACCGGGCCCGCAGGGGCCGGCGCCGACGGTCTCTCGCGATCCATGCGGTCCTCCTCGATCTCCGCCGACGGGCGCCACGTGGCTTTCGACTCGCCCGCCGACAACCTGAGCACGAACGACAACAATGCCTACTTCAACATCTTCGTCCGTGACATCCAGGCGGGGACGACGACGCTCGTCAGCCGCGCGAGCGGCCCCGGAAGGGTAGGCGGCGACGGTAGCTCCTCCGAGGCTGCGCTCTCGGCCGAGGGTCGCCACGTGGCGTTCGGATCCGACGCCGACAACCTGAGCGCTGAGGACGACAACACGTATCGGAACATCTTCCGCCGCGATCTGCTCCGAGGGCCGCCCCGCTGCACCAGCACGGCCAAGGCCGCAAAGCACAACACCCCGATGTCGGTTGCGCTCCCGTGCGCCGACGAGGACGGCGACGCGGTGACTCGGACGATCGTCGCGCGCCCGGCGCACGGGACGCTCGGACCGATCAACCAGGCGACCGGAACCGTCAGCTACACCCCCGTCCCCGGCTACTCAGGCCCCGACACCTTCAGCTTCCGTGCCTCCGACGCAAACGGCAACTCGAACGTCGCCACCGCCCGCCTGACCGTCTCGCTGCTTCCGGGCCGCTGCGCCAACCGCCTGGTCGGGACGAACGCCGGCGAGCGGATTCAGGGCACCACCGCCGGAGATCGGATTCGAGGCGGGGGCGGTGCGGACATCCTGAACGGACTCCAGGGCGCCGACTGCCTCGAGGGGGGAACGGGAACCGACCGCCTGAACGGCGGCGCCGGCAACGACAGCCTCGCCGGTGGCCCGGGCCGCAACTCCTACTCCGGCGGCCCCGGCGGGGACACGATCGCGGCCGCAAACGGAACGACGGAGCGGGTCGACTGCGGGCCTGGGCGCGACACGGTCAGCGCCGACCCCAGCGACCAGCTGCGCGGCTGCGAGGTCGTGAGCAGGGTCGTTCGGCGCTGAGCGAAGCGCAACCCGGGGCTAGCGCGGTCCCCCGATCAGTGAAGCGATGGGCCGTGCTGGGATCGAACCAGCGACCTTGGGATTAAAAGTCCCCTGCTCTACCAACTGAGCTAACGGCCCCAACCCGCGATGGTAGAGCCAAGAGCGCTGGTTGTCGGATCGAGTTCGCCGTCGGAGGATCGCCCCTTGTAACGTTTGGCGCGTTCTACTAGGCTCGGCGCGTGGCTGAAGGGGTCTCTGCGGCGGCAGGTCACGGCAGTCGTTCGGCGCGAATGCTTCGACTGGCGGTTGTGAGTCTGGTCGTGGTCGTACTCGTAGCCCCGACGAGCGGACCCGCCGCAGCACCGACCTGGCAACCGCCGTCGACCCTGTCGCCGATCGCGCGGGCGCCCTCGCTCCACGTCGACTCGGCCGGCACGGTCACGGCGTTCATGCTCTCGGGCAACTTCCCCAGCTGGCGCGACATGGCCTGGGAACACGCCCCGGGCGGGCAATGGCCCGCGACACCGACACCGCTTACACCTGCCGGCGTCGCCGGGGCAGTCCTCGCCGTCAGCCCGGCGGGCGCCGGGGTCGTCGTCTGGCCGGACGGCCCGGTCCTGCGGGCGCAGTACCGGCCCTCGGGCGGAGCCTGGGGGCCGACCGAGACGGCTGCGAGCACAGGGGGCCCGTACAGCCACGTCAGGATCGCCCTGGACGACTCCGGCAACGTCGCCGTGACCTGGTACCGCAACACGTCGTCGTCGACGACGCTCGTCGAGGTCGCGCTTCGCTCAGTCTCTGCCGGGTGGTTGCCCGTCGACACGATGCCGCCGGGACCGAGGGGAATCGACAGGCCGCCCGATGTCGCCTTCGAGGGGACGGGTGACGTCGTTCTCGTCTGGGGCTCCGATACTGCGATCCCGAGCTATACCCGCCTGCTCGCTTCGACCCGGTCGCTCGCGACCGTGTGGAGCGCTCCCGTCGAGCTGTCGCCGCCGGGGACCACGGCGCAGGACATCTCGCTGAACGGCAACCGCTCCGGCACGGTCGTCGCCACGTGGCACGACGTGAACACCGTGTGGGCTGCCGTCCGTACGGGTCGAGCATGGGGCTCGGCGCAAGCTCTCGCCGCGCCGGCGGGGATCGGGAGTCTCGCCGACATCGGCCGCGCCGCCGTCGACGCCCTCGGCAACGTCACCGCGCTCTGGTCGAGGTACGACGGCGCGACCTGGCGGGTCGAGACCTCATCGCGCCCTGCCGGAGCTGCGTGGCAGCTCCCTGCGACGACCCTGTCGACGGACCCGAACGGAAGCACGCAGCCTGTCCTCGCCGGCAACGACGCGGGTCACGCGGCGGCGAGCTGGCGGCAGTCCGACGGGACGAACGTCCGGATTGCGGCAGCGATTCGGCCGGCCGGCGGCAGCTGGCCGGCCTCACCGCTCTTCATTTCGACGGCGGGAGTGGACGCCGAATCGGGGTCGGTGGTGATCGACTCCACGGGACTCGCGGCCGCCGTCTGGATCGAGGGCCCCTTCCACGGCGTCGCGAAAGCCGCCTTCAGCGACGGGATCGCGCCGACGCCGACCATCACGACACCTGCGGACGGCGCGACCTTCCAACAAGGCGCCGTCGTCCCGGCGGACTACTCGTGTGTCGACGATCTGCCAGGGCAGCTGGCCTCCTGCTCGGGCCCGGTGCCGGACGGAGCCTCGATCGCAACCAGCACCGTGGGCCCCGCGAGCTTCGCCGTCACCGGAACCGATCGCGCCGGGAACACGACGACGGTCACCCACTCGTACACGGTCGAAGCGCCGCCCCCGCTGGCGATCTCGAGTGTCACCGAGGCCTCCAACACGGTCGCGCGTTACGAGCGCTTCGAAGCGGGGTTCGAACTCAGCCGCTCGTACGCGGATCCGTTCGATCCCGCCGCGATCGCGGTCGATGTCACCTTCACGGCTCCGAGCGGGACGCAGTCCACGGTGCCCGCCTTCTGGTTCCAGGGCTACCGCGTGAAGCCCGGCACCGAGGCGTTCGAGGATTACGAGGCGGTCGGCGACCCGGGCTGGCGCGTTCGCTTCGCTCCGACCGAGCTGGGCACGTTCACCTACTCGATCGGGGCGACCGACGGGACGGGGGCGTCGGCGGCGCCGGTGTCCGGGAGTTTCGACGTGCTCCCCGGCGCCTCGCGTGGCTTCGTGCGCCGCGATGCGGACGATCCACTGGCGCTGAGGTTCGACAACGGCGACCCGTACGTCCCGGTCGGCCACAACGTCGCCTTCGAAGAGCCGAATCCGCCCGGGATCAGCGGCACGGGCTACTACGAGCAGCTCTTCTCGTCGTTCGACCGCGCGGACGAGAACTGGTCGCGGGTCTGGATGACCGACTTCAACCGTAGTGCGCTCGAGTGGAGTGCCGGGCACTGGTCGGACCTCTACGACGGCGTCGGACGCTACTCGCTCGCGTCGGGGTGGCGGCTGGACGAGATTCTCGAAAGCGCCGAGCAGCACGGCGTCTACATCCAGCTCGTCCTCAACGACCACGGCCAGTTCAGCACCTTCACCAATCCCAGGTGGCACGAGAACCCGTACAACGCCGCCAACGGTGGGCCGGTGCCGGACGCCGCGCCGCACCTCTTCTTCAGCGATCCGACGGCTCGGAACCTCCACGAACGGCGGCTTCGATACGTCGCGGCCCGTTGGGGTGCGTTCACGAACATCCTCGCGTGGGAGCTCTTCAACGAGGTCCAGTTCATCGGCACGAGCTCCACGAACATGTACGGCGACCCGGGCGTCCGGGCAGCCGTCGTCGACTGGCATCAGGAGATGGGCGACGCGCTCCACCTACTCGATGCGCACGAGCACCTCGTCTCGACGAGCTCGCAGCCCAGCCCCGTCGACGACGGCGTCTCGGCCGTGCCGGCGATCGACCTCCTTCAGGTGCACCTCTACTCCGGGCCGGAGTCGGAGCTCGACCGGACGCTCGTCGACTTCATCCGGGGGCTCCAGGCCGAGCACGGGAAGCCGGTTCTCGGAGGCGAGATCGGCCTGCCTTCCCACGCCGAGTTGGGCTTCGACCCGACGACCTTCGCCGGGAGCCAAGCCGACCGCGAGCATCTCTCCCAGGGCACACACCTGCACAACACCGCCTGGGCTGCAGCACACGCGCGCTCTCTCGCGGCCAGCTGGTGGTGGGGCTCGTACATCGCGGCGGACGCGAGCAGGCACCGGGGGTCGCCGTCGTTCCCGCTGAACGAGGTGACGTTCCCGCCGCTTGCGAACTACCTCTTTGGCGAGGACTGGGCCGCCGCCGGTCTCGGCGATGCTGCGATCACGGCATCGCCGAGCGTCTACGCCGTCGGGTTGGCGAGCACGTCCGCCGCGCGCGTCTGGACGCGCGACGTCCTCAACGGATACGGGAGCGGTGAACGGCCCGGGAACCTCGCGGGTCGGGTCGTGTCGGATGCCGAGTTGACGGTCAGCGGCATGGACGACGGAAGCTACGACGTCGAAGTCTGGGATCCGTGGGCGGGCAACGTCATCGGTTCGTTCACGGCGGACGCGAGCGGAGGCGACCTGACGATCAGCCTCCCCGCTTTCACCCGCGACCTGGCGATCAAAGCCGACTTCGCAGGGCCGTCGCAGCCGCAGGACACCGACGATGACGCGCTTCCGGATACGTGGGAGGAGAACGGGATCGACGGGGACGGGGACGGAGACGTCGATCTGGCACTCCACGAGCCACCGTACAACGCCGACCCGCAGCACAAGGACGTCTTCGTCGAGGTCGACTACATGGCGGCGCACGCACCGCAGCCGACGACGCTGGCCGACGTCACCACGGCCTTCGACAATGCTCCCGTCGACAACCCCGACGGGACGACCGGGGTGCGCCTGCACGCTCTCCTCGGCGAGAGCGTGACGACGATCGCGCCCGTCCGGTTCCTCGATCGAAGCCCGGGTGCCGCCGACGACTTCGACGATCTCAAGCTCGGTGGCGCCGCCGCCTGCGACGGCTTCTTCGGGACGGCGGCCGAGCGGGCAGGGACGAACTGCGCCGCTGTTCTCGCCGCGAGGAAGCTCGCCTTTCACTACGCCGTGTTCGGGCATAGCTATGCCGAGGCACCGACCTCCTCGGGCATCGCCGAGCTGCCCGGGAACGACTTCATGGTCACGCTCGGCGGCAAGTCGCCGGAGTGGATTGCGGCAGCCGGCAGCCTGCAGGCTGCCGAGGCCGGGACCTTCCTGCACGAGCTCGGGCACAACTTCGGCCTGCGTCACGGCGGCTTCGAGAACCTGAACTGCAAGCCGAACTACCAGAGCGTCATGAGCTACACGCTGCAGGTGCCCTACATCGACCGGCCCGGCAGGCTCGACTACTCGCGGGAGGAGCTCCCGCCCCTGAACGAGTCCGACCTCGACGAGGGGTTCGGCGTGGGCGAGGCGTCCGGCAACGTCGTCTTCGGAGGCTCCGAGCACAGCGCGGTCATCGCGCCCGCCACAGGTGAAATCGACTGGAACGACGACGGCTCCATCGACGTCGGCGTCGAAGCAGACGTCAACTGGATCGAGACGCGACCCGACGGAGCGCCGCTCCCCGGCTGCGGCGAGAGCCCCTTCGACTTCCTCGCGGGCCACGACGACTGGTCGAATCTCGCCTACGACTTCCAGAGCAGCGCTGACTTTGCGGACGGTGCGCACGAGACCGCGCGGCCGCTCGTCGCCCAGGAGCTGACGAGCGAGATCGCCTTGGAGACGGCCCAGAACGTGGACGCCGATGGCGACGACGTTCCGAACGCGGCCGATCACCCGATCGTCTTCGCCAGCTCCCGAACCGGTTCCGGTGACATCTACACCGTCGATCCGAGTGGCGGAGGGCCGACGCGACTGACCAGCGGCAACGCTGTCGATGCAGAGCCCGAGTGGTCGCCCGACCGAACGAGGATTCTCTTCACGAGTACTCGGCACGGGAACCTCGAGATCTATGTCATGGCCGCCAACGGAAGCAATGTCACGCGCTTGACGACGAACGGGGCGAGCGACATCTCGCCCGCCTGGTCGCCCGACGGCACGAAGATCGCCTTCGCAAGCAACCGTGCCGGGGGAAACTGGGACATCCACGTGATGAAGGCGAACGGCACGAGCGTCGCGAGACTGACGACGCACGCCGCGGCCGAGACGTTCCCAGCCTGGTCGCCGAACGGCGTGAAGATCGCATTCTCGAGCGGCCGCACGGGTGGGGGAGACCTCTACGTCATGAACGCGACCGGCTCGGCTCAAACCCGACTGACGAGCGCGTCCGGGCCCGACGTCGAGCCCGCCTGGTTCGGCTCGACGATCGCCTTCTCGACCAGTCGTGACGGCAACTTCGAGATCTACACGGTCAGCGAAAACGGCTCCGGGCAGAGACGCTTGACGGTTCAACCGGGGCAGGACGGCGCACCGACCTGGTCTCCCGGAGGCTCGAAGATCGCGTTCGCGACCAACCGGCTCGGCTCCAACTTCGAGCTCTACACCATGAATCCAGACGGAAGCCGGCAAACGCGCGTGACCACCGATCCCGGCCTCGACGTCTTCCCCGACTGGTAGCGACGCGCTGAACGAGCGTCGGGCACAATTCCGGCGTGGACGTTCTCCCGAAGCCGCGTCTGCGGGGTGTGTTTCACCAGTACGCGTTCTACGTCGCGTTCGTCGCCGGCGCCGTGCTCGTGGCCGTCTCCGACTCGGGGCGGGAGCTGGTCGCGACCTGGATCTACGCGGCCGCGCTGGCGGCGATGTTCGGGGTCAGCGCTCTCTATCACCGGGTCGACTGGAAGTCGCCGCGCGTGCGGGTGTGGATGCGCCGGCTCGACCACTCGACGATCCTGCTCTTGATCGCCGGCACGTACACGCCCTTCGCGCTCCTCGCCTTCGACGGGCGCGTCGCCGACGTGATCCTGATCGTCGTCTGGGCGGGCGCGGCCGCGGGCCTCGTGCTCAACCTCGCCTGGGTCGACGCGCCGAAGTGGCTGACCGCCCTCGTCTTCATCGCGCTCGGCTGGGTCGGGGTCGTCGCCGTGCCGGAGATGTTCGATCTCGGCGTCGCGCCGGCCGTGCTCGTCTTCGTCGGCGGCGGGCTCTACACCCTCGGTGCGCTCGCCTACGCCTTCCGGCGCCCGAATCCGGCGCCGGCGACGTTCGGCTACCACGAGATCTTCCACCTGCTCGTGATCGGCGCCGCCGCGGTGCACTTCGTTGCGATCGCCGCGTTCGTGCTCCCACAGGCTTAATCGGGCCGCAACGGCTCGGTCGCTACCGTGGCTGCATGAACATGAAGACACAGAAGTCCGATGCACAGAAGTCGGATGCACAGTGGCGTGCGGAGCTGAGCCCGGAGCAGTACGAGATCCTCCGGCGCAAGGGCACCGAGCGCGCCTTCACCGGCAAGTACAACGACACGAAGGATCCCGGCGTCTACCGCTGCGCCGGCTGCGGGACCGAGCTCTTCCGCTCGGAGGCGAAGTTCGACTCCGGCTCCGGCTGGCCGAGCTTCGTCGAGCCGGCGAGCCTCGACAGCGTCGTCATGGAGACGGACTCGAGCTACGGGATGATCCGCACCGAGGTCATGTGCGCCAGCTGCGGCGGGCACCTCGGCCACGTCTTCCCGGACGGGCCCGGCCCGACCGGGCAGCGCTACTGCATCAACTCCTGCGCGCTCGACCTGGAGCAGGCATGAGCGCGCAGAGCGAGACGGCGACGTTCGCTGCGGGCTGCTTCTGGGGCGTCGAGGTCGACTTCCGGAACACTCCGGGCGTCACCGACGTCCAGGTCGGCTACACCGGCGGCCACGTGGAGGAGCCGGATTACAAGGCGGTCTGCAGCGGCTCGACCGGCCACGCCGAGGCGGTCGAGGTCACGTTCGATCCGGCCGAGGTCTCATACGGCGAGCTCGTCGAGCGGTTCTGGAGCCTGCACGACCCGACTCAGGTGAACCGCCAGGGCTGGGACGTCGGCACGCAGTACCGCTCGGCGATCTTCACCCAATCCCCGGAGCAGGCAGAGATCGCCGCCGAATCGAAGGCGCGCGCCCAGGTTCGCTTCGGCCGGCCGATCGCGACCGAGGTCACACCCGCGTCGACCTTCTGGCCGGCGGAGGAGTACCACCAGCAGTACCTGGTCAAGAACGGCCGCGCGACCTGCCGGATCTAGCGCGTCCCGATCGGCATCCGCAGCAGCCTCGGAATCGCGGCGGCGGCACGGGCGGCGGCTGACGGCCGTCGCCCGGCGCCGACCGCGTCTTCCAGGGAGAGCGTTCCCCAGCGAACGAGCGTGCCGCCGGCGTAGCGAAACGGCTCCGGCGGGAGACGGCGACCGCGGCGGCCGACGAGCGGGAGCGCCGTCCACTCGTCCCGGGCCCCCTGGGCGAGCGACGCGAGGATCTGGCCGCCCAGCCAGCTCGGCCCGACGCCGTTCCCGGAGTAGCCGGAGCCGTAGTGGATTCGTGTGCCGGGGACGGTGCCGAAGCGCGGCAGCCTGTCGGCGGAGACGTCGATGGGCCCACTCCACCGTGCCTCGATCCTGGCGTCCGCCAGGGCCGGGAGGAGCGTGCGGAGCCCCGCGTGCGCTCGTGCCTGGGCGGCGACGTCGTCGAGCACCTCCGGCCCGACGCGGCCGCCGGGCTCGAGCCGGCCGGAGCCGCTGCCCATCAGGACTCGCCCGTCGGGCGTCGTGCGGAAGTAGTGGAGGAACATGCGGCCGTCGGTGACGGCCTCGCCGCCGGTCCAGCCGATCTGCTCCAGCAGCTCCGGCACGGGCTCGGTGAGAACGACTGCGCTCCCGAAGGTCGTCTGCCGCCCCCCGAGCGGCCAGCCGGTGCCCCAGGCGTTGAGGGCGAGCACGAGCTCGCGGGCGCGGACGCTGCCGGTGGGCGTCTCGAGCGCGCCGGGCCGGATCGAGGTCACGGGTGTGTGCTCGAAGAGCTCGACGCCGGCGTCGAGGGCGGCGCGCTTCAACGCGAGCACGAGCCGGGCCGGCTGCACGATCGCGCCATCGCGAAAGTAGACGCCGCGCCGGAAGCGAGGCGAGTCGAGCCGATCCCGGAGCTCGTCGGGACCGAGGGCGACCGCCTCCTCCTCGACACCGAGCTCGCGGGCAACGCGCACGGGCCCGTCGACGACAGCGTCTTCGGCCTCGGTTGCAGCGACCTTCAGCAGCCCTCCCTCCCGCAGCCAGATGTCCTCGTCGCGGGCGTTGACGAAGTCGCGCACGGCGGGGACGATCCGGCTCGACGCGTGCGCGAGCTGCAGCGCCGCCCCGTCGCCGAGAACCCCACGGAGAGTCGGCAGCGACGACCAGTAGCCGTGGAGGAAGCCGCCGTTCCGGCCGCTCGGCCCGTCGCCGACGCTGCGTGCCTCGAGCAGAGCAACGCGGAGCGACGGGTCGCGCTCGAGCAACGCGAGCGCAGTCCACAGGCCGGTGTAGCCGCCGCCGACCACGGCCACGTCGACTTCGAGCGACCCTTTCAGAGACGTGGAGACCGGCTCGGGCCGGTGTGCAGCCGCCTCCTCGAGCCACCACGAGGGTCGCGAACGCAGCGGAGGCTTCAGTGTCCGCGGTCGCATCGACGCGACTGTATCCCGAGGAGCGCCGGGCTAACGAACGGGACGGACGAGGCCGGAGAAGGCCAGCCGCCGCGCCTCGCGTGCCTGCGGCGAGTAGACCTCGACGAGCGACCGGACCCCGCGAAACGCAAGGTAGATGCTCGTCGGCTTCGCACTCGACCAGACGGCGATGCCGCCGTTCTCGAGCCGGCGCGAGACCATGCCTTTCGCCTCGGCGCGGCGGGCGGCGGTCGCGTAGGCCTGCGTCAGCGGGTAGGTGCCGACCGTGAGCGACCGGCCCGAGCCGCCCACTGCCGAGCCGCTCGCCAGGTAGCGCACGAAGACGCCGGCGTCGTTGCTCGTCAGCTCCAGGGTCCTGCCGGGACGGTGGCCGGCCCAGTACACCGGTCCGGCGTGCGAGTCCGCGAACGCGGCGAGTTGCTGGACGGAGACCCCGTCCGCTGCGGCAGGGCTCTGTCGTGGAGCGTCGTTCTGCCGAGCGACGAAAAGGAATGTTGCGGCGGCGCCGGCGCCGGCGAGGAGGGTGACAACGGCGATGGTTCGGAGCCTGCGGCGTTGCCGGCTCACCGGCGCAATCGCTACGGCTTCCTCGACCGGCTTCGCCTTCGTGGTGGCGCGGGGCTTCCGCGGCGCTGCCGTCCCCGCCGCGGTCGTGCGCTTGCGCGGCGCCGGCTTCTTTGCGGCGGCCGGCTTCGCCGTGGGCGTCGGCTTCTCCACGGCTGGTGCTTCGGCGGCGGGCTGCGAACTCATGCTCGGCTAGCCGCTGACCGGATCGCGCTGGATGCTGTCGACCTTGACCGCGACGATTCTGGAGAGAGAGGCGTTGGTCGGGCTGTCCGTCGCCCGGCAGCGGAGAACGATCGAGCCGGAAGAGGCAAAGGTGGCCGTGCCGATCATCGCCATGGGGGTCGTGTTGTTCTGCACGCTGAGAGCGAACGAAGCGGAGTCGAGCGTCGCGCCCGCGGCGATGAGGGTGCAGGTCGCGTTGTTGACGGCAGCGGCGCTGGTGTTCACGAGGACGGTCTTGGCCGTGATCGAGTACGACCCGACCGCGACGCTTGCCATCGTCGCAACCGTGGTGTCGGACGATCCCAGCGCCTGGTTGCCGTCGCGGTAGACCTCGCGGGCATTCGACGTGCCGGCAGCCCCGGTGGCACCGGTGGCGCCCTGCGGTCCGGCAACACCCTGCGGCCCCTGTGCGCCCGCCGGACCCTGCGGTCCGGCGGCGCCTGTGGCGCCCTGCGGCCCGGCCGGACCGGTCGGGCCAGCGGGGCCCTGTGCACCCTGGGAACCCGTTGCGCCGGCCGCTCCGGTGGCACCCGCGGGGCCCTGAGGACCCTGGGCGCCGGTCAGGCCTTGCGGACCCTGCGGCCCGGCAGGACCGGCCGGTCCTGTCGCTCCGTTGGTTCCGTTGCTGCCGTTGGATCCGTTGGCGCCCGCCGGGCCCTGGGCGCCCTGGGCGCCGGTCAGGCCTTGCGGGCCCTGCGGCCCGGCAGGACCGGCCGGTCCTGTCGCTCCGTCGGCTCCATCGGTTCCGTTCGTTCCATCGGTTCCATCGGCGCCCGCCGGGCCCTGAGGGCCCTCGGCGCCCGTCAGGCCTTGCAGGCCCTGCGGCCCGGCAGGACCGGTCGGGCCTGCCGCTCCGTTCGTCCCATCGGCTCCGTTCGCTCCGGCCGCTCCGGTCAGGCCGGTCGCGCCGGCAGCTCCTGTCGCTCCGACCCCGCCGTCCGCGCCGGCCGGACCCTGGGGACCGGCGGGACCCTGGAGCCCGGCCAGACCGCGCGGGCCTTCCGGCCCCTCGGGGCCAACAGGACCATCCGAACCTGCCGCACCGTTGCCTCCCTGGGCTCCGGTCTCGCCCGGTGACCCGTTCGCACCCGCGCGACCCGTCGCGCCGGTGGCGCCGTCAGAGCCATCCTCGCCGGGAGTGCCTTGTGGCCCTTGCGGGCCTGCGGGGCCGGACGCACCCTGGAAGCCGCGCGGGCCCGCTGGGCCGGCCGGGCCGGTCAGCGGCTTGGGCTTCGTGCGGGGACGGGCAGTCTGTGCGTGCGACTCGGCCAGGGCGACGTGGCGCGGCGCCCGCTGCGCCGCCTCCGGGCGGGCGGCCGTGGCGATGGCGGCGCCCACGAGCGCGATCGTCGTGGCCGAAGCGCACGAGATCTTCAGGAATCGCCGCAGTCTGAGGTGACGGTTTGTCATTTTCCGGAGGAGCCGCAGAGCTCCGAGATCGTGCATCTCCTATCGGCACGGAGAGCGGATCACTCAAATCGTCCGGGCGCCCTCACCGCACTGCGCACATTGAGTGCCAAAAGAGACGCCGGTGCATCCCCCGATGGAGGTACGGATGGGAGGCACTTCCGAGCCGATAGAAAATCTGTGGCGGCCTCTCCCTCGACCCCTGCTCCAATCGCCCTCCGGGCCGGGGAGCAGAGGCGCTTTCACTTCGTGCTGAGGCGCGGCGACAGGCTTCTGCTCGGCCTGGGAGTGCTGTTTCTCGTCTATGTCGGCTGGCTCGCCGTTGCGCCCGGCGGTTCCTCGCGGTGGCTGTACAACATCCTGCTCCTGGGAGCAGCGTTCGCCTGCCTGGCCTCGCCGCTGCGCAAGGGCCGCGAGCGCGTCGCGTGGACGCTGCTCGGAACGACGTTGCTCCTCTGGGCTGCCGGCGACTTCTACTACGCGCTCTTCCTCTGGGACGAGGCCGCGAGCCCGCCGACCGTCACCGACTGGTTCTGGCTCGCCTCCTACCCGTGCCTCTATCTGGCGATCGCGCTGCTCGTGCGCGCGCGCACCGAGCACTTCGACCGGAGCCTCTGGCTGGATGCCGTGCTCGCGGCCCTCGCGGTCGCGGCCGTCGGAGCCGCCGTCCTCTTCGGCGCCGTCGTCGAGAGCACCGGCGGCTCTCCGCTCGTCGCCGCCATGAACGTCGCCTATCCGCTTGCCGATGCGCTCCTGCTCGGCCTGGTCGTCTCCGTGCTCGGCCTGACGGGCTGGCGGGTCGACCGCACGTGGTCGTGCATCATCGCGGGCACGCTCGTCCTCGCGCTCGCGGACAGCGTCTTTCTCTACCAGGCCGCGATGAAGACGAACAACGACGTCGCCGTGCTCGACGCGGCGTGGCCGCTGGCGATGCTGCTGCTCGCGGCGGCGTCGCGCCAGCCCGCTCGAAAGCTCGGGAAGGTTCGGCCCGACGGTGTGCGCCTGCTCGCGGTTCCAGCCCTCTTCGGGCTGACCGCGCTCTCGATCCTCGTCTACGGGCAGTTCGAGTCGCTGAACAAGCCCGCGGTCGTGCTCGCCGCAACCTCGATGCTCGCGGTGATCGCCAGGATGGCGCTGACGTTCAGGGACAAGCTGCACCTGCTCGCGGCGACCCGGATCGAGGCCCGGACGGACGCACTCACCGGGATCGGCAACCGGCGCAAGTTGATGGACGACCTCCGCGCGAGACTCGACGAGCGCGAGCCCTCGGTGCTCCTGCTGCTCGACCTGGACGGGTTCAAGGGCTACAACGACAGCTTCGGCCATCCGGCCGGCGACGCGCTGCTGGCGCGGCTCGCGAAGAAGCTCGCAGATGCGGTCGCTGCCGAGGGCGAGGTGTACCGCATCGGCGGGGACGAGTTCTGCGTGCTCGCGTCGGTCGACACCGACCGGCGGGAGGGCTTCGCGAACGGAGCGGCAGCGGCGCTGCAAGACCACGGCGAGGGCTTCCGGATCACCGCCGCGTACGGAGCCGTCTATCTGCCCGAGGAGGCCGCCGATGTCGCGGAGGCGCTCCGGCTCGTCGACGGTCGCATGTACGACGAGAAGGACGGGCGCCGGGCATCCGCCGGCCGGCAGAGCCGCGACGTGCTCTTGCGCGCCCTCTACGAACGTGATGACCGGTTGCAGGGCCATCTCAGCGAGATCGTCGAGCTCGTGCGCTCCGTCGGGCGCCAGCTCGGTCTCTCCGACGACGAGGTCGGTGACCTCGCGCTCGCAGCGGAGCTGCACGAGGTCGGCAAGCTGGCGATCCCCGACGCGATTCTGAGCAAGCCGGAGCCGCTGACCGCCGAGGAGACGCGCTTCCTCCGCCGCCACCCGCTGATCGGCGAGCGGATCCTTTCGTCGGCGCCCGCGCTCGCAAAGGTCTCCAAGGTGGTGCGCTCGATCCACGAGCGCGCCGACGGAACCGGCTATCCCGACGGGCTCACCGGCGAGGCGATCCCGTTCCACGCCCGCATCATCGCTGCCTGCGCGGAGCTGGTCGCCGGCATGGAGACGCGCCCGGCACGAATCGCGCTCTCCGACCTGCGGCAGGCCGACGCCTTCGATCCCGACGTGCTCGATGCCCTGAGCCGCGTGGTCGTCGGGCCAGAGCTCACGCTCGCGAGCAGCGCCTAAAAGCGGTCACCCGTAGCGATCCAGCCTCCAACTTCGTTGTGAGGTTGATGAGGACGAGGGGTCGTCACAGAGGGGAGAAGTGCGTGCTTGCGCTCGGCGCCGCCGCGCTCGCGTCCGTCGTCCTCTTTGCCCAGACTGCGGCCTCCGGTTCGCACACCCAATGCCAGTACGGCGGGATCAGCGCGATCGGGCCCGTCGACGCCCAGGGTCGCGGCGATACGACCCCCGACATCCGCTGCCTCGAGCCCGCGGGCTCGGAGTGAGTGGGCGGTGAGAGGCTCGAACTCCCGACCCCCTGCGTGTAAAGCAGGTGCTCTACCAGCTGAGCTAACCGCCCCGATTGCGGAAGGGTGCCAGAAACCCCCGTTGGCGAACCGCCGCGGGCCACGAAGCGGACCGCCTTCAGGGATCCTCGCGTTGTGGGATCCGCGCGAGCGGATTCCGCATCGCGGGCGGGAACAGGATGCCCCCAACGGGATTCGAACCCGTGCAGCCACCTTGAAAGGGTGGTGACCTAGGCCGCTAGTCGATGGGGGCGGCGCAGACGGAGGATAGCGGCGGCGCTGGCCGCTATTCCCGGCCGAGGGCTTTGAGGATCGTCGCGACCAGCTCGTCGAACGCCACCGACTTCGTCACGAACGCGCTCGCACCGGCTTCGAGGGCCGCGGCCCTCGAGAGGCTGTCGGTGTGGCCGCTGAGCGCGATCACGCACGGCGCGTGCTCGAGCGCCAACAGCCGGCGCGTCGCGGCCGGGCCGTCGAGCACGGGCATCGACATGTCCATCAGGACGACTTCGGCCTCGGCTCTCTTCGCCAGCGTGACCGCTTCCCGTCCGGTCGCGGCGGTGCCGACGACCTCGAAGCGGCTGTCCTGGCCGAGCACCGTCGTCAGCGCGTGGGTGAAGATCTGGTGGTCGTCCACCACGAGCACTCGGATCGGCAGTCCCCCGTCCATGAGAGGGGGGACTATGCCAACCCTCAGTGAGTCGAGGCGCCGTTGCCGTTCTGGAACTGTGCTTCCTCGGTCGAGCCCTTCAGCGCGAGCGTCGAGCTGGTGCCGCCGGAGACGGCCTGAGCGATCTCGTCGAACCAGCCGGCTCCCACCTCGCGCTGATGCTTCGTCGCCGTGTAGCCGGCGTCCTCGAGCGCGAACTCGCGCTCCTGCAGCCGGACGTACGCCGGCATCCCTTCCGCCGCGTAGCCGCGCGCGAGCTCGAACATCGACTCGTTCAGCGCGTGGAAGCCGGCGAGGGTGATGAACTGGAACTTGTAGCCCATCGCGCCGAGCTCGGTCTGGAAGCGCTCGATCGTCTCGTCGTCGAGATGGCGGCGCCAGTTGAACGAGGGCGAGCAGTTGTACGCGAGCAGCTTGCCGGGGAACTCGGCGTGGATCGCGTCCGCGAACTCCTGCGCGATCGCGAGGTCGGGAGTCGAGGTCTCCATCCAGACGATGTCGGCATAGGGCGCGTAGGCGAGGCCGCGGGCGATGGCGGCGTCGACGCCGGCACGGACGCGGTAGAAGCCCTCCGCCGTGCGCTCGCCGGTGATGAACTCGGCGTCGCGCTCGTCCGCGTCGCTCGTGATCAGCGTCGCCGCATCCGCGTCGGTGCGGGCGACGACGAGCGTCGGCACGCCGAGCATGTCGGCGGCGAGGCGCGCCGCCAGCAGCGTGCGGATGAACTGGCCGGTCGGGACGAGCACCTTGCCGCCGAGGTGGCCGCACTTCTTCTCCGACGACAGCTGGTCCTCGAAGTGGACGGCGGCGGCGCCCGACTCGATCATCCCCTTCATCAGCTCGAAGGCGTTCAGCGGGCCGCCGAAGCCGGCCTCCGCGTCGGCGACGATCGGAAGCAGGTAATCGACGGGATCGCCGGCGTTCTCCGCCCACTCGATCCGGTCGGCGCGCATGAGCGCGTTGTTCAACCGCTTCACCATCGCGGGGACGCTGTTGGCGGGGTAGAGGCTCTGGTCGGGATAGACGTCGGCGGCGAGGTTGCCGTCGGCGGCGACCTGCCAGCCGGAGAGATAGATCGCCTTCAGGCCCGCCTTCGCCATCTGCACCGCCTGGCCGCCGGTGAGGGCGCCGAGCGCCGCGACGTAGTCGTCCTCGGCGAGCAGCCGCCAGAGCTTCTCGGCCCCGTGCCGGGCGAGCGTGTGCTCGATCCGCAGCGACCCGCGCAGCCTGATCACGTCCTCGGGGGCGTAGTCGCGCCGGATCCCGTCCCAGCGCGACGAGTCGGCCCACTCGAGCTCGAGGGCCTCGACCGCCGTCGTACGTTCCGGGCGGGTGCCGTTGCCGTTGCTCGAGTTCATCCTGGGCCTCCTTGGGATCCGAAATAAATGATTCTCGGATCCTAGATGGCCAGAAACAGCCTGTCAACGCGAGAACTAGAAGTTATCGGATCCGAGATGTTGGGCGAGGATCCGTTCGAGCAGCGCGCCGGAGGAGAGCACGTGCTCGCGCGCGAGCGCCCGGGCACCGGCGGGACTGCCGGCAGCGAGCGCGTCGAGGAGCGCGCGGTGCTGCCGCTCGTTCGCGCTGTAGAGCTCGTCCAGCTCGCCGGCATCCGAGGGAGCCCAGACGGCCGAGCCGGAGTAGCGGGCACCCTTGGCGATCCGCTCGACCATCGGCAGGGCGGCGACCCGGTAGATCACGTCGTGGAAGGCGTGGTTGGCACGAACCCATTCCGTGACGAGATCCGCGCGGCGGCCGGCGGCCAGGCGCCCGCCTCGTCGAAGCTCGTCGGTGAGGCCGGCGAAGCGATCCTCGATCGCCTCCAGCTCGTCGAGCTCGGCGCGCGTGATTCGCTCGGCCGCGATCTCGGTCGCGAGGCTCTCCAGCTCGGCTCTGATCAGGAACGCCTCCCGCAGCTCTCCGCGCGACAGCGTGCGGACGCGAACGCCCCGGTTGGGCTCGAACGAGACCAGGCCGAGCGCGGCCAGGCGCCGAAGCGCCTCCCGGATCGGCGTGCGGCTGACGCCGTACTGCTCCGACAGTCGCTCCTGGCGCAGCACGGTTCCCGGCGCGAGCTCGCCCGAGACGATCGCCTGCTCGAGCTCGAGCGCGACGTCGTCGGCTTTGGTGCTTGCCGCCTCGCTCACGGCCGGGGAGTCTATGCCGCCGGGTTGCTAGCGCGCGGTCCAGCCGAGATCCATCACCACGGGCGCACCGGTGAAGGCGCGGCCACCGGGGCCGAGCAGGAACGCGGCCGTTTCGGCCACCTCCTCGGGCTCGAGCATCCGCTTGACGGCCTGCGGGGCGAGGAGGACGTCCTCGACGACCCGCTCCGGCGGGACGCCGGTCGCCTGCGACTGGGCTTCGATCTGCGCTTCGACGATCGGCGTGCGCACGTAGCCGGGGCACAGCGCCGTCGCCGAGATGCCGTGCTCGGCACCTTCGAGCGCGAGCACCTTGACGAGACCGACCAGCCCGTGCTTCGCGGCGACGTAGCCCGCCTTGTACGGCGACGCGACGAGGCCATGCACGGATGCGACGGCCAGAAAGCGCCCGTCTCCGGACTCGCGGAGCGCGTCCCACGCGTAGCGGGCGAGCAGGAACGGGCTCGTCAGGAGGACCGCGAGGAGCGCGTCCCACCGCTCCTCGGGGAACTCGGCGACCGGCGCGACGTGCTGGAAGCCCGCGCAGGCGACGACGGCGTCGAGCCCTCCGAAGCGCTCGAGCGCGGCGTCGACCGCGGCCCGGTTGCCGGCCGGCGTTGCCAGATCGGCTGCGAAGGGCTCGCCGGGGCCATCCGGGTCGGGCCGGAGATCGACGCCCAACACCGCACCTCCATCGAGCTCCAGCCGCGCCGCGATCGCACGGCCGATGCCGCTGCCCGAGCCCGAGACCAGAATCCTGCGTTTCATGACCAGGCGGACGTTACGTGCCGCCGCCCGCGCCTGCGGAGCCCGGCTAGGAGGCTTCGCTCGGTGGTTCCAGGATCAGGATGTAGCTGCCGTCCGGCGAGGGCTGGACCTGGGCCACGTAGGTTCGCGTCTGCGTCAGGCGCAGGATCTGGCCCTCCTCGAGCGAGCTCAGGGCCCCGACCTGCGGTCGCGCCGTCGGGAGGAGCGATGTGAGCGGCCGATCGAGCTCCCTGGCGACGTCACTCCGCCGCAGGAAGACGGTGCCGTTGCTCTCGCCCTTCGGGGTCGGCGGCATGAAGACGACGACCGACTCGACGTCGTCGACGTACTTGAGCGTGTAGAGCGAGAGCTCGAGTGCCTGGCGACGCAGCAGTGTGAACCGCGCGTCGGTCAGCGACCCGAGCTCGCACTGCTCCTTGGCCGCCGCTCCGCAGAGCCCGAACGAGACGACGCTGCCGCCGTCGTAGCGGGCGATGTCGTCCTCCTCGGCGAGGCCCTTCGACGTGTCGGGCCGAACGAAGACCGCCCGCACCGGCACGTCGCCCTGAGCGGTCGGAACCGCCAGCGGGCTGACGAGGCTGACCGTGAGCTGCGAACCGTTCTCGGCCCGGTAGGCCTTCGGGATCCGATCGGCGATCTGGCGAACCATGGCGAGCTTGCTGCCGGTCGGCTGCCACGCCGACCAGGCCGGATCCTCGGCCTCGTCCGGGCCGCTGGCGAGGACGATGAACGAGCCGACGCCTGCTCCGACCAGCGCCGCGAGCAGGAGGTAGAGGACGCCGAAGCGGAGCCGGTAGGAGCTCCGCCGCGCCCGCTCGCGCCGGTCGAGGACGAGCGGGAGCTCCGGCTCGTCCGGTGCGGGAACCGGGGTCACATCGTCGGCCATGCGTCCTCGCTCGCGTAGTCGATCACGGGCATCGTCAGCTTCGCGCCGTCGAGGATCTCGACCAGCTCGTCGCCGAACACCTCGCGCCGCTCGACGAGCTCGTCGGCGATCCGCTCGACGGCGTCCTTGTTGTGCCGGACGAGGTTGTACGCCGAGACGTACGCCTGGCCGAGGATCTGGGCGGCGAGCGCGCGCTTGTCGCGATCGTTGAGCACTCCGGCGATCGGGTTCTCGGTGAACGGACCGCCGCCGCTCGTCCGGTTCATGATCTGGAGGCCGATCGACTCGAATCGCTTCAGCACCCGGGCGCGAGCGTCCTCTTCCGTTTCGTCGTCGAGCGGGGTGACGGTGATCGGCTCGGGGCCCATCGCCGACGCGCCGACCATCCACGCGGCCTGGGCGGTCGCCGACTGGACGTCGCCGCCGACGCCGTTCGAGTTCTCGCCGTAGAAGACGCGCTCCGCGGCCATCGCGCCGAGCGCCCAGACGAGCCGCGCCATCTCGTCGCTGCGGAAGCGGCTGAAGCGCTCCTCTTTCTCGAGCGCCTGATGGTGGCCGAGCGAGCCGCCGCGCATCCGGATCGAGAGCCTCGTCGACTCGGAGCCCTGCATGAAGACGTGGCCGGCGGCTGCGTGACCGGCCTCGTGGATCGCGACCGCCTTCGTCTCGGAGGCGATGTACTCGATCCCGATCGCGGTGCCCGACTCGATCGTCGTCATCGCCTCGACGAGGTCGCCCCAGCCGAAGCGCTCGCGGCCGTCGTGGTGCGCGAGCGTGAGCGCCATCGAGCAGACCTGGTCGATCATCGCGGGCGAGTAGCCGTTCGTGATCCGGGCGATCTCGTCGCGCCGCTTCGGCGTGTCGAGGTCGGGCTCGTGCGCGACCTTCGTGATGTAGAGGTCGAAGACGTCGAGCCGGTCGTGCTTCGTCGGCGTCCGGAACCAGACGTGTCGCCCCATGCGCCCGGGCCGGATCAGGGCCGGATCGAGCCGGTCGAGTGGGACGTTCGTGGCGCCGATGAAGTAGATCTGGTCGCCGCGCGGTCCGGGCGGCCGCAGCCGCAGCGGGACCTTGCCCAGGCGGCGCGGGATCACGTAGGTGGCATCGAGGAACGTGTTGAAGCGGCTCGTCATGACGCGCTTCGTGAACGGCGGGTTGTCGATCCCGTCCATGACGACGAGGAGCTGGTTCAGCGCCAGCTGCCCCATGCCGCCCATCCCGGGGAACGTGAAGTTGAGCAGGCCGGCGATGCGCGTCTGCAGCCCGGACGGGAGGGGCCGCTCCGGCGCCCGCTGCTCGAACATCCGCTCGCGCCAGCGGCGCGTCTCGAGGATCAGGTCGCCGCTCGGGTTGAGAGCTCCGTGCGGGCCGAAGAAGAGGTGATCGCTGATGTCGGGCGGCGCGAAGCCCCCGATCGGGGCGCCGCCTCCGAGTGCCTGCCTGCGCATCCCGACGGCGTCGATCTCGTCGATGAAGACGATGCACTGGCCGCCCCATTTGCGAGCGAGCCGCTTCGCCTTCCAGGCGAGGAAGCGGACGATGATCGCGTCGATGCCGATGAACGTCTGCGCGAACCCCGAGCCGGGAATCGAGACGAACGGCGAGTTGAAGCCCGTCGCGATCGCCTTGGCGAGCATCGTCTTGCCGGTGCCGGGTGCGCCGAGGAAGAGCAGCCCGCGCTCGCGCTTCCCGCCCGCGCGCTCGAAGGCCTCCCCCGACTGCCAGAGCGTGACGACGCGGCGAACCTCCTCCTTCGCCTCGACCTGGCCGCGGACGTCGGCCAGCTTCACGCCCCACTGCGCGTCGCCGGGCTCGAAGCCGCGGATCTGCGAGATGCCCATGATCAGCATCGGGCCCATGAAGATCGCGAAGTTGGCGATGAAGAGGAAGAAGACGAACACGACCTGGACCCAGAGCGCCGGCGTCTTGGCGATCTCGCCCACCTTGTCGAGCAGGAAGCCGGGAGTGCTCAGCCAGGAGCCCTCGCCGCGGACGAGCCAGACGATCGTCGTGACCGAGAGCAGGACGATCGCGAGCCGGGCCTTCTTGCGCCAGTACCAGGCGCGCCGCCGGCCCATCACGTCCTCGTCGCGCAACTGCTGGCTGTCGGCGCCGAACAGGCTCGGCCAGGGGATCAGGCGGCGGAAGAGGAGGTCGGCGAAGCCGCGGAAGACGATGATCCCACCGAGCGTCGCCAGCAGCGCCCAGTGCGTCGCCCAGCCGTTGTGCTCCTTGAACCAGACGAAGAGTGCCGGGCTCGTCAGCACCGCGACGATCGTGGCGGCGCGCGTGAGCAGGCGCCACTGATCGGCGAGCTCGGTCGATGCGCCGTGGTCGGTGACGAGCGGGCTCGCGCCGACGGTCGGTTCCGCAGTCGCCATTGCCTGATTAGACCCCGATCGAGAGCCCATGGTTGTTAGCAGCAGATTAAGCGATCGTTGCTACAAACCCGCTCTTGGCAGACCGCTCCCTCGCCCGCAGCTATCACGATCCGCGCTACCGCGCGATCCTCGCCGACCTCGCGCTGGGGCTGGCGCTCCTGGGCGCCGTCGCCCTGACGCCGCCGGGCCAGGCGCTCGCCGGCGTCGTCGACGGGCTCCCGGCGGGACTCGGCGCGTTCGCGCTCGGCGCGCTTCTCGTCGTCCTCTCGGCGCTCGTCCGGCTGCCGCTCTCGATCTGGCTCGGACTGACGCACGAGCGTGCCTTCGGCTTCTCGCGGCAGTCGGGGAAGGAGTTCGCGCTCGACCGCGTGAAGGCCGTTGCGATCGGCGCGCTCCTGACCGGAGCCGGGATGGCGGGCTTCGTCGGCGCTGCTGCTCTGTTGTCGTCGTGGTGGCCGCTCGTCGTGGCTGTCGGCGCCGCGCTGCTCGTCCTGTTCCTCAGCTTCGTCGCACCGGTCGTGCTCGAGCCCGTCTTCAACCGGTTCCGCCCGCTCGAAGACTCCGAGTTGCGCTCCGCGGTCCTGTCGCTCGCGGACAAGGCGGGCGTGCCCGTCCGCGAGGTGCTCGTCGCCGACGCGAGCAAGCGCACGTCGAAGCTGAACGCCTACGTCTCGGGGCTCGGCAGCACGCGGCGCGTCGTCCTCTACGACACGCTGGTCGCGACCGCGACGCCGGCTGAGGTGCTGACGGTCGTCGCGCACGAGCTCGGCCACCGCCGCTACCGGCACGTCGCGGCCGGGACGGCCATTGCGATGGCGGGCACGGCCGGCCTCGTGCTCGTCCTCTGGATACTGCTCTCGTCCGGCGCGGTCACCGACGCGATCGACGCGGACGGAGCCGGCGACGCGCGCGTGGTGCCGTTCGTCCTGCTCGTCGGCTCCCTCCTCGGACTCGTCTTCGCGCCGCTGCAGGCGGCGCTCTCGCGCAGCTGGGAGTACGCGTGCGACCGCTTCGCCGTCGAGCAGACGGGCGATCTGGCCGCGTTCGAGTCGGCGTTCGGGCGGCTGTCGGACGCGAACCTGCCCGACCCCGAGCCGCCTCGCCTCGTCTACCTCTGGCTCTTCTCGCACCCGACCGTGGAGGAGCGCCTGGAAGCGGCGCGGCGCTTCTCACCTTGCGAAGACCCCTGAAGGGGCCGCCTCGCGGCCCAACTGCCCGTCTTGATCGAGGCTCTTGTAGCGTCCCGTGTATGACCAAAGCCACTCTGCACACCAGCGCAGGACCGATCGAGATCGAGCTCTTCCCGAACGAGGCCCCGAAGACGGTCGAGAACTTCACCAAGCTCGCCGGCGAGGGCTTCTACGACGGGCTGATCTTCCACCGGGTGATCCCGGACTTCATGATCCAGGGCGGGTGCCCGCAAGGCAGCGGCACCGGCGGTCCCGGCTACACGTTCGAGGACGAGTTCAACGAGCACAAGGTCGAGCGTGGTGCGCTCGCGATGGCGAACTCGGGCCCGAACACGAACGGGAGCCAGTTCTTCATCGTCACCACCGAGGCGGCGTCGTGGCTCGACGGCAAGCACACCGTCTTCGGCAAGGTCGCGAGCGGCCAGGACGTCGCCGACGCGATCTCGAACGTCGACCGCGACGGCCGTGACAAGCCCGTGACCCCGGTCACGATCGACCGGGTCGAGCTGAACTAGGGCTCGTCGTCCTCCGCCTCGGTTCCGGGCTCGAGCACGGCGCGCTCGTCCGGGGCGTGGCGGAGGACGTCGGCGACGTACGCCTCGACCGCCGGCATCAGGCCAATGTCCTCCTTCGCCTCCTGCGAGAGGAACCAACGGTGCTCGAGCGCCTCGTGGAAGACCTCGGCCGCGTCGCGCTTGCCCCAGAGCTCGGACGGAATCGCGGCTACGGCCGGCTCGAACACCTCTGAGAGCCAGCGGTGGACGGCGACCGTCTCCGGCACGGGCCGGCCGCTCGTGCGGTCGAGCTCGGCGCGGAAGCCGGCGAGATCGTTGAGGAGCCGCCGCGCCTGGTTCTCCTGGGCCATCAGCCCGGTGAGCGCGTGGAGCCGGCGCCGGTGGTGCCCCGGCTCCACGACGCGCGGGTTCAGCCGCAGCCGGTAGCCGTCGTCACCCGCGACGAGCTCGAGCTCCTCGACGTCGAACCCCAGCTCGTTCAGGCGGTGCAGGCGCTCGTCGATCTTGTAGCGCGTGTCGTCGGCGAAGAGCTCGTCGCGCAGCAGCTCGTCCCAGAGCGACTCGTAGCGCGCGACCAGATCGGCGGCGGTCTCCTCCGGGCGCAGCTCCCCTTCGCGGCCGAGCTCGGCCTCGACGTCGGCCAGCTCGCCCGCGACGTTCTCTTCGGCGATCACGAGGTCGTGGGCGCGCTGCCCGTCGGAGAGGCGCGGATGCAGCTCACCCGTCTCGGCGTCGACCAGGTAGGCAGCGAGCGCGCCTGCGTCGCGGCGGAAGAGCGTGTTCGAGAGCGAGCAGTCGCCCCAGAAGAAGCCGCCCAGGTGGAGGCGGACGAGCAGCTCTGCACCTGCGTCGAGGAGCCGGCGCCGCAGATCCGGGACGCTGCCCCTGGCGAAGAGGGTCCGGAACGGGAGCGAGTAGTCGAGGTGGCGCGTGATCAGGATGGCATCGAGGTCACCGCCACGCTCGGAGACGACGCCGACTGCCTCCACCACGGGCATCTCGTCTGCGGCGAGCGCCCGGAGCAACCGGTACTCGCGCTCGGCCAGCTGGACCGGAAGCTCCTTGAGCGCATACAGCTTCGGCCCGAGCTTCCCCTCGTACTCGACGAAGCGCACGACGTGACGGTGGATGCCGCGGACGACCTCGACGAGCCGCTCGGATGTCCACTCCGCGAGCGGCTGGTCCCAGGGCAGGTCGAGGAAGTCCGGGTGCCCGGTCCGTGCGATCAGCTGCAGGCGCGCCGGCACTCAGCTTTCGTGGAGCTCATGGTCGAGGGTCAGGAACATCGCGTGCGACCAGAGGAGCGGCGCCGGCGGCGGTCCCCACTTCTCCGCCCAGCGCTCGTACTCGGCGGGGTGGAGGAGGTGATCCTGCGACTGCTCCGGAAGTCCCGCGTCCGCCGTCGCGTGCGCTCCGATCCACTCGAGCCGCTCGTCGCCGCGCTCCGGCTCGGCGAGCCCGAGCATGGCCGTCAGCAGCAGCCACTCGCCGCCGCCGTAGTAGACGTCGTCGAGGTGGCGGTGGACGCCACCGCCGGGGCTGACGAGCGGCGTCACGTCGACCGTCCCGAAGCCGAGGAAGGGAAGTACCAGCAGGCTCGCGTCGAGCCGCTCCTCCGCGCGCGAGAGGTCCAGACTGTCGCCGAGCCCGGCTGCGATGCACGCGAGCGTGGCGGCATGGATGCCTTCGCGCTCCTCCCACCAGTCGACGCACGGCTCCTCGCGCACCCGTTCCAGATGGGCCGTAGCCGCAGCCGCCGCGTCCCGCCAGCGTCCGCCGCCCCCGTGCCGGCCCGCGTGCTCCCGGAGCGCCCAGAGCCACAGGCCCCAGCCATCGTGCTGGCGGTGTGGCCACTCGGAGGTGTCGCGCTCGCCGTCGATCGTGTAGCGGGCGTCGAAGCCGAGGCCGGCATCGACGATCCGTGCCACCCAGTCGAAGAAGGCCTCGGCGCTCTCGACCTCGCCGACGCGGCTCATCGCGTCGGCGATGAAGGAGCCGTCGCGGAGCCAGGAGTAGCCGTAGGGCGCGAAGGTCGGGCACGCCACGTAGCCACCGCCCGCCGACTGGCCGGCGTGAATGGTCTCGACGCTGCTGCGCCGAAGCTCACCGAGTCTCGATGCGGGCACCGATGAAGGATGCCGGTGGACGCTCGAGCGTGTTGCCCCCCACCGTCGCGATCGCGCCGTAATGGGCGACGAGCCCCAGCCCCGCGCGGGTCGGGTTGCCCGAGGGATCCGAACGCATGCCCGTGACCCGATTGCCTTCGATCGAGCAGTGGGAGTAGTCGCCGCAGAAGATCCCGACACCGAGCGCATCCTCGACGAGGTTGTCCTCGACGTTGCCCATCGACATCTCGGTCACGGCAATTCCACGAAGCTCGGTCGACCGGACCCGGTTGTCGCGCACCATCACGTTCGCCATGTGCGAGACGATCCCCTCGCTGCCGCCGACCACGAGGCAGTCCTCGACGACGCTGGCGGGCAGCCGCGAGGCGAACGAGATGTCGATCCCCTGCGTGGCCGCCCCGGGCAGCGAGCGGATCTCGCAGTCGCTGATCGCGAGCTCGCTCTGGCGGGCGTTGATCCCGTCGAGCGCAGCAGCCTCGATCACGACGTCGTCGATCTCGACGCTCTCCGCGTCGCGGACCTCGATCCCGTACTCCCCGCCGCGGACGGTCAGGGTCCGTAGCGTCACGTCGTCAGCCGTGATGACGATGCCGCCGCGGACGATCGTGCCCTGCTCGCCGACGACGGTCTGCGCGTGGTCGAGCACGATCGGCCCCTGGTGGACACCGGCCGCGAGGTGAACGGTCGGCGGCTCGACCGCCCACGCGATCCCGAGCACCGCGAGGAGTGCTGCCGGCGCGGCCGCCGAGAGGCCGAGTCCGGCGCGGCCGAGCTCGCCGCCGTCCTCCGGCCACGTCAGGCGGAGCAGTGGGAGCCCGGCGTGCGCGAGCAACTGAGCGAGCAGCCAGGCCGCGGCGAAGTAGAGAAGCGCCGGCCGGAGCGGCGCGCCGAGCTCGAGCAGCCGCGCAGCCGCCATCGTCGCACCGAGCTCGAGCAAACCCAGCGGCACGGCTGCCCAGCCCGGCTGATAGGGCAGCAGACGGTGGTAGAGGACGAGATCGAGCGCGATCCCGATCCCGAGCATGAGGCCGGCGAGCTCCAATGGCCACCACTTGTGCAGGATCGGAGACAGCACGGCCCCGAAGAGAACCGGCAAGAGGGCGGCGGCCAGCCTCGTCTCGACACGACCCCTCAGCGTGTACGACACGACAGCACCCGGCGGCGAAAGTGGCGGGCGGCGACCTTCATGCCGACGAGCGTGTCGGCCGCCGGGAACGCCCATTGACCAGGAACGCCGGCGAGGGCGAGCGTTCGCGTCCGATCGGTCAGGCTCGGCACGCTGGAGTCGTCGGCGAGCACGATCCAGCGCTGCTCGGTCTCGAGCTCGTGCTCGGCGACGAGGCGCGCGAGGAGCGGGTCGCTCCGGTAGCCGGAGCGAAACCCCGTGGCGCAGATGACCTGGTCGGCGCCGTCGACTCCTGCGGCGACGCGGAAGCGGCCTTCCCGCTCGGCCGCTTCGACGGGCGCGTCCCAGGCCCGGCCGGCCGGATACGAGGGCTCGCCGGCGGCGCCGAGCACCTCGACTCGACGCGTTCTCGACGAGCGGTAGAAGGCCGCCAGGCCCCGCTTGCTGAAGAGCGGCCGGGCGACGTTGAGCGGCCGTCGGGCAGGCTCCCGCCGCCGGACCGAGACGACCTCGGAGCCGGCAGCCAGCGCATTCAGCCACTCGGTCGCGGCGGCCATGCCGGCTCCGACGATCGCCACTCGAGGGGCGTATTCGTGCGGCTCGTACGCGTGCACGGCGCGCGGGTCGCCGGCGAGCTCGTCGGGAACCGACAGGCCGGGATGTCCCGTGGCGACCAGGACGTGCCGGAAGACGCCGCGACCGCCGACGTCGAAGCCCTCGTCGACGGCTGCTACGCGCTCGATGCGCGCCAGCTCGATGCTCTCGTCCCAGCGACTGCGGTCCCGGAGCTCGACCACGTGGCGCAGGAACTCCTCTACCGTCGGCCGGTAGCGGTCGCAGACGCTGCGCACGAGCGGCGCCAGGTCCCGCCGCCGTGCCGCCTCGCGCGCAGCCAGCCCCGGGAAGGACGTCGGAGAGCAGTGGCCGTCGCTCTCCGACCGCATCGACCGCTGCCGGATCGCAGCGGCCCGGGGCCTCCACGCGCCCGCAGGATCCGCCCGGTCGCCGAAGACCGTGATCTCGTCCGGACGGAGTCCCGCGTGGCGCAGCGTCGTGTAGGCGACGAAGCCGCCGAGCCCGGAGCCGACGATCGCGACCCGCGCTGACACCGCGACCTACTTGACGGAGCCGGCGAGCAGGCCCTGGACGAAGTACCGCTGGAACATTGCGAAGACCGTCAACGGAATGATCGCGGAGAAGAACGACGCCGGCGCGAGCACGTCGAGGTTCGAGCCGAACTGACGCAGCTGCGACGCGATCGCGGGCGCGATCGGCTGATTCGACTGCGCGAGCACGAGGCCGATCAGCAGATCGTTCCAGACGAAGAGCACCTGGAAGATCGCGAGCGACGCGATCGCCGGGACCCCCAATGGGAGCACGACCTTGAAGAAGAGCCGCCACTCGGAGGCGCCGTCGATCCGCGCGGCCTCCATCAGATCCTTGGGGATGCCAACGAAGAAGTTGCGCAGCAGGAAGATCCCGAGTGGGAGCGCGAAGGCGGAGTGGAAGAGGATCAGGCCCGGCACCGTGTCGAAGAGATTGAGGTTGTTGTAGAGCCGGAAGATCGGGATCAGCGCCATCTGGATCGGGACGAGCAGCAGCCCGACGACGGTGAGGAAGAGCCAGTCACGGCCGGGAAAATCGATCCAGGCGAGCGCGTAGGCGGCGAGCGAGGCGACCAGGATGGGGAGGATCGTCGCGCCGATCGTCACCTGCGCGGTCACCCAGAGCGCGTGCGTGATCCCCTCGTTGTCGAACATCTTCGAGTAGTTGTCGAACGTCCACGTACTCGGCTTGGCGAAGAAGTTCCACCAGCCACCCTGAGCCTGATCGGAGGGGGCGAGGAGCGACGTGATGAAGAGCCCGGTGGTCGGGATGAGCCAGAAGAGCCCGAGCAGCACGAGGATGATGTGAACCGGCGCCTTGGCGAGGAAGCGGATGATCCGGGCCGACAGGCGGGTGTCGGGATCGACCGGGGTGGCGACGGCCGTGTCGGCGGTGGCCATCAGCTCGTCTCCGCCCGGAAGCGCCGGATGTTGACGACCAGGAACGGGACGAAGAGCAACAGGATGAAGGTCGCGATCGCGGCGCCGAGGCCGAAGAGGTTCTGGCCGCTGAACGACCGCTGCCACATCACGTAGGCGAGCGTGGCGGCATCGTCCTGGCTCGAGCCGGGTGCGATTGCGAGAATCAGGTCGAAGATCTTGAGCACGCCGATGATCTGGGTCACGAAGACGACGGTCAGCACGGGGGCGAGCAGAGGGATCGTGATCCGCTTGAACACTTGCCACTCCGACGCGCCGTCGGTACGCGCCGCCTCGAGGGTGTCGCGCGGGATCGAGGCGAGGCCGGCGCCGATGATCACCATCGCGAAGCCGGCGTTCACCCAGATGAACGCGAACATGATCGAGGGCGTGATCAGCTTGTCACCGAGCCAGTTGATCCCCCTGAACGGCTCGGCGAAGGTGGAGCGCCCGATCGCGACGCGGTACTCCCCGTCGGGGACGCCCTCGAAGCGGAAGCTGCCGTCGGGCTCGGCCTTCGTGCTCTCGACCTTCTTTCCCTCGGCGTCGCGGAGCTCGATCGTCGCGCCCGGCAGCCCGACCTCCTCCGACTCGACCTCTCCCGGGGTGCCGCCCGGCTTGAAGTCTCTCCAGACGACGCCGGTGATCCCGCCCTGGAGCGGCTCCGGCGTGACGGCATCCACGGCGTCCTCCGGGATCTCGGGCGCGCGAATCGCGGTCAGCCCGAGCAGGGTCACGTCGCCGGGCCGGACGGCGTCCTTGAGCTCGAAGCCGCGCGCCGCGGACCCCTCGAGGTCGTCCGTCGAGGCTGAGGCTCTCGAGAGCACGCCCTCGGCGGTGAACTGTCCCTTCACCGCCGCGACGCCGGCGTTGATCGCACCGCGGTCCGGATCCTGCTGGTACATGATCCGCCAGAGCACCCCGACCGCGAACAGGGAGACGGCGAGCGGCATGAAGACGGCGATCTTGAACGCGACCGACCAGCGAACCCGCTCCGTCAGCACGGCGAAGATCAGGCCGACGGCCGTCACCGCGGCAGGCACGATCAGGACCCAGAGGGCGTTGTTCTTGAGTGCGGTCTGGAGCCGGTCGTCGGTGAAGATCCGCTCGTAGTTCTCGACGCCGACGAACTCGTCCCCGCGGTCGGAGAAGAGGCTGCGCCACATCGTCGCGAGCATCGGGTAGACGACCCAGACACCGAGCAGGAGCAGCGCGGGGCCGAGGAAGCTGAGCGGCAGGAGCGAGCGCCGCCAGAGGCTGTCGCGGGGCGGCGCGGGTGGAGCCACCCCTGCGGGTAGCTCCACCCTTGCACCGGTGCTGCTCACGTCGTCGTTCCCACCGGGGCTACGGGGCCTTGAACGCCGATGCGGCCGCCGTCTCGAGCTTCTGGGTGACCCCGTCGATGTCGTCGGGGTTCTTGAGGAAGTCCTGCAGCAACGTGAAGAGCGCATCGCTGCCGAACGCGCCGGGCATCAGGTCGGACATGTCGAAGCGGAACACCTCCGCGTTCGCCAGCTCGGTGGCCGTCTGCTTCGTCAGCTCGTCCGGGTAGATCTCCGCGTCGACGTTCTTGTTCGGCGAGGAGAAGCCACCCTTCGCGGCCCAGATCTCGGCCGCCTCGGGTGTCGCCAGATACTCGATCAAGGCCCGCGCAGCCGGGTTGTCCTTGAACATGACCATCACGTCGCCCCCGCCGACCACGACCGGGCCGGAGTCGCCGATCTCCGGGAACGCGAAGACGTTGAAGCCCTCCTGCGCCTTCGCCTGCGTCTCGGCGGCGATGACGCCGCCGACGAAGTCGCCCTCGAGCACCTGCGCGGCCTTCGGCGGGTCCTCGAACACCTGCGTCACCGAGGTCGGGAAGTCCGTCTGCAGCGCACTCGACGTCCCCCCGGCGACGTTGTCGCTCTGGAGCACCTTGCCCATCTCCGTCAGCGCTTCCTTGACGGACGCGTCCGTCCACGCGATCTCGTGCTTCGTCAGCTGGTCGTACTTCTCCGGGCCCGCGGTGCGGAGATAGATGTTCTCGAACAGGTCGGTGAGCGTCCAACCGTCGGCGCCGCCGATCGAGTACGGCGTGACGCCGGACTCCTTGAGCGTGTCGCCGGCCGCGATGAACGCCTCCCAGTCGGCAGGTGGCTCGATTCCGGCATCCTCGAAGGCGGCGACGTTGTACCAGACCGTCGACTTGTTGGCGCCCTTGAAGAACAGGCCGTAGAGCTTGCCGTCGACCGTGCCGAGGTCGAGCCACGAGTCCGAGTAGCCCTCCTTGATCTTGTCGGTGGCGAAGTCGATCGGCTGGAGCGCGCCGCGCTGCGCGAAGTCGGTCATGAAGCCCGGCTGCGGCAGGGCGGCGATGTCGGGCGGGTTCCCGCCCTCAACGGCAGTCGAGAGGACGGTCGCTGGCTCCTTTGCCGACTTGTAGCTGACATTGACGTCGGGGTTCTCGGTCGTGAAGCCGTCGAGCACGGCCTGGAAGGCCTCGCCCTCGGCGCCCGTCCACACAGCCAGGACGCTGATGCTGCCGGAGACGTCGCCGCCTCCTGCCGCCTCGGTCGTGGTGCCATCCCCCGTCGTGTCGCCACCGGCCTCGTCTTCCCCGCCGCACCCGGCGGCGAGAAATGCGAGTACGCCGACGAGCAGCGCGAGCAAAATGAAGCGTCGCTTCGTCATCCTCTTGTTCCCTCTCTTTCGGTTCCGTCGTAGATGCCGAGACCCGTCTCCGGGTCGAAAAAGTGCAGCGCGCGCGTGTCGACGGCGATGCGGACCTTCTGGCCCTTGCTCGCCCGCGAGCGGGCGCCGAAGCGGCCGACCATGATCGTCCGGCCGTCCTCCTCCTGGGCCGGTGTGCCGAGCCCCTCGGCACCGGCATCCTTCTGCAGCTCACGCACCTCGTCCGTGATCGCGGGCGTGGCTTCGATCGAGAAGTGCACCATCACCTCGGAGCCGAGCGCCTCGGTCAGCTCGACCTCGCCCTCCAACGTCTGGTTTCCGGGGCTGTCGGGCTCGAGCTCGGCGTCCTCGAGATCCTCCGGCCGGATGCCGAGGATCACGTCGCGGCCCTCGTAGTCCTTCAGGGCGGGGCGAGCTGAGAGCGTCTCGTCGCCGAGTGAGACCGTCTGGCTGCCGGCTGCGGCTGCGAGCGCGCCGTCCGCGCGCTCGAGCTTCGCCTCGACGAGGTTCATCGCCGGGCTGCCGATGAAGCCGCCGACGAAGAGGTTCACCGGCCGGTCGTACAGCTGCTGCGGCTCGGCGACCTGCTGCAGCTCTCCCTTCCGCATCACTGCCACGCGGTCGCCCATCGTCATCGCCTCGACCTGATCGTGCGTGACGTAGATCGTGGTCGTGCCGAGGTCGTCCTGGAGCTTCTTGATCTCGGCGCGTGTCTGGACGCGTAGCTTCGCGTCGAGGTTCGAGAGCGGCTCGTCCATGAGGAACGCGGCCGGCTCCCGCACGATCGCGCGGCCCATCGCGACTCGCTGCCGCTGGCCGCCTGAGAGCGCGCGCGGCTTGCGGTCGAGGTAGGCGTCCAGGCCGAGCAGGCGGGCGGCTTCGTTGACGCGCCTGTCGATCTCCTTCTTGTCCATCTTCTTCAGCTTCAGGCTGAAGCCGATGTTGTCGTAGACCGTGAGGTGGGGGTAGAGCGCGTAGCTCTGGAAGACCATGGCGATGTCCCGGTCGCGCGAGGCGACGTGGTTCACGATCCGCTCGCCGATCCTGAGCTGGCCCTCGGAGATCTCCTCGAGCCCGGCGACCATCCTGAGCGCTGTTGTCTTGCCGCAGCCCGACGGGCCGACGAGAACGAGGAACTCACCGTCCTGAATGTCCAGGTTCAGGTCATTGACCGCCCGAGTTCCATCCGGGTAGATCTTCGACACTCCCTGGAATGTCACCCCCGCCACGCCGCGATCATAAACAGGTTGCAAATGCGACGCGTTGCTGTGGCGAGCTGGTCGATCCCGTACGGCCGTAACCCGAAACTGTGAGTGGCCTGCCTGACGCTACGGTGCGGGGCGTGCACGGCCACGGCGGAGAGAGGAAGGCGCTCGGGATCGCGCTCGCGCTCGTCCTGGGCTTCGCCGGCATCGAGGCGGTTGCGGGCTTCGCGGCCGGCTCCCTGGCGCTCCTCGCCGACGCGGCGCACATGCTCTCCGACTCGCTCGCTCTCGGCCTGGCGCTCTTCGCAGCCTGGCTCGCCCACCGGCCCGCGACCCCCGAGCGCAGCTTCGGCTGGCGGCGAGCGGAGGTGCTGGCGGCACTTGCGAACGCGCTTGTCCTCGTCCTGCTCGGAGTGTGGATCGTCTGGGTCGCGATCGGGCGGCTCTCCGATCCTCCCAGCGTGACCGGCGGCTGGGTGCTCGCCGCAGGTGCCGCCGGCCTCCTCGTCAATCTCGCCGCCGCGCGCGTTCTCCACGGTGCCGGCTCCGGACTGAACGTGCGCGCGGCGATGCTGCACGTGCTCGCCGACCTCGCCTCGTCGGCGGGAGTCGTCGTCGCCGGCCTCGTCGTGCTCACGACCGGCTGGGCGTATGCAGACCCGATCGCCGGGCTCGTGATCGGCGTCCTCGTCGTCGTCAGCACCTTCGGCGTCCTCCGCGAGACCGTCGGCGTCCTGCTCGAAGGCGCGCCGGCGGGGATGGACGCACGGGAGGTAGGTGCGGCGATCGCGTCCACGCCCGGCGTCGTCGGCGTTCACGACCTTCATCTCTGGACGATCACGTCGGGCTTTCCGGCCCTGTCGGCGCACGTACTCGTCGAGGCCGGGGCCGACTGCCACGCGATCCGGCGCGAGCTCGACGAGCTCCTGCGCGTCCGGTTCCAGGTGACGCACACGACGCTGCAGGTCGAGCACGCACCCGGACTGATCAAGCTCGCGCCGGTGAAGCTCGAGGGCAAGACGGCGATCGTCAGCGGCGCCTCCAGCGGGATCGGCGCCTCCGTCGTCCGCGACCTCCGCGCCCAGGGCGTCCGCGTCGCGGGTGGAGCCCGTCGCGTCGAGCGCATCGAGGCCGATGTCGCCCTCGAGCTCGACGTCACCGACCCCGAGAGCTGCGAGCGGTTCGTCACGACCGCGGTGGCGGAGCTGGGGGGACTCGACATCCTCTTCAACAACGCGGGCCTCGCGCTCGGCCGCTACCCGGTCGACGAGTCGACCGAAGCGGACGAGGCGACCGTGATCGCGACCAACGTCGCCGGGCTGATGCGGATGACCCGCCTCTGCCTGCCGCACATCCGGGACGGCGGCCACATCGTCAACATGGGCTCGATCGCCGGGCGCCAGGCGTATCCCAACGGCTCCGGCTACATCGCCTCGAAGTTCGCCGTGCGCGGCTACACCTACGCGCTCCGCGAGGATCTGCTCGGCCGGCCGATCAGGGTGACGACCGTCGACGCAGGACTCGTCGAGACGGAGTTTTCCGTGGTGCGCTTCCGCGGCGACGAGCAGGCTGCGAAGTCCGTCTACGCGGGTCTCGATCCGGTCACACCCGACGAGGTCGCCGACTGCGTCCTCTTCGCCCTGACGCGCCCGCCACACGTGAACATCGACGAGATCGTCGTCAAGGCGATCGCTCAGTCGAGCGGCGCCCGCATCGTCCGCGCCGAGTGAGGCTCCGGTCCCAGTACGACGGCGAGATCCTCAAGCTCGCCGTCCCGGCGCTGGGCGCGCTCGCGGCGGAACCGCTCTACATCCTCGTCGACACCGCGATCGTCGGTCATCTCGGCCGGCCGCAGCTGGCCGCGCTCGGGGTCGCCGCGACCGTCCTCACGGGCCTCTTCGGCGTCTTCAACTTCCTCCAGTACGGCACGACGGCCCAGGTCGGCCGCGCCTCGGGGGCGGGCGAGGCGCAGGTGGCGAACCGCCTCGGCGCGCAGGCGCTCTGGCTCTCGCTCGGCTTCGGGATCGCGATCGCCGCCGGCGTGGTCGCCTTCGCTCCCGGGATCGCCGAGCTGATGGGCGTCGAGGGCGAGACGGCCGGCTACGCGATCACCTACATGCGGATCGCGGCGCTCGGGCTCCCGTTCGCCTTCCTCGCGCTCGGCGGCCAGGGGTACCTGCGCGGCGTCGCCGACCTGCGGACGCCGCTCGTGATCGTGATCGCCGCGAACATCGTCAACCTCGTGCTCGAGGTGCTCTTCGTCTACGGCTTCGGCTGGGGGATCGAAGGCTCGGCGTGGGGGACGGTGATCGCGCAGGCCGGGATGGGCGCCGCCTTCATCGTCGTCATCCTCCGTGCGGCCCGCGGGGAGAGGCGGCCGTCGCGGCAGTTGATGCGGCGTTTGCTCGTGATCGGTCGCCACATCTTCGTCCGCACCGCTGCCCTGCTGAGCGCGTTCACGCTCGCGGGCGCGGTGATCGCGCGCTTCGGCGACGCCTCGCTCGCCGCGCACCAGATCGCGTTTCAGCTCTGGGTCTTCCTCGCCTTCGTCCTCGACGCGATCGCGATCGCCGGGCAGGTGATCGTCGGCCGCGGCCTCGGGGCGGGCGACACCGAGCGCGCCTACGAGGCGAGCGTCCGGATGATCTGGCTCTCCGTCTACGCCGGGATCGTGTTCGGCGCCGTGATGCTGGCGCTGCAGGGCGTGCTGCCGTACGCGTTCACGAGCGACGAGCTCGTCGTCGAGCGGGCGCAGGCGATCTGGTTCCTCTTTGCCCTGATGCAGCCGCTGAACGGCGCCGTCTTCGCGCTCGACGGGATCCTGATCGGCGCCGGCGACGGCCGTTTCCTGATGTGGTCGATGGTCGTCGCGTTCGCGACCTGCACGTTCGTCTCGCTCGCCGCGCTCGCGTTCGACTGGGGCATCGTCGGCGTCTGGTCGGCGCTCGTCGTCCTCATCTGCACCCGGCTGGTGCTGATGCTCTGGCGGTTCAGGGGGAAGCGCTGGCTGGTGACGGGCTGGGCGTGACGGGCCACTGGTGCCAGCTCGTCGGGCGCATCCACGCGTTGACGCGGGGGCTCTCGCGGTTGCGATACGGCTTGCCGGTGTAGCGGAGCGCGAGGCGGTCGATTCCCGCGAGGCCCTCGTCGTCCTCCATCCGCTCGACGGTGCCGGAGAGCGAGATGTGGCGGTACCAGTCGTCCTCGTCGAGAACGGTGACCGAGACGCGCGGATCGCCGCGGAGATGCTCCAGCCGCTTCCGCGTCGCGTCCATGTTCAGGAAGACGAGGCCGTCCTCCCAGGCGTACCAGGTCGCGACCGAGCTGGGGGAGCCGTCGGGCCGAAGCGTCGCGATGGTTGCCGGATTCGGCCGGCGCAGGAAGGCGTCGACTGCGGGCGGGATCGGCTTCACTGCTCGAGCTTACGCACTGGCATGCCGCCGCTCCAGCGTCCGCACGCCGGGCACCGCGAGGACTGCCAGCGTCACAGCCATGCCGATCGCCGCCGCGCCCAGCAGCGTCGCCTCGACGCCGACCGCGTCCGCGACCGGCCCGGCCAGGGCCAGGCCGAGCGGGACGAGGCCCAACGAGCCGAGCGCGTCGTAGGAGTAGACCCGCGAGATCGTCTCGGGTGGGATCTCCTGCTGCACGGTCGTGTTCCACAGCAGGTTGAAGATCTCGATCCCGATCCCCGCGACGAACGCGGCCGCGATGATCGCCGGCAGGCTCAGCCCGAGGCCGAGCGCGACGAGCGGGAGCGGCCCGAGCAGGATCCCCAACGTCGCAGCGAGCAACATCCGCCGCGGGCGGAAGCGGAGCCCGAGCAGGCCGCCGGCGACGAGCCCGGCAGCCTCGGCCGTCAGGATCGCCCCCCACGCCTTCGCGCCGCCGAGCTCCTCGTCGGCGATCACCGGCCCGAGCACGCTGAACGCGCCGATCGTGACCATCAGCAGCAGCGAGAACTGGAGCACGATCGACCAGAGCCAGTCGCGCGAGCGGAACTCGCGCCAGCCGACGGCGAGCTCGGAGAGGAAGCGCGGCGTCTCGTTCGCCGCGATCGCCGGCAGGCGCATCAGCGCGATCATCGAGCCGCCGAGGAGATACGTCCCGGCGTCGATCGCGATCGCCCAGCCCGGGTCGAACGCGGCGACGAGGAAGCCGCCGAGCGCCGCGCCGCCGATCGAGGCCGAGCTCATCGCGAGTGCGAGCAGCGCATTCGCGTCCTGAAGCAGGGTGCTCGGCACCGTCTGTGGCGTCACCCCTGCGGAGGCCGGGAAGAAGAAGGCGGACGCGCCGCCGTTCACGGACGCCAGCGCGGCGAGATGCCAGATCTCCGCATTGCCCGTGATCAGGAGCGCAGCCGCCGAGGCCTGGGCGAAGGCGCTGACCACGTTCGCGCTCGTCATCACCTTGTTGCGGGGGAGCCGGTCGGCCCAGATCCCACCGACGAGGAGGAACAGGATCAACGGGATCTCCCGGCAGGCGAGGACGAGGCCGAGGTCGGTCTTCGAGCCCGTCAGGTCGAGGACGGCGAACGCGAGTGCGACGGGCGCGATCGCGCTCCCGACCAGTGAGATCGTGCGGCCGGCGAAGAGGAGGCGGAACTCGCGCTCCCGGAGCGGCGCCACGGCGGTGCTATGCCGCACGCGTGTCCCAGTAGCGCTTCAGCCCCGCATACGACTGCCAGAACGGCATCGCGCGGTCGTATTCGTCGGCCTCCTCCGGCGGCAAGTCGGCCTTCGCGGCGGCAACGAAGTCGTCCTCGGAGGCACCGTCCTCGACGCGGGTGGCCCACGTGTCGAGGCGTTCGCGCAGCTCACCGAGGTGGCGGCTGACGTCCTCGGCGAAGCCGAAGTGGGTCAGCGCCAGTCGTTCCGGCGCGCTCCGCTCGATCTGCTCGAGCGTGCGATACCAGGCCTCGATGTCGACGTCGGGCGGCGGCGTCGGCGGCAGCACCGAGCGGCTCGGCTGGATCCGCACCCCTGCCGCATCGCCGGCGTAGAGCGTCGAGCCGTCGACGTAGCAGACGTGGTGCGAGGCGTGGCCGGGTGCGGCGAAGACCTGGAGACCCGCGGCGCGGCCGTCGGCGACGCGCACGTTCGCCTCCGGTACGGGCGCGAGCTCGCCCCAGAGCCCGTCGAACGTGTCGCCGTACAGCCTTCGCGCGCTCCGCTCGAGCCGGGACGGGTCGACGAGGTGCGGCGCCCCGATCTCCGAGACCCAGACCTGCAGCTCGGGGTGCTCACGCACGAGGGAGCCAGCCGCTCCTGCGTGGTCGAGGTGGATGTGCGAGAGCAGCAGGTGCGTGATCTCCCGGAGCTCGACTCCGCGCTCGGCGAGCCCGGCCTTCAGCGCCGGAATGCAGCTCGCCGGCCCGCAATCGAAGAGAGCCAGGCCCGACGGCGTGTCGACCAGGTACGACCCGACCGTGCGGGCTGCGCCCCCGTGGAAGAGGTCGATCGGCTCGCCTTGCAACAGACTGTTACTTGGCGTGGGCGGCGGCGGGGACGAGCGCGGCGGCGAGATCCGCGATCAGGTCGTCGACCGACTCGATCCCGACCGAAAGGCGGACCAGGTTCCGCGGCGCCGCGAAGGGCGCATCGGCCGTCGAGGCGTGGGTCATCCGCGCCGGGTGCTCGATCATGCTCTCGACGCCGCCGAGCGACTCGGCGAGCTGGAAGAGCTTCGTCTTCGCGACCAGCTCGACGGCGGTCTCCTCGGTGTCGACGAGGAACGAGATCATCCCGCCGAAGTCGCGCATCTGCCGCTTCGCGATCTCGTGACCGGGATGCGACGGAAGGCCGGGATAGAGCACCTGCTCGACGCTCGGCTGCTGCTCGAGCCAGCCTGCGAGCGCGCGGGCGTTCTCGCAGTGCTGGCGCATCCGGACGGCGAGCGTCTTGATCCCGCGGAGGACGAGCCAGGAGTCGAACGGCCCGGGAACGGCGCCGAGCGACTTCTGCAGGAAGGTCAGGCGCTCCGCGATCGTGGGGTCGTTCGTGGCGACGAAGCCGCCGACGACGTCGGAGTGGCCGCCGAGGTACTTCGTCGTCGAATGGACGACGGCGTCGGCGCCGAGGTCGAGCGGGTTCTGCAGGTACGGCGTCGCAAAGGTGTTGTCGACGACGAGGATCGCGCCGACCGCGTGCGCGGCGTCGGCGGCGGCGCGGATGTCGACCACGTTCAGCAACGGGTTCGACGGGCTCTCGATCCAGACCATCCGCGTGTTCCCGTCGAGATGCTCGGCCAGGTGGGCGAACTCGGCGGCGGGGACGTAGTCGAAGAGGTAGCCCTTCGGCTCGTAGACCTGCGAGGTCATCCGGTAGACGCCGCCGTAGACGTCCGCGATCAGGACGACGCGCTCACCGGGGTTGACGAGATGCATCAGCGTCGTGGTCGCGCCGAGCCCGGAGGAGAAGGCGATCCCGTGCGACGCGTTCTCGAGCGACGCCAAAGCGACCTGCAGCGCCGACCGGGTCGGGTTGGCGACGCGCGCGTAGTCGTAGCCCTTGTGAACGCCGACGGCCTCCTGGACGAAGGTCGACGTCTGGTAGATCGGCGTGCTGATCGCGCCCGTCGCCGGGTCGGGTTCCTGACCGTCGTGGATGGCGCGGGTCTCGAAGTCCATCAATGCGATGCTAGCTGGGCAGATCGGCGCGAACGACGGCGAGATCCTTCCACGACCATTCCACCGCGGTTTCGAAGCCGGCCTCTGCGAGCCAGGTGAGGAGGTCCGGCAACGGGTCGGGCTTGTCGAAGCCGGGTGTGGCCGGCGTCACGATGTCCTCGGCCCGCTCCGGGACGACCAGGTCCGCGAGCACGAACCGGCCTCGCGGAGCGAGGACGTGGCGGACGCGGTGGAAGAGATCGCGCTTCTCATCCGCCTCGAGGTGGTGGACCACCAGAGCCGAGACGACGAGCTCGAACGGTCCGTCGGGAAGAGGATCCTCGAGTCGTTGGACGACGAGCTCCGCGCTGATCTGCGCCTGCGCAACGGCGAGCATCGCCTCGCTCGAATCGATCCCGACCAGACTCGCCGCGGGATGGGCGCGGAGAAGCCGCTGCGCGGTCTCGCCGGTACCGGTGCCGAGCTCGAGGATCCGGTGAGCGTCGATCCCGGCCGTTGCTGCGGCGACGACGTCCTGCAGCTCGTCGTAACGCGGCACGTCCTCGCGGATCATCGCGAGATATGAATCGGGATCGAAGTGGAACTGGTTCATCCCGCGCCCCGCTCGGCCCCGAGCCAGAGGGCGAGATCGTCGAGGGCTTCGTCCAGGCGAGACGTGTCGCCCCAGGCGCCGGCCAGCTCGAGCACGCCGGTCTTGCGGTCGAACCGCGGTTCGGCGCGACCCACGACGCGGTCGCCGACGAGCAGCGGCAGGACGTAGTAGCCGTACTCGCGCTTGGCCTTCGGGACGAACATCTCGAGCCGGTAGCGGAAGCCCCAGAGCGCCTCGGCGCGGTCGCGGTCGTAGACGAGTCGGTCGAAGGGGGAGAGGAGGACGGCGCGATCCGGCACGGGCCCGTCGGTGGCATCCGGATGCGCCTCCCACTCGCCCCTGGCGAGCCGAACTCCCTGCGTGCGGAAGCGGCGCTCGGCGCGGAGCCGTTCTCCAGCCGGCACGGAGACCGTCTCCGTCTCGGGCCACCAGCGCGACGTGAGATCCCACAGCCGTTCGCCGCCCCGGCGGCCGACGACGGTGATCTCGCCGTAGTGGTGGAGCGAGAGGAGCATCAGCCCGACCATCCGCGAGCCCCACCAGCGGTGATCCCGCTTCTCCCCGACGGCGCGATCCTCGAAGTCGCGTGAGAGCAGCGGCCCTCGTTGCTCGAGCTCGCGGAGGATGTAACGGCGGAACGCCCGGTTCGTCGTCAGGAACTCGTGCACCCACCGCTGGCTCTTCGTGCGTCTCGAGTTCCGGAAGTCGCGGATCCGGGCTCGGACGAGCGGCAGCGCCTCGATCGGGTAGATGAACGCGTCCCACTCGAAGAGGACGCGCTCGTCCCAGAGCAGGCGGTCGAGCTCCGCGCGGTCGTAGCCGGGCCCGAGGCGGCTGAAGAGGACGAGGTGCTGCGGCCGCTCGACCGGCTGGACGACGTCGATCTGGAGGAAGCCGAGCCGCCGAACGGTCTCGAGCACGCCTGACGCTGTTCCGTCGAGTGCCTGGGCGCGCACCGCGATCCGCCGCGCCTCCTCGACGCTCACCCTCACCGTAGTCTGCGGCATCGTGGCGCAATCTACGTTCCTGGACTTCGCTCGCGAGCACCTGCCGCCGGTCCCGGCGCGCGTGCTCGAGGTCGGCTGCGGTCAGGGCGAGCTGACGACGGCGCTCGCGGTCGCGGGCCACGACGTGCTCGGGATCGACCCGCGCGCTCCCCAGGGCGAGCTCTTCCGGCGCGTGCTCGTGGAGGAGCTCGAGCCGGAGGAGGGGCCGTTCGATGCGGTCGTCGCCGTCCACTCGCTGCACCACATCCGCGACGTCGCGCTCGATCGGATCGTGGCGCTGCTGCGCCCCGGCGGCGTGCTCGTGCTCGACGAGTTCGGCTGGGACCTCGCCGACGACACGACGTTGGACTGGCTCTACGGGCAGCGACGTGCGCTCGCGGCAGCGGGCCACGGCGAGGCGCCGGCGTCTCTCGCGGCGATGCGGGAAGACTGGGAGGCGGAGCACCTCGGCGTCCACGGCTTCGAGGCGTTACGTGCGGCGGTCGCTGCTCGCTTCGAGGAGCGCGCGTTTGCCTGGATCCCGTTCCTGCACCGGAAGCTCAGCGGGGTCGCGACCGAGGTGCTGGAGCAGGCGCTGATCGACGCCGGGGCGATCCGGGCGCTTGGATTTCGCTACGCGGGCGTCGTTCGCACCCCGCAGCCGTGACTGACATCGGCCGCTGTCACCCGAATCGGGGATGGCCGCTCGCCTGAATCGAGTCTCCAGGCGGGGCGAAAGTCGAGCCGATACAGAGGTTGCGGCACTCTCGCTCACTCCTGCGGAAGGAACCACCTCATGGCGGCGACTCTGACCAGCTCGGATCTGTCCACGACCACCAGGCGCCTCAGCTCCTCGGAGGCCGAAGCTCTTTGGCACAGCTGGAAGGATCGCCGCGACACACGCGCGCGCGACCAGCTGGTGGTGGCCTACGCGCCGATGGTGCGCTACATCGCCTCCAGGAAGGTGCGCGAGCTGCCGGCGCACTGCGACGTCGACGACCTCGCCTCGGCCGGCCTCCTCGCGCTCGTGGAGGCAGTCGACCGCTTCGATCCCGCCAAGGGCGCCAACTTCGAGCAGTACGCCTGGACTCGTGTGGCCGGGGCACTCGTCGACGAGCTCCGCAAGCAGGACTGGGCCTCGCGTTCGGTTCGGCGCGAAGGCAGGCGGATCGAGCGGGCCCGCGACTCGTTTCTCGCTCGGCACGGGAGCACCCCGACGGAGCTCCAGCTCGCCGCCGAGCTCGGCACGACCCTCGAGGGGCTTCGGGCGACGCTCGAGGACATCGACCGCTCGGACATCGGCTCGCTCAACGCTCCGGCGCGCGGCACCGACGACCCATCCTTGGTCGAGGTCGGCGAGACGATTCAAGCCCCGCCGGGAGAGGGCGATCCCGAGAGCACGCTGCTCGGCGCCGATCGCAGCGCCGCCATGCGGGCCGCGATCGCCCGGCTCTCCGAACGCGAGCGCCACATCCTCGCCCTCGTACACGTCCAGGAGCTCCCCGGCGCGGAGATCGGCCGGCTCCTCGAGGTCAGCGAGTCCCGGGTCTCTCAGATCCTCTCCGGGATCCGGATCAAGCTGAAACGCCAGCTCGACGCGTACGACGTGGTCACCGCGGCGTAGGCGGAGCCACTACGCTCCCGGCAATGCCGGAGCCGGGGGAGAGCCACGAGGAGCGCGTCAACCGCGAGCTGATCGAGCTCCTGAACGAGTTGCGCGTCGCCCTGCCCGGCGTCCAGGTGCTCTTCGCCTTCCTGCTCGCGGTTCCGTTCGCGCAGCGCTTCGAGGACGTCACCGACCTGCAGAAGGATGCGTACATGGCGTCGCTCCTGTGCACTCTCGCCGGGTCGGTCTTCCTGATCGCGCCGACCGCCCACCATCGGATCCGCTTCCGCGATCCCGACAAGGAGTCGATCCTCAAGCTCGCGAACGTCTTCGCGATCGTCGGCGTCGTCTTTCTCGCGCTCGGGATGAGCGCCGTCGTCTTCCTCGTCACCGACCTGCTCTTCAAGGGCCTCGTCACGGCGGTCGTGACGGCGCTGGCCGCCGCCCTCTTCATCGGGGTCTGGTTCGTCCCGCCGCTGATCCGGCGGGCGAGCGACTGAGGTTCTAGTCCGGCGTCTCGCCGCGGAGGATCGCTGCCAGCCGTGCGGCGTCGATGTTCCCTCCCGAGACGATGCAGACGAGCTTGCGTCCGGGGACTCGGCCGGTAAGAGCGGCTGCGACGGCGAGGGCGCCAGCACCCTCCGCGACGACCCGCGCCCGCTCGGCGAGCAGGCGCACGGCGGCGGCGGTGTCGTCGAGCGAGACCGCGTAGGCGCCGGAGAGCAGCGGCCGGGCGCGTTCCCACATGGCGGGCAGGACGATCTTCGCGCCCGCCCCGTCGACGAACGACGGGGCGAAGCCCGGTGCCTCGCGCGGCCCGCCGGCGTCGAGCGCGGCGGTGACGGCCGCTCCGGTCTCGGGCTGGACGGCGTAGACCTGGGCGTCGGGACGACGGGCGGCCAGCGCGCTCGCGATCCCGGTGAAGAGCCCGCCGCCGCCCCAGGGCACGAGGACCGCGTCGGCGTCGGGAAGCTCCTCGGCGAGCTCGAGCCCGATCGTGCCGTTTCCGGCCATGACCCGCTCGTCCTGAACGGGGTGGACGAAGAGGCCCTCGGCGTCCTCGTAGCGGCCGGCCACCATGATCTCCCACCAGCGTTCGTACGGCACCTTCACGACCTTGCCGCCGAGGCGCGCGATCGCGTCGAGCTTGGTCTGCGGGGCCTGCTCCGGCGCGACGATCGTCGCGGGAACGCCGAGCTCCCGCGCCGCCCAGGCGACCCCTTGGGCCATGTTCCCGGCGCTGACCGTGACGACGCCCTTCGCGGTCTCCGCCGCGGGGGCGCTGCGGATCGCGTTGACGGCGCCACGGATCTTGAACGAGCCGATCGGCTGCAGGTTCTCGAGCTTCAGCCAGATCTCGGCCGGCGCGTCCACCTCCAGCCGGACGAGCGGCGTGCGGATCGCGGCGCCGGCGATCGTCTCGCGGGCACGCTCGATCTCGGTGATTGCGATCAGAACTCGACCTCGGTGCCGGCGCCCTGCGCTCGTGCCTTCCGGACGACGAGCTCTGCGGCGGCGAGATCCTCGACGCCGAGTCCGAGCGACTTGAAGACCGTCAGCTCGTCGTCATCCGTCCGCCCCGGGTGCGCCCCGACGAGTACCTCGCCCAGCTCCGCCGCGATCCGGTCGTCGCCGAATCCGGCCAGGAGCAGGTCGCCGGCCTCGTTCAGCGCCGACTCGCGCCGGTCGACCACGAGCGTCGCCGCCGCAACGGTGTCCGCGTCGAGCTCGCGTGCGCTCGGGACGCTCGAGCCGACCGCGTTCACGTGCGCTCCGGGGGCGAGCCACTCCCGGCGCAGGATCGGCTCGCGGGCGCTCGTGCACGTGCAGACGACCTGCGCATCGCGGAGCACGTCCTCGGCCGTGCCGCCGTCGCCCCGAGTCCAGGTGCGAAGCTCCGCACGCGGGAGCACCGAGCGCATCGCCTCGGCGTGCGAGCGCGCCTGAACCCCGCCGCCGAGGATCGCGACGACGCTCGCGTCGCGGCCGGGCGAGCGCGCGGGTCGCGACGCCCGAGACCGCGGCCGTGCGGATCTCGGTGATTGCCGATGCGTTCAGGAGCGCCCGCAGCTCACCCGTCTCGCCGTCGTGGAGCAGGACGGCGCCCTGATGCGCGTCGAGCCCGCGCGCCGGATTGCCCGGAGCGATCACGATCTCCTTGAGCGACCAGGCCGGCCGCTCGCCGCCACGGTAGGCCGGCATCAGGCCCATCAGGCTCTCGGCGCCGTCCGGCCGCGTGACGGGACGGAGCGGCTGGTGCAGCTCCCCGCGCGCGAGCGAGCGCAGCACCTCGTCCATCGCCTCGATGCACTCGTTCATCGACAGCAGCGACCGCACCGCGTGCTCGTCCAGGATCAACACGCTCATGCGAAGAGCGCCCCGATCTGGTCGTGCTCGGGCGGCGAAAGATCGAGGTCGAGCGCCTCGAGTGCGAGACCGAGCTGCTCGGGCCGGCGCGGGCCGACGACGACGGCGGTCACGAACGGGTGGCCGAGCAGCCAGGCGATCGCGAGCGCGCCGGGGGTCGTTCCACGGTCGCGCGCGTGCGCCTCGAACGCCTCGAGCGCGTCGTACACGCGCTCGTCCTGCAGGTGGCGGTACGGCTCGGGCCGAAGAGTCATCCGCGAGCCGGCTGGCGGTTCGGCGTCTCGCCGGTACTTCCCGGTCAGCCAGCCGCCCGCGAGCGGGCTGAAGGGCGTGTACCCGAGTCCCTCGCGCGCGACGATGGGGACGACTCCGGTCTGATCGCGCTCGAGCAGCGAGAACGCGTTCTGCACCCAGGACGGTCGGCCATGCTCGATCGCCTCTTCGAGCCACTCTGCGTCGACGTTGCTGCCCCCGTACGCCCGGATCGTCCCAGCCTGAACGAGCTCCTCGAAGACCCCGATCGTCTCCGACACGGGCGTCGCCGCGTCCATCGCGTGGGGGAGGTAGAGATCGACCGAGTCGACGCCGAGCCGCTCGAGGCTCGTCGCAAGCTGGCGCCTGATCCGTGAGGGGGCGAGGCCGGAGTCGGCCCCTTCGCTCATCGGGTTGAACGTCTTCGTCGTCAGCACGATCCGGCCGCGCACGTCGGAGCCCTTCCCCCGCAGCCAGCTGCCGAGATACGACTCGCTGCGGCCGCCGCCGTACGCATCCGCGGTGTCGTAGGTCGTGATCCCGGCCTCCCAGGCAGCGTCGAGGAGAGCGTGTGCCTCGTCCTCGGCCTCCCCGGCGCCGAACAGCGCGGGCGAGGAGCCGATGCCGCCGAAGTTGCCGCAGCCGAGGATGATGCGGGACACGTCGACGCCGCTGCGGCCGAGCGCACGGTGCTCCATGCCGCGACCTTACGTCTTGCGGTCGTCCGCGAAGTCGAGCAAGGCGAGGGCGTCGCGGGCGTACGAGGCTGCGCGGCTGCGTTCGCCGCGTGCGAGCAGGAGGCGCGAGTGCTGCCAGAGGACACGGGCGCGGGCCTCCGGGTCCTCGAGACCTCCGGAGGGTCGTGGCTCTCCCGGGCGGGACCGCTCGCCGGCGAGGCGCCGCTCGACCTCGGCCTCGATGAGCTCCGGCGGATCCTGCTGGATCTGCTCGACACCGGTCGCGAGGTACTGCTCGTCGGCGTCCAGCTTCGCCGCCAGCTTGCGGAGTAGCTGGAGCGAAGGAACGCGGTCCCCCGCCTCGAGCCGGGAGATGTACGCCGCGGAGCACCCCGGAAAGGAGAGTTGCCGCTGGGAGAGCCCCGCCATCAAGCGGGCATCCTTGAGTCGTCGACCGACCGCCGCAGGGTCGTCGACGTGGGAGTGATAGTGCGGTGCAGTCATCGCGAGCCGCAAAGTCGCGAGTCAAGACAGCCGCAGACGCCTGCCCGCAGGCGACGCGGAGCCGGCGCTGGAAGATGTCAGGGCTCGACGTGCTTTCGGCTTCACCTCCTCGGAAAGGATCGCGCGGACCGACAGGCGCCGCTCGTGCGAGTCTAAACCGGGACGAGGACGCGGGACAACCGACAACCGGCTAGGAACCGACGATCGTGAGCGTCCGCCGCTTCGCGGGCGTCGTGGCCGTGTTCGCGTCGATCTCGGCGCGGTAGGTCTGCCCTCTCGCGACCGCCAGGCCGGTGAGGCGGACGGCGATCGTGCAGTCGAGCGCGAGTGTCGTCGACGACTGGGCCGCCTGCACCGAGCGTGTGCCCTGGAAGGTGCGCGACGCGACGCCGACCATGGCACCGGCCACGTTGTTGGTGCACATGTCGCGGAGATAGACCGTCACGAGCGGGCTGACGGTGCCGCCCTTGACCGTGACCTTTCCGTTCAACCGGTCGGCGGCCTTCGCCGAGGCTGACCACCTCGCCGCGGCGGGCTTGGGCGCGCCCGAGGTGCGATGAATCCCGCTCTGCCACGGGCTGCCGGCCGAGTCGCGGAAGACGAACCAGACGAACATCGGGATCCGCGGATCCTTCTTCGCGAACGCGATCGCCTGCGGGACGTAGGCAGCCTGTTGCGCCTCCGTGACGCCCTTCGGCTCGCCGGGCTTCGTCTCGTTCCCGTACTCCGTGATCCAGATCGGAATGTTCTTGCGCCCGAACCACTTGTCGAGATCGCGCTCGAAGCGGCCCAGGGTCGAGAACGCGACGTTCGGATAGCGCACCTTCTGCCCTGGGCCCTGGCTGACCGGCACCGGGTAGGGGTGCTGCGCCCAGGCGTCGAACTTGAGTCGCTTGTTCGCCTGCGCGAGGAGCCGGGCGAACGTGCCGGGGGTGACCGAGTCGGTCGCGCCGGCCTTGCGCTTGTCCTTCCCGTTCGACGAGGTCTCGCCGATCGCAACCTGCGCCCGCGGGCTGCCGGCCTTGATCCCGGCGTAGCCGGCGGCAGCGAGCTTCGCGTATGCGGCCGGGCTGACGATCTTGCCGGCGGCGTTGAACTGGGGCGCGAGGAAGTTGCCGAGGTTCGTCTCGTTCCAGAGCCCGTAGAAGCGGACGAACGGGTAGCCGCTGGTGCGACCGGAGTAGCGCGTCGCGAGCGCGCGCGCGAAGTTCTGGAAGTCGGCCATCCGCGTCGGCAGGAACTGCGGGCCCTTGCCGCCGTTCGCCCACCTCGGCGTCCCCCAGATCGTCATCAGCACTTCCATTCCGCGTTGCTGTGCGTTCCGGACGAACTCGTCCAGGTCGGCGAAGCGGTAGCTCGGATCGAAGGCGTTCGCGGCTCTGACTGGCCGGGTCGGCGCGACGCTGCGCCATTCGACGAGCGTCCGCACGATCGTCGCGTTCGCACCCCGGACCTGGTCGAGCGCGTCGAGCCGGTCGGGGCCGTAGCGCAGGACCGGGTCGTCGTGGAATCCGATCCACATCCGCTCTTCCGCCGAGGCGGAGCCGACGGTCAGAGCGAGGATTGCGGCGACGGCGACGAGCGCACGGACGAGAACGGGCACGAAGAAGTACCTCCAGGGCGAGGGGCGGACCGGGAGAGGCTACCGAGGTGGCCGGAAGTCGCTTGGAGGGTTTGGCGGAATGGCTCTCGTCGTGCGCGGCACGGCGGCTCAGCCGCTATTTCGCCAACCTAGTCGCAGCCGAAGCCGTCCCCGTCGCCATCGAGGCGGTACGGGTCGGAGCCGGCGACGCGAACGGGCGCCACGCCCAGGGCGCGGACATCGGCGCAGTCGAGGTCGCCCACGACCGGCAGACAGGGCGTGTAGCTCGGATGGCAGTTCCCGGCCGGGGCCGACGGCGAGGGCACGACCGGTCGGATCGTAGTGGCGCCGCAGGCCTTCCAGGCACCGGCCGGTTCCGACTTCGCGCGGCTCTCGGCGGTCCGGTAGGCGGACAGGCGCTGGAACGGCTCGCTGTACACGTAGACCTTGGCGAAGCCGCCGGTGAGGAGCTGATAGCCGAGGTCGCGACCCCCCGGGAGCCAGACGTATGCGAGCAGGCGGCCGTACCGGTCGCGGGTTGCCTGCGTCCGGTCGCCGCGGAGCACGACGGGCTTCGAGAGCGCGAGCTGCCTGGCACGCTCGGCGGCCGGCGCGGCGTAGCAGGCGCCCCGCTCGGCGGAGTCGATCCCGATCAGCCGGATCCGCTCACGCTTTCCGCTCGCGAGCCGGACGTCGAGCGTGTCCCCGTCGACGACCTGCGTGACGACGCCCCGCTGCGTGAACTCGCCGGTGCCCGACGCGGAGGCGAGGCCGGCCAGCGCCGCGCAGGCGCAGACGAGGACGAGGACGAGGACGATCGTGATGCGCTTCAAGGGACCCCTCCGCAGTTGCTCGGCCCACCATCGCGGACGGGTCCGCAAATGGCAATGGGCCGGGAGGCCCGTCTTTCACGCGACGAGTCCCACCGGCCGAGGCGCGTACGCCGGCGGATGCCGAGGCGGCGCTGGAGCGCGTCAGCTCGTCCCTGCCGTGACGCGCAGGAACTGCTCGATCATCGGCGTCACCTGTTCCGGCACCTCGAGCTGGTGGAAGTGCCCCGACCCGACTGTCACTCCGATCTGAACGTCCGGCTTCAGCGCGAGCAGCCGCGCCGGGTCGTTGCTTCCTCCCGTCCGAGAGCTCAGGACGAGGAGCGGGGAGTTGCAGAGCAAGAGCGCCCCGACCCCGTTCCACGCGAGCACGCCGCGGAGTACCGCCGCCGCGACTTCCTCCGGCGCGGCGCACATCGTTTCGATGATCCGGCGCTTCTGGTCCGCGTCGTCGCTCGGCAGGAACAACCCCTCGACGTACGCCCGCCTGGCCGCCTCCGGTCTCGGCCCTTCGAGGTGCGCGATGAGCGCCTCGAACATCCTGAGCGCCCCGGGGAGAGGGTCGATCGGGCCGGGGTCGACGGCCACGACCGCGCCGGGAAGTGACGGGTGCCTCGCCGCGAGCTCGATCGCGATCATTCCGCCCAGGCTGTGGCCGACGACGACCGGCCGCTCGAGCCCGAGCACGGCGCAGAGCGCCGCCACGTCCTCGGCGAGCGTCGGGATGTCGTAGCCGCCGTCGGGGACGCTGCTCGCGCCGCAGCCGCGGAGATCGAGTGAGACCACCTCGTGTGCGGTCCGGAAGTGCTCGAGCTGCGGCGCGAAGAAGGTGTGGTCGCAGCACCAGCCGTGGACGAAGACGAAGGGCGGGTCGCCCTCTCCCTCGCGCTCGTAATGGAGCCGGAGATCACCGAGCTCGGCGAACGGCATCGGCGCCGATCTTACCCCTGCCGCGTCGGTTCAACGCGCGCGCCTCGTCAGCTCTCACGCGTCGAGCGGCAGCCGCTGCAGCAGCGCGTCCACGCGCGCGAAGCCGGACTTCGCTCCTTCCTCGACGCCGTACTGCATCGTCGTGTCGCGCTCTTCGGTGGTCACGAAGCGCATCGTCTGCGTCAGCTTCGTCCGGTCGCCCAGATCCTCGAACTCGAGCGTCTGCAGGTGGTTCTGAAACGTCTGCACGAGCCGCTCGGGCGCGTCGACCTCACGGTATTCGCCCTCGACGACGCCGAAGGAGGTGCGGAAGCGGTAGGTGCCCCCGGGACGAACGTCCATCTCCTCGACGACCGTGCCGTCGCCCCACCATTCGGGGATCAGCTGCGGGTCGGTCCAGACGGAGAAGACGTGCGCGCGCGGTGCGTCGAAGACCCGCTCGACGCGGATCTCGAGCTCGTTCGGGGTGGCGACGGTGGTGGCGTTCATCTCAGCCCACCGCTTTCTTCACGAGCGCGCCGATCCTGGCCTCGTCGGCTGCGGTCAGCTTCTTCAGCGCGAAGGCGACCGGCCACATAGAGCCGTCGTCGAGCTTCGCGCTGTCGTTGAAGCCGAGGATCGCGTATCGCTCCTTGAATTTCGCCGCATCGCGGAAGAAGACGACGACTTTTCCGTCTCGGGCGTATGCGGGCATGCCGTACCACGTCTTCGGAACGAGGTCGGGTGCAACCTTCGTGACGATCGCGTGAATCCGCTTGCCGAGGGCGCGATCGCTGGGCGTCATCTTCGCGAGGGCGTCGAGCACGGCGGTCTCCCCCTCAGCCGCCGCCTTCAACTCTTTGGCGCGCGCTCTCATCGCTGCCCTTTCCTCGGCGGTGAATCCTTCCTTCTTCTTGGTGGGGCTCATCGGTCTCCTTTCGTGCGTTCGACGACCTGCGCGAAGCGGTCGAGCCGTTGCAGCCACGTGCTGATGCCCTCGAAGGCGTAGGGCGCGAGCATGCACCTGCGGACGCGGCCGACCTTCTCCGTCGTCACGAGCTCGGCCTCCTCGAGCAGCCGGATGTGCTTCTTCATCCCGGTCAGCGACATGCCGAAGGGCTCGGCGAGCTCGCTGATCGTCGCGCTACCGGGGCCGAGCCGTTCGAGGACGGCGCGGCGGGTCGGGTCGGCGAGGGCTGTGAAGGCGCGGTCGACAGTCGTTGAATACTGAACCATGAGGTTCACTATACTGGGTAGAGGCTGCCAGCGCAACCGAAGTGACGAAACGTTAAGTTCGAGCGGCCGATGAGGACGACTGCCGGCCGGAAGACGCTGTTCGTGCTGCTGCTCGCGCTTGCGGCCTTCACCGGCGCGAGTCCCGCACAGGCGTCGTCGGGCATCCGCTACGGGATCCAGGACGACGCGTGGCTCGAGTTCGGGCCAAGGCCAGGCACCCTGAACCAGCGGCTGACCACGATCAAGCGACTCGGCGTCACGTACGTCCGTTTCACGGTGCGCTGGAACCAGGTCGCCCCGCGACGGCCGAAAGATGCGGCCTCGCCGCGCGATCGCGCGTACGACTGGCGCCGGTCGGATCGGATCTTGCGCGGGCTACGCCGGCACGGTCTGACGCCCGTGCTCACCCTCGTCGGCACGCCGGCGTGGGCGAACAGCGGGCGCGGGCCACAGTACGCTCCGCCGCGGCCGCGCGACTTTCGCGGCTTCGCGACCGCCATCGCCCGCCGCTATCCGTGGGTGCAGCGCTGGCTGATCTGGAACGAGCCAAACAAGCCGCTCTGGCTGAAGCCGACCAGGGCGAGCATCTACGTCCGGCATCTGCTCAACCCCGGCTACGAGGGGATCCACGACGTGCTGCCGCGCGCCCGAGTCGGCGGCGGCGCGACCGGGCCGAAGGCGGGGGCGGGCGGCGTCTCGCCGGTTGCGTGGGTGCGCGCGATGTGGGCAGCCGGCGCAAAGCTGGACGCGTACGCCCACCACCCGTACCCGTCGAACCCGTCCGAGACACCCTCCAGCGGCGGCTGCAAGAACTGCCCGTGGATCACGATGGCGACGCTCCCGAAGCTTTTGATCTTGGTCAAGCGCTACTTCGGCTCGGCGAAGCCAATCTGGCTGACGGAGTATGGCTATCAGACCAACCCGCCGGACACGTTCCTGGGCGTGACCCTGAAGCGGCAGGCGACGAATCTGTCGCTGGCGGCGATGCGCGCGTGGCGGCTGCCGCGGGTGACGATGCTGATCCAGTACCTCTACCGCGACGAGCCGCAGCTCAGCCGCTTCCAGACGGGGCTCGTGTTCATCGACGACCGCTGGAAGCCGTCGTTGCAGGCATACAAGCTGCCGTTCGCCCAGATGGGCCGGCGCGGGCTGCAGGCGATCGTCTGGGGTCAGATTCGCGATGGGAAGCCGGGCCGGAAGCGCTACCGGCTAGAGGTGCTGCGCAAGAACGTGTGGAAGCCGGTCGGCCGCGCCCGGCTGACGAACGACGAGGGCGTCTTCATGCGGACAGTTCGGGTCAAGCCCGGCGCGCTCTTCCGGATCTGGTCGCCGGGCCAGCGGCGCTTCAGCCAGCAGCTGCGGATCAGGTGAGGCGCGACGCAGGCCCCCACTTTTGCGCTGCCAACGGCTCGACCGCCTCACATCGGCAGACGGAGCCCCGTAGCGTCGAGGCTCGTTACCGCGCTTGAGCAGCGAGACTTGAGCTCAGGGCGAAGAGCACGATCGGATGCGCCAGCGTTTCGGAATGACGCCTGAGTGGTGGTCGTCTACCTGTATCAGCCGATTAAGACCACGGGTCCTCGTTGTACTGACGGAGGTCGTCGAGGATCTCGTACCACGGAGCTTTCGAGCCGACGAACATGTGCGCCATCGGCTTGAGCGCTGGTTCGTCGATCAGCGACCCATACGGCACACGGATCGTGCCTTCGTAGCCCGTCCAATACAGCCGCGAGAAGCACGTCCCGCAACGCCTCGCATGGTGGCCGTGCGCATCGCCAATCAACAGCAACGAGTCCGCACCCTTGGTCACCCTCAGCTTCTCGCGCTCGATTTCGCCCCAGGGCAAGAACGCCGAGCCTGTCGCCGCACGGCAGTTCGAGCAGTGGCAGTAGTACGCCTCGACGAACTCGTCCGAGACCTCAAATGCAACGGCATTGCACGCGCAGCGCCCCCTCAGCACGAGGGCACTCTAGAACGATCTACGCGCATGCGGGAACAACGCTTGCGTCAGCCCTCGGCTGCGCCACGTCCGGAAATGTCCCCCTGACGAGTGGCGCGGGACGGGTGCGCGCCTAGCTAGCTCGTAGGAGGGATTGGCGAAACGCCGGTCGAGCCTACGCTTCACGATAACGATGCCCACGAGATAGACCACGCACGCTGCTTGGCCGCCGGCGGGTTGCCGTTTTGATCGGGGGGTGGTGGTTCGGAAGCGACTTCGCGGGCCAGATGCTGTTTGTCGTGTTCGTGATCACCGCGCTCGGAGCGGCGCTGACTGTGATCGGTTGGCTGCACTGGGCGGTAGTGGCGACGCTCAGGCTGCGTCACCGCTGAACTGCGTCCTTCGCCTGGGCCAGTTTTCGGGAATGACGCCTGACGCAGGCGATCAGGGGCAGGTAGCTCCGGCGGCGAGCGCTTCGCACGTTCGTCCCGTTTCTTGACCGCGTACGAGTACCCGCGACAGGGTGATGGCGGGCGAGTTAACTCGGACGATTACCGTTTTTCCATCCGTACTCGTGTCGAGGTGAATGTCGAGGCCACCGGCGTTCATCACGATGTCTGTTCCGAAGCGGGTAGTGGCGAACAGATCCGCGAGACGTTCGGAGTAGCGTCCTCGCTCTGCGTAGTAGCTAGCTTCGGCTCTCTGGAGAGCCTCGATTTCGTCTAAGGCGGGCTTTGCAGAGGGTGAACTCTCTGCGGCCTCGCCATTTGAAGTGTTGTCCAGCACCAGAACGGCCCCGATGGCAACCGCGAGGACGATGAGCGATACAGCTGCGATACGCATAGACCCCCTGTCGGCTGTGAGCGAAGGATAGTTGGTCGGCCGCTCTCGGCTGGGCGAGGGTGCTCTCGCTCGGCTGCAGCAGTCGCGGCGGCGGACGCGCTGCGAGTTTCGTGCATGTTCAAGTGAAGACTTCCGCCCCTGGAGGCCGCTCGAGCGGCCTCCAGGCGATGTCCCGATAGCCGTGGCGCGCGCTGCTAGCTGCAGCCGGTGTTCGTGCCGCAGTCGCGGCACGTGTAGCAGCGACCCCGTGCGCACCATGCTGCCGCCGCACTTGGCGCACTCGACCGCGTCCTCCCAGTTGTTGAAGAGGGCGGTCTGGCCCCGCGGCGGCGCCTCGTGCGCCGGAGCGGCGGCCTCGCCGGTCGCGTACGCCTGCGCGAGCCTCGCCTTCACCTCGGCGGTCAGGATCCCCGCCTCCTCCTGCTGCTCGGAGGTGAGGAACTTCTTCCCCATCCAGCGGAAGATGTAGTCGACGATCGACTTCGCGACGCGGATGTCCTCGTCGTTCGTGAGCCCGCTCGGCTCGAAGCGCATGTGGCTGAACTTCGAGACGTAGACCTCGAGCGGGACGCCGTACTGGAGGCCGAGGCTGACCGAGATCATGAACGAGTTCATCAGGCCGGCGAGGGTCGTGCCCTCCTTGGCGATGTCGACGAAGATGTCGCCGGGAGTGCCGTCCTCGAAGAGGCCGACGTGGATGTAGCCCTCGTAGTCGCCGACCTTGAACTTGCGGCCGACCTCGATCCGGTCCTCCGGCACCCGCCGCCGCTTCGGCTGCGCCGCCGGTGCGATCGGGGCGAGCGTCGGCAACGTCGCGAGGCTCTTGTCGGCCGAGCCGGAGAGCGGCTGCGCCACCTTGCAGTTGTCGCGGTAGATCGCGATCGCCTTGACGCCCAGCTGCCACGACTCGATCAGGAGCTGCGAGACGTCCTCGACCGTCGCCTCCTCGGGCAGGTTGACCGTCTTCGAGATCGCGCCGGAGATGAACGGCTGCACGGCACCCATCATCTTCACGTGACCCATGTAGTGGATCGCACGATCCCCGATCGCGCAGTCGAAGATCGGGTAGCTCTCGCTCTTCACGTACGGGGCGCCGACGATCGTGTTCCGCTCGTCGATGAACGCCACGACCTCCTCGACCTCGCTCGGCGCGTAGCCGAGCTTGTCGAGCGCCATCGGCACGGTCTTGTTGACGATCGTGATCTCGCCGCCGCCGACGAGCTTCTTCGACTTGACGAGCGAGAAGTCGGGCTCGACCCCCGTCGTGTCGCAATCCATCATGAAGCTGATCGTCCCGGTCGGCGCGAGCACGGTCGCCTGCGCGTTCCGGTAGCCGCTGACCTCGCCCTTGTCCAGCGCGTCGTCCCAGGCCTGGCGCGCCGCCGAGAGCAGCTCGTCGGGCACCGAGTCGGAGTGCTGGATGTTCCCGACCGCCGCGCGGTGCTTCGCGATCACGCCGATCATCGCGGCCGCGTTCGGCCGGTAGCCGGCGAACGGGCCCATCCGCCGGGCGATGTCGGCGGACTTGCGGTAGGCGCGGCCGGTCATCAGCGCCGTGATCGCCGCCGCGTAGGCGCGGCCGTCGTCGGAGTCGTACGGGAAGCCCCGCGCCATCAGGAGCGCGCCGAGGTTCGCGTAGCCGAGCCCGAGCTGGCGGTAGGCCTTCGCGTTCCGGTCGATCTCCGGCGTCGGGTAGGAGGAGTAGCCGACGCAGATCTCCTGCGCCAGGAACATCACGTCGACGGTGTGCTCGAACGCGGAGACGTCGAACTCGCCGTCCTCGCGCCTGAACTTCATCAGGTTGAGCGAGGAGAGGTTGCAGGCCGAGTCGTCGATCGACATGTACTCCGAGCACGGGTTGGACGCGTTGATCCGGCCCGTGTTCGGGAGCGTGTGCCACGAGTTGATCGTCGTGTCGTACTGGACGCCCGGGTCGGCGCACTGCCACGCCGCCTCGGCGATCTGCTTGAGCAGCTCGCGGGCGTCGGTCGACTCGACCACCGAGCCGTCGGTGCGCGCGGTCAGGTTCCACTCCTTGCTCTCGAGCACCGACTCCATGAAGGCGTCGCTGACGCGGACCGAGTTGTTCGCGTTCTGGTACTGGATCGAGCCCCAGTCCGGCGAGTCGAGCGACATGTCGTAGCCGGCCTGCTCGAGGACGCGCGCCTTCCGCTCCTCCTTGGCCTTGCACCAGATGAACTCCTCGATGTCGGGGTGGTCGACGTCGAGCACGACCATCTTGGCCGCGCGCCGCGTCTTGCCGCCCGACTTGATCGTCCCCGCCGACGCGTCGGCGCCGCGCATGAAGCTGACCGGGCCGGACGCGTAGCCGCCCTTGGACAGCTGCTCCTTCGAGCTGCGCAGCTTCGAGAGGTTGAGGCCGGAGCCGGAGCCGCCGCGGAAGATGACGCCCTCGCGCCGGATCCAGTCGAGGATCGACTCCATCGAGTCCTCGATCGAGAGGATGAAGCAGGCCGAGCACTGCGGCTTCTCCTCGAAGCCGACGTTGAACCAGACCGGCGAGTTGAAGGAGGCGAACTGGTTGACGAGGATCGCCTTCAGCTCCGCCTCGAACGTGTCGGCCTCCTCGTCGCTCGCGAAGTAGCCGCCTGCCCGTCCCCAGCCGCCGATCGTGTCGACGACGCGGCCGATCATCTGCTTGACGCTGCGCTCGCGCTCGGGGGAGCTGAGCCGCCCGCGGAAGTACTTCTGCGCGACGATGTTCGTCGCCGTCTGCGACCAGAACCGCGGAAACTCGACGTTCCGCTGCTCGAAGGCCGGCCCGTCCTTGCCCGGGATGATCGCGTCGCGGAGCTCCCATTCGATCTCGTCGAACGGGTCGCGTCCGGGGATCGTGAAGAAGCGTCCGGGAGTGACCGAAGCCGCCTCCTCGACGACCACGTTCACGATCTCGTCCTGCGGCGCTGCTGCGTCCTGCGCTGGTTCCTTGATCTGCTTTGCGGTCGCCATTCTCGTCCTCTCACCTTCGGCTTGTACGGGCGCTCGCAGGTCGGCTTTCTGCGGGCCACTGAGCGGATCGGGGACGTTAGACCCAGCACCGGACGGAGGCAGAAAACCGCTTGTTGAAGCGGGAAACCGTGCCCACAGTGTAGCCGTCCGAACCGGCCTGCGGTCGGTTGCGCTAGGCCGCGGGAGGCGGCAGGCGGCGAGCCTGCAGGCGCCGGATCAGGTAGCCCGCCGAGCCGCCTGCGACGAGCAGGAGCGCCAGGCCGGCGAGGATCAGGAGCGGGATCGGGATCGAGCTGGCGCTGTCGGTGTCCCCGAGCGGGCTCGCCAGGGTGTCGGTCGGCGGCTCGTCCGAGGGCGGGGCCGTCTCGGTCGTGCTCGTGTCGGTCGGGTCCTCAGGGTCTCCTGGGCTCGGGGTCGGCGCCCCGGGAGTGGGGTCGGTGCGCGCGGGCGGGGCGGCCTCGCCACGCTTCGCCGCTGCGAGCGCGCGCTGGATGTCCTCTTTCGCGCTCGAGTAGTCGCGTACGTCCCGCGGCAGGATCTCGATCGCGTCGTCGTAGCAGTGCAGGGCGTAGGTGCCGTCGACCCGGCCGTCGTCGTACCAGTCGTCGATCACGGCGCGGCCGCACGACTGGGCTGCACCGGCAGGCGCCGCGACCGCGAGCACCGCGACGAACGCGGCGAGGGGGATGAGCACGCGAAGCGCTCTCCGGAGGGGCTCGTGGGCGGTGACGGGGATCGTCAAGATGGGTCTCGGGGGGCCTTCGTCCCCGCGTGGTGCGGGGGATACTGCAGAGTCTCCCGGACGGCATTGATCTCCGGGTGAGCGGCACGTAAACGGTTTGTTAGGCCACGGGGATACGACGCCCGTCGCTTTCCGGTCACCATGCTAGCTTGGCCGGCGATGCCTAGAGTGGCGGTGAGCGTCTCGGCCGCGCTGCTCCTGGGCGCCGTGTTCGCGGGCGAATCGGTCTGGATCGCGCTTGCCGCTCTGTTCCTTGCCGGCGGCTGGGGCGCCCTCGCGCTCGCCGGTCGCGCGCCGTTGCCGGCCGGGGGGCTCGCGCTCGGCGGGATCCTGCTCGCACTCGCGGCCTGGAGCGGCCTCTCGATCGCGTGGTCGGTGGCGCCGGATCTCTCCTGGGCGGAGCTCGACCGAACGCTCGTCTACGTCGCCTTCCTCGCCGTCGGTCTCCTGCTCGGCGCCTCGCGGCCGGGAGCCGGGCGCCTTGCCGCCGCCGCGTTGACCGTTGCCTTCGGCGCCGCCGTCGTCTGGGCGCTCGCGGGCAAGGCGATCCCGGCGCTCTTTCCCGACGGGGACCGGGCGGCGCGGTTGCGAGACCCGATCGGCTACTGGAACGCGCTCGCGCTCGTCGCGGATGCCCTGCTCGTCCTCGCCCTCTCGTTTGCCGCCTCGTCGCGGGCGGTTGCGGTTCGAGCCGGGGGCGCCGCGCTCGGCTACGCGGCCGTCGTCGCGATCCTGCTCGCCGCCTCGCGCGCGGGTGTCGCGGCCGCCGTGCTCGGGCTGGTCGTCTGGCTCTGGCTCCGACGCGACCGGGTCGAGGCCGCGCTCCTCGCGCTCGTCGCGAGCGTGCCGGGGGCGGCGGTCGCGGGTTGGGCTTTTACCCGCCCCGCGCTCGTGGAGGACGGCGCGCCGCGGGCGGATCGCGTCGCGGACGGCGCCTGGTTCGCCCTCCTCCTTCTCCTCGGCGCCGTCCTCGTCGCCTTCGGCGCCCGCGCGCTCGCCCGCCGGCCGCTTGCGCCGGGTGCGCGGAGGCGCGTCTCGAGGCTCCTGCGCGGGCTCGCCGTCGCAGGCGCGCTGATCACGCTCATCGGTCTCGTCGCGAACGCCGGCCGGATCGCGGACGAGTTCCGGGGCGAGGAGGTCGCGAACGATCCGGGCCGGTTCGCGAGCCTGAGCTCGAACAACCGGCTCGCGTGGTGGGGGGAGGCGCGGGACATCTTCGAGGCCGACCCGCTGGCCGGAGCCGGCGCGAACAGCTTCGAGGTCGCGCGCAAGCGCTATCGCGAGCTCGCGTCGTCGGTGACGCAGCCGCACAGCGTTCCGCTTCAGTTCCTGGCGGGGACGGGTGTCGTCGGGCTCGCGCTCTTCCTCGGCCTCGTCGCTGCGGCGGCCGTGGCCGCGGTAGGAGCGGTGCGCCGGCTCGAGGGCACGGAGCGCGACGCCGGCGCGGCGCTGGCGGTCGCCCTCGCGCTCTGGCTCGTGCACGCGCTCGTCGACTATCCGTGGGACTTCGTCGCCGTCACCGCTCCCCTGTGCTTCGCCGCGGGGGCGCTGGCTGCGGTCGGCCGCACCGCGCGCCGCAGCGTCTCCCCGTTCGGGTCGGCTGCGGCCGCGGCGCTCGCCCTCGCCGCGGCGGTGGCGGTGGCAACGCCCTGGCTCGCCGAGCAAAGCGTGCGCGACGTCAATCCGGCGCTCGAGCGGGGGGACGTCGACGCCGCGCGCGACGCGGCCGAGCGCGCGCGCTCACTCGATCCGCTCTCGCTGGAGCCGATCTTCGCCCGCGCGCGGGTCGAGGAGGCCGCGCGAGACGAGGGCGCCGCGCTGGCCGCCTACCGCCGCGCCGCCGACGTGCAGCCGGAGAACCCGGTGCCCTGGTACGAGCTCGGGCTCTACGAGTTCACCCTCGGCGACCGCTGCTCGGCGTACGTCCACCTGAACCGCTCCTACACACTCGACCCGGCGGGGAAGCAGTGGACTCCCGACAGCGAGCTGGTTCAGTCGCTCGCGTGGGTCAACGAGCCGGGGAACTGCTGAGCTAGGCGCCGACGATCAGCGCGACGTGGGCGCCGAGCATGTCGGACGGGCGGAGCCCGTCGAGCGGCCCGACGATCTTCACGTTGAGATCCTTCGCGAGCCTCGCGGCCTCGGCCTGGTAGCCCTTGCGGTACATCACGAGCGTCCGCGTGAAGTCGGTGCGCGGCGCGTTCCCGACCGTCCCGATCGTGTAGCCGAACCTGCGCACCGAGTCGGCCCCGGCGGCGGCGGCTCCGGCCCGGCCGTTGCCGTTGAGGACGATCACCGACGTCTCGGCGCGCGCCAGCTTGGGCGTTCCGACGATCGGGGTGCGGCGCGGCTTCGCCTTTACCGGCGCCAGCACCTGCGCCTCGGCTGCTTGGCGGACGTGGTCCGAGACGGGCTTGGCGAGCAGGACGACGCCGAGGATCACGAGGACGACGAGCTCGAGCGCGGCGACGGCCGAGGCGACGAGCGTCGCCGTCCGCCACGGGCTCCGAACCTGGAGGAGTGAGTGCTCCACGGCCGCCTAGATTCGGCTTGGCAGAGCCCGCTCCTTCCTACGCGATCCAGACGCCGCGCGCGAACGCCGCCGCCGCGACGGCGCCGAGGGCCGCAAAGGCTGCGAGCAGCGCGTCGCGGGCGCGAGGCCGCTCGACCGTCAGCGAGGCGAGGGCGAGGAAGAGCGGGAAGTCGGCGAGGAGGAAGCGGGGGAGGCTGACGAGCGGAAAGCCCTCCGCCGGGGCCGAGAGCGCGATCGCGAGCGTGGCCGCCGAGTAGGCGCCGAAGGCCGCACCGAGCCGCCGCCAGGCGACCCAGGTCAGCCACACCGCGCCGGCGAGCAGCGCCAGATGGGACAGGTTCCAGAGGCCGACCCGCTGCTCGTTGCCGGGTCCTGCGGCGGGCATGTCGAGCAGGTTGCGCGCGCCGCGGCCGGCAGAGAGAAAGGCGTCCTTGACCCCCTCGAGCGGCCCCAGCCAGGACGCCTCGCGGTTCCAGTCGGCCTGCGCGCTCGTGAACGCCCAGGGATCCCCGAGCGTCGAGTCGAGATAGAGGGCGTAGAGGCCGATCGCCGCCGGCAGGAGCAGGAGCGGCGCCAGGCGGACGAGCGAGCGCGGGTCCCGGCCGCGCCAGAGCAGGAGCGCGAGCGCCGGGAGGAGCGCGAGGCCGATCAGCCTCGTTCCGGTCGCGAAGCCGCCGAGGACGCCGGCGAGCAGCGGCCGTCCGCGCATCGCCGCCAGGAACGAGCCGGAGGCGAGCGCGAGGAAGAGCCCCTCCGAGTAGAGCGAGGTGAGCACGAAGCCGATCGGGTAGAGCGCGAAGTAGAGGACGGCGTCATGTGCGCCGCGCGTCCCGAGGAGGGGCCGGGCGATCTCCGCGAGCACCCACGCCGCGACCGCGCCGGCCGCGAGCGAGATCAGCACGCCGGCGACGAGCGGCGAGCCGGTCACCCACGCCAGCGCGTGCACGAGCGCCGGGTAGACGGGAAAGAACGCGGCCGCCTGCGGCACCTCCTCGTAGCCGTGCAGCGAGATCTGGAGGAACCAGCGCGCGTCCCACTGCGAGAGCGCCTGAAAGAGAACGTCGCTCGACGGGCCGTACGCGTCGCCGATCAGCCGGCGCTCGGGCGCGGGCGCCCAGACGAGAGTTGCCGCGGCGCCGACCCAGAAGGCGACGCGGATCGCGACGAAGGTCGCGGCCGGGCCTAGCCCCACGTCTGGCGGAGACCTTCTGCCAGCGTCGTCCGGGGCCGCCAGCCGAGCTCCCGCTCGGTGCGGGAGACGTCGAGGACGCTGCGCAGCACGTCGCCGGCACGGGCCGGCGCGTAGCTCGGCTCCAGCTCCGCCCCCGCCACCTTCCGCGTCGCCTCGAAGAGCTCGTTGACGGAGGTCTCGGCGCCGGTGCCGACGTTGAAGACGCCGCCGTCGCGCCCGATCGCCGCGAGCACGGCCGCGACGACGTCGCCGACGTAGACGAAGTCACGCCGCTGCTCGCCGTCGCCGTAGATCGTCACGCCCTCGCCGGCGCGGAGCCGGTCGGTGAAGATCGCGACGACCCCACCTTCGAGCTTCGCGAGCTGGCGCGGCCCGTAGACGTTCGCGAACCGGAGCGCGACATGATTCGTCCCGTAAAGGCGGTTCCAGGTCGCGAGATACTCCTCGGCCGCGAGCTTCGCGGTGCCGTACGGGGAGAGAGGGCGGCGCTCGTCGTCCTCCCGGGCGGGGCGCTCGCACTCGCCGTAGATCGCGCCGCCGGTCGAGCTGAAGACGATCTGAGCCCCGTGGGGGCGTGCCCCCTCGAGCACGTTGAGCGTCCCGAGCACGTTCACCTCGGCGTCGAAGAGCGGCTGGGCGACCGACGTGCCGACGTCCGCCTGCGCGGCGAGGTGGACGACGGCCTCGGGCCGGATCACGTCGAAGAGCGGGCCGAGGGGCTCGCGGATGTCGTGCTCGTGCACCGCCGCGGCCGGGTTCAGGTTCTCGCGGCGGCCGGTGGAGAAGTTGTCGACGACGTGCACGTCGTCGCCCCGCGCGACGAGCGCGTCGACGACATGCGAGCCGATGAAGCCCGCTCCTCCGGTGACCGCCGAGCGCACGGCCGTATCCTAGAGACACATGTTCGTGACCTTCGAGGGAATGGACGGCTCCGGCAAGACGACGCAGGTCGAGCGCTTGCGCGCCGCTCTCGAAGCGGAGGGGCGCGAGGTCGTGACCGCCCGGGAACCGGGCCAGACCGAGCTCGGCGAGGCGATCCGGAACCTCGTCCTGCACGGTGGCCCGATGACCCCGTGGGCCGAGGCGCTCCTGTACGCCGCCTCCCGCGCCGAGGTCGTCGCCGAGGTCGTCCGGCCCGCGCTCGAGCGCGGCGCCGACGTCCTCCTCGACCGCTACCTCGACAGCTCGATCGTCTACCAGGGGATCGGCCGTGGTCTCGGCGTGGACGAGGTGCTGGAGGTGAACATGCTCGCGACCGGCGGGCTCCTGCCGGACCGCACGTTCGTGCTCTCGGTCGAGCCGGGGACGTCGGCGGCGCGCGTGGGCTCCAAGCCCGACCGGATCGAGCGCGAGGACGCCGCGTTCCACGAACGCGTCGCCGCAGGCTACGAAGAGCTGGCCGCGCTCTTCCCGGAGCGGGTGCTCGTCCTCGACGGCTCGCTCGACCCGGACGCGCTGGCGGAGAGGATCCACGGTGAGCTTCAGCGCGTTGGGTGAGCAGCCGGAGGCGCGCCTCCTGCTCGCGGCGGCGGTGAAGGAGGGGCCCGCCCACGCCTATCTCTTCCACGGGCCGGCGGGTGTCGGCAAGCGCGCCGCCGCCCGCGCCTTCGCGGCGCAGCTGCTCGGCGACGAGCGGCGCGTCGCGGAGGGAACGCATCCCGACCTGTTCTCGCTCGAGGCGCTCGGCGACATGATCCGGATCGACGAGATCCGCGCGCTCCACCGCGATCTGCACATGCGGCCCTTCGAGGCGGAGCGCCGCGTCTACGTGATCGCCGACGCGCACCTGCTCAACGAGGACGCCGCCGACGCGCTCCTGAAGGATCTCGAGGAGCCGCCGTCGTACGCCGTGATCGTCCTCGTCGCCGACGAGCTCGGGCCGATCGCGCCGACGATCCGCTCGCGCTGCCAGCTCGTCCCCTTCCGTCGGCTCCCCGGCCGCGTCATCCGCGAGCTGCTGGCCGAGCGGGCACCCGGCCTCTCCGAGAACGAGGCGCGCGCGCTCGCCCGAGTCTCGGGGGGCCGGCTCGATCGCGTCGAGCGGCTGCTCGACCCCGAGGCGAAGGCTCGCCGCGAGGAGCTCCTGCGCGTGGCGCGGGCTCCCTACGCCGAGCCGGAGCTCGATCCTTCCGACGCGGCGGCGACGCTGCTCGAGTCCGCGCGCGCCGCGGGGGAGGCGGCGAAGGAGCGGGCCGAGGGCGAGCTCGAAGGGGTGGAGCTGACCTCCCGCGACCTCGAGCAGCGGCTGCGCCGGGTTCAGCGCGGCGCCGAGCGCGAGGAGCTGCTCGCCTCGCTCGAGGAGCTGGCGTCCTGGTATCGCGATCTCGTCGTCGTCGCAGCTGGCGCCGAAGGAGCCGTCGTCCACGCCGACCGGCTCGACGTCCTCAGGGCCGAGGGGACGCGCGAGCGCTCGCCGGAGGCCGAGCGCGCGGCCGAGCTGGCCCGTGCTGCATGGCGGCGCTTCGAGGAGTTCAACCTCAATCCGACGCTCGCGCTGGAAGCGCTCTTCGTCGAGTTGAAACGGTCATTTAGCAGCGCATTGTTGGTTTGAACCGAGAATACTCGCGTTCCGTAAAGATCCCTCAAAAGGGGTTGCGAGAGCCGGAGGCGCGGCAAAGGATGAGCGAGGCGTTCGGGCGGGACGCCGGTTGTGTCGTCTCTCCACTCCCGGGGGTTTCCCGCTTTGGCTGCAGTCCCGTCCGCTGGTCGCCCGTCGTTCGCCGGAGGTCCCGCTCGTGCCCCGCAGGCCGCGGCGACCGAAGGTCTGTACGAACGTCACGCGGCAAAGATCCTCAGCTACTGCCAGCACCAGCTGGGCTCGCGCGAGGAGGCGGAGGACGCCGTCCAGACGACGTTCATGAACGCGTTTCGCGCGCTCGGCCGCGGCGTCGTCCCCGAAGCCGAGTCGGCCTGGCTCTACAAGATCGCCGAGAACGTCTGTCTCTCCCGCCGCCGCTCCTCGTGGCGCCGCGGCCGGATCGAGAGCCCGAGCGACTTCGAGGTGATCGAGGAGATCGTCCCCGGCCCGAGCCGCCAGCGCGACGAGCTGATCGGGATCGAGGACGCGCTCGCGTCGATGCCGGAGCAGCAGCGGCGGGCGATCCTGCTGCGCGAGTGGCAGGGGCTCTCCTACCGTGAGATCTCCGACGAGCTCGAGCTGTCGCAGTCCGCAGTCGAGACGCTGATCTTCCGCGCCCGGCGCTCGCTCGCCCAGGGGCTCGAGCAGCCGGACTTGCTGAAGAAGCCGAAGCGCAAGAGCTTCCGCCGCGCGCTGCACGTGATCGATCTCGGCACGATCGCGGCTGCGGTGAAGACGCTGCTCGCGGGGAGCGTCGCGGTCAAGGCGACTGCCGCCGCCGTCGCGGTCACGGCCGCGGCGACTGCGGTGAGCGTGACGCCGAAGCTCGAAGGCCACTCGCCCAAGCCTGCCGCGGCGCCCGTTGCGGTCGGGAAAGACGTTGCGCCTCAGGCTGTTGCCGCAGCTGCTCCCACACCGTCTGTCGTTTCCCTCCGCGAGGACGCGGCCGTGCAGCCCGCCGCCGCGACCCGCGCGCCCGCGCCTGCACCCGCGGCAGCGGTGAAGCAACCAGCTCGCACGCCCCGCGCGGCACCATCGCGTTCGGTCCCCGTTGCAGCCGCTCCGGTTGCGCCGGCACAGCTTCCCGCCGTGACTCCGGCCGTCGAGCAGCCCGCACCGGCGCCGCCGGCCGAGGCAGCTCCGGCGCCCGTCGCCGAGCAGCCGGCGCCGGCACACGTTCCGGCTGCGCAGGCCGCGCCCGTGGAGGAGAAGCCGGCGGAGACCAAGAACACCGACGAGGGCACTCCGAAGCAGCCCACGACCGGTCGCTCCGGCGGCCACGTCGTGGCTCCGGTGAGCCCGACGGTGCCGGTCGCGCCCGCCGTCGTCGAGGAGAGCAGCGACGAGAAGGCCGCGCCGGAGAAGGAGCGCCGCAGTGGCAAGAACCGGCGCGATCGCGCGGTCGCCGCGGTGACCGACCTGATCAAGTCCCTCCTCGGCGACGCTCCGGTCGCGGAGCCGGCCGAGCCCGTCGCAGAGCCGGCCACCGAGCCTCCAGTCACCGCCACGCCGCCGGCGGTCACGACACCGCCTGCAGCCGCCGCACCGCCGGCAGCCACCGCGCCGCCTGTTCCCGCCCCACCCGCTACAGAGCCCGCCACCGGCAGCTCGGGACAGGACAAGGGCCGGGGTCACCGCCGCCGGAAGTAGCGCCGGGCGCCTGCCGCGAGCCTGCGCTTGTCCGCGAAGCGATTCCGTATTCACCCGCAATGCGGTTCCGTGGCCGCGCTGATGGCGCCCGGCCCGATCTCGACGAATCTCCCTCCCAAGGAACGGCCGACGGAAGGAGATGGTGATGAGGAAGTTGTTTGGATATGGAGGGATCGCGGCGAGTGTGATCCTCGTGGCGTTCGGCGCCGGTGCGATCGCGATCGGGATCAACGGCTACAACGACGTCCGGAGCGAGATCACGGCGCAGAGGATCACGGCAGGCGACGATGCCGCGGAGCTGACCAATGGGCGCTTGCAGCCTGGTCAGGCGATCAAGACAGGCGCCGACGCGAGAGCCTTCGCGGACGTGATGGAGCATCACACGCTCGAGGCGACGGAGGGCAAGCGCTACGCCGAGATGGGTCGCTTCCTGACCGCTGACGGCAAGGACACGAGCGACGAAGCCCTGGCGGCGAAGACGCCCGACGGCAGGCCCGTCGAGAACGGCCTCCGCAACATGTGGGTGACCGAGACGGCGCTGACGACCGCGCTGAACACCGCCTTCTTCGCGGAGCGGGTGGCGGTCTTCTCGATCGTGATGGGGATCGCGTTGCTGCTCACGGGGATCGGGTTCCTCGTTCTCACCGTCGGCGGCGCGCTCGGCTGGGTCGCGCTGCCCAAGCTCGGCAAGAAGGACGATTCAGCAGGCGTCGGCCGCCACCTAGCACCACGCGCGGCTACCGGGCAGAGGGCGGGCTGACGGCCCGCCCTCTGTCTTTTCACTGACTTCGCGAACGGAAAGGCGAGACATGACCCTGATCTGGTTCGTGGTCTGGTTCGTCTCCGACAGGATCGGCGACAACGAGTCGCTGACGCTCGACCCCGTCAACGGCTGGGCTGCGGCGCTCCTGCTCGTGGCGGCGCTCGACCTGGGCAGGTCGGGCGGCATCCCGGGCAAGGGCTGACAGCGGCGGCGCCGTGCGGGAAACCCGCAGCGGAATCGGAGTCGGCGCGGATGGCTCCGCGGCTCCGGCGAGCGATGGTGGATCGACAGGACGGCAACGGCTCCCGTGCGGGAGCACAGAAAGGAGATGCCATGTCCACATCCACACTCGAGGTGGCCGCCGGCACCGGAACGCCGGCGTTGATGCAAGCGGCGGTCGTGCATTCGTTCGCCGAGCCGCTGGTGCTCGAGGAGATCGAGACGCCGATGCCGGGCGACGGGGAAGTCCTCGTCCGGATCGAGGCGTCCGGCCTCTGCCACACGGATATCCATGCGGCCCACGGCGACTGGCCGGTCAAGCCGGCACCGCCGTTCGTCCCGGGTCACGAGGGAGTCGGCATCGTCGAACTGCTTGGCGCCGGCGTCACCCAGGTTGCCCTCGGTGACCGGGTCGCCGTGCCGTGGCTGGGCTACGCCTGCGGCACCTGCGACCACTGCGTCTCCGGCTGGGAGACGCTGTGCGCTCACCAGCGGAACACCGGCTACTCCGTCGACGGCGGCTTCGCCGAGTTCGTCAAGGCGTCCGCGGACTTCGTCGTCCGCGTCCCGGACGGCGTCGACCCGCTCGACGCGGCCCCGCTGACCTGCGCCGGTGTCACCACCTACAAGGCGGTGAAGGTCTCCGGTGCGCGCTCGTCCGACCTCGTCGCGGTCTTCGGGATCGGCGGCCTCGGCCACCTGGCGGTGCAGTACGCCCGGATCGCGGGCGCACGCGTCGTCGCGGTCGATGTGCAGGACGACAAGCTGGCGCTCGCGCGCGAGCTCGGGGCCGAGTTCACGGTCAACGCGACGAAGGAGGATCCGGCGGCCGCGATCCAGGCGTTGGGAGGCGCCGACGCCGCGATCGCGCTTGCGGTCGCGCCGAAGGCGTTCCGCGACGCGTACGACTCGCTCCGCCGCGGCGGCACACTCGTCTTCGTGGCGCTGCCGGCGGACAATGCCGTCGAGATCCCGATCTTCGAGACGGTGCTGAACGGGATCACGATCGTCGGCTCGATCGTCGGCACTCGCGCGGATCTCCGCGAGGTATTCGAGCTGCACGCGGCGGGCCGCACTCGCGTGATCCGCGAGGAGCGTCCGCTCGAGGCGGTCAACGAGGCGATCGCGGACGTCGAGGCCGGCAGGGTGCCGGCCCGGGTGGTCTTCGAGCTGTAGCCCGAGGCGCACGAGGAGGAGGAGAGGGCCGCGCGTGCGGCCCTCTCCGCGACTCCCCTGATCGAGCCCGTGGGCTTCTACCGATGTCTCTCGCAGCTCCCGGCAGGACGATCGGCACAAACAACGCGAAGGAGGTGGTGGAGATGCCCGAGCCGATCCTCGTCGCCGAGGGTGTTTGGAAGGTGTACCGCTCAGGCGGCGACGACGTCTGCGCGCTGAAGGGGCTCGACCTGGCCGTTCCGCCCGGCGAGTTTCTCGCCGTGATGGGGCCGTCGGGGTCGGGAAAGACGACGCTGCTGAACTGCCTGTCCGGTCTCGACGAGATCGACGGCGGCCGCGTGCTCGTCGACGGCCACTCGATCCACGAGCTCTCGGACGCGAAGCGCACGCGCCATCGCGCCGAGACGATGGGCTTCATCTTCCAGGCGTTCAACCTGATTCCGGTCTTCACCGCGACCGAGAACGTCGAGCTGCCGCTCCTGCTCGCTCGGGTCCCGGAGGCAGAGGCGCGCCGGCGGGCACGCGAGACGCTCACGCGAGTGGGTCTCGGGCACCGGCTCGACCGGCGTCCACCCGAGCTCTCCGGCGGCGAGCAACAGCGGGTCGCGATCGCCCGCGCCCTCGCCGGCCGCCCTCGCCTCGTCTGGGCGGACGAGCCGACCGGAAACCTCGACTCTGAAATGGCAGCGGCTGTGATGGATCTGCTGGCCGAGCTGCACGGGGAGGGGCTGACGCTCGTCCTCGTCACGCACGATCCGACCGTCGCCGCGCGCGCCGACCGACTGATCACGGTCAAAGACGGCGAGCTCGTCGGCGACGAGCGGCTCACGGTCGCGTACGGAGCGCCGAGCGCGCTCGCACGATGACCGCCGTCGCTGTCGGCCTCGTCGTTGCGCTCTCGCTGCCGTTTCTCGCGATCCTGGCGCGCCGTCCCGTCCTGCGCAGGCTCGCCTTCCGCAACGCGGTCAGACGACCTCGGGAGGCTGCCCTCGTCGTGCTCGGCTCGCTGTTAGGGGCCGCGATCATCACCGGGTCGATGGTCGTCGGCGACACGATGAACGCCTCGATTCGCCAGGTTGCCCGTACGCATCTCGGCCCGATCGACGAGCTCGTCTCGGCGCGGGGGCCGGACGAACAGCAGCAGCTGCTGCGGGCGCTGCGGACGCTCGACAACCGCGACGTCGACGGGGTGCTCGCGTTCGCCACGATCGACGCGGCAACGACGTCGACGGGGCCGCACGTGCTCGCGGCGCCGCGCTCGCAGCTGCTCGGCCTCGACTTCGCAGCCGCCCGCGGGTTCGGCGACGACCCGGCCGCGACGGGGATGGCCGGCCCCACCCCGGGACTCGGCCATGCCGCTATCACCACGGACCTGGCCCGCTCCCTCCGGATCGGCGCCGGCGACCACGTGGCCGTCTACGCCTACGGCCGCAGCACGACGCTGCTCGTCGACCGGATCCTGCCGCGGCGCGGCGTCGCCGGCTTCTGGCTGGGCGTCGAGCAGGAGGCCAACAACGTGGTCGTCTCGTGGCCGACGTTCGATCGGATCCGCGTGGCCGCAGGCGGGGGCGCGCCGCCCACGTGGCGGGTCGCCGTCTCCAATCGCGGCGGCGTCGAGAGTGGCGCCGCGCTGACCGACGCGGTGGTCGGTCAGATCGCGGCGGCGACTCGCGAGAGCGGGGTCGACGCCGAGGTCTACGCGGCGAAGCGGACGACCCTGGAGACGGCCGACGCCGTCGGCGAGGGCTTCGGGTCGATGTTCACCGCGATGGGCAGCTTCGGCGTCCTCGCGGGGCTGCTCCTGCTCGTGAACCTCTTCGTCATGCTCGCGGCGGAGCGGAAGACGGAGCTGGGCATGGCCCGCGCCGTCGGGATGCGCCGTGCCGAGCTCGTCGGCGCCTTCGCGACCGAAGGGTGGCTCTACGCCCTCGTCGCGACGGCGCTGGGAGTGGCGGCAGGGGCCGGTCTCGGAGCGATTCTCGTTGCGCGTCTCGGCGCGCATCTTCTCGACCGAGCACAACCGCTTCGACCTCTATCTCACGATCAGGCCGGACAGCCTGGCGCGAGCCTTCGCGATCGGGTTCGACGGTCGCGCTGGCGACGATCGTCGGCACGAGCCTGCGCGTGAGCCGGCTGAACATCATTCGCGCGATCCGCGACCTCGCGGAGCCGCCTCCCCGGCGGCAGCGGGCACGCTGGTCGGTGGCGGGGCTGCTCGCCGCCGCGGCGGGCGCGGCGCTGACGGCATCGGCGCTGTCGTCGAAGGACGGCTTCGCGCTCCTGCTCGGACCGACGCTCGTCGTCGTCGGGCTGGCGCCGCTCGCGGCTCGACTCCTCGGCGCGGCGAACGCGCACAGCGTGGCCGCGGCGCTGGTCGTCGTCTGGGGCTCGGCCCTGTTCGCGCTCGTGCCCGACTCGACCAAGGGCGCGAGCATCATGCTCTTCGTCGTCCAGGGCGTCATCCTCACCGCCGCGGCCGTGACGCTCGTCTCGTTCCAGCAGGAGCGCATCAGCCGGGCGCTCCGCGGCCTCAGCGGCGGCCGCTCGCTCGCGCTGCGGCTCGGCACTCGCCTACCCGCTCGCGCGGCGCTCGCGCACCGGCCTGACGATCGCGATGTACGCGCTCGTCGTCTTCATCCTCACGTTCATCACCGCCCTCGCGCACATGATCGACGGCGAGGTGGGGACGGCCAGCGCGAACGTCCGCGGCGGCTACGACGTCGTCGTCTCGCTCGAGCGCCTCGAACCCCGTGCAACCCGGACGGCTCGCTGACGCTCGACGGCGTCACGCGCGTGGCGCCGCTCGCGCGCGCGTCACGGGTTCTTCCGGTGCAGGGAACGTGACGGAGGACACTCCCTGGCACGCTGACCGCGTTCGACGAGCGGTTCGTGAGCGGCGGCGCGCCCGATCCTCGAGGATCGCGGCGCGCACCCGACCGACCGGGCAGCGTGGGAGGCGGTGTTGCGCGATCCGGGGCTCGCGATCGTCGACCCGGTCTTCCTCCAGATCGGCGGCGGCCCGGCGAGCTTCGTCGCCGAGCCGGGCTCGAGGATCAGCGATCAAGGATCCGTACACGGGCCGGACGCGGCTCCTGACCGTCGCGGCGCTGGCGCCGATCGACTACTTCATCAACAACGGCGTCTTCTACGGTCGCGACGGCGCGCGAACGCTCTTCGCGCTATCCGGTTGCGCTCGACCGGCTCTACGTCGCGCTGCGTCCGGGCGTCGACGCCGGACGCAGTTCGCAGCCGACGTCCAGGCGTCGTTCCTGCGAACGGCACCGAAGCGGTCGCGATCGAGACGATCATGGACGAAGGCTTCACGATGACGCGGCAGATCTTCCAGCTCTTCGAGGGCTACCTCGCGCTGGGGCTGATCGTCGGAATCGCCGGCACGGCGGTCGTGATGATCCGGGCCGTCCGCGAGCGCGGCGCCAGATCGGGACGCTGCGCGCGCTCGGATTCGGGAAGCGCACCGTAGGGCGGAGCTTCGCGATCGAGACCGCGTTGGTCGCCGTCGAGGGGACGGTGATCGGCGCGGCACTCGCGCTCGTCACCCTGTACGACATCGTCGCGCTCAGCGACTCGTTCGGGGACATGACGTTCTCGATCCCGTAGTCTGCCGCTCGCGCGTGCTGCTCTCGGCACGGTGGCCGCGTCGCTGCTCGCGACGGTCTGGCCGACGATCTCGGCGAGCCGGATCCGGCCCGCGGTCGCCCTGCGGATGACCGACTGACGGGACGCCATCTGTCGAAGACATCGACACCCTGCCGCGGGACTCAGGCACGCGGCGCGAGGCTGCGACGGGCTCCCGGTCGAACCGTCGCGTCGGAGCCGGGCTAGTAGCGGGACTCGTGCTCCTCGTCCCAGCGCACGCGGCAGTGCTCGTGGCCGGACGCGGGGTCGAGCACCTCGAGGATGACGTCGGTGCGCCCCGGATCCCCGGTCGTGTGGCCGTGGACGACGACGTCGCCCGGCTTCGCCTGCACTGCTCTTCGCCTGCATGGTCTGCCTCACGGTGTCGTCGTCGCGCCTGACGGCCCGAGCTCCGATCTCCGCCGAGACCGGCGGCCGAGCGGCGACCTCCCGAACTTCGAGAGGCGAGCTCGGGAGCGCTTGTCGAGTCCCTCGATCCGCCCCGCGAGCTTCTCGACGAAAGCCCGGGACCGCCGTCGTCGTCAGGAGCGGCTTGCTCTTGTGAGACCGGACGAGCTCGTCGAACACGCTCGACAGAGTGCTGGCAGGAGATCCTGGTTGACTCATCTCGATCGTAGCCTGGTGCTCCTTCGCACAGAACGGCGCCGACTGCGACGATCAGCTGCCTGCAACGCTGTCGCCGTGCTCGGCTGCGGCGCCGGGCGTCGCACCGATTCGAGCTGGGGCGTCCGGCTTCGGCGTCGCGCGCGCGCTGCTGGCGGCGCATCCGCGGACAGGCCAGAGCCGAAGAGCGGCCCGAGCGGGCCGCTCTTGACGAGGATCAGTCGCGACTCAGCGGACGACGAGCACGTCGCAGTGCGCCCGACGCTTGACCGCGCCGCTGACACTCAGGCCGAGCAGCCGCTCGAGCAGGCTCAGCTCGCGGGCACCGACGACGATGAGGTCGACGTTCCGGTTCTCCGCCAGGTCGAGGATCTCGCGTGCGGGATCGCCGAGCGCAAGCGAGTACTCGGCACGAACCCCGCGCTTGCCGAGGAACGCGGTAGCGGCGTGCTCCGAGCTCTTCGCGATGTAGCTCCGGCGGGTCGGCCGGGTCGATCGGGCCGATCCCGCGCGCGGCCGACGCCCCGACGAGCATGCGGGCGCGACGCTCGTCACGATCACGTCGGCGTCGAATGCCACCGCCAGTTCGGCCGCGCGATCGAGGGCCCGCCTCGCGGGCTCGGACTCGTCGTAGCCGACAAGGATGGTCTTCATCGTTGAACCTCCTCTTCGGACCCCGTGGGTTGTACTCCGATCGTCCCGAGGGCGCTTGTTCGGCGCAACCGCAGAAAGCGCGCCCGGCGCCGGGGGTCTTCTACGGATGCCGCTGCAGGCGATCTCGACGCACGGTTGACGTGCCAGCGCTTGGAGGAATCAGGTGATCGACCAGCAGAGCGATCGTGCCCGGCGAGCTGAGTTGCGCTCCCACTCGACCGAGGTCGCCGACCTCGCGACGGAGCTTGGCACGGACGTCGAGAGCGGGCTAGCGGAGCAGATCGCGCGGCGCCGGCTTGCCGAGATCGGTGCCGAACCGGCTGCCGACGCCGGAGCCGGCCGCCGTATGCTCGCGATCGCGGCGCGGCAGCTCGCTGATCCGCTCGTCGCCTTGCTGCTCGCCGCGACCGCGTGTCGGCTGCGATCGGCGAGCGGCTCGAGGCGTCGTCATCGCCGCGATCGTCGTGCCTCAACGCCGTGCTCGGCTTCGTCCAGGAGGCCGGGGCCGAGCGCGCCGTCCTCGCGCTCCGCGAGCTGCGCTCGAGCCGGACGGCGCGTCATCCGCGACGGCCGCGAGCCGAGATCTCCGGCCGACGAGCTCGTCCCGGGCGACCTGTCGTCCTGCGCGAGGGCGACCGGTGCCGGCCGACGCCGCGTGTCGCCGCCGCGGAGCGGCTCGAGCTGGACGAGTCGGCGCTGACCGGCGAGTCCGTTCCCGTCGCGAAGACGGCGGCGCCGGTGCGCGCCCGGGACGCCGCTCGCGGAGCGCTCGTCGATGGTCTTCGCCGGAACGGGCGTGACGCGCGGGCGCGGCGCGGCGCTCGTCATCGCGACCGGCACGCGAGACCGAGATCGGCGGATCGCGACGCTCACCGCCGCCGCGAAGCCGCCGCCGACGCCGCTCCAGCGGCGGCTCGGGCGGCTGTCGCGCGCGATGGTCGCGCTCGGCGTCGCCGTCACGGTCGCTGCTCACGCTCGGGATGCTCGCGCGCGGCGCCTCGCTGCGACGAGGCGTTCCTCGTCGGCGTCTCGGTCGCGGTCGCCGCCGTGCCCGAAGGGCTCGCGGCGACGGTGACGATCGCGCTCGCGCAGGGCGCGCGCGCGATGGCCGGCCGCGGCGCGATCGTCCGCCGCCTCGCCGCGGTCGAGACGCTCGGCGCGCGCGACCGTGATCGCGACGGACAAGACGGGCACGCTCACCGGAACCAGCTCCGGGTCGCGGCGGTCGAGCCCGCGCGCCGGGCCGCACGGAGCGACGACGTCGCTCGCGGCCGGCGCGCTCGCGTCGACGGCCGACCTCGTCGAGGACGAGCCGGAGTCCGCGCGTCGTCGGCGATCCGGTCGACGGCGCGTTCCTGCTCGCGCGCGGCCGCAGGCGGTCGCCGATCCGCGCGCTGCGGCCGGCCGCACGCTCGTGCTCGAGCTGCCCTTCGACCCGCGGCGGAAGCGGCTGACGGTCGTCTACGACGACGGCGGACGGGGTGCGCGTGCTCGTGAAGGGCGCGCCCGAGACGCTGCTCGAGCGCTCGCGGCTCGACGAGCGAGCGAGCGCCGCCGAGCTGCTCGCGCGAGGCAGCGGGCTGGGCGGCGGAGGGGCTCCGCGTGCTCGCCGTCGGCGAGCGGCGGCTCGCCGGCCCGCTCGCCGACGACGACGAGCTCGACGCCGAGCTCGAGCTGCGTCGGGCTCGTCGCCCTCCGCGACCCGCTGCGGCCGACCGCGGCCGACGCGGTCAGGCGCGCCCGCGAGGCCGGGCTCGCGGTCGCGATGCTGACCGGCGACCATCCGGTCACGGCGGCGGCGATCGGGCGCGCGCTCGGGCTCGACGACGCGGTCGCCGCTGACGGGCGCCGAGCTCGCGGAGCTCGAGCGACGGCGGCGCTCGGCAGTGCGACCTCGACGCGCCCGTCTTCGCGCGCGTGACGCCCGCCGACAAGCTGCGGCTCGTCGAGGCGCTACCAGGCGCGCGGCGACGTCGTCGCGGTGACCGGCGACGGCGTCAACGACACGCCGCGCTGCGGCGCGCGGACGTCGGCGTCGCGATGGGGCGGCAGCGGGACGGAGGCCGCGCGCGAGGCGGCCGACGATCGTGCTCACCGACGACGACTTCGCGACGATCGTCGCCGCGATCCGCGAGGGCCGCCGGATCGCCGACAACCTCCGCAACGTTCGTCGCCTTCCTGCTCTCGGCCAACCTCGGCGAGGTCGTGCTCTTCGCGATCGCCGTGCTCGCGGGCATCGGCGCGCCGATGACGGTCGTGCAGGTGCTCACCGTCAACCTGCTCACCGACGGCCTGCCCGCGGTCGCGCTCGCCCGCGACCCGGCCTCGCCGACGACGATGCCGACGGCGCCGCGCGGCCACGGCACGCGCTCTTCACGCGCCGGCTGCAGCTCGCGCTCGGCGCTCTCGGGCGTCGCCGTCGGCCTCGCCGCGACCGGCCGCGTACCTCGTCGGCCGCGAGACTCGACGCCGGACGCGGCGCAGACGATGGCCTTCGCGACGGTCGCGCTCGCCGAGCTCGTGCTCGTCTTCTCGATCCGGCTCGGCACGGTACGCCGGCGTTGGCAAGCGCCGCCGTAACCCCTTCCTGCTCGCGAGCGTCGTTCTCTCGGTCGCGCTCTGGTGCTACTCGCGATCTACGTCGCGCCGCTGCGCGACGCGTTCGGCACAGAACCGCTGGGAGCGGGATCGGCTTCGTCGTCGTCGGCGGCGCACTCGAGCAGTTCGCCCTGCGGAAACGCCTCCACGGCGGCTGCGACCTAGATGCACACGCGGCTGCAGGCAAGCGAGCGGGCCTCGGCTCAGCTAGTTGTCCATCCCGGCCTCGGCGAATGCCGAGGCTGCGCGCCCAGCTCAAGAGCGCGCCCGCGGTCAGGCCCCGACCTCCCCCGTGTGCCTCGGCGACCGCCTCGTCGGGATTGTTCCGATCGAGTCGCTGCTGGCGGCGGAGGACGACGCACTCATCGCGTCCCTGACGCACGCGCCCGCCGGTCGCGTCGCGGCGGACGACGATCCAGGAGCGGATCGCACTCGCGGGCGGCGCGCAGCGGCGCGCGCAGCGTCGCGATCGTCGACGAGGCCGGCGCTTCCTGCGCATGGTCCGGCCCGATCAGCTCTCATCGCAGTCCTCTCCGAGGAGCACGAGGAGGACCTGGCGCGAATCGGCGGATTCCTCGCCGTCGGGCGCCGCGCGCAGGCGGCCGAGGAGCGCGGTGCCGCGGCGGCTCTGGCACCGGCTGCCGTGGCTCGCGATCGGGCTCGTCGGGGCGATGGCGTCGGCCGGGATCGTCGCCTCGTTCGAGGACGAGCTCGAGCGCAGGTGCTGCTCGCGTTCTTCGTGCCCGCGGTCGTCTACATGGCCGACGCGGTCGGGACGCAGACGGAGACGGTCGTGATCAGGGGCATGGCGCTGGGCGTTCTCGCTGCGGTCGATCGCGCGCCGCGAGCTGGCCACGGGAGCGATCATCGGCGTGCCTGCTCGCTGCCGCCTTCTTCGTCTTCGCGCTGGTCGTCTGGGGGACGAGGCGCGTCGCCGCGGTCGTCGTCGCTCGCGCTCTCTGGTCAGCGCTCGGTCGCGACGTTGATCGCGATGTCGCTTCCGTACGCGCTAGCACGCTCGGGCGCGACCCGGCCTTCGGCTCCGGGCCGCTCGCGACGGTGATCCAGGATCTGCTCTCGATCGCCGCCTACTTCGCAATCGCGGCGGCGCTGCTCTAATGGAGACGATGGCCACAGCCGCCGGCGATTCGGTCGACGTGATCCTCCGCGACGGCGGAACGCTCCGCCTGCGGCCGCCGACCCGAGTCGGACGCGAGGCGCTGCTCGACTTCTACCGGGCGCTCTCGAGCCAGAGCCTGCACCGCCGCTTCCACGGCCTGCCGAACCTGCGGCCGCAGCTCGTCGAGTCGCTGCTCGAGCCGGACTGGGCCGAGCGCGGCGCACTGCTCGGCGCGCTCGCAGACGAGGGCGGCGAGCGGATCGTCGCGATCGGCAACTACGTGCGCCTGCGCGATCCGGCGCTGGCCGAGTCCGCCTTCGCCGTCGCCGACACGGAGCAGGGGAGAGGGATCGGGACGCGACTGCTCGAGCGGCTCGCCGCTCGCGCGGCGAGCGTCGGGATCGAGCGCTTCGTCGCCGAGGTGCTCTGCCGAGAACAGGTCGATGCTCGGCGTCTTCGAGCGGGCCGGCTTCGAGCTGACGCGCGAGCTCGCCGGCGGCGTCGTCGAGGTGCAGTTCCCGATCGCGCGCGACCGAGCGGTTCGAGCTCAGCGTCGAGGAGCGCGACCACACCGCCGTCGTCGCGTCGCTGCGCTCGTTCTTCGAGCCGACGAGCGTCGCCGTCGTCGGGGCATCGCCGCGGCGCGGGACGATCGGCGGCGAGCTCTTCCGCAACGTGCTCGAGGGGGACTTCGCGGGCGCCGCGTACCCGGTCAACCCGAAGGGCGCGCCGGTCGCCGGCGTCCGCGGCTACGCCTCGGTGGCGGAGATCCCGGATCCCGTCGACCTGGCGGTGATCGCGGTGCCGGGCGAGCACGTGCTCGCCGCGGCCGAGGACGCGCTCCGCAGCGGCGTGCGCGCGCTCGTCGTCATCTCGGCCGGCTTCGCCGAGGTCGGCAGCGAAGGAGCCGAGCGGCAGGAGCAGCTGCTCGCGCTCGTCCGCGCCCACGGCGCGCGCCTGATCGGGCCGAACTGTCTCGGCATCGCCGTCGCCGGGCCGCGCCTGAACGCCACCTTCGCCGCACGCTCCGCGCCGAGCGGCAACATCGGCTTCTCGTCCCAGTCGGGCGCGCTCGGGCTTGCGCTGCTCGAGGCGGCCGACGCTCGCGGGCTCGGGCTGTCCGCGTTCGTCTCGATCGGGAACAAGGCCGACGTCTCCTCGAACGACCTGCTCGAGTGGTGGGAGGACGACGAGGCGACCGAAGTCGTGCTCCTCTACGTCGAGTCGTTCGGGAACCCGCGCCGCTTCGGCCGGCTCGCCCGGCGCGTCGCGCGGCGCAAGCCGATCCTCGCGCTGAAGAGCGGCACCTCGGCGACCGGCCAGCGCGCCGCCAGCTCGCACACGGCGGCGCTCGCGGGCTCCGAGGCCGGCGTCGACGCGCTCTTCCACCAGGCGGGCGTCATTCGCGCCGACGTCGCTGGAGGAGCTGATCGACGTCGCGACGCTGCTCTCGTCCCAGCCGGAGCCGAAGGGACGGCGCGTCGCCGTGCTCACGAACGCCGGCGGGCTCGGCATCCTCGCCGCGGACGCCTGCGACGCCGCCGGCCTCGAGCTGCCCGCCCTCGGCGAGGAGACGGTGGCCCGCTTGCGCGAGCTGCTTCCCGCCGAGGCGAGCGTCGCGAATCCGGTCGACATGCTCGGGTCGGCGACCGCGGCGAGCTACGAGCAGGCGCTCCCGATCGTGCTGGCCGACCCGCAGGTCGACGCCGTGCTCGTGCTCTTCGTTCCCGCCGTCAGCGCGACGGCCGACGAGGTCGCGGTCGCCGTCGACGCGGCGGCGCGCGCGGCGGCGTCGGAGAAGCCGGTGCTCGCCGTCGTCATGAGCTCGGCCGGCGTCCCGGAGGCGCTGCGCGCCGGCTCGGCCGCTGGCCGCGTTCGCCTACCCGGAGTCGGCGGCGCGCGCGCTCGGCCGCGTCGCGGAGCGCGCCGAGTGGCTGCGGCGACCGCTCGGCTCCGTTCCCTCGCTCGACGGCGATCGACCGCGGCTGCCGCTGCGCAGGTCGTCGAGCGCGCGCTCGAGCGCTCCGAGGACTCGTGGCTCGATCCCGCCGAGACGCGCGAGCTGCTCGCCGCCTACGGCCTGCCGCTCGTGCCCGAGCGGGTCGCCGAGGACGCCGACGCGGCGGTCGCGGCAGCCGCCGAGCTCGGCTTCCCGGCCGTCGTCAAGTCGGCCGCCGCCGGCGCGCACAAGACCGAGACCGGCGGCGTCGCGCTCGACCTCGAGGACGAGGCGGCGGTTCGGGCGGCCGCCGAGCGGATCGGCTTCCCGGTCGTCGTGCAGCCGATGCTCCGCGGCGGCACCGAGCTGCTGGCCGGGCTCGTCCAGGATCCGGTCTTCGGCCCGCTCGTCGCGTTCGGGCCCGGCGGCGTCTTCGCCGAGCTGATCGGCGACGCCAGCCTTCCGGATCGCGCCGCTGACCGACATCGACGCCGAGGAGCTCGTCACGGCCGGCAAGGCGGGACGGCTCGTCCGCGGCTTCCGCGGCGCCGAGCCGGCCGACGCCGCGGCGCTCGTCGACCTCGTCCACCGGCTCGCCGCGCTCGGCGACGACCTGCCCGCGGTCGCCGAGCTCGACCTGAACCCGGTGCTCGGCTTCCCGGATCGCGCCGTCGCGGTCGACGCCCGCGTCCGCATCCGCCGCCCGCAGGAGCAGCGGCGCGAGAAGAGCTGGTAGCGCGTAGTTCTCCGCAAGCGCAATCGGGCGCAACGCCGATGTCCGTCGCCCGTCCGTCGCGATCCTGAGGAGCAGACGAAGACCGCGCATCCCCGCATCGGCACGACGCTGTTCGACCGCGTCGTCTGCGGTGTCGACGGCTCCGACGCGGAGTTACGGCGGCGCGAGTCGCCGGCCTCGTCACTGCGCCCGACGGCTCGCTGACGCTCGTCTCCGCGAACGACCCCTCGATCGCCGTCCACGCCGGCTGGAACATGGCGCAGGTGCTGGAGCAGCTCGCGGCCGAGGCGACAGGCGCGCTCGAGCGGGGTGGCACCGAAGCCGAGTCTCTGCATGCGCTGGAGGCGAAGCTGCTGGAGGGCGACCCGCTGCACGTGTCTGTTGGCCGAGCTCGCGAGGCAGGACGCGACGGCGGTGGTCGTCGGAAGCCACGGCAGCTCGCGCGCGACCGGCATCGCTCTCGGCGCGTGTCGACGTCTCTCCTGCACGAGGCGCCGTGCTCCGTCCTGATCGCACGCGGCGCGGTCGGCGTCGGACGGTGGCCGCGACGGATCGTGGTCGGGGTCGACGGCTCCGACGACTCGGCCAGGGCGAGTCGAAGGCGGCAACGGCGCTCGGCGAGAGGTTCGACGCGCGATGCGAGCCGATCGTCGCGACCCAGGACGCCCACGTCGATCTCGACGCCGCCAGGCGGATCGCACCGGAGTGCGAGGAGCACGACGGACGAGGCTCTCGACGTTCTCGACGTCGCGTCCGAGACCGCCGATCTCGATCGTCGTCGGCAGCCGCGGTCTCCGTGGCCTCCGCGCTCTCGGCAGCCTGAGCGAGCGGATCGCGCACGAGGCGCGCTGCTCGGTCCTCGTCGTCAGATCTCCGAGATGGCGATCGCGCGGCCGATGGCTCGGGGCCCGCATAGGCCGGCTCGCGGGCCATTACCTCCCGGATCTCGTCTACGGCGCGAACGACGGGATCATCACGACCTTCGCCGTCGTCTCAGGCGTCGTCGGGGCGTCGCTCTCGGAGCGGGTGATCGTGATCCTCGGCCTCGCGAACCTCGTCGCCGACGGCTTCTCGATGGGTGCGAGCAACTACCTCGCGCGGCGCTCGCATCTCGAGGAGGATCTGGCCGACGCGCAGCGACGCGCTGCGCCACGGTCTGGCGACGATCGTCGGGTTCGTCGTGGCGGGCGTGATCCCGCTGCTCGCATACCTCGTGCCCCTCGAGCGCTGCCGCACAGTTTCCGAGCGCGACCGTTCTCGCCGGCGTTGCGCTGTTCGCGGTCGGCGCCGCCCGGACGTTCGTGACCAGGCGCGGCTTCTTCCGCAGCGGCCTCGAGATGCTGCTCGTCGGCTCGCTCGCGGCCGCGGTCGCCTTCGGGATCGGCGCCCTGGCGGCCTCCTTCGCCTGATCGCGCCGAGCCGTAGTTTCCCGCAGTCCGGCTCGGCGAGCGCGCGGATGCCGGAACACAGCCGGATCGCGACGATCGGGAGCGACACCGACGCGAAGGAGGCGACGATGAGAGTCGGCGAGCTGATGACGGAGAACGTGCTCACGATCGGCCCGAAGCTCCGATCAAGGACGTCGCGCGGATCATGGTCGACAACGGGATCTCCGGCCTGCCGGTCTGCGACATCGAGCGGCGACGTGCTGGCGTGATCTCCGAGGGCGACATCCTCTACAAGGAGCACGACCCGACCGAGGGTCACCTCGGCGGGCCGCTCGGCTGGATCATCGACGGAAGCCCCGAACTACACCGGCGCGCATCAAGGCGAAGGCGCTCACGGCCGGACGGCGATGACTTCGCCGGCGATCACGATCGCTCCGTACGAGTCGGTCGTCGCAGGCCGCCCGGATCATGTGCGAGCGCCGGGTCAACAGGCTGCCCGGTGGTCCAGGACGACAAGCTGCGTCGGCATCGTCACCCGGGCGGATCTCGTCCGCGCCTTCACCCGCACCGACGCGGAGGTCGAGCACGAGCTGAGGGAGGACGTGCTCGCGCGCGACGATGTGGATCGACGCGGGTACAGTGGTCGTTGTCGCGTGAGGAACGGCGTCGTCAACGCTGCGCTGGTCGAGCTGGAGACGAGGAGCGACGTCGAGCTGCTGAACAGGCTGGCCGCACGCGTTCCGGGCGTGGTCGCGGTCGAGTCGACGGTGCAGTGGCGCGTTCGACGACACGACGCGCAAGGCCAGGCGGCACTGGAGCAGACCGTTCGATGACTCTGCCGTCTCACGCCTTCGAGATCGAGGAGGTCGGAGGCGTCTCGAGGCCGGGAACGGCGGGTACGAGGTCGTGCACGCCTCGCCCGGCCTCGAGGTCGGCGTCTACGTGCTCGTCGCGCCCGAGCCCGACCACCAGCAGCCGCACGCCGACGACGAGCTCTACGTCGTCCTCGGCGGCAGCGGCGTCCTCACCGTCGAGGGCGAGGCGATCCCGGTCGTCGGAGGGGCAGTCGGTCTTCGTGCCGGCGGGCGCCGAGCACCGGTTCACCGCCTACGAGGGCCTCAGCGTCCTCGTGATCTTCGCGCGGGGCACGGGCGGGACGCCCGCGGTACGCGCGACAGCGCCCTGACCAGCGGTCTGCGGGTTATCCGCAGCGACGTTCGTGGCTGCCACTGATTGCGGACGGCAGGGCGGCCCTACGGTGCGAGCACGGTGACGACTATGCGGTACGTGGCGCGAGCCGGACGGCCAGATGTTCGTCGGCCGCCTGGTGCTCGGTCCGCGGGCGCTGCGCCTCGACGGTCGCCGGCGTGGCGCGACGGGCCGTCGGTGGAGCGGCGTTCGGCTACGCGGAGCTCCAGGGCCTGCGGATCGGCAGCCGGGGCGTCGACCGGCTCGAGGGCCGTCCGTCGCTCGTCGTCGAGCGCGCCGACGGGTCGTATCTCGTCGCGAACGCGGGCCTGGCGCGCCGATCGTGCAGGAGCTCGTCGAGCGTCTGTCTGGCCTGCGGCTCTGGGCAGCGCGCAAGGCGACGGTGGTCGTGCCGCTGCGGGAGGGCGCGTTCGAGGCAGGTCCAGGAGCTGCGTCTGCGCACGGGCCTCGCTTCGATCCGGGCGAGACCGCGTTTGCCCCGGCGACGAGCTCGCTGCTGACGCCGGACGAGGCCGTCTTCATCTTCGAGGCGGAGAACGAGAAGGGCTCGCGGCTGCTGCTCGGCCAGGTCGAGCTCTGGGCTGCGGCGGCCGTCTGGGGCGTAGCTGGTCGCGGGGCCCCCGCGACTGGCCGACGAGCGCCGATTCCTGGGAACGGCCGCGCGAGCGCGATCGTGATGGCGCCGCGCGTCGTCATCGCCGGCGGGGGCGTCGCGGCGCTGGAGGCCGCTCTGGCGCTGCGCGCCCTCGCCGAGGAACAGCGTCGAGATCGAGCTCGTGGGCGCCGGAGCCGCACTTCTGGTACCGGCCGCTCTCGGTTGCCGAGCCGTTCGAGCTGGGCGGAGCCGGACGCTACGAGCTGGAAGCGCTCGCGGCAGCCGCGGGCGCGACCTTCACGCTCGGCACGCTCGAGGGCGTCGACGCCGCGGCCACGAGGCGATGACGTCGGTCGGCGACGATCGCGTACGACGTCCTGCTCGTCGCGATCGGCGCCGTCGCCGACGACCGGCGGTCCCGGGCGCGCTGACGTTCCGCGGCCCGGCCGACACCGAGCAAGATCCGCACCCTGCTCGAGCGAGATCGCGGCGGGCGACGTGCGCCGGGTCGCGTTCGCGGTGCCCTGGGGCGCGGTCTGGTCGCTGCCGCTCTACGAGCTGGCGCTCGATGACCGCGGCACACCTCGGCCGCGCGTCAGATCCAAGGCGTCGAGCTGACGCTCGTCACGCCCGAGGAGGAGCCGCTGCAGCTCTTCGGACGTGCCGGCAGCGAGGCCGTCGGCGAGCTCCTCGACGAGCGTGGCATCGCGCTCGTGACCGGCTCCGACTCCGGCCGAGTTCGCGGACGGCGAGCTGCGGCTCGTCTCCGACGGGCGGATCGAGGCCGACCGCGTCGTCGCGCTGCCGCGGCTGCGCGGCGCGCGCCTCGACGGGCTGCCGCAGACGCGTCGACGGCTTCATCCCGATCGACGCGTACGGCGCGCGTCCGCGGGCTCGACGACGTCTACGCCGCCGGCGACATCACCACCTTCCCGGTCAAGCAGGGCGGCATCGCCACCCAGCTCGCCGACGCCGCGGCCGAGGCGATCGCCCAGGCCGCCGGCGTCGACCTCCGGCCGGAGCCGTTCCGGCCGGTGCTGCGCGGGTTGCTCCTGACCGGCGGCCGGCCGCGCTACCTGCGCCGCGAGCTCACCGGCGGCGCCGGTCAGGCCGACGCGGCCAGCCCGGATCGCTCTGTGGTGGCCGCCGGCGAAGATCGTCGGCCGCCATCTCGCGCCGTTCCTCGCCGGCTTCGCCGGCGTCGAGAGCCCGCCGGAGCCGTAGGCGCCGCCGGGCGCGATCCGCGATCGAGGTCGAGCTCGCCGCGCGAGAGCTCGACCGGCTGGCGGCGCCGCGTGCTCGAGCGAGGCGCAGGGCGAGGGCGACGACGGTCGGCGAGGTCGATGTCCTGCGACCTGCTCGTCGTCTCGCCCAAGGACATCCTCGGCGAGGTCGGCGAGCCGATGCGCGACCGCGACACCGGCGCGGCGGCAGTCGCCCTGACTTCGGCGCCTGATCGGGATCCTGACCGTCGCGCGACCTGCTGCGCGCCGTTCGCCGCGCGCGTCCACCCGAGCGAGGGCGCGTGCGCGAGTGGATGACCGCCGATCCCGATCGCCGTCCCGGCGTGCGACCGGGTCGAGGCGGCGGTCGGCTGATGAACGAGTACGGAGATCGACCACTGCTGGTCGTCGAGGGCGAGCGCCCGGTGGACGTCTGGCACCGCAGCGGCCGTCGCCGAGCATCGTCGCGGCGTCGGCCTCGGCTTCGGAGCTTGCGCTGCGGAAACCGCAGCGAGTCGGTGCGTCGGCTAGGCCTGCAGGGACGCGTCGCGCTCGACCTCTCGAGTCGACCGTCGCAGCCGAAGGGAGATCGACCGCCATGACCTCACCCGCAACATGCGCCGCCCGCGAGCCCCGAGACGCACTCGGCGCCTTCGATGGCGGCCGATGATCCTCGGCTCACCGTCGCCGTCGTTCGGCTTCTTCGCGCTGCTGATGTGGGCCGACGCGCGCGGATCGCGCGACGACGCCGCCGCCGCCGCTGCTGGCGCCGGCAAACGGTGCCGCGATCCGACAACACGGCGCTGCCGTTGACGAGCTTCGCCGGCGTCGTGCCGGAGAACGCGGCCGAGCTCGCCGAGGCACACACGCCCTACGACGCGACGTCTGCCGCCGCGCTCCGCCGGTGACCTCGTCAAGGTCCAGATGACGCTGAAGGACATGACCGTCGAGATCGCGCCGGGCGTCAAGTACAACACCTGGGCCTTCGACGGCCACGGCGCGCCCGGGCCGGTCGATCCACGTCCGCGAGGGCCAGACGGTCGAGATGACGCTGACGAACGGCGGCGCGATCCGCACTCGATCGACTTCCACGCCGCGCGGATCGCCCCGAACGTCGCCTTCAAGGACGTCGCTGCCGGGCCAGTCGATCACGTTCCGCTTCGTCGCGGGCGATCCCGGCGTCTTCATGTACCACTGCGGCACGAAGCCCGTGCTCGGCGCACATCGCCAACGGCATGTACGGCGCGATCGTCGTCGAGCCGAAGGAGGCTCTGCCGCCGTCGACAACGAGTACGTGCTCGTCGGCAGCGAGTGGTACCTGAACGGCGACGGAATCGCAGAGCCCGCGTCGCTCGACATGGCGAAGGCACGGGCCAGGATGGCCGACTGGGTCACGTTCAACGGCTACGCGAACCAGTACGTCACGCATCCGCTGACCGCGATCCTGGTGACGACGACGCGCTTCTGGGTCGTCGCCGCCGGGCCGACCAACAACGTCAACTTCCACGTCGTCGGCGCGATCTTCGACCGCGCCTGGGTCAACTCCGACCTGACGAGCCCGCCCCAGCAGGACGTCCAGACGGTGATCGTCCCCGCCGGCGGCGGCGCGGTCTTCGACGTCACGATCGACGACGAGGGTCTCTACCCCGTCGTCTCGCACGCCTTCGCGGACGTCGATCTCGGCCAGGTCGGCCTGCTCAAGGTCGGCAACCCGAAGGGGACGGGCTCTCACTGAACAGGCTCCGGGATCGGCGCTTTCGACCCGCGACATGACCGAGCGCCGCACGTCAGAGCATGACGGTGCCGACGAGCGCCGCGAGCTCGAGCGTGGCCGCGTCGATCTGGTCCGCCTCGGCGGCATCGCCTTCTACCGGGCGACCTTCGAGCCGCCGTGCGTCGCGCTCGATCTAGGGTGGACGGAGCAACCACTGGGGAGTCAACGTGAGCAAGATGGCGACAACCACGACCGTGCTCGTCGACGAGGAACTACGCCTGGTCGACGCCTACTGGCGCGCGGCGAACTACCTCTCGGTGGCGCAGATCTACCTGCTCGACAACCCGCTGCTGCGCGAGCCGCTGCAGCCCGAGCACGTCAAGCCGCGCCTGCTCGGCCACTGCGGCACGACGCCGGGCCTGAACCTCCTCTACGCCCACCTGAACCGGCAGATCCGCGCGCGCGACCTGAACGCGATCTACGTCACCGGGCCCGGGCACGGCGGGCCCGGCGCTCGTCGCCAACGCCTACCTCGAAGGGCACGTACAGCGAGCGTCTATCCGCGACATCTCGCCGCGACGAGGACGGGCTGCAGCGGCTGTTCCGCCAGTTCTCGTTCCCCGGCGGGATCCCGAGCCACGTCGCGCCGGAGACGCCCGGCTCGATCCACGAGGGCGGCGAGCTCGGCTACGCGCTCGTCGCACGCCTTCGGCGCGGCCTTCGACAACCCCGACCTGCTCGTCGCCTGCGTCGTCGGCGACGGCGAGGCCGAGACCGGGCCCGCTCGCGGCGAGCTGGCACTCGAACAAGTTCCTGAACCCGACGACGCGACGGCGCGGTGCTGCCGATCCTGCACCTGAACGGCTACAAGATCGCCAACCCGACCGTGCTCGCCCGCATCCCCGAGCGAGGAGCTCGTCGCGCTGTTCGAGGGCTACGGCTGGCGAGCCGCTCCTCGTCACCGGCGGCTTCGACGGCGAGGACCCGCGCGACGGTGCACAGGCGCTTCGCCGCAGCGCTCGACGAGGCGCTCGACGAGATCCGCGGCGATCCAGCGCGCGGCGCGCGGCGGCGGCGACGTCGACGCGCCCGCGCTGGCCGATGCTCGTCCTGCGGACGCCGAAGGGCTGGACCGGGCCGAAGGAGGTCGACGGCAAGCCGGTCGAGGGCACGCTGGCGCTCGCACCAGGTGCCGCTCGCCGACGTCCGCGACAACCCGGCGCACCTCGCGCCTGCTCGAGGAGTGGCTGCGGAGCTACCGGCCGGAGGAGCTCTTCGACGACGACGGCCGGCTCGTGCCCGAGCTCGCCGCGCTCGCGCCGCGAGGGCGAGCGCCGGATGAGCGCGAACCCGCACGCGAACGGCGGCGTGCTGCTGCGCGACCTCGTGCTGCCCGACTTCCGCGACTACGCGGTCGAGGTCGACGGCGCCGGCGACGAGCACGAGCGAGGCGACGCGCGTGCTCGGCGGCTTCCTGCGCGACGTGATCGCGCAGAACCCGGAGACCTTCCGGCTCTTCGGCCCGGACGAGACCGCGTCGAACCGGCTCGGCGACGTCTTCTCGGTCACCGACCGGACCTGGCACGCCGAGATCGGCCCGACCGACGACGGCCTCGCGCCGGACGGCCGCGTGATGGAGGTCCTCTCCGAGCACCTCTGCCAGGGCTGGCTCGAGGGCTACCTGCTCACCGGCCGGCACGGCCTCTTCAACTGCTACGAGGCCTTCATCCACATCGTCGACTCGATGTTCAACCAGCACGCGAAGTGGCTGAAGACGACGCGCGACATCCCGTGGCGCCGGCCGATCGCGTCGCTCAACTACCTGCTCACCTCGCACGTCTGGCGCCAGGACCACAACGGCTTCTCCCACCAGGATCCCGGCTTCATCGACCACGTCGTGAACAAGAAGGCCGAGGTGATCCGCGTCTACCTGCCGCCGGACGCGAACACGCTCCTCTCGGTCGCCGACCACTGCCTGCGCAGCCGCAACTACGTCAACGTGATCGTCGCCGGCAAGCAGCCGGCGCTCGACTACCTGCTCGATGGACGACGCGATCGTCCACTGCACGCGCGGGCTCGGCATCTGGGACTGGGCCTCGAACGACGACGGCGGCGAGCCCGACGTCGTGCTCGGCTGCGCCGGCGACATCCCGACGCTCGAGACGCTCGCCGCCGCGGCGCTCCTGCGCGAGCACCTGCCGGAGCTGAAGGTGCGCGTCGTCAACGTGGTCGACCTGATGCGGCTGCAGCCGGAGAGCGAGCATCCGCACGGGCTCTCCGACACCGAGTTCGACGCGCTCTTCACGACTCGACAGGCCGATCGTCTTCGCCTACCACGGCTACCCGTGGCTGATCCACCGGCTCACCTACCGGCGCGCGAACCACGCGCAACCTGCACGTGCGCGGCTACAAGGAGGAGGGCACGACGACGACGCCGTTCGACATGGTCGATGCTCAACGACCTCGACCGCTTCCACCTCGTGATCGACGTCATCGACCGCGTCCCCGGCCTCGCCGAGCGCGGCGGCGCACCTGCGCCAGGAGATGGAGGAGCGCCGGCTGCGCGGCCCGCGCCTACACGCGCGAGCACGGCGACGACGACCCGGAGATCCGCGACTGGACCTGGCCGTTACTGAACGTCCTCGTCGTCAACGCCGGCTCGACCAGCCTCAAGCTCTCGCTCGTCGCGAGGACGGAAGCGCGACGCCCGGTCGACGACTTCGTCGCCGCCGATGCCGTCGGCCACCGGATCGTCCACCTCGGCGACCTCGCGATCGAGGCCGCGCTCGTCGACGACCGGGTCATCTGCCGTACATCGAGCAGGGAGCCGAGATCGCGCCGCTGCACAACCGGCCGGCGCTCGAGGCGCTCGAGCGCGCGCGCGAGGCGCTGCCCGGACGTCCCGCACGTCGCCGTCTCCGACTCGGGCTTCCACCGCACGACTGCCGGACGAGGCGCGACGCTACGCGCTCCCGGCGCGACCTGCGGGCTCGATCGTGCGGCTCGGCTTCCACGGGCTCGCCGTGCGAGTCGGTGGCCGAGCAGGTCGACGGCGTCCCGGCTCGTCGTCTGCCACCTCGGCGGCGGCTGCTCGGTGACCGCGGTCCGGGACGGGCGCGTCCGTGGACACGACCATGGGCTATCACGCCGCTCGAGGGCGCCGCCGATGGGCACACGCTCCGGTTCGGTCGACCCCGGGGCGCTGCTGCACCTCGCTCCGGTCCGGCGTCACGCGTCGACGACGCTCGACCGCGAGCTGAACGAGGAGTCCGGGCTTGCGGGCGCTCGGCGGCCTCGACGACGCGTTCGCCTTCTCCCACTTCACGTACCACCTCGCGAAGGCGGTCGCGGCGATGGCGGCCGTGCTCGGGGGGCTCGACGTGCTCGCGTTCAGCGGCGGGATCGGCGAGAACCGCGCTGACGTTCGCGATGCGGTCGCTGGGCGCCTCGCGCCACCTGGGCGCGCTTTCGCGTCGAGGCCGTTCACGCCCGCGAGGACGCTCGTGATCGCCGCGCCGTCCGCGGACCTGCTCGGCCTGCGTCGAGGATCTGCGGCCAACTACGCAGCACCGAATCGGCGTCGGCGCGGATCGGCCCGGGTGTGTCGCGACGGATGATGCTCGAGGCACGCAACCGCGAAGGAGGCAGAGATGAAGAGGATCCTGGTCGCAACCGACGGCTCGCCGTCGTCGACCGAGGCGGTCGCCTTCGGCGTCGAGCTCGCGGCCGAGCACGCGGCGGAGCTGATCTTCGTCCACGTCGTGCCCGATGCTGGACGTCGTGCCGGCGGCCGGCTTCGGCGCAATCGGCGGCGCCTTTCCGCACGAGCCCAGCGAGCACGACCGAACGCTGCTCGACGAGGCCGCCGCGTCGGCCGCCGAGCACGGGGTCGTCTCGACGACGGCGCTGCTCCGCGGCGACACGGTCGACGAGATCGTCGCCTACGCCGACTCGCACGACGTCGACCTGATCGTCGTCGGCTCGCGCGGCCACGGCGCGATCGCGAGCGCGCTGCTCGGCAGCGTCTCGCGCGGCGTGCTCGGCGAGTCGAAGCGGCCGGTGCTGATCGTCCGCGCCTCGGCGTCCGTGCCAGCCGCGGCTTAGGCACCGTGAACGCTCAACTGGCCGGCGTCGACCTCTACTGGCTCCCGCTCGGCGCCGGCGGTCACTCGGTGCGGCTGAACGGCCGCGCCTACGAGGCGGTTGCCGCGCGGCTCCAACGACGAAGGCCGCTCGCGCCTCTACCACTCTGCGCTCCGGGTGGAAGTGCCGGAGGGCGAGCTTCGTGATCGAGCAGGCGCCCGTCCGCGACGGCAACGGCGCCGAGCGCGGCGTCGTCGCCGAGGGCGCGGTCGGCAGCCGGCTGGGCGGGACGCCTGCGGCTCTTCCGGTACGAGGTTCGCTGCTGGCGCGACGGCGTCGATCCCGGACGTCGACGAGGCGGTCGAGAGCCCGCAGCGGCTGACATCGACGATCCGGCGCTCGCGCAGCGGCTGCTCGACCTGGTGCGCCGAGGTGCCGACAGCCGTCTGGGGACGCGACGAGCTCGCGGCGGGCGAGATGTGGAACTCCAACTCGCTGATCTCCTGGCTGATCGTGCGCAGCGGCCTCGGCGTCGAGTCGATCCGGGCCGCCGGCCGGCGGGCGCGCTCCGGGCTGGAACGCCGGCCTCGTCGTGGCGCGCGCGCTAGCGCTCTAGCGCCTCGTCGAGCAGTCCCCTGCTCGAGCGCGTAGCGGACGAGCTCGGCGCGGGTCGTGATCCGCAGCTTCTGCATGATGTGCGCCCGGTGCGTCTCGGCCGTGCGCACCGAGAGGTAGAGCTGGGCCGCGATCTCCTGGTTCGTGTGCCCGAGCGCCAGCAGGCGGAGGACGTCGCGCTCGCGGTCGGAGAGCGGATCCTGCTCGGCGCGCTTCCGCTCCTCGGCGTCGGCGGCGAGCATCCGTGCGCCGAGCGCCGGCTGGACGTAGCGCCCGCCGGCGGCGACGTCGCGGATCGCCGCGACGACGTCGGTGTCGACGGCCTCCTTCAGGACGTAGCCGGACGCGCCGGCGGCGAACGCCTCGCGCACGTAGCGCGGGTCGTCCTGCATCGAGAGGATCAGCACCTTCGCCTCGGGCGCGTCGTGGAGGACGTCGGGGATCGCCTCGATCCCCGTCTTCCCGGGCATGACGACGTCCATCAGGATCACGTCCGGCTTGGTCTCACGCGTCTGGAAGACGGCGTTCCTGGGCGTCGCCCGCCTCGCCGACGACCTCGATCTCGTCCTCGGCCTCGAGCACCTTGCGCAGGCCGCTGCGGACGACGGCGTGGTCGTCGACGATCAGGACGCGGATCGTCTCGCTCATCGCAGCGGCACTATCGCAGGGGGACCTCGGCGACGATCGTCGTCCCGGCGCCGGGGCTCGACTCGAGCTTCAGCTTGCCGCCGAGGAGCGCGAGCCGCTCGCCCATCCCGAGCAGGCCGAGGCCCGTCGCCGCTGTCGCCCGGCGTGAAGCCGCGACCGTCGTCCTCGATCACCGCCGTGATCGCGCGGGCGCTGCGGGCGAGGACGATGCTGACCGAGCTCGCCTGCGCGTGCTTGACGATGTTCGTCAGCGCCTCCTGCACGATTCGGTAGAGCGCCGTCTCGACATCGCTCGGCAGCCGGTCGCCGACGTGCGCCTCGAGGTCGACGCGCATGCCGGTCTGCTCCGAGAAGGTCTCGCGCAGGCGCTCGAGCGCGGCGGCGAGGCCGAAGTCGTCGAGCGCCTTCGGCCGTAGCTCGACAGCGAGACGGCGGACGTCGTGGAGCGTGTCGACCACCTGCTCGCGGACGGCGGCGAGCGCTGCGACACGCTCCGCGTCGGTCTTCGCTTCCTCGACGGCCTTCAGGCCGAGCAGGACGGATGTCAGCTCCTGCCCGGTCTGGTCGTGCAGCTCGCGCGCGAGCCGCCGCCGCTCGAGCTCCTGCGCCTCGACCACGCGGCGCAGGGCGTCGCTGGCGACGCGAGCGGAGAGGTCGACGGCGACGGCGGCGCGCGGCGCGAACGTCTCGGCGAGGCGCAGGTCGGCCTCGGTGAAGCGCGGGTCGGTGCCCTCCTTGTCGTGGGCGACGATCACTCCGATCGGCCGCCCGGCGGCGACGAGGGGGACGTAGAGGCCGCTGCGCGCGCCGAGGCGCCGCGGCCGCCTCCTGGTCGACCTCGGGGTCGTCGAGCAGCGAGTCGACGCGCTCCGCGCGGCGCCGCTCGAGCACCCGGCCGCTCTTCGAGCCGACTCGCTCGAGCTGAACACCGACGATCACGTCGGCGTCGGCGCCGTCCGCCGCCTCGACCGTCAGCGTCCCGTCTCCGGCCGGCAGCGCGATCGTGACCAGACGCGCGCCGATCAGAGCGCGCAGCCGGCGCGCGATCAGCTCGAGCAGGCGGCGCGAGCTCGATCTCGCTCGCGAGCGCGGTCCCGACCTCGTTCAGCGCCTCGAGCTGCTCCGACCAGGACGTCGCGGCCTCGTAGAGGCGCGCATTCTCGATCGCGACGGCGGCCTGGCTCGCGAGCGTCTCGACGAGCTCCTGGTCCTCGGCGGTGAACGACTCCGTCTCCTTCTCGGTCAGGTAGAGGTTGCCGAAGGCGCGGCCGCGGAGGAGGATCGGGACGCCGAGGAAGCCGCGCATCGGCGGATGGTGGGGCGGGAAGCCGACCGACCGCGAATCGTCTGTGATCGACTCCAGCCGCAGCGGGCGCGCGTCGGTGATCAGCGCGCCGAGGATGCCGCGTCCGCGCGGAAGCTCGCCGATCCTGTCCGCGGTCTCGGCGTCGATCCCGGTGTGGAGGAAGCGCTCGAGGCCCGTTCCCGACTGGTCGATCACGCCCAGCGCGGCATAGCGGGCACCGGTGAGGGCGGCCGCCGTCTCCGCGAGCTTCCGCAGCAGATCGTCGAGCGAGAGCTCGGAGCTGAGCGCGATCCCGGCTTCGACGAGGCCGCGCAGGCGGTCGGTCTCGGCCCTGGCGCCCATCGACCCGAACCTACCCGATCGCGCCTGCGCCCGGCCGATGCGGGCGTCCAAGCCTGGCTACACTGGGCGCTCCCCGCCGACGTAGCTCAGCTGGTAGAGCACTTCACTCGTAATGAAGGGGTCCGCGGTTCGAGTCCGCGCGTCGGCTCTCTCGAAACTTGCAAATGCGGGCCTTTTGTCATTCCAGGGCGCGCGTATTTCAGGCCGCATCGTTCGACTCCGCCGTCCTTGACGTTGGGCGGTCTCGTATCCGCGATCACATTCAACTGCCGGAGACGCGCGATCCGGCCGTATACGACGCACTGTTTAGGAGCCTTCGAACACATCTTCTCCAATGACAACTCACGGGGTGCCCTACGAGTTCGTGTTCCGGGGGCTGCTCGCAGAAGAAGCGCTCGACCGGGCAGGGCGACCACGTCGCGTAATCGAGGGTCTGTTCGACGCTGACATCGCCTAGGAGCTTTCAATCGATGAGCTTGACCAGGAATTCGTAGAGGTCGCGCGTCGGATGGCAGCCGTGATCGGAGCATCGCCACGTTGGGTGAGGAACGTGCTCTTATGCTTTCGGCCTGACGAAGCACCTTGAGGAAACGATCAGGGCGAACTGGCAGCACTTCGAGCCTTTCCTGGGTGAAGATGATTCGGCCGTGTTGACAGGGAGGTCGTCTCGGAAGACTTCCTGTCACCGTCGTGGCACCAGCCGCTCAGCTACTGCGACTGCCCGAGTCACCCGAGGGTGGCGCAAGTGATGTAGACGCGGTAGATGTCGCTGTTCGTCTGGTCGGGATTTCTCACCTGAACCATCCAGCCGTACTGCAGTGGGGCCGAAGTAGTGATCGGGAAGGACTTGAGGACGGTCAGCCGATCGTCGCTCGATGACATTCCACCGCCGAGAACGCCCTTGCCGGTGGGGCAGTGAAGGGTGGTGATGTTCGATCCTCCCGCTGGGACAGTGACCGCGTTGCTCATCAGCTGCTCATAGCCCGCGAGTCCTGTTCCACCAGGGCCAGCCGGGCCTGCAGGCCCGGTAGCACCCGCAGCTCCGGCGGGCCCGGCGGGCCCGGCGGGACCTGCAGGGCCGGCAGGACCAGCGGGACCTTGCGGTCCTCCGGCAGGGCCCGCTTGGCCCTGAACACCCTGCGGGCCGGTCTGCCCGGCAGGGCCCTGAGGGCCGGCTTGACCAGTCGGGCCCGGCGACCCGGTGCGCCCCTGGGCTCCCGGGGCGCCCCGGAGTCCGCGGGGACCCCGAAGCGATGAAAGCACCTGGGGCGCCAGGTCGGAGGACCGGAGCGTGCCGTTCTTTACGTCTCGCGACTCGATCGTGCCGTCCTTGATCTGCGCACCCGTCACGAGCGCCGTAACCCCGGCAGTTGCCGCCGTCACACACACAAGCGCGAAGACGAGCATTGCCACGCTGACGCGAACTCTCTTCCTGACCACTGTTCCTCCCCCAGTCCTCAGATTGACGCGAACCGTAGTCGGCTCGACAACATCGGTCAACGTTGGGGCTGGCGAGGCCTCGCGATGCAGGCGTGCGCCTGGAGTCCTCGCTCGATCATCGATCGTCGTATTAGAGTCACTGCGACATCTCCGACGAAAGGAGGCGCGGTGGCGAGCACCGAGACCGGCCTCGGCATCGAGGCAAAGTCGCCCGCGATCTACGAGCTGGTCGAGGAGGGATCCGCCGTCGAGCGGGTCGCGACCGGCTTCACCTTCACCGAAGGCCCGATCTGGCATCCCGACGGGTACCTCCTCTTCTCCGACATGCCCGGCGACGTCCGGCGCAAGTACACACCCGGCAAGGGCGCCGAGGAAGTGATGCGGCCGAGCTTCAAGTGCAACGGGATGACGCTGGACGCGAACCTCGACCTGCTCGTCTGCGAGCACGTCACGAGCGGGCTCTGGCGCGAGCGGCGCGACGGCTCCCGCGAGGTGCTCGCCTACCACTACGAGGGCTCCTACCTGAACAGCCCCAACGACGTCTGCGTCCGCTCGGACGGGTCGATCTACTTCTCCGACCCCTGGTACGGGCGGATGCCCGGATTCGGGATCGAGCGCGAGCGCGAGCTCGGCTGGCAGGGTGTCTTCCGGATTCCGCCCGGCGGCGGCCCGGACGACGTCGAGCTCGTCGTCGAGAAGGACGAGTTCGAGATGCCGAACGGCGTCTGCTTCTCGCCCGACGAGTCGCTCGTCTACATCAACGACACGCCGCGCGCGCACATCAAGGTCTACGACGTCGCCGCGGACGGGACGTTCTCGAACGGCCGCCTGTTCTTCGAGGGCGTCGGCTCCGGGGTGATCGAGGAAGGGATCCCCGACGGGATGAAGTGCGACGAGCAGGGCAACATCTGGGTCACCGGCCCGGCCGGGATCTGGATCATCTCCGCGGCGGGCGAGCATCTCGGCGTGATCAAGGTCCCCGAGAACACGGGCAACCTGACCTGGGGCGGCGACGACTGGCGGACCGTCTTCATCCCGAGCTCGACCTCGCTGTACACGATCCAGGCAACCGTCGGCCCGCGCCGCGAGCCCTACATGGAGGGACGATGAACGAGGAAGCACTGACCCTGGACCCCGGCCGCTGCGCCCTGATCATCCAGGACCTGCAGAACGACGTGATCATCGACGGCGGCGCCTTCGCGGAGAGCGGCTCGCCCGGCCACGCGAAGGAGCAGCACGTCGTCGAGAACGTGAAGGCGCTCGCCGAGACCTGCCGCAGCAAGGGGATCCCGGTGATCCACGTCTGGTACATCGTCGAGGAGGGCGCGCCCGGGCTGAAGCTGAACGCGCCGCTCTTCCAGGGCGTCAAGGATTCGGGCGCACTCGTCCGCGGCACGTGGGGTGCGGCGCCCGCGGAAGGGCTCGAGCCGCAGGACGGGGACATCGTCGTCGAGAAGATGCGGATGAGCGCGTGGCAGGGGACGAAGCTCGAGCTGATCCTCGCCGGCCTCGGCCGCGACACGGTCATCGTCACCGGTGCGTGGACGAACATGTCGATCGAGCACACGGCGCGGACCGGCGCGGACAAGGGGTTCTTCATGGTCGTCCCCGAGGACGGCTGCTCGACGATGAACCCCGACTGGCACAACGCGTCGATCAACTTCGCGCTCCAGAACGTCTCGACCGTGACGACCTTCGCGGCCGTGACCGAGGCGCTGGGCGGGGTTCCGGCGGCAGTTTGAACGGCGAACGGGCGCGATGACCGTCGTCGAGCTTCCGCTGCTGCGCCGGCAGGCCTACGTCGACGGTCGCTGGGTGGACTCCGACTCGGGCCGGACGTTCCCGGTCACGAATCCGGCGACCGGCGAGGTGATCGCCGAGGTGCCTCGGCTGGGAGCCGACGAGACCCGCCGCGCGCTCGAGGCGGCCGAGCGGGCGTACCCGGAGTGGCGGGCCCGCACGGCGAAGAGCCGAGCGAGCGTGCTTCGGCGTCTCGCCGACCTGATGCTCGAGCACGAGGAGGATCTCGCGCGGCTGCTCGTGACCGAGCAGGGCAAGCCGCTCGCGGAGGCGCGGACCGAGATCGCATACGCCGCCTCGTTCTACGAGTGGTTCGGCGAAGAGGCGAAGCGGGCCTATGGCGACACGATCCCGTCTCCGAGCGCCGACCGGCGGATCCTCGTCCTCAAGCAGCCCGTCGGAGTGACCGCGGGGATCACGCCCTGGAACTTCCCGGCGGCGATGCCGACGCGCAAGACGGCGCCTGCGCTGGCCGCCGGCTGCACGATGGTGCTGAAGCCGGCCGAGCAGACGCCGCTCTCGGCGCTCGCGATCGCCGCTCTCGCCGAAGAGGCCGGCCTGCCGGCGGGCGTCCTCTCGGTCGTCACCGGGGCCGCCGAGGACGCGCCTGCGATCGGCGCGGAGCTGACGTCGAACCCGCTCGTGCGCAAGCTCGGGTTCACCGGCTCGACCGAGATCGGCAAGCTCCTGATGCGGCAGTGCTCCGAGCAGCTGAAGCAGGTGTCGCTCGAGCTCGGCGGCAACGCGCCGTTTCTCGTCTTCGACGACGCCGACCTCGATGCCGCCGTCGCCGGGGCCGTCCTCTGCAAGTTCCGCAACTCCGGCCAGACCTGCATCACGGCGAACCGGATCCTCGTCCAGGACGGCGTCTACGACGAGTTCGTCCAGCGCTTCACGAGCGCCGCGGCCGGGCTGACGGTCGCGGACGGGTTCACGCCCGGCGCCGACGTCGGGCCGCTGATCGACGAGCCGGCGGTGGCGAAGGTCGAGCGCCACGTCAACGATGCGGTCGAGCGCGGGGCAGAGCTCCAGCTCGGGGGAAGCCGCGTCGAGGGCCAGTTCTTCCAGCCCTCGGTGCTGACCGGCGTGGCCGCCGACGCCGCGATGAGCCGCGAGGAGACGTTCGGCCCGGTCGCCGGGATCGCGCGCTTCGCGGACGAAGGCCAGGCGGTGCGCGCGGCCAACGACACGCCGTACGGGCTCGCGGCCTACTTCTACTCGGAGTCCAACGCACGGACGTGGCGCGTGTCCGAGGCGCTCGAGTACGGGATCGTGGGGATCAACACCGGCTTCATCTCGACCGAGGTCGCGCCGTTCGGCGGGATGAAGGAGTCGGGGATCGGCCGCGAGGGCTCGAAGTACGGGCTCGACGAGTGGCTCGAGCTGAAGTACGTCGCGATCGGGGGCGTGGACGAGCAGTGATCGTGGAGCAGCGCGACTACCACGTCTACACGGGGAAGCTCCCGGAGCTCGTCCGGCTGTACGAGAGCGAGGGGATCCCGCTGCAGGAGGAGCTGCTCGGCGGCCTCGTCGGCGCGTTCACGACCGACATCGGCGCGCTCTCCACCTACACGACGCTCTGGCGCTACGACTCCTACGCCGAGCGGGAGGAGAAGCGCGCGCTTCTCCAGGCCGACAGCCGTTGGCAGGACTTCCTCCGCCGCGTGCAGCCGCTGATGCACACCCAGCAGAACCGAATCCTCGTCCCGACCTCCTTCTCCCCGCTTCGCTGAGATGGGACAGCTGGAGGGCAAGGTCGCGATCGTCACCGGCGCGGCCCAGGGCATCGGGCGCGCGATCGCGGTCGGGTTGGAGCGGGAAGGGGCCACGGTCGTGGTCGTGGACCTCGCGCCGCCGCTGGGCGGCATCCGCGCGGACGTCTCGTCGGAGGAGGACGTCGCGCGCATGGTCGACGAGACGATGTCCCGCTGCGGCTCGATCGACATCCTCGTCAACAACGCCGGCCTGTACGCGTCGCTCGCCATGCGGCCGTTCACCGAGATCCCGCTCGAGGAGTGGCGGCGGGTGATGGACGTCAACGTCGCCTCGATGTTCCTGACCTGCCGGGCCGTCGTGCCGGCGATGCGCGAGCAGGGTGGTGGCAAGATCGTGAACATCTCCTCGGGCACGCCCTTCCGGGGCGTTCCCTTCCTGCTCCACTACGTCACGAGCAAGGGCGCGATCGTCGCCTTCACCCGCGCCCTCGCGCGGGAGCTCGGCAAGGACGAGATCCACGTCAACTGCGTCGCTCCCGGCTTCACGATGTCGGACGGCGTCAAGGCCCAGCCGGCGGTGATCGAGGCGCTGCAGGGCGCCTCGGTGGCGGCCCGGACGATTCAGCGCGACCAGCTGCCCGAGGACGTCGTCGGCGCCGTCGTCTTCCTCTGCACGCCCGGAGCCGGCTTCATCACGGGCCAGACGATGGTGATCGACGGCGGGCAGTACTTCCATTGAAGCTCGCGCTCCACGAGCATCCGGACGGCGTCGAGACGGAGGAGGGGCCGCGCGTCGTCTACGACCTCGCCCGGAACGAGGCGCATCTCGGCGCGGCTCGTGTCGAGGGGCCGGCGCTCGTCTGGGAGGTCGTCGGCCAGCCGGGTCCGGGCGACTGGGTGCTGCGCTGCGATCGCGTCGACTTCCCGCCCGGCGGGATCGCGCACCGGCACGTGCATCCCGGCCCCGGCCTGCGCCGGCTCCTGCGTGGGGAGCTGACGATCGACCGCGACGGCGAGCGGCACACCTACCGCGCGGGCGAGTGGTGGTACGAGGATGCCGACGATCCCGTGCTGGCGACGGCGTCCACAAGTGAGGAGACGACGTTCGTCCGCGTCCTGCTCCTGCCGCGCGCCTGGGAGGGGAAGCGAACGATTCGCTACCTCGACCCAGCGGACGAGGCGAAGCCGAAGCTGCAGCGGGCGACGATCCTGCTCGAGGCGCCGCTGTGAGAAACGGCGGCCGCATCCTCGTCGACCAGCTCGAGCTCAACGGGGCCGACCTCGCCTTCTGTCTCCCCGGCGAGAGCTTCCTGCCCGTGCTCGACGCGCTCCACGACTCCCCGATCCGGCTCGTCTCCTGCCGGCACGAGCAAGGGGCGGCGAACGCCGCGGAGGCGTACGGCAAGCTGACGGGGCGGCCGGGAATCTGCCTCGTCACCCGCGGCCCGGGGGCGACGCAGGCGGCGGTCGGCGTTCACACCGCGAAGCAGGACTCGACCCCGCTGCTCCTCCTCGTGGGGCACGTTCCTCGCGCGTTCCAGGGCCGGGAGGCCTGGCAGGAGCTGGACTACGAGCGGGTGTTCGGCGGGATCGCGAAGGCCGCCTGGCACGTCGATCGCGCCGAGCGCCTGCCCGAGCACCTCGAGCGCGCCTTCTCGCTCGCCCTCTCGGGGAGGCCGGGGCCCGTCGTGCTCGCGCTACCCGAGGACGTGCTCGCCGAGGAAGCCGACGTGGAGGACGCGCAGCCTGTCGTCGTCCCCAGGTCGGTGCCGCCCGCGGACGACCTCGCCCGCCTCCGAGAGCTGCTGGCGGCGTCCGAACGGCCGCTCGTGATCGTCGGCGAGGGCGGCTGGACGCAGCAGACCGGGGAGGACGCGCTCGGCTTCTGCGAGGAGAACGAGCTGCCCGTCGCCTGTTCGTTCCGCTGCCAGGACTTCGTCGACAACCGGTCCCCGTCGTACGCAGGCGTGCTCGGCGTCGCGATGGACGAGGCACTCGCGACGCGGGTTCGCGAGTCCGATCTCGTGATCGCGATCGGCGGACGGCTCGGAGAGGTGCCGACGCGGCGCTACACGCTGCTGGACGTGCCGCGGCCGCGGCAGACGCTCGTCCACGCCCATCCCGATCCGGCCGAGCTCGGCTTCGTCTACCAGCCCACGCTCCCGATCGCGTCCGGGCTGCCCGGGCTCGCTGCCGCGCTGCGCCAGCTCGAGCCGGTCGAGCCGCGGTGGCGGGAGTGGACGCAGGCGGCGCGTGCGGACTACGAGCAAAACCTGCGGCACGGGCCGATGGAGGGGCCGGTCGACCTGGGCGAGATCATGGCGTTCCTGCGCGGCCGGTTGCCCGGCGACGCGATCCAGACCACCGGCGCCGGCAACTTCACCGTCTGGGCGCACCGCTTCGCCGAGTTCACGCAGTTCGGCACGCAGGTGTGCCCGCGGAGCGGCTCGATGGGGTACGGCGTCCCGGCGGCGATCGCGGCGAAGCTCGTCCACCCGGACCGGATCGCGCTCTGCTTCGCCGGCGACGGCGACTTCCTGATGAGCTCGCCGGAGTTCGCCACCGCCGTCCAGTACGGGTTGCCGATCATCGTGCTCCTGGTCAACAACGGCATGTACGGGACGATCAGGATGCACCAGGAGCGCGAGTTCCCCGGCCGCGCGATCGGCACCGACCTGGCCAACCCGGACTTCCCCGCGCTGGCCCAGGCGTACGGCGGCTACGGCGAGCGGGTCGAGCGAACGGCTGATTTCGAAGCGGCCTTCGAGCGGGCGCTCGGCTCGGGCCTCCCGGCACTGCTCGAGCTCCCGGTCGACCCCGAGCAGATCAGTCCCCGGGTCCGGCTCAGCCAGCTTCAGGCGGCGGCGACGTGAGCCGCCGGGAGATCAGAGTGGCCGCGCTCGCCGAGCCGATCTCGCACTACACCGATGCCGTGGTCGCTGACGGGCTCCTCTTCGTCTCCGGTCTCGTCGGCGTCGACGGCCGCGGAGCGCTCGTCGGCGGCGACGACGTCGCCGCGCAGGCGCGGCAGGTGTTCGAGAACATGCGCGCGGTGCTCGCCGGGGCCGGGTGCGGCTTCGAAGACGTGGTCAAGGTCACCGTCTACCTCACCGACGTCGACGACCGGCCGCTGCTCAACCCGGTGCGGCAGGAGGTCTTCGGCGAGATGCGGCCGGCGAGCACGCTCGTCGAGGTCTCCCGGCTTGCGGTTCCCGGCGCGAAAGTCGAGATCGAGGCGATCGCGCTGCTCCCGTCGTGATGGCCGACTGGAACGCCTTCATCACCCGCGTGGATCCCGGCCCGCCCACGCCGGGGCCGCTCTCGGGCCGCACGCTCGCGGTGAAGGATCTCTTCGACACGGCGGGGATCCGGACGACGTACGGCTCCGGGCTCTACCGCGACCACGTGCCCGAGCGGAACGCCGTCGCTGTCCAGCGCCTGCTCGACGCCGGTGCGGTCCTGGTCGGCAAGACCCACCTGCCCGAGTTCGCGTGGAGCGTCCTCGGCGCCAGCCAGTGGTACGGCACGTGTGGGAATCCGGCGCACCCCGGCCGGACGACCGGCGGCTCGTCGAGCGGCTCCGCCGCCGCACTCGCGGCCGGGCTCTGCGAGCTCGCGCTCGGCACCGACACCGGCTGCTCGATCCGCCTGCCGTCGGCGGCGTGCGAGGTCGTCGGGCTCAAGTCGCAATGGGGCTCGGTCTCGATGGAGGGCGCCTTCCCGCTCTGTCCGACGCTCGACACTGCGGGGCCGATGGCTCGGAGCGTCGGGGACGTCGCGCTGATGTGGTCGGTCCTGACCGAGCGGGCGGTTCCGGAGCCTCGCCTGGCGGGGCTCACGGTCGGCCTGCTGCGGCAGCCGCCCGGGATCGGCGACGGCCGTGCGACGGAGCGCAGCGACCTGGCCGAGGCGTGGGTGCCGGCACTCGAGCGGCTGGGCGCCCGCGTCGTCGAGGCGAGCGTTCCGGAGCCGTCGGCGAACACCTGGCCACAGTTTCAGCACGAGGCGGCGCAGTCGCACGCGGCGACCTTCCCGAGCCGGGCCGACGCGTACGGCGACGTGATGCGGCACAAGCTCGAGGTGGCGCAGGACGTCCGTCCGGACGAGGTCGCGGCGGCCTACGCGGCGATCGAGGAGTGGCGGCGCTACGAGCCCGAAGTCGACCTCTACGTCAGCCCCTGCTACGCGATCGAGCTGCCGCCGGAGGACGCCGACGAGCTCGCGATCCGGCTGCCGCTCACCTCGTTCCTGCGCTGGGTGAACCTGACCGGCTGGGCGGGCCTGGCGATCGGAAACATGCAGCTGATCGCACCCACCGACGAGGTCGTGCTCGCGGCCGGCCTGGCCTGGGAGCAGGAGCGCCCGGGCACCGTAGGAGGATCATCGATTATCGAGTAGTTCCACGTTGAAAGTCCGCTGAGGGCTTGTTAGGTTCGGCCCCGGGTTGAGCGATTCGCTGCGTTTCCTGGACTTCCGTCTGCTGCCGAAGCTGGCGGCCGCAGCGCTCGTTCTCTTCGCGATTCTCTACGTCGCCGTGATCGCCGAGCCGCCGCCCGAGATCGGCTTCGGGAACTGGCGGACGACGAACTTCGGCTCGGCGACGGACGACCCTGGCTCGTTCCTGCTGATCCTGCTCGACGCGGTCACGTTCGCGGGCTTGCTCTTCATCGTCGCGAGCGGCTTCTCGCTCATCTTCGGCCTGATGCGGGTCGTGAACATGGCCCACGGCTCGTTCTACCTCCTCGCCGGCTACATCGCCTACGAGGTGCAGCAGCGGATGACGGGCCAGGGAGGGTTCGCGATCGCGGGCATCGACGTCAAGACCTGGGAGTGGGTGCTCCCGGTGCTGATCGCGGCCGCGATCGTCTCCGTGGTCGGGCTCGTCGTCCAGCAGACGCTGCTCCGCTGGAACCAGGGCCAGGATCTGCGCCAGGCGCTGCTGACGATCGCGGTCTCGGTGATCGTCGCCGACCAGGTGATCGCGCACTTTCCGAGGCAGGGGACCGAGCAGGTGGGCGGCGGGAACGCTGTCAGCCTCACCTGGCCGGGCTGGACCGAGCGCCGGATCGACCTGAAGGTCTGGAACGTCGACTACTCGCTCGCCCGCCTCGTCATGCTCGGGCTCGGCGTCTCCGTCGGGATCGCGCTCTGGCTCTGGCTCTACCGGACGAGGACCGGGAAGGTGATCCGCGCCGGCGTCGACGACCCGCAGATGACCTCGGCGCTCGGGATCAACATCCAGAAGACGTTCGCGATCGCGTTCGCGATCGGGGCGGCGCTGGCCGCGCTCGGCGCAGCCGTCGGGACGTCGCAGGGGAACGTCGCTTCCGGGCAGGACGCGCAGTGGCTGCTGAACGCACTCGTCGTCGTCATCGTCGGGGGGATGGGATCGTTACTGGGTGCAGCGGCGGGCGCTCTGCTCTACGCGCTCGTGCTCACCTTCTCCGCCGCGTACCTGCCGATCACGAGTGACAACTGCTGTTCGCAGTACTCGATCGTGCTCACGTTCGTGCTGATCGCGCTCGTGCTCGCCTTCCGCCCGCAGGGGCTCTTCGGGAGAGCCGGGTGAGGACGAGGCTCGATCCGAAGGGGACGGTCGAGCGCGTCATCGGCCTCGGTGCGCTCGTCTTGCTCGCGCTCGGCCCGGTGGTCTTCAACGACTACTGGGTCAACACGATTCTGACCCAGATGTTCATCTTCGGGATCGCGGCGGCCAGCCTGATCTTCCTCTCCGCCTACGGCGGCATGACCTCGCTCGCCCAGACCGCGCTGATGGGCATCTCCGCCTACCTGCTCGGGAACATGGTCACGCGAGGGGGCGCGGGCGGCGAGACGAAGGGCTTGACCCTGGGCTGGGACCCGACGGTCGCGCTCGTGCTCGCGCTCGTGATCACGACGGTGATCGGGGTGATCTTCGGGCTCGTCGCCGCGCGCAGTCTCGGGATCTACTTCCTGATGCTGACGCTGACCTACGGTGTGATCGCGAACTACTTCTTCGGCCAGGTGACGGAGTTCGGCGGCTTCTCGCCGATCGCCGGGATCAACCGCTACATGCCGGGCTTCGTGGGCGAGGTCGTCGGCCACCCCGACAAGCTCTACTACATCGGCTTCGGGACGTCGCTCGCGGTCTACGGAGCGATCCGGTACCTGATTCGGACGCCGTTCGGGCTCTCGTTGCAAGGCGTGCGGGACGACCCCGTCCGCATGAGCTCGCTCGGCTACAACGTCCCGCTGCACCGGGCGCTCGCGTTCGGCTTCGCCTCCTTCGTGGCCGCCCTCTCGGGAATCCTCCTCGTCTGGTGGGACGGGCAGATCGCCCCGGGGAACATCGGCCTCGCAGCGACGATCGAGCTGCTCGTGATCGCCGTCATCGGCGGGCTCGCCCGGATCGAGGGTGCCTGGGTCGGCGCCTTCGCCTTCATCGTGATCAACAACTACGTCCGCGATGTCGAGTTGCCCGTGATCGGGGGCAGCTTCAACACGATCATCGGCCTGATCTTCCTCGTCATCGTCATCGTCTCGCCGGACGGGCTCATGGGCCTGTGGGACCGCCTCTGGCGCTCCCTCGGCAGGCGCGGCGGCGGTACGCCGGAGACGGCGTCCGTGACGCGCCAGGCCGCTCCGGAGGCGAGCACTCCGTGAAAGGGGGTCGTGCTGGCAACGAACGGCTCGTCTAGACGTCCAATCAGGCAAGAACAACTGAGGCAAGGGAGGGAACAGATGAAGAATGTGCGTAGCTGGAAGCTCCTGCTTCCGCTCGCCGTGCTCGGGGCCGTCGCATCGGTCTGGGTGTCGGGCTCGTTGGCCGCCCCACAGTCGCACACGATCAGGGTCGCGATCATGACCGACTGCAAAGGCGCGTTCGCCTTCGGGTACGAGCTCGACATCGGTGGCGCGCAGGCCGCGCTCGCGCAGTACGCGGGCGGCAAGGTCAAGAACAAGAACAAGCCGTCGGCAGGGATGACGGGGATCAAGGTCGGGGGCCACAATGTTCAGATCGTCGGCTACGGCTGTGGCGACGACACGGGCCCGACCGCGTTGAAGGAGACGCGGCGGCTGATGGAGCAGCTGAAGGCGGACGTGATGCTCGGCCCGCTCTCCGGCGACGAAGCCGTGTCGGTCGCGAACTACGCCAAGTCGCACCCGACGAAGACGTTCATCATCGGGACGGCAGGCTCACAGGATCCGACCCTGCAGATCGCGCCCAAGAACGTGTTCCGCTATCACGGCGACGGAGCCCAGTGGAACGCGGGCCTCGGCGAAATCCTCTACAAGAAGCTCGGGTGGCGTCGCGCCGCGATCGTCATGGACGACTACAGCTTCGGCTGGACGTCCGGCGCCGGCATCGTCGCCGACTTCTGCGCGATCGGCGGGCAGATCACCAAGCGCGTGTTCCCGCCGCTCAACACGACCGATTACGCCCCGTTCGTGCGGCAGCTGCCGCGCCCGGGCACGGTCGACGGCTACATCTGGGTCGTCGGCGGCACCGGGACGGCATCCAGCCTGAAGGCGTTCGAACAGGCGTACGGGGCGATCAACCCGAGGCAGCACGCCGGCAACCTGTTCTTCGCCTTCCTCGGCGCCGACAAGGTCGTCGGCCCGAAGGTCGTCGGAACGTACGTCGGCGGGTTCGGCACCGGTCCGGGTCTCAAGACACCCCGGGCGAGGGCCTATGAGGCAGTGATGAAGAAGTGGTATCCGAAGCTGCCCGCAGCCGACGGCTTCGTTTACAACTACTACAACGCCGCCTGGGCACTCGTCCGCGCTCTGAGTGCCAACGGTGGCCAGGTGGGTGCGGCGTTGCAGCGCGCGATGCCGAGGAGCAACCAGTCGGCCTACGAGATCTCCGACGGCGGAGTCGTGAAGCTCGACGCTCGCCGCCAGGCGATCCAGGATCAGTACCCACTGCAGGTCGTCAAGAACGCGGACGGCTCGATCGGAACCAAGATCGTCGGCTTCGTGCCGAACGTCGATCAGTCGTTCGGCGGGCTGTTCAAGCCGTCGAGCCCGGCTCCGGGTCGTTCGCAGCCGAAGTGCGTCAAGAAGAAGCTGCCGTGGCAGGGCAAGATCCGCGAAGTGCGGAACGGCGTTGTCACGCAGACGATCATCAAGTAGCGAATGACAGAGGCTCCGACCACCGTTCCGAGCGCCGCGCCGACTCTCCGCTTGCGGGGAGTCGGCCGGCGCTTCGGCGGTCTCCTCGCCGTGAGTGACGTCGATCTCGACGTTGCTCACGGCGAGCGTCGGGCCATCCTCGGCCCCAACGGGGCCGGCAAGACCACGCTCTTCAACGTCATCTCGGGAGACCTGGCCGCCTCGTCCGGCAGCGTCGAGCTCTTCGGCGAGGACGTCACGAGCGTGCCGGCGCGAAAGCGCACGAAGCGCGGGCTCGCGCGCACCTACCAACAGTCCCGCATGCTCCTCGGCGTCAGCGTCGAGGACAGCATCTACCTCTCGGCGCTCGGGGTCGGCGCCGGCCACCTCCGGCCGGTGACGCTGCCCGGGCGCGATAACGCGCTGCGCGAGCGCGCGCGGGAGGCTGCCCGCCGCGCCGCCATCGACCACAGGCTTTCCGAGCTCGTCGGCAACCTCTCGCACGGGGAGCACCGGCAGGTCGCGATCGCGATGGCGCTCGCATCCGAGCCGAAGCTCCTGATGCTGGACGAGCCGGCGTCCGGGCTCTCCCGCGGTGAGCGGCAGCTCCTGACCGAGCTCCTGCTCGCCCTCGATCCGGACATCACGCTCGTGCTGATCGAGCACGACATGGACGTCGCCCTGACGGTCGCGGAGCGCGTGACGATGATGCACAACGGGCGCGTGATCGTCGAAGGCACGCCCGCTGAGATCCGCGCCAACACGCTCGTCCACGACCTGTACCTGGGCCGGCAGCACCAGGCCGATGAGTGACGTCTTGCTTCGGGTCGAGGGCCTGAACGCCTTCTACTCGAGCGCCCAGGTCCTGCACGGCGTCACGTTCGCGATGGGCAAGGAGTCTGTCGCGATCGTCGGCCGCAACGGCATGGGCAAGTCGACCCTGTGTGCGGCGATCATGGGCTTCGCGCCGCCCCGGGCGAGCGGCTCCGTGCAGTTCGAGGGCAAGGAGCTGATCGGCAGAGCGCCGCACAAGATCGCCCGCGCCGGCGTCGGCTACGTGCCGCAGGGACGGCGCCTCTTCCCCTCGCTGACGGTGCACGAGCACCTCGTGATCGCGGCCAGGAAGGGCGAGACGGCGTGGACCGCAGACCGCGTCTACGAGTTCTTCCCGCGGCTGGCCGAGCGGAAGCGGAACGGAGGCGCAGAGCTGTCGGGGGGTGAGCAGCAGATGCTCGCGATCGGCCGGGCGCTGCTCGGCAACCCCCGGCTCCTGATCATGGACGAGCCCTCGGAGGGGCTCGCGCCCGCGATCGTCGACATGATGGTCGACGTGTTCAAGAAGCTGGAGGAGGAAGGTCTCGCGATCTTGCTCATCGAGCAGAAGCTCGACGTGGCGACCTCGCTCGCCGAACGCCAGCTCGTGATGGTCGGCGGCGAGATCGCGCTCGAGACGACAGCCGCAGAGCTGGAGCGCGACACCGAGATGCAACGGCGGTTCCTCGGCGTCGAGCCCGTGGCTCACGCGTGAGGCCGGCTCGACCGCTCCTCGCCCTGGCTCTGACGCTGTTTCTCGCAGCCTGTGGCGGCTCCGAGGAGCCCGAACCCGATCTCTCCTTCGTGAGCACGCGCGACGGGGACTACGCGATCTACACCATGAGCACGGCCGGGGGCGAGGAGCGGCGGCTCACCGAGGCCGAGGTCGACGCCTCCACGCCCAAAGGGCTCTTCTTCCAGACCGAGCCCGAGTGGTCGCCGAACGGGCGGACGATCGCGTTCGCGAGCAAGCGGGCCGGCACGTTCGACCTCTTCGCGATGAATGCCGACGGCAGCGGCACGCGGCGGCTGACCTCGACCAAGGAGGACGACGGCCAGCCGACCTGGTCGCCCGACGGCGACCGGATCGCGTTCGCGAGAGGCGATTCCGCCCGGCTCTTCGTCATCAGCGCCGACGGCTCCGGGGCGCGCCGGGTGACCGACGACGAGGCCGAGGAGAACGAGCCGGCGTGGTCGCCGGACGGGCAGACGATCGCGTACTCGAGGCGAGTTCCGGGCTCGAGCGTCCGTGAGCTCTGGCTCGTCCGCCCGGACGGCTCGGATCGACGCCGGCTGACGAGTCTCGGCGGCATCGCACAGGCACCGGCGTGGTCTCCGGACGGACGGCAGCTCGCGTTCTCCGTCAACCTGACGGGCGAGCGCTTCGACATCTACGTGATCGGCGCGGACGGGAAGAACCCGCGGCTCGCCTCGTTGGGCAACGACTCGTTCGAGCCCGCCTGGTCGCCCGACGGGACGACGATCGCCTTCTCGACCGCGGGGGCGATCTCCGTGCTCAACGTGGAGACTGACGAGGAGCGCGTGCTGACCGACCCCGACAACAACGACTCGAGCCCGGCGTGGGTGCCGCGCACCGAGCCAGAGGACGGCTGATGCAGGCGATTCGGGTCCACGAGGAAGCCCGGCTTCGCTTCGAGACGGCTCCCGACCCGGAGCCGGGCCCCGGCGAGGTGCTCGTCGAGCTCCGCGCAGCGGGGATCAACCGGCGGGACATCCTCGTCCGGAGCGGGATCTATCCGTTCCCGCTGCCGCTCGTGCCGGGCTCGGACGGCGCGGGCGTGCGCCGGGACACGGGCGAGGAGGTTGTCGTCTTCCCCGGGCTCGGCTGGGGCGAGCGGGAGGACGCGCCTGCGGAAGGATTCGGGATCGTCGGCGGCCCGACCGACGGCACGTACGCCGAGCTGATCGCGCTCCCGGCCGAGAACCTCTTCCCGAAGCCGGCCGGCCTCTCCTGGGCCGAGGCCGCGGCCTTCCCGCTTGCGGCGGTCACCGCGTACCGCGGGCTCTTCTCCCGCGGGGCGCTGCGCGCGGGCGAGACCGTCCTCATCCTCGGGGCGGGTAGCGGCGTCTCCACGTTCGCCGTCTCGCTGGCCGCCCAGGCCGGCGCGCGGGTGCTCGTGACGTCGTCCTCCGACGAGAAGATCGAGCGCGCGCGGGGGCTGGGGGCGGAAGCGGGCGTCAACTACGCGACCACGCCCGACTGGGCGGCGGCCGCCGCGGAGCTCGGCCCGGTCGATCTCGTCTTCGACTCGGTCGGCTCGACCTGGCAGCAGTCGCTCGACGCCGTCCGCCCGGGTGGACGAGTCGTCGTCTTCGGCGGGACGGGTGGAACCGAGGTGGGGCTCCAGGTGCGGCCGTTCTACTTCAGGCAGCAATCGCTCCTCGGCACGCAGCTCGGCAGCCCGCGCGACTTCGAGCAGTTGCTGCGCCTGCTCGAAGAGGCGACGTGGCAGCCCGTGCTCGACTCGGTGCGGCCGCTGGCCGAGGCGGAGGCGGCGCTCGACCGGCTCGAGGCAGGCGAGCACTTCGGCAAGCTCGTCCTGGAGATCTCCGGCTAGAACGTTCCGTACTGCTCGTAGGCGTCGAGCGGAGACATCCCGTCGCGGACGGCCGCCCGGATCTCGTTCTCGGTCGCAGCTTTCGCCTCCGCCTCCGCCAGGACGCTCTCGGCGAGTGCGTGCGGAACGACGACCACGCCGTCGTCGTCGCCGACGACCCAGTCGCCCGGCTCGATCCGGACCCGGCCGATCGTGACCGGGACCTGGGTCGCCTCCAGCTCCCACCGCCAGGTCGAGTCCTCCGGCGTGACGAAGCGGGAGAAGACGGAGAAGCCCTCATCGAGGATGAAGCGGACGTCGCGGCAACCGCCGTCGAGGACGCAGCCGGCGACCCCTCGCGCCTTGAGCGAGGTCACCGAGAGCTCGCCGAGGTGCGCAGAGACATCGTGCGCGCAGGCGTAGACGGCGACGTTGCCGCTCGGAACCTCGCCGAGCATCCGCAGCACCTTGCGGAGTGCGTCGTCGTGGTCGGCGACCTCGGCCGGCCGCCCCTTGACCGTGAAGGCAGGGCCGGCGAGCCGGAGCCCGGGAGCGAGCGGCCGGATCGACGCCGGCAGCGTCTGGTCGCGGCGGCCGCGCTCGTCGAGGATGTCGGCCAGCGCGGCGGTGTAGATCGCCTCGAAGCGCTCCCTCACGGCTCCGGGATCCCGAGATCCGGCGGGTGGTCGTCGCCGCGGCCTTCGACGAGCTCCGGAGCCCGCTCTTGCAGCAGGCGGAGCACGAGCTCTGCCCGCCGGACGCGTTCGCGGCCGAGCTTGACGGCGAGATCCTGCAGGTGCAGGCCGGCCGGGTAGATGTTCGGAGAGTTGCGGACGCCGAGCTTCACGTACATCGGCGCCGCGACGCGGATCATTTCAGGCACCTCGTAGAAGCGCACGAAGCCGCCCTGGTCGTCGGGCACCTCCACGTAGACGTCGAGCGGCGCCGCGCAGGCCGCGCGCAACTCGCCGAGCTCGGCGGGCGAGAGGTCCGTGGAGACGTTGATCGTCGTCGCGCCGAGCTCCTCCAGCGCTCGCGCTGTCGGAGGGTTGGCGCAGGGCAGCAGCACCGAGGTCTTGAGCACGAGCGTCTCCGGCAGGCCGCCGTCCTGCTTCAGCCGGCTGAGCGTGGCCAGGACGCCGGCGTCCGCCACGAGCACGGAGCGAATGCCGAGCGCCACGGCGCGCCGCGCTTCGGCGATCGACCAGTCGACGCCCGCCTGCCCGCGCGCGACACCGCCGACGGCGCCCGTGGCGAACGACTGACCGCCCGGATCCCAGGCACCGCGCGGGCCGAGGAAGAGCGAGACCTCGACGCCGCGCTCGGCCCCGAGCGACGCCATCTCGGCGATCTCGGCGTCGGTGAGCATCATCACTCCCGAGCCCTGCGAGACTCGGCGGACCGGCACCTCCCGGGCCTCGGCCTCCTCGAGCACGGCCCGCAGGACCGCGGGCCCTTCGACGGAAGGGATCTCGATCCGGTACCTCAGACCGTCCGCGAAACGTGCGTCGCCCACGTCCGTACCTTCTCACCCGGCCGGTTAGGGTTGCAGCGTTGACGCGCGACAATCGAGCATCGATGATCGGCCCGGTTCGATGAGCATTGCGCGCACCGTTCTCCGCGAGCAGGTCAAGGACGTTCTCCTCGAGCGGATTCTGCGCGGCGAGCTCGAGCCGGGAGAGCGCCTGGTCGAGACGCGGCTGGCGCGTGAGCTCGGGACGAGCCAGGCGCCTGTGCGCGAGGCCCTCCGCGACCTCGAGCTGCTCCGCCTCGTCGAGTCGGAGCCGTTCCGAGGCGCTCGCGTGCGCGCGGTCGACGACTCGCAGCTGCTGCCGGTCTTTCCCGTCCGGGCGGCGCTCGAGGAGCTGGCCGCCGGCGAGGCCGCCAGGGACGCCGACCGTGACCTGGGCGCCCTCGACCGCGAGGTCGACGCGATGAGGGACGCCGCCGCAGCCGGTGACTGGCGCAGGCAGATCGCCCACGACCTCTCCTTCCACCGGACGATGGTCGAGATGGCGGGCAACGAGCCGCTGCTGCAGTCGTGGCTCGTGCTCGGCGTCGAGGTCTCGACGGCTTTCGCGACCTACCAGACGTTCTGGGACCAGACCGAGCTGGCCGAGTTCCACGTCCCGATCGCGGAGGCGATTCGCGCGGGCGATGGACGACGGGCCGCGGCCGAGGCGCGGAAGCACGTCCGCCGGACCGAGCGGGTCGTGCGTCAGAGGATTCGAGCTGCCCGTCGACGCATGGAGGTGCGCGAATGAAGCTGGGACTGCTGACCGCCCCTTTCCCCCGACGCTCGCTCGAGCGGGTCGCCGCTTGGGCGGCGGGTGAGGGCTTCGAGATGCTCGAGGTCGCCTGCTGGCCGGCCGCGGGGGCCGAGCGGCGGCGCTACGCGGGCACCTCCCACATCGATGTCACGAAAGTCGATCCGGGCAGCGTTCGCGACCTGCTCGACCGGCACGGGCTCGAGATCTCGTCGCTCGCCTACTACCCGAACAACCTCCATCCCGACGCGAAGGAGCGCCGGGCCGCGAACACGCACCTGCGGAAGGTGATCGACGCAGCGGCGCAGCTCGGCGTCCCCACGGTCGGCACCTTCGTCGGGCGCGACAAGACGAAGAACGTCGCCGACAACTTTCGCGAGTTCCGCAAGGTCTGGCCGCGGCTCGTCGATCACGCGGAGAAGCGCGGGGTCAAGATCGCGATCGAGAACTGCCCGATGATCTTCTCGGACGACGAGTGGCCGGGCGGCACGAACCTGGCCGCGACGCCCGCCGCCTGGGACGAGATGTTCTCGATCGTCGACAGCGCGAGCTTCGGCCTCAACCTCGACCCGTCGCACCTGGTCTGGCTGATGATCGACGCCGAGCGAGCCGTGCGCGACTACGCCGCCAAGATCCTCCACGTCCATGCGAAGGACCTCGAGATCGACCGGGACGGCCTCTACCGGAACGGCACCCTCTCGCTGGGGATGGGCTGGCAGGTACCGCGGCTACCGGGTCTCGGCGAGGTGCGCTGGGACCGCTTCGTCGCCGCCCTCTACCGGGCGGGCTACGACGGCGTCGTCTCGGTCGAGCACGAGGACCGGACGTTCGAGGGCAGCGAGGAGCTCGTCAAGCGCGGCTTCCTGATCGCGCGCGACACGCTCAAGCCTCTGCTCCACTAGCTCCGCCGGAAGTGCTCCACCGTCTGGCGCACGCCGTCGGCGAGCGACGTTCGGGGCAGCGGGCCGACGAGCCGCTCGAGTTCCGCCGCCTCGAGCGTCTCGGGGAACGGGAGCCGGTCGTCGGTCCAGGTGATCCGCCCCGCGACCTCGGGCACGACCGTGTCGATCGCCGCGGCGATCTCCGCCGTCGAGGCGGCGACGCCGGGAAAGTTCGCGACGTGGGCGCTCACGGTCGCCGCCGCGGCTGCCCGCGCGAACGCGATTCCCACGTCCGGCGCGAAGTCGTACTGGACGGTGCTGCCGTACCCGATCTCGTAGCCCTCGCCGCGGGCGGCCGCCGCCATTGCCAGCGACGGGCCCGAGGTCAGCCCCTGGTCTCGGCCCGGCCCGTAGACGACGTACGGCCGGATCCCGATCGAGGCGACGCCCTCGTCCTCCCAGAAGATCCGCGCCGTCCCCTCGTTCGCGAGCTTGAAGACGCCGTACAGCGTCGTCGGCCGCGTCCCACCCGACTCCGGCGCGGGGGAGGGGTCGTCGCTCGAGTAGACCGCCGTCGAGCTCGCGTACGCGACGCCGGCGATCCGTTCGCGGCGCGCCTTCACCGCCTCCAGGACGGCGACGGTGCCGAGCACGTTCACGCGCGCCCCGGTCGCCGGGTCGGCCCGGCAGAATGGCACCTGGAGGGCCGCGAGATGGACGATCCGCGTGATCTCGTGCTCGTCGAGCGCGCGTCCGAGGGCGTCGGCGTCGGTCACGTCTCCCCGCACGAGCGTCACCCGCTCGAGCTCGGATTCGTCGAGCACGAGCCGGAGCCGGGCGTCGTCGCCGCCGAGGTCATAGCCGACCGGCTCGTCACCCTCGTCGAGCAGCGCCCTGATCGTCCACGCGCCGAGGCAGCCGAGCGCGCCCGTGACCAGCGTTCTCTCAGCCAAGCGGCGCGTCCTGGTAGACCGTCACCGTCTCGGTGTAGAACTCGATCGCGGCGCGGCCCTGCTCGTGCGGGCCCCAGCCCGACTCCTTGACGCCGCCGAACGGCACGTGCACGTCGGCGCCGGCGGTCTGCGAGTTGACGTGGATGATCCCGGCGCCGATCTCCTCGCTGAACCGCTGGACGACGTGCAGGTCGCGGGTGAAGAGCGCGGCGGAGAGGCCGAAGCGAACCGCGTTCGCGCGCTCGATCGCCTCGTCGAACGTGTCGAAGCGGTAGAGCGAGGAGACAGGCCCGAAGACCTCCTCGCACGAGAGCTCGGCGTCGTCGGCGAGGCCCTCGACCAGCGTCGGTGCGATCAGGTACCCGTCCTCGTCCGCGCGCTCGCCCCCGGCGAGGACGGTCCCGTCCTTGCCGGCGCGCTCGATCGCGCCGAGGATCTCCTCCAGCGCGCCCTCGTTCACGACCGGGCCGACCTCCACGTTCGGATCGGCGGGATCGCCGACCTTGCCCGCCCCGATCCGCGCGACCAGCCGCTCGCGAAAGTCGTCGTAGACGGCGTCCTGGACGAGGATGCGGCGGGTCGCGGTGCACTTCTGGCCCGCCGACCAGTACGCGCCCGCGTAGGCGGCCTCGACCGCCCGGTCGAGCTCGGCGTCGGCCATCACGACCAGCGGGTTCTGGCCGCCGAGCTCGAGCTGGACGCGGCAGTCGCGCGCCGTCGCCTCCTCTCGAACAGCGTGGCCGACCGCGACCGAGCCGGTGAACGAGATCGCGCGGACTCCCGGATTCCGGACGAGCTCGGCTCCGACCTTCGACCCGGCGCCGGTGAGGACGTTGAGGACGCCCGCCGGCAGCCCCGCCTCGGCGAAGCACTCGGCCACGTGGAGACCCGTGCGCGGCGCTTCGTAGCCGAGCTTCAGCACGACCGTGTTGCCGTGGATCAGGGCCGGCGCGAGCTTCCAGACCGGAATCGCGATCGGGAAGTTCCAGGGCGCGATCAGGGCGACAACGCCGAGCGGTCGCCGGATCGTGTAGAGCCGCTGGCTCGCCACCGAGGCCGCGTAGACCTCGCCGATCGGGCGCCAGGCCTCGCCGGCGGCGAAGCGGAGGATCGTCGCGGCCCGCATCGCCTCCATCCTCGCCTCGCGCAGCGGCTTGCCCATCTCCGCCGTCATGTCCTGTGCGATCTGCTCCGCGCGGGCCTCGACCGCGTCGGCGGCCTTGCCGAAGTAGACGGCCCGCTGGGCCGGAGGGAGCGCCGCCCAGGCGGGGAACGCCTCGCGCGCCGCCTCGACCGCCGCGCGGCCGTCCGCCGCGTCGGAGGCCGGATAGACGCCGGTCACCTGCGCCGGCCGCCACGGGCTCCGTTTCTCGTAGCTCTCGCCGCTCGCGCTCTCGCGCCACTCGCCGCCGACGTAGTTCTTCGCGGGCGATCCGGTGAGCGTGTCAGACATGAGCGAGGCTCCTTTCGACGATGCTGGCTGCAGAGACGACGGGGTTCGCGAGAATGCCGATTCCGGGCACCTCGATCTCGACGACCTGCCCGGGCTCGAGCGTGAAGTCGTCGGGCGGGACGAGGCCGGTGCCGGTGAGGAGGACGCTGCCGGCCGGGACCGGGTTCTCGCGGAGCAGGAAGCCGACCAGGTCCTCGAACGTCCGCCTCATCCGCGCGGTCGAGGTCTCGCCCGCGAACACCTCGCGCCCGGAGGCCGAGACGATCCGCATCCGGATCGCCAGCGGTTCGCCGGGCGCCGGCGAGAGCACGGCCGGCCCGAGCGCGCACGCGCCGGCGTACACCTTCGCCTGCGGCAGGTAGAGCGGGTTCGCGCCCTCGATCTCCCTGGACGAGACGTCGTTGCCGATCGTGACGCCGGCGATCTCGCCACGGGCGCCGATCACGAGGCCGACCTCCGGCTCGGGGACGTTCCAGGCCGAGTCCGAGCGCACGCCGATCGGCTCGCCCGGCCCGACGGTGCGGCGGCAGCCGGCGTCCTTGAGGAAGAGCTCCGGCCGCTCGGCGTCGTAGACGAGCGTGTACACGTCCTGCGCGGCGCTCTCCTCGACCCGCGCGTCGCGCGAGCGCTCGTAGGTGACGCCGGCGCACCAGACCTCGGGCGGATCGAGCGGTCGCAGCAGCTCGTAGGGAGCGGGCAGCGTCAGCCGGTCGGGGTCGAGCACCTGGATCGCGCCGCTGCGCTCGGCGTGGACGACGCCGTCCGCCACGGTTGCGTCCTCGACGCCGTCCGGCCCGCGCAGCCGAATCCGGAGCACTAGTAGACGGCCCGCCCGCCGGAGATGTCGTAGGTCGCGCCCGTCGAGAAGGAGCACTCCTCGCTCGCGAGCCAGCAGATCAGGGCGGCGACCTCCTCCGCCGTGCCCATCCGGCCCATCGGGATCCGCTCGACCATGTACTCGATGTGCTGCTGCGTCGAGCCCGTCGAGGATCGGCGTCTCCACGACCGCCGGGGCGATGCAGTTGACGAGCACGCCCGTCTGCGCGAGGTCCTTCCCGATCGCCTTCGTCAGCGCGATCACCGCCGCCTTGGAGGCCGAGTAGGCCGCCGCCATCGGGTTGCCCTCCTTGCCGGCCATCGAGGCGACGTTGACGATCCGGCCGTAGCCGCGTTCGGCCATCCCGCGGCCGGCGGCGCGGTTGCAGAAGAAGGTGCCGTCGGTGTTGATCGCGAGCACCCGGCGCCACTCGTCGTCCGAGACGTCGAAGGTGCCGAGCGATGCGCCGGGGATTCCGGCTGCGCATACGAGCACGTCGATCGGGCCGAGCTCGCGCTCGACGCGCTCGACCGCCGCGTCCACGTCCGCGGAGCTCGAGACATCGCCCGCGATCGCGAGGACGCCGTCGCTCGGCTCGGCATGGAGGTCGAGCGTCGCGAGCCGGGCGCCTTCGGCCCTGAGCCGGTCGCCCGTCGCCAGGCCGATCCCGCTGGCGCCGCCTGTGACGAGTGCGACTCGGCCGGAAAATCGATTATCGTTCACCCGGTTGACCATGGCTGCACCGCCAAGCCTAAAGCCTGACGGCCGATGAGCTTCGATCCGACCCGCGACTACCCGCTCGGCAGCCGGCGCCCGGACCTCGTCTCCACACTCGGAGGGACGCCGCTGGTCGAGGTGACGCTCGGCGCCGTGCGAGCCGGGCAGATCTCCGCCCGCGACGCCCGCGCCACGCCGGAGACCTTGCGCCGGCAGGCGGCGGTGGCGAGCGCTGCCGGCCGACAACCACTGGCGGACAGCCTGGAACGGGCCGCCGAGCTGGCGCTGGTGCCGGACGGCGAGCTGCTCGAGATCTACACAGCGCTCCGCCCCGGCCGCTCGACGACCGCGCAGCTGGAGGCGTGCGCTGCCCGGCTCGACGGCTACGGAGCGGAGCGCACTGCCGCGTTCGTGCGGGAGGCGGCCGCGGTCTACGAGCAGCGGGGCCTCCTCGCCCGTGCGTAGCCGGCGCTTCGAAGCGCGCGAGCGGCGCGAGCTGAGCCGCGAGCTCCTCGTCTCGCCCCTGCCCGAGCTCGGCCTCGTCGCAGCCGCGGGTCCGCGCGATCCGGAGCCGGAGCTGCTCGTCGAGAACGGCGTCGTGCTGGGTCTCGACGGCCGCACGGCGCCCGACTTCGACGTGATCGACCGCTTCGTCGTCGCGCACGGCCTCGACCTCGAGATCGCCGCCGAGGCGATGGCGCTCGACGACCTGACGCTCGCCCGCATGCTCGTCGACGTCGCCGTCCCGCGCGACGAGCTCGTCCGCCTCGCCCGCGGCCTGACGCCGGCGAAGCTCGCCCGCGTGATCGGGCTGCTCGACCCGGTCGAGCTGATGCTCGCGCTGAAGAAGCTTCGCGCCCGGCGCTTCCCCTCGAACCAGGCGCACGTGACCAATCTGAAGGAGAGCCCCGCGCTCCTCGCCGCCGACGCCGCCGAGGCGGCGCGGCGCGGCTTCGCCGAGATCGAGACGACGGTCGGCGTCGCCCGCTACGCGCCGCTGAACGCGATCTCGCTCCTGATCGGCTCCCAGACGGGCCGGCCCGGGGTGATGACCCAGTGCGCGGTCGAGGAGCGTCGCAACCTCGAGCTGGCCTTCCGCGGGCTCGTCTCCTATGCCGAGACGCTGTCCGTCTACGGGACGGAGCCGGTCTTCGTCGACGGCGACGACACGCCCTGGTCGAAGGCGTTCCTCGGCGCCGCTTACGCCTCGCGGGGCGTCAAGGTGCGCTTCACCTCGGGCACCGGCTCCGAGGCGCTGATGGGTCACGCCCAGGGCTACTCGATGCTCTACCTCGAGGCCCGGTGCCTGGCCGCGGTCAGGGCGGCCGGCTCGCAGGGCGTGCAGAACGGCTCGATCTCGTGCGTCGCGCTGGTGCTTGCGGTGCCCGGCGGCACCCGGGCGATCCTCGGCGAGAACGTCCTCGCCGCCTGGCTCGACCTCGAGGTCGCATCCGGAAACGACGCGATCGCCTCGCACTCCGAGATCCGCAAGACGGCGAAGCTGATGGGCCAGTTCCTGCCCGGGACCGACTTCGTCACGTCCGGCTACTCCGTCATGCCCCGGCACGACAACACCTTCGGCGGCGGCAACTTCGACGCCGACGACATCGACGAGTGGCTGACGATCCAGCGCGACTGGCAGGTCGACGCCGGGATCGAGCCGGTGGCCGAGGACGAGGTGCTGCAGGTGCGCGAGACGGCGGCCCGCGCCGTCCAGGCCGTCTTCGCCGAGCTCGGCCTGCCGCCGGTGTCCGAGGACGAGGTCGAGGCGGCGACCGTCGGCTACGACTCGGCCGAGATGCCGGATCGCGATCGGGCGGCCGACGTCGAGGCGGCCGACGACCTGCTCGCCCGGGGCGTGTCCGGCCTGGACGTCGCGCTCGCGCTCGACACGCGTGGGTTCGGCGACGTCGCGGAGGCGATCGTCTCGATGCAGCGGCAGCGGATCTCCGCCGACTACCTCCAGACCGCCGCGGTCATCGACGCTGACGGACTCGTCCATTCGGCCGTGAACGACCCGAACGTGTACAGCGGGCCGGGCACCGGCTACCGGCTCGAGGGCGAGCGCTGGCATCTCCTCCAGTCGCTCCCGCACGTCGTCGACCCGGCCGACCTGCTCGGGGCCGACGTCGACGAGGAGCCGATCGTGCGCGAGCGCGGCGACGCGGCACAGGGGGTCGATCCCGCGGAGGTCGTCGTGGCGGTCGGACCGGCGTTCGCGGACCGGATCCGGAAGACGATCGCGGACCACAGCCATCGCGACGTGCTCGAGGCGATCTGCGAGGGAGTCCGCGAGGGCGGCGGCGAGCCTCGGCTGGTCAGGGTCTGCCGGGTCGCCGACGTCGCCTTCATCGCCCACGACGGAGCGCGCCTGTCGGGGTCGGGGATCGCGCTCGGGATCCAGTCGAAGGGGACGGCGGTGATCCACCGCGCCGACCTCGAGCCGCTCGACAATCTCGAGCTCTTCGGGATGTCGCCGCTCTACACGCTCGCGTCGTATCGAGCGATGGGGCGGAACGCGGCCGGCTACGCGCTCGGCCACCGTGTCGGCCCGGTCCCGACCGAGCTCGACAACTTCGCGCGGGCGAAGCTGATCGTCCGGACGACGCTCCTGCACGCGCGCGAGACGCAGGCGGTACGCGCCGGCGCGGCTCCCGTCGCGCTCGAGCTCGCCGTCCCGGTCGGCTCGCGCTAGCTACGCGCCGGGCTTGCCGCCCTGGCCCCAATGGCTCGGCGCGACGCCCTGGATGATCACGTGGATGTGCTCCTTGGCGGCTCCGCTCGTCTCGTGGAGCGCGTTCGTGAGCGCGTCGATCATCTTCGGGACGGACTCCTCGGTGACGCGGCGGTCGTAGAGCTTGACTTCGATCACGGGCATGGGGAGGCTCCTCTCTCGGTCGGCTGGAGCCGATCCTACGGCGGCGATACGGTACGCGGATGGCCATCAGGCTCCAGCACTGCGGGCTGATCGTCTCCGACCTCGAGCGCTCCCGGCGCTTCTACGGCGGGGCACTTGGGCTCGAGGAGCTCCCGCGCCCGGCCACCTTCACCTTCGCCGGTGCCTGGTTCGCGCTCGGGGAGACGGAGATCCACCTGCTCGCGGAGGCCGACACGACCGCGCGCGCCGGGATGCCGCCGCCCGGTCGCGGGATCGCGGGCGGCTTCGCCACCCATCTGGCGCTCGAGGTCGACGATCTCCCGGCCTGGCAGGCGCGGCTCGGCGAGCACGAGATCCCGCCCGCGTCCGGGCCGATGCCGCGCGGAGACGGCGTCGACCAGCTCTTCGTGTTCGACCCCGACGGCTACGTCGTCGAGCTCTTCCAGCGGACGGGTGCCGATCAGGCCGCGACCCCCGAGCGGGCCCCGATCCGGGCCTGACCTACTTGTCCGCGTGCAGCGAGTCGCCCTGCGCCCCGAGAACGAGGTCTCGCTCGGAGTCGGGAACGTGATCGCGGAGAACGGGTGAGAGCGCCTCGACGAACGTGACCCCGCCGGGCGAGTGCAGCTCGTGCTCGACGCCACGGTTGACGACGACGAGATCACCGGCGGCCAGCTCCCTCGTCTCGTCGGCGACGGTCATCGTCAGCGAGCCGTCGACGATCCACATCACCTGCTCGGCGGTCTCGTGCGCGTGCCGGGACACGGTCGTGCCCGGCTCGTAGGTGACGTGGCAGAGCATCACCTGCTCGCCGCCGACGGCGCGGAGCCCCACGCCCGGGAAGAGCGGGTGGGGCTCGACGCCGTTCCAGCTTCTGAAGCTCGAGCTCAGGCCGGGACCTCGAACGTGATCCCGCCGTCCGAGAGGGCGTTGACCGAGAGCTCCGCGTCGAAGGCGATGACCTTCCCCTCGCGCCGGGGCTCCGCCCTGGCGTCCAGGGCTCGCAGCACGCGCTCGGGCGTGATCGGCAGCTCCGTGACCCAGACGCCGATCGCGTCGTGGACGGCCGCCGCGATCGCGGGCGGCTGGGGGTTGTTCGCCATCTCGCCGATGCCCTTCGCGCCGTAGGGGCCGCCGGCGGAGGGGTTCTCGATGATCAGCGTGTCCACCTGAGGCAGGTCGTCCATCCCGGGAGCCAGGTAGGAGCCGAACTGGCCGCCGCGGTGCTCGACGCTCGGGTAGTACGGGTAGCAGTTCTCGAGCACGCCGAGCCCGAGGCCCTGCACGGCGCCACCCTCGATCTGGCCCTCGACGAGCGTCGGGTTGATCGCGGTGCCGACGTCGAAGCACTGGACGAGCCGCGTCACCTTCACGTGGCCGGTCTCGTCGTCGACCTCGACCTCGGCCGCGCACGCGGCGTAGGAGATCGCGGCGTGCGGCGGCAGGTCGACGCGACCCGTCTCCGGATCCACGATCGCCGCGTACGGGTTCAGGTGCGCACCCGTGCCGGTGATCAGCTCGCCGTGCGTCCAGGTGGCGGCGACCGCGACATCGGCGACGGAGATGGTCTTCTGCGGCGCCCCCTTCGCGGTCACGACGCCGTCCTCGACCTCGAGGTCGGCCGCGTCGATCTCGAGCTCCTTGCCCGCGATCTCGAGCAGCTTCGCCTTCGCGCTCTCGGCCGCCTTCTTCACGGCCATCCCGGCGACGAACGTCGCCCGTGAGGCGAAGGTGCCGGTGCACACCGGCGAGGAGTCCGTGTTCGAGTTGTCGTACGTGACCCAGTCGTACGGGACGCCGAGGGTGTCGGCCACGATCTGCGACTGGATCGTCTTCGAGCCGTTGCCGATGTCGGCGGTGCCGGAGAAGACGTCCACGCGCCCGTCCGGCTTCATCTTGATCCACGCCTGCGAGGGATCGCCGTTCTGGTTCATCCCGGTCGGATACTCGATCGCGGAGATCCCGCGTCCCTTGTGCACGGCCATCAGTGGGCCTCCGGGTTTCCGAGCTGGCCGACGAGGTGCTCCGGAAGCCACTCGCCCGTCCTCTGCTCGCTCGTCGCGGTGCGGTAGTCGGCCGAGAGCTCGTGCCCGAGCTCGTCCGCGACCGCCTGGATGGTGGGAATCGTCGACGGGTCGGTGTAGGCGATCCCGTTCGGCGACGTGTCGCCGATCCGGTTTGCGTTCTTCATCCTGATCTCGAACGGGTCGATTCCGAGCTCGAGCGCGATCCGGCTCATGTGCGTCTCGACCGCGAACGAGACGGACGTGACGCCGAACCCGCGCATCGCCGTCGTCGGGACGCGGTTCGTGAAGACGACGTAGCCGTCGAACTCGAGGTTCGGGATCGTGTAGGCGCCCGTGTGGTGGAAGCTGTGCTTGGTCAGGCCGTACGGGGAGAAGCGGGCGTAGGCGCCCGAGTCGTGCAGCGTCAGCATCTTCCGGCCGAGGATCCAGCCGTCCTTGGTGACCGCGTCCGCGATCTCCATGTGCCAGGGCGCCCTCGTCGAGGAGCAGAGGAACTCCTCCTCCCGCGTCCAGCGCCACTTCACCGGCCGGCCGGACTTGACCGCGAGCAGGGAGCACATCGTCTCCGTGGCGGTGTCGACCTTGCCGCCGAAGCCGCCGCCGACCGTGCCGCCGACGAACTTGAGCTTGTTCAGCGGCAGCTGGAGGTGCGCGGCCACGACGCCCATCGAGAAGTAGAGCGCCTGGGTGCAGGAGTAGATCGTCAGCCGGCCGTCCGCCTCGGGCACGACCTGGCACACCTGCGTCTCGACCGGGACGTGCTCGATCGCGGCGGGGCGGTAGACACCCGAGACGATCACGTCCGCCCGCTCGAACGCCTCGTCGATCGAGCCCTTCCGGATCTGGCGCCGGTCCATCTCGCCCTCGAAGTGCGGGTACCAGTTGCCCCAGTGGTGGATCTTCGGGGCATCCGCGTCGAACGCCTTGCGGACGTCGAAGAGCGCCGGTTGCTCCTCGAGCTCGAGGCCGATCGCCTCGACCGCGGCCTGCGCGGCCTCCTCGCTCTCGGCGGCGACGATCGCGATCGGCTGGCCCTTGTAGCGGACGTCGTCCCTTGCGAGCAGCGGCTCGTCGGCCGGGATCCCGAGCGCGGAGAGGTGTCCGTACTCGAGCAGCGGCACGTCCTTCCAGGTGATCACGTGCACGCCCTTCATCGCCTCGGCCTTCGAGAGATCGAGCCCCTTGATGTCCGCGCGGTCCACGGGCGATCGCAGCGCCTTCGCCCAGAGCGTGCCGGGGACCCGGACGTCGTCGACGTACATCGTTCGACCGGTGACGTGGGCGACGCCGTCGTAGCGGGGGAGTCGTGCACCGACGGCCTTCATGCCGGTGCCCCCGGAATCTCGACCGGAGCTTCTTCGCCTGGCTGCGGCAACCAGCGCTGGGAGGCGACGACTTCACCGCCGGCGGCGGCCTCGACCGCGTCGATGATCTTCACGTAGCCGGTGCAGCGACAGACGTGGCCGGCGAGCGCCTTCTGGATCGACTCGCGCTCCGCGCCGCCGCCGTTCTCGAGGTAGCCGTGGGCCGCCAGCACCATCCCGGAGGTGCAGAACCCGCACTGGGCGGCGTAGTGCTCGTGGAAGGCCGCCTGGATCGGCGAGAGCGCCTCGGCCGTGCCGAGCCCCTCTACCGTGGTCACGTCGGCGCCGTCGAGCGCCGCGACCGGGAGGAGGCAGGCGCGCCGAGGGGCGCCGGCGACGAGAACGGTGCACGAGCCGCAGCCGCCCTGCTGGCAGCCGGCCTTGGGACTCGTGATCCCGAGCTCCTCGCGCAGCACTTCGAGCAGCGGCGTCAGCGGGGCGCTCTCGATCGTGTGCTGAACGCCGTTGACGGTCAGTTTCATGAGCCCTCCTGGAGCTGCGTCAACGCCCGCCGGACGAGCACGGGCAGGGTTCGCTCGCGATACCAGGCCGACGCGAGCGCGTCGTCCTCGAAGGTCGCCTCGGCGACCGCCGCGGCGGCGGCGGCCTCCGCGTCGCTCGCCTTCGCCTCGGCGCCGGGCAGCCGCACGGCGTGGCCGGCGACGCCGCTGACGGCCAGCCGGACGGTGCCGTCCGCCGCGCGCGTGGCCGACACTGCGAGCGCGGTGTAGTCGTGCGCATGCGGACGGATCAGCGGAGCGAAGGCGCCGGCTGCGGGCTCCTCGAATGAGACGTCGAGCAGCAGCCGGTCCTCGCGGTTGGGGAGGAAGTCCTCGAGTGGCTCGGTCTTCTCGCCGCCGGGTCCCACCGACCGGACCGTCGCGCCGGCGGCCAGGAACGCTCCCTGGAGATCGCCTCGGGGCGCCTCGGTGCCCCTCCCGGCACAGAGGTTGCCGCCGACGGTGCCCTGCGCGCGGATCTCGACGTCGGCGACGTTCGCGGCGCACGGCCCGATCGGGGCCGGTAGCGACTCGAGCTCCGAGACCGGCGTCGTCGCGCCGATCGTGAGCCGGGACCCGTCGCGGGTGATCCCGGCCAGCCCGGCGCCGTGGAGCAGCATCGCCCTCTCCGGCCGCAGCCTCCCGCTGGTCATCTCGGGAACGACGATCGTTCCCCCGCCGATCACCGTCACGCCCGCCTCGAAGAGCGACACGGCCTCTTCGGGTGAGGACGGTTGGAGCACGTCAGGCGCAGTCATTGACCATCCTTCGGTTCGGGATCTCCTTCGTGTCCGCCGAGTCTAGAACGGTGCGGCCCGGCGAACAAATGAGAATCGATTATCTGCCGAGGAGGTACGCCCAAGAGGTGAAGTACGCTTGCCGCGTGAACTTCGCCAGCATCGACGAGCTCGAGACGGCGCTTCGCGCGGCCGACTATCTGCCCGATCGCGGCCTCGCGACGTCGCTCTTCCTCTCGCTCGCGCTCGAGAAGCCGGTGCTGCTCGAGGGCGAGGCGGGGGTGGGGAAGACGGAGGCGGCCAAGGCGCTCGCGCGGGCGCTCGACGCCCGGCTGATCCGGCTCCAGTGCTACGAGGGGCTCGATGTCACGCACGCCGTCTACGAGTGGAACTACCCGCGCCAGCTGCTCCACATCCGGGCCGCGCAGGAGGGGACGGTCTCGGAGGACGAGCTCTTCGGGCCCGAGTTCCTGATCCGGCGGCCGCTGCTCGAGGCCGTCGAAGCGGACGAGCAGGTCGTGCTCCTGATCGACGAGGTCGACCGGGCGGACGAGGAGTTCGAGGCGTTCCTGCTCGAGGTCCTCTCCGACTTCCAGATCACGATTCCGGAGCTGGGGACGATCAAGGCGCGGCGGAAGCCCGCGGTCGTGCTCACCTCGAACCGCACGCGCGAGCTGCACGACGCGCTGAAGCGGCGCGCCCTCTTCCACTGGATCGGCCATCCGTCGCTGCAGCGGGAAATCGAGATCGTGCGTCTTCGTGTCCCCGGAATCCCCGAGCGCCTGGCCGAGGAGGCTGCCGCGTTCGTCCGCGGCCTCCGCGGGCTCGACCTGGCCAAGCCGCCGGGTGTCGCCGAGACGATCGACTGGGCCCAGGCGCTCGCCGCCCTCGGCCGCGAGGAGATCGACGCGCAGGTGGTCGAGCAGACGCTCGGCTCGGTGCTGAAGTACCGCGAGGACATCGAGGCCGTCCGCGACGAGACGCTGGTCGGGCTGATCGAAGCGGCCCGCGCAACGAGGTAGCCCGTGCCCGGCACGGCGATCGTCCGCCATGTCGTCACCTTCGGCCGGGTGCTGCGCGAGGTCGGGATCGAGGTCGGCCCCGGCCGGGTTGCGGACGCCGTGCGCGCGCTCGGAGCGGTCGACGTGACCCGGCAAGAGGATGTCTACTTCGCGCTCAGACAGACGCTCGTCTCGCGGCCCGACGAGCTCGAGCTCTTCGACCGGGCGTTCGTCGCCTGGTTCCTGCGCGGCCCGGTCGCGCCGCTCGTCCGCGCGAAGGAGCGGCGAAAGCTCGCCAACCGGATCGAGGCGACGCTCGGCTCCGAGGCCGGCGACGACGACGCCGAGATCGTCGGCGAGCCGATCCAGCTCGGGGCTTCGGGGCACGAGCTCCTGCGGACGAAGGACTTCGCCGAGATGACGGCCGAGGAGTTCGACCGCGCCCGCCGCCTCCTGCTCGCGATTGCCCGCAGCCGCCCGCTGCGCACGTCGCGGCGGCTGACGCCGGACTCTCGCGGCGACAGGCTCGACCTGCGGAGGCTGATCCGGCGGTCGCTGCGCACCGGGGGAGACCCCGTCGACCAGTCGTGGAAGGCCCGGAAGGACGTGCCCCGCAAGCTCGTCGTCCTCTGCGACGTCTCCGGCTCGATGGACGCCTACGCGCGCGCGCTGCTCCTGTTCCTCCACGCGATGGTGGGCGCGGGACGCGGCGTCGAGGCGTTCGGCTTCGGGATCAGGCTGACGCGCTTGACCCGGGACTTCGCCACCCGCGATCCGGAGGCGGCGCTCGCCCGGGCGGCGGCGAACGACGTCGACTGGGGGAGCGGGACGCGGATCGGCGCGTCGCTGAAGGAGTTCAACGACGTCTACGGCCGGCGCGCGCTCTCGCGCGGGGCCGTTGTCGTGATCGTCTCCGACGGCTGGGAGCGGGACGACCCGGACGCGGTCGGGCGGGAGATGGCGAGGCTGGCCCGCGCCGCCTACGCGGTCGTCTGGGTGAACCCGCTCAAGGGGAACCCCGAGTACCAGCCGCTGGCAGGCGGGATGCGGGCGGCGCTGCCGTTCGTCGACCGCTTCCTCTCGGGGCACAACCTGCGCAGCCTCGAGGAGCTCGCCGCGGTCGTCAGCGGGATCGAGCGGCGTCACGCGGCGTGACGGCATCTGAGCCGTTTCTGACGAGCGCCTTCGCCGGGTGACGAGCCCCGCGGCCAGGCCTGCTCCGGCGATCGACGGCGGCCCGCCCGTCTCGCCGAACGAGGTTCCCGGCGAGCGGCAGGTCGGACGGAACACGCTCGAGACCCTGCTCTTCCGCGGGCTCTCGACCCCGATCGCGCTCCTTCTCGTCGTGATCCAGAGCCGCTTCCTGGCGCCGGAGGGTCGAGGGACGTTTGTGCTCGTGGTGCTGTCGGTGACGATTCTGTCGCGCCTGTTGGGTCAGCTCGGGCTTGCGGTCACCGCCCGGACGCGGACACGCGACCTCCCGCTCCGGCAGCTCGTCCACCGGGCGTTCGCGCTGGCCGTCCTTCTCGGTGGCGTCGGCGCCATCCTGGTCGTTGCGACGGCGGCACTGACCGGGATTCCCAACGACCTCGCCGCGATCGCTGCGGTAGCGCTCGTCCCGAACGTGCTCTGGCAGACCGTGTCGGGTGTGCTACTCGGGCTCGCGCGCGTGCGCGTCTGGAACCTGATCCAGGCGCTCTCGCCGATCCTGACGCTCGTCGGGTTGCTCCTGCTTGTCGTAGCGCTCGACGGCGGCGTCCGCGCAGCAATCGTCGCCTGGGCTGCCGCGCATGTGCTTACGGCTGCGGTCGCGCTCGCGGGCAGCCGAGATCTCTGGACTCCGGTCGGCCGGCCGCCGCTCCTCGACGAGCACGGGCGGACGATGCTGCGGCTCGCGCTCGCGATGGGCGGCGTCCAGGTCGTCAACCTGATCGGCTACCGCGCCGAGCTCTTCGTGCTCGAGCTGTACGACGGCGTGTCGGCGGTTGGGATCTACTCGATCGCGATGCAGGCGGCGGAGGCGATGTGGCTGATTCCGGCGGCGATCGCGACCGCGATCACCGGGCCCGCCGTGCACGACGACGAGGCGGACGCGGGGAAGCTCGTCGCGCGCTCGGCGCTGAAGAGCCTGGTCTACACCGGCGCCGTCGCCCTCGTGGTCGGCGTTGCGGCGCCGTGGGTGATCCCGCTCCTCTTCGGCAACGACTTCGACGGCGCCGTGCGCCCGTTGGCGCTGCTCCTGCCTGGCGTCGTGCTCTACGCGCCGGTGACCGTGCTCGTCGTCTATCTCTCCGTCCGCCACGGGCGTCCGCACCTCAGCCTGGCTGTCTCCGTCGTCTCGGCGGCCGTGACAACGGCGCTCGCGTTCGCGCTGATCCCGGCCTACGGCGTCGAAGGCGCCGCCGTCGCGAGTGCGGTCGGGTACGCGCTCGGCGCCGGGCTGGCGTGGCTGCTCTTCACCCACACCCGCAGGCACTAGTCCACGCTCCGTCGGCGCCCCTACCAGTCGCCGACGCTGCCGTCCGCGTAGAAGACGCGCTGCAGCAGCTCCGGTTCGAAGGGGTGCGCGGCGACGACGTCGAGGTCGATCTCGATCCCGAGTCCGGGACGTTCGCTCGGGTAGGCGCGCATCCCGTCCGGGTCGATCCGGTGCGACTCTGTGGCGATCTCGGAGCGCCAGGGCACATCGGCGGTGACCGCCTCGCAGATCAGGTAGGACGGGGTCGCGAGCCCGAGCTCGATCGAGGCGGCGGTCGAGACCGGGCCCTGGGGGTTGTGCGGCGCGAGGGCGACGCGGTAGGCCTCGGCGAGGGCCGCGACGCGCCGCACCTCGGTCAGCCCGCCGCAATGCGTGATGTCGGGCTGGAGCACGCTGCACGCGCCCTTCTCCAGCAACTCGCGGTACCCGTGCACCGTGACGAGGCGCTCGCCCGTCGCGATCGGCGTCTTCACCGCGCGCTGGATCGCGGCGATGTCGTCGGCCCGCTCCGGCCAGCACGGCTCCTCGAGCCAGTAGAGGCCGAAGGGCTCGAGCGCGTGCGCGAAGAGGTGCCCCATCCGGGGGCTGGGCCGCGCGTGACAGTCGACCATGATGTCGACGTCGTCTCCGACCGCGTCCCGCATCGCGGCGACGCAGGCCTCCGCGTGGCGAATCGGCGCGAGCCCCTCGAGCGGCATCGTCGGCGGCACCGCCATCGTCTTGAAGGCCGTGAAGCCGCGCTCGACCATCGCGCTCGCGAGCTCGGCGAAGCGCTGCGGCTCGCTGCTCTCGTAGAAGTCCTCCATCCTGCCCTCGCCGAGGTGGCCGTAGAGCCGGACGTAGTCGCGGACGCGCCCGCCCCAGAGCTGGTGGCAGGGAACGCCGAGCACCTTGCCGAGGATGTCCCAGAGAGCGATGTCGATCCCGCTCATCGCCGTTCCGCGGACGATCCCGCTCGAGTGCCAGAAGTGCTGGCGGAACATCATCTGCCAGAGGTGCTCGATCCGGGTCGGATCCTCGCCGACGATCAGCTCGGCCAGATCCTCGACCGCGCCCACGATCGCGCGGGTGTGCCACTCGAGCGTGGCTTCGCCCCAGCCGTGGAGCCCCGGCTGGTCGGTGACGACGCGGACGAAGACCCAGTTGCGCATCCGCGCATGGCAGACGTGAGTCTCGACCGCTGTGATCTTCATGCGAGCCCGCGGACGAGCGCGACGCTCTCGTCGACCACGCGCCCGACGTCGTCCCGATCGACGTTCGAGTTCGTGATCCCGTACGCCCAGCGGTACTCCTCCTGGTCGAGGAGCTCGTCGAGCGGGACGCTCTCGACGAGGTCGAGATCCTCGACGGCCGGGAGGTAGCCCGCGTAGTCGTTCGTGTAGCCGAGCACGAACGTCTGCGCGAACGGGCTGCCCTCGCGGATGCGGACGCCGCACTCGTTGAAGAGCTCGAACGGGTTCGCCGCGATTGCCGCCTCGCCGATCCGCAGCGCCTGCAGCTCGACGCGGACGGGCTCGTCCGCCCGGCGGGCCATGTCCGCGTACATCACGAGCGCCGAGCGCTGGTAGAGCTTCGGGAAGTCCTGCGCGGAGGTCGCCGTGTGGACGCTCTCCGGCCACGCCTCCGGGAAGTCCGGGGCGGGCTCCTGCGAGAGCTCCCCGATCCGGCGCTCGAGCTCCTCCACGTCCCACGGGATCCGGCGCCGCCGGAGCTCGACCCAGGTCGAGGCGGCTCCCAGCTCGACGTCGCCGGTCGTCTCGATTCCGTCCAGCGCCTCGAGCACGGCTGCGCCGACGGCTCGCCCGAGTTCGTCCCGGCGCTCGAAGCTGTGCCGGCTCGCCTCGCGGTTGCCGAACCAGTAGTCCCAGGCGGCGATGTCGCCGGCGCAGCCCTGGAGGAAGATGCACTCGGCTCCGGGCCTTCCCGCCTCGACCGTCTCCCGGAGCGGGCCGGGGAAGTCCGTGTTCCAGAGCAGGCTCTCGCCGCCGATCAGGGTCGGGTGGCAGGCGAAGCTCGCGACGACGGCGATCGGCTCGCCGTCCTCGGCGTCGACTCGCAGCACCGGGACGCTGTCGTCCACCGGCCGCTCGCGCCGAACCCGGTTGACGCTGACTCCCGGCGCGCGGCCACCGCCCCAGCCGACGCGGGCGGGCCGGCGCGCACGCCAGGCGGCGTAGACCGCGCCGGCGAGCAGGTCGGGGAGGGAGTCCACGTAGGGGGCGAACGCCCCGGTGTCGGCGAGCCCGGCCGTCGTCGAGCCGCGCGAGATGCTCGGCGCGCTGTGGTTGTGGGCGGCGTTCACGAGCACTGACTCCGGCGCGATCCCCGTCAGCTTCTCGACGCGCTCGCGCACCGCCGCCGTCAGGTCGGCACCGGCGAAGACGAGGTCGATCGCGACGATCGCGACCTGCTTGGCGCCGTCGTCGAGGACGAGCGCCTGCCCGATCATCGGCTCGTGAATCCCTTCGGCGAGGCCGGTGCGGGCCGACCAGCAGCCGTGTGGCAGCCCGGCGGGAGGAGTGATGTCGACGCGGGCGACGCCCGCAGTCAGCTTGCTCATGAATGGTCCTTTCTCACTGTCGGACGACCAGTTCCTCGTACGCCTCCGGCCGCCGCTTCTTGAGCGCGAACCACGGGTTCTCCCGGGCCCGGTCGACGAGCGAGGGATCGAGCTCGGCCGCGATCCACGCGTCCGCGGTGCCCGGGTCGGACCGCGCCAGCATCGACCCGTCGGGCGCGAGGACGTAGGCGCCGCCGACGTGGGTGCTGTGGCCGTCGAACCCGACCATGTCCGAGAAGACGGCGAAGACGCCGTTGTCGCGGGCGAGGAAGTCGTGGAGCCGCGGCGGGCTCGGCCGGTCTTCGAGCAGCTCCTCTTGGGCGCGCAGCATGTCCTCCGCGCCCAGCTCGCGCTCGCGCCCGTCGAAGGTGAGGACACCGCCGCCGGCCGGCATCGTCCGGTTCGCATGCGGCAGCAGGATCACCTCGGCGCCCTTCAGGGCGAGGATCCGCCAGCTCTCGAAGAAGTCGCTGTCGTGGCAGATCGCGGTCCCGACGGTGCAGAAGCCGAGGTCGTACACGCCCCATTCGTAGGCCTGCCGGAAGCGAAAGAACTCGTCGAAGGACGCGTGCACCTTGCGCTGCAGCCCGATCAGCCCGTCGGGCCCCACGAGTGCGGACGTGTTGTAGTGCGTGCCGCGGTAGAGCTCGCAGAACCCGTACGAGACGACGATCCCGCTCGCCTTCGCCTGCTCCTCGATCGTGTGAAAGATGCGCCCGTCGTGGGGTTCCGCGAACCGCGTCACCTCGGGGCTGCCGTTGTTGCCGGTGACCGAGGTCTCAGGGAAGACCACGAGGTCGCAGCCCGCTGCGGCGGTCTCCGCGATCAGGCGGAGGTGCGTCTCGAGGTTGTGCTCGACGTCCGTGTAGAGACTTTCGACTTGCGTGGCGGCGACGGTGCAGCGCTCCATCAGTCGAGCTCCGCCCGGTCGACCTCGCGGGCGACCACGACGATGTTGTCGCCCTGCTCGCAGGTGGCGACGGCGCGGACGACGCAGACGATCCCGTCGTTGCCTGCGTGGACGGTCTCGGCCTCGCGGTCGGGCCGCTCGATGAAGTGAATCCGCCCCACGGGCTCGCCGGTCTGCACGCGCTGGCCGAGGTGGACGAGCGTCTCGAAGAGACCGGACTCGGGCGCACGCAGGAAGTTCTCGAGCTCGGTCGCCCTCAGGAAGGTCGGGGGCGAGTCCCGTCGGACGACGTCGCCCTCGAGGACGCCGACGTGCCGGAGCACGTTCGCGAGCCCGCTCTCGGCGAGGCGGTGGATCTCGGCGGTGACGTGGCCGCCGCCGCCAAGCTCCGTGCTGATCACGTTCTTGCCCTGGCGCTCCGCTTCGCCGACGAGCAGGCCGGTGCCGCCGATGTCCCTGTAGACGCAGCACCAGTCGGTGTTCCAGGCGATCATCCCCTCGACCATCGCCCGCCGCTGCTCCGGGTCGTCGACCCAGTGCATCTCGGCCCAGGGCAGGTGCAGCCCGCCGACCCCGCCGCTGTGGATGTCGACGACGACCTCCGAGGGCGGGAAGAGCTCCGTCGAGAGGAAGTGCGCGAGCTGCTCGTCCTCGGTGCCCGCCGGGTCGCCCGGGAAGGAGCGGTTGAAGTTGATCCCGGACGGCCAGGTTCGCGTATAGGCGCGCGAAGCCTCGGGCGAGGCGCAGGGGATCACGAGCACGCGGCCCGTGACCTGCTCCGGCCTGGAGGTCCCGGGCGAGCTTGAGCGCGGCGACCTGGCCCTCGGGCTCGTCGCCGTGGACCCCGCCGATCACGAGCACGGTCGGCCCGTCGCCGTTCGCGACCGAGACGATCGGGACGCACAGGCTCGACCACTGGTTCGACGAGCGGGGCACCTGGAGGGTGCCGAACTGCTTCCCCGCTGCGCTCAGGTCGATCGTGCAGGTAACTCGGGAGTGACTCATACCGCGCACGCGACTCTAGAGGATTGTTGACAATTTGGCTATGATCGACAATCTGGGATCGCCACTCGACTCGGTGATGATCGACTTCACCCAGATGAAGTCCTTCAGCGAGGACCCGCTGATCCTGACCGAGGGGGACGGGATCCGCGTGCGCGACGTCGACGGCCGCTGGTACCTCGACGGGCTTTCCGGCACCTTCTGCCTGAGCCTCGGGCACGGCAACGCGCCGGTGATCGAAGCCGCCACGGCCCAGCTCGGGCGGCTCGCGCTCGCCGCGCCGACGATGGCGACGAGCGACCGGAGCCTCGAGCTGGCGCAGGAGCTGCTCGCGCTCCTGCCCGCTCCGTACACGACGCTCAAGTGGGGCAGCGGCGGCTCGGAGGCGGTCGAGGCGGCGATCAAGATGGCGCGCCAGTTCCACCGGCAGGCCGGGGATCCGGGCAAGTACAAGGTGCTCTCGCACTACCGCGCCTACCACGGCGTCACCGGCCACGCGCTGGCGGCGAGCGGCTGGCGGGCGAGCAAGAGCCCGTACGAGCCGCTGGCGGCGGGGTTCGTCCATCTGCACACGCCCGACTCCTACCGCCCGCCGTTCGACGTCGACCCGGCCGAGATCGGCGCGACGTACGTCCGCCTCGTCGAGCAGGTGATCGAGCTCGAAGGCCCCGAGACGATCGCGGCGCTGATCACCGAGCCGATCCTGATGTCGGCCGGCGTCGTGATCCCGCCGCGCGACTACCTGCCGGCGCTGCGCTCCCTGTGCGACAGGCATGGGATCGTGCTGATCTTCGACGAGATCATCACCGGCTTCGGCCGGATCGGCCGGCTCTTCGCGGCCGAGCTCTTCGAGACGTGGCCGGACATCTTCGTCTTCGGCAAGGGACTGACGGGCGGGTACGTCGCGCTCTCGGCGACCGTGCTCACGGGCCGGCTCGCCGAGGCGTTCTGGGGGGCCGCGGGCCAGGAGTTCGCCGCGGGCCACACCTACGCCGGGAACCCCGTCGCGTGTGCGGCGGGGCTGGCGGCGCTGCGCGAGCTCCGGGAGCGCGACCTGGTCGCGAACGCCGCCGCCCGCGGCGACCAGGGGCTCGATCGCCTCCGCCGGTTGCAGTCGCGCGTGCCGGGGATCGGCGACGTGCGCGGGCAAGGACTTCTCTTCGGGCTCGAGCTCGTCCGCGACACCGTCACGAAGGAGCCGTTTCCCGCGGCGGAGAACGTCGGGATCAAGGTGCGGGAGGCCGCGCGGAAGAAGGGGCTGCTCCTGCGGGCGAGCCACTGGATGGCGGTGCTCGCGCCGCCGCTGACGATCACCGCCGCGGAGCTCGACGAGCTGCTCGACATCTTCGACGAGGCGGTCACGGAGGTTCTCAGCCCTCTGGCCGCGACGCCGCAGCCGGCTCGGATGTGACGGGCCGGAGCGCGCGGGAGATCGTCGGCCACGAGGGCCCGCTCCGCGTCGGCGAGGACGGTGTGCTCCGGATCGAGGGGCGGACTGCGCCGGAGCTGGCGGAGGAGTACGGGACGCCGCTCTACGTCACCTCCGAGGCTCAGATCAGGGCGAACGTCCGCCGGCTGCGCGGAGCGTTCGAGGAGCGCTGGCCGCGCGTGACGCTGCTGTTCGCGACGAAGTCGAATGCCAACCTCGCGGTTCGGCGCGTCCTCCTCGACGAGGGTGTGGGCGGCGACTGCTTCGGGCTCGGCGAGCTGACGCTGTCCCTGCGCAGCGGCGTGCCGCCCGAGCTGCTCGTCCTGAACGGCAGCAACAAGCAGCCGGCGGAGCTGCGCCTCGCGATCGAGAGCGGCGTCACGATCAATCTCGACGACCGCAGCGAGCTCGCCCTCACCGCTGCCCTCGCCGAGGAGCTCGACCGGCCCGCCGCGGTCTGCCTGCGCGTCTTGCCGTTCAGCTACGCCGACCCGGCGGCGCTCGAGCCGGAGTTGGCCGCCATCGCGGCCGACACGAGCCACGACAAGTGGGGGATGGACCGGCAGACCGTCCTCGAGCTCGTCCCCGAGGCGCTCGGGTCCGACTGGCTGCGCCTGCGTGGGCTGCACTTGCACGTGAGCAGGCTCCGGCCGACGCCGGAGGCCTTCGAGCTCGCGGCGCGGCTGATCGCCGCGTGCATCGCGGAGCTGGACGAGCGCTTCGGCTGGCAGCCCGAGCTGCTCGACTTCGGCGGCGGCTACCCGCACGAGCGGGATCCCGAAAGCGGCGCGCCGTCCGGCAGCCATCCCGTCGGCACGCCGGAGGAGTACGCGGAAGCCCTCACCTCGAACTTGCGCACGGCGCTGGCCGAGCGCTCGCTCGGCGAGCCGCACCTCCTGCTCGAGCCGGGCCGGCGGCTCGTCAGCAACGCAACCGTCCTCCTCGCCCGCGTCGGCGCCGTCAAGCGCCTGCCGAGCGGATCGAAGACGTGGGCCAACGTCGACGCGAGCACGAACCATTGCCTGCGGGCTCCGCTCCAGGACTACTACTACGAGATCGTGCACGCGACGACGGGCCTCGAAGCAGGGGGCGAGCAGGTGAGCGTCGTCGGCCCGACCTGCGTGGTCGACCTGCTCGGAGAGCGTTCGCTGCCCGCGCTCGGCCAGGGCGACCTGCTCGCGGTGCTGGACGTCGGCGGCTACGCGGAGGTGCTCTCGAATCAGTTCAACCTCCTGCCGCGCCCCGCGACCGTGCTCGTGAACGGCGAGAGCGCCGACCTGATCCGGCGGCGGGAGACGATCGACGACCTGCTCGCGACCCAACTTGTGCCGGATCGGCTCGCATGAGATTGTTGACAATCCGACTATGATCGACAATCCATGAAGATCACCGATGTCGAGGCCGCCGTCCTGCGGCAACCCGCCGTGAACGAAGGGATCGCCGACGGCAGCCAGGACGATCTCGTGATCCTGGTGCACACCGACGAGGGGATCACCGGGATCGGCGAGGTCGACTCGGCGCCCGACGCCGTCGCGGCGCTGGTGACCGCTCCGGGGTCACATGCGATCGCGCAGAGCCTGCGCGAGCTCTTGCTCGGAGAGGACCCGCTCGACGTCGAGCGGCTCTGGGACAAGATGTACCGCGGCGTCATCTTCGTCGGCCGGCGCGGGATCGCGATCCACGCGATCAGCGGCATCGACATCGCCCTCTGGGACATCAAGGGCAAGGCGCTTGGCAAGCCGGTCTGCGAGCTGCTCGGAACCGTCGAGCACGAGCGCATCCGCGCGTACGCGTCCAGGCTGATGCCGGACACGACCGAGGAGGTGACGGAGGCGGTCTCGGCGCTCCGCGAGCAGGGCTTCACGGCGGTCAAGCTCGGCTGGGGGCCGCTGGGGCAGGATCCCGTCCACGACGTCCGCCTCGCCGCCGCGGCGCGCGAGGCCGGTGGCGACGGCGTCGAGATCATGATCGACGCCGGTCTCGGCTACGTGGCCGACGCGGCGATCGGGATCCGCGTCGCCCGCGAGCTCGAGCAGCTCGGGGTCTACTGGCTGGAGGAGCCGTTCGAGCCCGACGAATACGAGGCCTACGCCGAGCTCGCCGACGCGGTCGAGCTCAGGGTCGCGGCCGGCGAGCAGGACGCGACGCGCTGGGGCTTCCGCGAGCTGATCGAGCGCGGCCGCGTCGACCTGATCCAGCCCGATGTCACCCGCTGCGGCGGGATCACGGAGCTGCTCCGGATTGCGGCGCTCGCCGAGGAGTACGGGGTCGAGCTCGTCCCGCACGCGTGGAAGAGCGGGATCATCAAGGCGGCCTCGTTGCACGTGAACGCCGTGTTGCCCGGGGCGCTTTTCCAGGAGTACTGCGTCGCGGAGACCGAGATCAACACGAAGCTGACGCGCCAGCTGCTGCCGCTCGAGGCGGACGGCTACATCGCCGTCCCGACCGCGCCCGGACTCGGAATCGACCTCGACGAGGACGTGTTCTCGTCCCTACGTGTGGAGGCACGATGACCCAGATCTCGCCCGAAGCCGCTTCGGCGCTCGCAGCCCGCGCCGCCGCCGTGATCCCCGGAGGCGTCAACAGCGGCCAGCGCCGCGTGCCCGGGCTCGAGGACCTCGTCGTGACCGCCACGAGCGGCTCGACGTTCACCGACGCGGAGGGCCGCGTCTTCACCGACTATCACTCCGCCTTCGGGCCGCCGCTCCTGGGGCACAACGACCCCGATGTCGACGCGGCGGCCGCGAGCGCGTCCGGGCTGATGGGGGTCGGCGTCACGCCGGTCGAGATCGAGCTCGCCGAGCGGCTCGTCGACGTGGTGCCCTCGCTCGAGAAGGTGCTGCTGACGGCGACCGGGAGCGAGGCGACCTTCCACGCCCTCCGGCTGGCGCGCACCGTCACCGGACGCCGGCACGTGCTCAAGTTCCAGGGCTGCTACCACGGCTGGCACGACTCGGTGGCGATGAACGTGATCTCACCGGCCGAGCGCGTCGGCGGCAAGGACCCGCTCTCGCAGGGGATCCTTCAGGAAGTGCTCGACGCGACGATCGTCTGCCCGTTCAACGACGCGGACGCGGTCGAGCGGGCGCTGACCGACCACGACGTCGCCGCAATCATCCTCGAGCCGATCCCGCACAACATCGGGGCCGTGCTGCCGAAGCCGGGCTTCCTCGAGCGCCTGCGTGAGCTGGCGACGAAGCATGGGACAGTGCTCGTCTTCGATGAGGTGATCACCGGCTTCCGCCACGGCCTCGGCGGCTACCAGGCGATCGCGGGCGTCACGCCCGACCTGACCACGCTCGGGAAGGCGATGGCAAACGGCTGGCCGGTCTCCGCGCTCGGCGGCAAGGCCGAGCTGATGGACCTGTTCTCGACGACGCCGGGGCAGCCGGCCTTCTTCGCAGGCACCTTCAACGGGCATCCCGCGACGACCGCGGCCGCGCTGGCCACGCTCGACAAGCTCCAGCGCGAGCCGGTGCACGAGCACGTCTTCCGGCTCGGCGAACGCACGCGCGAGGGGCTGCGCGCGCTCTATGAGCGGCTCGGCGTGCCGGTCGTCGTGGCCGGCTTCGGCTCGGTCTTCGTCACCTATTTCCTCGAGGGGCCGGTGGAGAGCTACGACGACCTGCTCCGGAACGACGTCGACCTCTTCGTCGGCTACCGCCGCGAGCTGATGCAGCACGGGATCTTCGAGCTGCCGCTCAACCTGAAGCGGAGCCACTTCTCGTACGCGCACAGCGACGAGGACGTCGACCGCCTGCTCGAGGGCACCGAGGCCGCCGTCGGCGCGGCGCTGGCTGCTCGCGCGTGAGCACCCAGGTCTCCTGCACGATCGACCTGACGGCTGCGGGGAAGCAGCTCGGCCGGCTCCAGCTGCCGAAGATCACGAACACGGGCGGCTGGGCCAGCACCTTCATCCCGATCGCGTCGATCGCGAACGGGGATGGGCCGAACGTGCTCGTCCTGGCCGGCAACCACGGCGACGAGTACGAGGGGCAGGTGGCGGCGCTGCGGCTGATCAATGAGCTGGAGCCCGAGCGGGTCTCGGGGCGGGTGACGATCATCCCGGTCCTCTCCGGCGCCGCCTCGAAGGCGAACACGCGGATGTGGCCGTCGGGCGTCAACTTCAACCGTTCCTTCCCCGGGTCGCCGGAGGGGCCGCCGAACGAGCAGCTCGCCGACTACCTGACCCGCTTTCTCTTCCCGCCCGCCGACGTCGTGATCGACATGCACTCGGGCGGGCGCACGGCCTGGTTCGTCCCCTGCTCGCACATGCACGTCGTCGACGACGCGGAGCAGCGCCGGGCGATGCTCGCCGGGATGCAGGCGTGGAACTCCGACCACCACTTCCTCTACATCGACGTGAACGGCACCGGGCTCCTGCCGGTCGAGGCGGAAGGCCAGGGCAAGCTCGTGATCACGACCGAGCTCGGCGGCGGCGGCCGCGTGCCCGCCGCCGTCCACGAGCTGGCGTGGAGCGGGCTCACGAACGTGCTTCGGCACGTGGGCGCGCTCGAGGGCGAGGTGGAGACGCGCGCCGCGCTCGGACTGCCCGAGGCGGTGATCCTGGACGGCCGCGACCCGGCCAACTACGTGACGGCCGACGAGGACGGGATCTTCGAGGGCCTGCTCGAGCCGCCGGCGGAGGTGAAGGCCGGCGACCCGGTCGGGCGGCTCTGGTTCCCGGACACTCCGGGCCGGCCCCCTCAAGTGCTGCGCGCGCCGCTCGACGGCGTGCTCGCGGTGATCCGCGCGATTCCGGCGACGGAGGCGGGCGACGGTCTCTTCACGACCGGTCAGCCGATCGCCGCCGCCGAGCTCGCCTGACGTGCCTCGCCTCGCGTGGGTCGGCGGACGGACGTTCGCGAGCCTGCGCAAGCACCGCAACTTCCGGCTCTACTTCGTCAGCCACGCCGTCTCCTTCGCCGGCACGTGGATGCAGCAGATCGCCGCGTACTGGCTCGTGCTGGAGCTGACCGGGTCACCGCTCGCCGTCGGCTCGCTCGCGCTCGCGCAACTGCTGCCCGTGACGCTCCTCGGCCTCTTCGCCGGCTCGGTGATCGACCGGGTCGATGTCCGCCGCCTGCTGCTCGTGACGGAGTCGCTGCTGATCGTCGCCGCGGGCACGCTGGCCGTCCTCACGCTGACGGGCGCCGTCGCGCTCTGGCACGTCTACGTGATCGCGGCGGTCCAGGGCCTCGTGCTCGTCTTCGGCAACCCGGCGCGGCACACCCTCGTCTTCCGGATCGTCGGGAAGGGCGACCTGCCGAACGCTGTCGCGCTCAGCTCGGCACTCGGCACGATGGCGCGGATCGCGGGGCCCGGTCTCGGCGGGCTCGTCGTCGCCCTGGCGGGAAGCGGGATCGCGTTCGCCGTCAACGCCGTCAGCTACCTCGCCGTCGTGCTCGCGCTGCTCGCGATGCGGAACCTGGCCCCGTTCGTGCCGCCCGCGACCCGGACCGGTCGGCGCGCGAGTCTCCGGCTGACGCTCTCGTTCGTGCGTCGCTCGCGCCGGGTCGCGGTGGCGTTCTTCGCCGTGCTCGCGCTCAGCACCGTCTCGTTCAACTTCGACGTCCTGCTCCCGCTGCTGGCGGGAGAGACGCTCGACGCGGGCGCCGACGTGTTCGGCCTGATCGCTGCGGTCTTCGGCGCCGGCGCCCTCTGCGGGGCTCTCGTTCTCGCCACCGTCAGCAGGGCGAGTCTGCGGGTGCTCCTGGGCGGCGCGGCAGGCTACGGCCTCCTCGAGCTCGTGCTGGCGCCGCAGCGACACCTGGCCGCCGTCTGCGTCCTCCTGTTCCTGATCGGCGGGTTCTACGTGCTCTGGGGCTCGAGCGCGCTCGCCTCGCTCCAGCTCGCGGCGCCGGAGCACCTCCGCGGCAGGGCGGCGAGCCTCTACTTCTTCGCCTTTCAGGGCGGCGCGCCGCTGGGCGGGCTCTTGGCCGGCTGGCTCACGTCGCGGGGCGGCACGCAGCTCGCGTTCGCAGTCGCCGGCACCGCCGCAGTTCTCGTCGCCGTCGCTGGGACATTGACCCTCGCAACTCGAGCCGAAGGAGACCTGAATGCACGTCACGCCTAGCTACACCCGCTGCCGGTTCGGCGTCGCCACCCGGGACGTCACGCCCCCCGTCGGGATCTATGCCCGCACCTGGGGCGCTGCGACGCACCACGTCGCGGAGGGCGTCCACCGCCCGTTCGCCGCCACCGCCGCGGTGTTCGCGCCGCTCGCGGGCGACGGGCCGACGCTCGCGCTCGTCGCGCTCGACATCGGCTGGTTCCAGTACGCGCCCGACGAGCAGGAGCTGCGCGCTGCGATCAGAGACCGCGCCGGCCTCGAAGAGGCGGAGCTCTTGATCAACATGTCGCACACGCATGCCGGGGCGAACGTCAACACGCAGCTCGACGACAAGCCCGGCTTCGAGCTGATCAAGCCCTACCTCGACGAGCTGACCGAGCAGATCGGGGCCGCGGTGGTCGAGGCGCAGGGTGCACTCGCGCCGGCGTGGGTGACCTACGGCTACGGCCGCTCCGCGCTGGCGACGAACCGCGACTTCTGGGACACCGCCGCCGAGAGGTTCGCCTGCGGCTACAACCCCGACGCGCCAGCCGACGACACGCTGCTCGTCGGGAAGGTCAGCGACGACGCGGGCGAGCCGCTCGCGACGCTGTTCAACTACGCGTGCCATCCCACGACCCTCGCCTGGCAGAACCGGCTGCTCTCGCCGGACTACATCGGCGCCGCGCGCGAGGTCCTGGAGCGCGCCTTCGGAGTCCCGGCCCTGTTCTTGCAGGGAGCGTCGGGTGAGCTCGGCCCGCGCGACGACTACGTCGGTGACACGGACGTCGCCGATCGCAACGGCCGCCAGCTCGGCCACTCGGCGGCGGCGGCGGTCGAGAGCCTCCCGCCGGCGGGGACGCGCTTCGTCTACACCGGCATCGTCGGCTCGGGCGCGAATCTCGGCACGTGGGAGCACCAGCCGCTCGAGTCAGAGGAGACGCGGGCCGGCGAGGTGCTGGCGGCGCGAATGGCTCACGTCGAGTTGAAGCGCAAGGAGGAGATCGGCGTCATCGACAGCGCCGCCGGCGCGACCTCCGACTCGGTCCAGGAGCAGGAGAAGGCGCTGCGCCGCCACTTCCTGCAGCTTGCGCTCGGGGACGACCCGGTCTACGCGATGCCCGTGTGGACATGGCGACTCGGGGGCGCGCTGCTCGTCGCGGTCCCCAACGAGCCGTACTCCCTCTTCCAGCTCGAGCTGCGGCGGCGGTTCTCACCGACGCCCGTCTTCGTCCTCGGCGTCACGAACGGGACGACGGGTTACCTCTCACCGGAGGAGACCTACGGCAGCGGGCTCTACCAGGAGCAGCAGTCGCCGTTCGCTCCAGGCTGCCTCGAGCAGACGATCGAGTTCGCCGCCAACGCGCTCGAGGAGCTGCGCTAGGAAGACGTAGTCGCCCGGCTCCCCTTGGGCTCCATGCCTCAGAGTGCGGTCGCGGAAGACACCGGGCCGACTGGCGCCGTCGGCACCCACGGACCTTCGATCTGGGTTGCCTCCACGTCGCCCGGCCAAGGCGGCATCGTGATGCACAGAAACCGCAGCGCTTCCGCCCCGATGCAGCGGTACTGGAAGGCAGTACCGACCGGGATGTCGATGGAGACACCCGGGGTCAAAGGGGTCACTTCTTCCTCGCTCTCGTCCCGGCGCCAAATTTCCCCCCGGCCGGACAGGACGTGCCAGAACTCGCTCACCGTGGCATGGACGGTCGCCCGGTTCACCTGCCCTGGCGGGACCGTGGAATGGATCATGTCGCCGGTTGTGCCCCCCATCAAGTAGCGGATCTCCGCCCCGGCAGGGGAACGGGCATCGGAGGTCTCGGGAAGCGGGCGGGTCTGCATGGGCACTCCTTCGCGGGCTCGTCCGCAGCCTATGCGGTCACCGCAACAACGGAAACTGTCGTCCTTCTCTCCTCTCCGCGTAGGCTCAGCTTGGATCCGGAGCCATCCTCGCCTGGGCAAGTCTCGGGAATGGGGATGCCTAAGTTCGCCGCGCGTACTCGACGGTGGCGAATGGCCAGTCTGATTCGAGCCACTCAGTCACGGCGCGCCGGAGCGAGGCGTCTAGGTGGGCGTGACTCTTCCGCACCCAGGAGAGGACGGAGGCGGCGTGGTCGCCATCGGGGAGCGGGTAGATGTAGACGCACCCGATCACGTCACGGCCTCCCGGATCGAGCACCGTGTATGTGAACCCCCGCCGGTTGCGGAAGTCGTCGGCGTGGCGCTGCAGGTCGGCACGGTTCTCGTCCCGCGTCATCTCTCGCGGCCAGGAGCCGTCGGGGAAACCAGGCGTCTCCGCGATGTGCTCCATTGACGACGTCCAGGCGTCGTAATCCTGCTCGTTGTGCTCGGGCGTAAGCGGTTCGAGGACGAACTCGGAAGACTCGAGTCCGAGCGGGACCTCGAATTCGGGCGGGACGAGCTCGGCCACGAACCGATCCTAGGGCGTTGGCTGCTCAGACCGCACGAACTTCGGCGAGCCGCTTGACGGCGAACTCGTCGGTTCCGCTGGGGTCCCAGCAGACGGCGGCTTCCCATGCGGCCCGTGCTTGCGCGGCAACGTCGTGCGTGTCGTCGTCGAGACCGGCGGCGTTGTGTGGTAACACCAGGTCGAGGTCGGGGACGTCGACGTGCGACTCGTCCCAGTCGATCAGCGTGACGCGATCCGCGGTCATGCGGATGTTGCCCGAGTTGGGGTCGCCGTGGACGACGCACCGCTCTCGTCCGCAGAGCCGCGCCCACGCTGCTCGGCAACGAGCAACGCCCTCGGCCGGCATCGCGCCGAGGTCGATCTTCGTCCCGGTCTCGGCGTGCAGGAGGTCGGTCGAGGACCGCCAGTCCGGGCGCTGCGGCCAGCCCTGCGTCAACCGATGCAGCTGGCGGAGAGTGTCGGCGACGCGACGCCAATCGGCCTCTGTCTCGGGCGGTCCGCCCTCCACGTACGTCAGCAGCACCAGTCCGTCCGCGAAGTGCCGGCCCTCCGTGGTCGGGATCGGCACAGGAACCGTCAGCCCTTCACGGCCGAGGTATCGAAGGAGGTCGGTCTCCCACGAGAGGTCGGCGTCGCTGCGCGTGCCGAGCCGACCGACCGCGAGCTGCCCGTTGACGCGCACGCTCCACACCTCGTTGACGCCAACTCCGCCAGTGAGCGGTTCGACACGGGCGACGTCCTCACCCCACTGATTGAGTGCCTCCCAGCCCACGGCCACATCTTTGCGGAGATCATGGATCGCTCGACGGCCGCTCGGCGAGTGACAGCGCCGCGCTACGGCGTCGGAGCCCGAGGCTCAACGACTGCTGCCGGGCTAGAAGACGGCCAGCGTTCGGGATGACGCCTGAGCATCGCGATGCTTCGGCAGGCATGGTGAGGGTGTGGGACTAGTAGCGGGCACGCTGCAAACCGAACGGGTGCTGACGACGCTTCTCGTGCTCGCGTGTGCACTGCTGCTGGCCGCGTGCGGCGGCGGGAGCGAGACCGTCCCGAATGGGCCGATTCAACTCGCTGAGATGCGCGCTGATCCCCGGCCGTACTACTGGGTCGGCGAATCGTTCGACGGTCTTGCGCTCACATACGCGACGCCGTACAGCAGGCGCTTCGGAAATCTGATGTACGGGACCTGCGAGTTGCCGGGAGGCCTGTTCTCGGATGGAGGCTGCGCTCCACCGCTCCAGGTGCAAAACGTGCTCTGCACGGACGGGAAGGCAGCCGTCGCCTTTTTCAGCCACGGCGGCGGCCGCGCGGCCCGTGCCGCCAAGGCGCTCCGGCCGCTCAACGCGGCAGCGCGGCGCGCTGGTAACCCCCGCGTCACGTTCGACCGCAGCGTTCTCTGCTAGCTCTCCGGCTGAGTCTCCAGCCAGTTCGAGGCGGCCTTCGACCGTGACCGATGACTTCTGGGTTGACCCGGCGTCTACACCCTGACGCTGTCGAAACCGAGGGCGGCCGTGCGTCATTAGAGAGAGAATGGACGTCGAGAGCGAAGGAGGAATGATGAGCGGAGTGCGGCTCCTGGTGGGTACGCGGAAAGGCGCGTTCGTCCTCACGTCGGACGGGACACGTGACGATTGGAACGTCGAAGGCCCGTTGTTCGCGGGGTGGGAGATCTATCACCTCAACGCATCGCCGGTCGATCCGGATCGGCTGTACGCGTCCCAGTCCACCGGGTGGCACGGCCAGGTCGTCCAGCGCTCGGACGACGGCGGGAAGACGTGGGAGCCGGTCGGCAACGAGTTCGCCTACGACGGCATCCCCGGCACGCATCAGTGGTACGACGGCACACAGCACCCCTGGGAGTTCGCACGGGTTTGGCACCTCGAGCCGTCGCGGACGGACGCGGACACCGTGTTCGCCGGCGTCGAGGATGCAGCGCTCTTTCGCTCCGTCGACGGAGGCCAGAGCTGGCAGGAGCTGTCGGGACTCCGGGATCACCCGACGGGCGAACAGTGGCAGCCTGGCGCGGGCGGGCTGTGCCTGCACACGATCCTCATCCACCCGAGCGACCCGCAGCGGATGTTCGTCGCGATCTCGGCGGCGGGCGCGTTCCGCACGGACGACGGGGGCGAGACCTGGCGGCCGATCAACCGTGGGCTGCGCTCGAGTGAACTGCCGGACGAGGACAGGGAGGTCGGGCATTGCGTCCACCGGATCGCGATGAACCCATCCCGCCCCGACGTGCTGTTCATGCAGAAGCACTGGGATGTGATGCGAAGCGACGACGGCGGCGAGTCGTGGCGCGAGGTGAGTGGGAACCTTCCCTCCGACTTCGGCTTCCCGATCGCCGTCCACGCCCACGAACCGGACACGGTCTACGTCGTGCCGATCAAGAGCGACTCCGAGCATGTTCCACCCGACGGCAAGCTCCGCGTCTACCGCAGCCGGACGGGCGGGGACGAATGGGAGCCGCTCACCGACGGCCTGCCGCAGAGCCACTGCTACGTGAACGTTCTCCGCGACGCGATGGCGGTGGACGGCCTCGATCCCGGCGGCGTCTATTTCGGGACGAGTGGGGGACAGGTCTACGCGTCGCCGGACGGTGGCGACAGGTGGACCGCGATCGTGCGCGATCTGCCTCCCGTGCTCTCCGTCGAGGCGCAGACACTGTCGTGATCCGCGTCCTGCTTCCGCACCACCTGCGGACGCTCACGGGCGTCGAGGGAGAGGTCTCGCTCGACGCCCAGGAGCGGCCGACGCAGCGCACGGTCCTCGACGCGCTGGAGGCGAGCTATCCGGTCCTGCGCGGGACGATTCGCGATCACGGAACGGCCGAGCGCCGGGACTTCATCCGCTTCTTCGCCTGCGGGCGCGACATCACGCTCGATCCCGCCGACGATCCGTTGCCGGACGAGGTCGCGTCGGGAGCCGCGCCGTTCAGGGTGGTGGGGGCGATGGCCGGCGGCTAGCTAGTAGTCGCCGACGCTGCCGTCGGGCCAGTAGCGCTGCGGCAGGCGCGCGTCGCCCGACGGACGCTTGCGTGCTTCCACCTCGTCGAACTCGAGACCGAGCCCGGGTCCGGTCGGCGCCGTCACGTAGCCGGCCACGGCGCGAGGCGCGTTCGGGAAGAGCTCGTAGAGCGGCTCGAGCTCCATCCACTCCTGGATCCCGAAGTTCGGCACCGCCATGTCGACGTGCAGGCAGGCCGTGCCGTTGATCGGCGAGCTGGCGTGGTGAAGCGCCGAGCGCTGCCCGTGCATCTCTCCGGCGGCGAGGATCTTCTTCGCCTCGGTGATTCCGCCCGCGTGCACCAGGTCGATCCGCAGGTAGTCGACGAGCTCGTTCTCGATCAGCGGCTGGAACTCCCACTTGTGGGCCAGCTGCTCGCCGGTCGCGAGCGGCAGGTTCACCTTGTCGCGCACCGCCCGCAGCGAGAGGGGGTTGAGCGGCCGGATCGGATCCTCGTAGAAGTAGAGGCGGTACGGCTCGAGCGCGTGGCCGAGGTAGGCGGCCTCCGCCGGGCTGAACATCGTGTGCGCGTCGAGGATCAGGTCGACGTCGTCGCCGGCCGCGTCGCGCAGCAACTCCGTGGCCTCGATCGTCCGGACGATCGACGCCTGCGGATCCCAGTGCGCGAGCGAGTGCTCGTCGAACGCGGCGAGCGGCCCGAAGCGAAGCGCCGTGAATCCCTGCTCCCGCCAGCGGAGCGCGTCCTCCACCAGCTCCTCCGCGGTGTCGCCCGTCAGGTGGCGGTAGACGCGCACGCGCTCCCGGGTCGGGCCGCCGAGGAGCTCGTGGACGGGGACGCCGAGCCGCTTTCCCTTCAGATCCCAGAGTGCGATGTCGATCCCGGCGACCGCGCTCATGATCACCTGCCCGGTCGACCAGAACGTCCCGCGCACCAGCTCGCTCCACCAGTGCTCGATCCTCGCCGGATCCTGGCCGACGAGCAGCTCGCCGAAGTGGTCGAGGATGCCGAGGACGCCGCGCCCGCGTCCGCCCAGGCTCGCTTCGCCGATGCCCGTCAGTCCCTCGTCTGTGCGGACGAGCACGATGATCACGGCGTAGTCGTAGCCCGAGCCAACGCTCACGGGTAGGGTCTCGATCTCGGTGATCTTCACCCCGCGAGCCTAACCCTGACGGTGCGCATCGGCGTCCTCAGCGATCTCCACTGCGAGCTCGAGCCGTCGGGCTCGCGCTGGATCAACGTCTTCGAGCCCGAGCACCTCGATCGGCGAATCGAGGCGGCGTTCGCGTGGTTCGGCGAGGCCGAGGTCGAGCTGATCCTCCTCCTCGGCGATGTCGTCCAGTTCGCGAACTCGGGGGATCTCAGGCACGTGTTCGCCCGCGTGTCCGCAGTGGCAGCTGCTCCGCTCGCGACCGTGAACGGCAACCACGATCTGCGCCTCGGCGAAGAGTTCGCCGAGGCGGCGAACGAGCACGGGATTCGCCTGCTCCACGAGGCGCCGCTCGAGCTTGCGGGGGTTGGTGTTACCGGCGTCGGCATCGGTCGAGGCGCGGCGCCGCCGCAGTATGTCGGCGGGTTGGGTGGCAGGGGCGACACCGAGCTCGTCGTCGTCGCCTCGCACTTTCCGGTCCTCTCCGAAGCGTCTCGCGTGGCGGCGGCCGGTTTGCCGTATGCCGGCGACCTCGTCAACCGCGCCGAGCTCGAGGATCAACTGCGATCGGATGCGCGACCGAGGCTCGTCCTCAGCGGACACATCCATGCCCGATGCTCCACCCACGAGGGCCCGCTGCTCCAGTTCACGGTCGGCGCCCTGATCGAGCCGCCGTTCGACGCGACGGTCGTCGAGATCGAGGGGATGCTCGTGCGGCGCACGGCGCGGCGCCTCGGCGAGATCGCCATCACTGATCCCGTCTTCGCCGCGGACGACGAGCTCTGGCAATGGGCCAACGATCGCTGGGAGATTCAGCGGCTCGCGTCGAGCGCGGCGAGCACGTCGGCGCTCTCCCAGACCTGACCGAACACCCGCGCGAAGCCGCTGAGGGCCGCGCGGTGGTGATGCTCGAAGAACGTCGCCGTCGCATCCTCGACGAGGATCACGTTGAAGCCGCGATCGGCAGCGTCGCGCGCTGTCGTCTCGACGCACATGTCCGTCGCCATCCCGGCGACAACCAGCGTCTCGACCTCCAGGTTGCGCAGCAGCCACTCGAAGCCGGTCGAGTTGAACGCGCTCGAGGTGTTCTTGTCGACCACGAGCTCGCCGGGGGCGGGCGCCAGCGCCGCGATCAGCTCGTGCTCGAACGTGCCGCGATGCCACAGCGCCGGTGTGCCGGTGCTCTCGAGCGCCTCGACATCGCGGCGGCGGCGGCGTTCGATCATGTCGCTGCCGTCGGCGAGGAGTGGGCCGTGGCGCGTGAAGACGACGCGGCGGCCCGCCGCCCTGAAGCCTTCGAGCAGGCTCCGCGCGTTCGGGACCGTGGTCTCCTGGACGCGGGACAGGTAATAGCGCGCGATCTCCGGGTACCGCTCCGACAGCATCTGCGGCAGGCCGACGTCGGGGTTGCACCCGTAGTTCTGCATGTCGATGACCACGAGCGCGGCACGTTTCCAGTCGACCTCGAAGTGGGGCCAGGGCATATGCCAGCCGGCGAAAGTCTCCGCCGAGTCGATGGGCGCCAGATCGCTCAGGATACGCTCGACCCTAGATGATCACCGACGTCCACACCCACGTCGGCGAGTACCCGCTCCATATCAGCGAGAAGTTCGCCTCGGAAGCGCGCGCGGCCTGGCCCGACGTCCCGCTGGGCGGCACTCTGGAAGGCCACTACGCGGATGCGCTCGCCGACGTCGACCGCGCGGTCGTGCTGGCGTTCAACGCGCCGGCCGCCGGCTTCGTCGTCCCCAACGACTACGTCGCCGCGTACGTGGCGCGCGACCCCGCAAGGCTGATCGGGTTCGGCGCCGTCGACCCGTCCGACGGCTCTGCGATCGACGAGCTGGAGCGGATGAAGGGCGACCTCGGTCTCGTCGGCTGCAAGCTCGGCCCGATCTACCAGAACGTGGATCCGCTCGGGCCGGACTTCCTCCGCGTCTGCGCCGCGCTCGAGCGGCTCGAGCTGCCGCTGCTGATCCATCAGGGAACGACGTTCGCCCGTGCCGGCTCGTTGCTGCAGGCGCGGCCGATCCTGCTCGACGAGATCGCGTTGCGGCACCCGAAGCTGAAGATCGTGATCGCCCATATCGGGCATCCCTGGTTCGACGAGGCGATCGCCGTCGTCCGGCGCCACCCGCACGTCTTCGCCGACGTCTCCGCGCTCGTGAGCCGGCGCTGGCTCCTCTACCAGGCGCTCGTGAGCGCGATCGAGTACCGCGTCGAGCACAAGCTGCTCTTCGGCACCGACTTCCCGTTCTTCACGGCGCGCCAGACGATCGACGGCCTCCGCTCGGTCACGGGCGAGGCGTTCGGGAGCGGGATGCCGGTCGTTGACGAGCAGGTGGTCGAGGACATCATCCATCGGCCCACGCTCGATCTCCTGGAGATCAGCGCGCCGTCCTGAGCGCGCCTACGCTGTCTCGACAACGGCGTGCCAGACTCGTGTCTGGCACGGTACGCCGAGCTACGGCGACGCGGTCTCGGCAACGACTGCCGCGACGAGCTCCGCCGCCTCCGCGATCTCGGCGTCCCCGATCAAGCGGTGGGTGACGAAGCGGACGCGGCTCGTGTCGCGCTCCATTGCCAGGACGCCGCGCTCGGCGAGGAGCCGGAGGAACTCTTCCGGCTCGCGCCCGGTGCCGGCGACGTCGACCAACACGATGTTCGTCTCGATCTCCGCCGGCCGGACCTCGAGCCCCGGCACCGCCGCGAGCAGGGCCGCGAGCTCGCGCGCACGGCGGTGGTCGTCGGCGAGGCGGTCGACGAGCGTGTCGAGCGCGACGAGGGCGGCAGCGGCGGCGATCCCCGCCTTGTGGACGCTCGCCCCGCCCAGCCTCTGCAGCGTGCGGCGGGCGAGCTCGATCACCTGCGCGCGTCCGGCGAGGATCGTCCCCATCGGCGCGCACAGGCCCTTGTTCAGGCTGACCGCGACCGTGTTCGCCGGAGCCGCCAGCTCCGACAGGGGGACGCCGAGGGCGACCGCGGCGTTGAAGAGCCGGGCGCCGTCGAGATGCACGTAGGCGCCGTGGCGCTGCGCCGCGCCGGCCAGCGCGGCCGTCAGCTCGGGCGTCAGGACCGTGCCGCCGGCCCGCGTGTGCGTGTTCTCGAGCACGAGCATCGTCGCGCCCGTCTCGACGATCAGGTCCTCCACCTCGGCCGGATCGAGCCGCCCGTCCTGCGCCCAGAGCGAGCTGTGCTCGAGACCGGCGATCTCCTCGAGCCCCATCGCCTCCGAGGTGAGCACGTGCGACGACGCCTCCAGCACCACGGTGCTGCCCCGAGGCGCGATCGTCAGCAGCGCGACCAGGTTCGCCATCCCGCAGGTCGGCACCCAGAGCGCCGCCTCCTTGCCGAGGAGCCCCGCCAGCCGCTCCTGCAGCTCGTTGACGGACGGGTCCTCGCCGATCGTGGCCCAGCCGAGCTTCGCCGAGCGCATCGCCTCCCACATCTCCTCCGTCGGCAGGCCGCACAGGTCGGACCGAAAATCGATCACCGTCGCAGCAGGTGCCGGCCCGGGCGCGCGCCCGTGTGCTCGGCGCCGTCGACGACGAGGACGCCGTTGACGAGCACGTGCTCGATCCCCCGTGCGTACACGGTCGGATTCTCGGTCGTGGAGACGTCGTCGAGCCGATCCCAGTCGAGGACGACGACGTCGGCGCTGTAGCCCGCGCGCAGGAGGCCGCGGTCCCAGAGGCCGAAGTGCGCGGCCGGCATGCTCGTCATCTTCCGGATCGCCTCCTCGAGGCGCAGCGTCCCCCGCTCGCGGACGTGGTGGGTGAGGTAGTGGACGTGGCCGGCGAAGCCGAGCGGGTGCCGCATGATCTCGCTCAGCGGCCCGCTGTCCTGGACGGTGAAGGTGTCGACGCCGAGGCAGAAGAGCGGATGGCCGATCATCTCCGCCAGGTGCTCGTCGGTGAAGAGCGTCCCGACCGTCAGGATCGCCTCGTAGTCCGCGCCGGCGTCGGCGAGGATGTCGAGGTAGCAGTCCCAGGGATCCTTGCCGAGCTTCTCGGAGATCTGGCGGAAGTTGAGGCCGCCGAGCTCGGGGTGCTCGGGAGTGGCCTGGAAGTAGACGCGCTCCCACTCGCCCTTGTGGATGAAGCGCCAGTAGCGGTCGCTCTCGTTCCGCATCCGCGCCCGCAGGGCCGGGTCGCGCAGCTTCGCGGCGGCGGCCTCGGGCCCGTCCTCGGCGACCCACGGCGGCAGGATCCCGGCCATCTGGCCCAGTCCCTCGCGGAACGGGGTCGTGTCGGCGAGAACGTCGAGCCCGGTTTCGCGGCTCGCCGCCATCTTCTCCACGGCGCGCTCCCAGCCCCGCTCGGGCGCGTTCGTGTTGTGCCGGACGTTCAGGTGCGAGATCTCCGCGCGCGTCCCGCCCGCCCGTGCGACCGCGAGGAACTCGTCGATCGCCTCGAGCAGGCCCGAGTCGCGGTTCCGAATGTGGCTCGTGTAGATCCCGTCGTAGCGTCCGGCAACCGCGTTCAGGCGCATCAGCTCCCCGGTTGTCGCCTCCCGGCCCGGGTTGAACTCGAGCCCGGTCGACATCCCGAGCGCCCCGGCCTGCATCGCCTCCTCGACGAAGCCCTCCATCGCCGCCAGCTGCTCCGTGCTCGGCGCCGACCCCGAGACGCCGGCGGCGAGCCGGATCGCGTTGTGGCCGACGAACCAGGCGAAGTTCGGCGTGTGGCCGACGCCGGAGAGAAACTCGAGATGCTCGCCGAAGGTCGCCCAGGGGATCGTCGGCTTGTCGAAGCCGAACGAGTGCAGGCGGCTGCGAATCGTCGGCTCGGACGCGGCCGTGACGGGCGCGTAGCTCCAGCCGCAGTTGCCGACGACCTCGGTCGTGACGCCCTGGCGGATCGTGCTCTCGGCGGTCGGGTTGGCGAGGATCGAGAAGTCACTGTGGCTGTGCGGATCGACGAAGCCGGGACAGACGATCTTCCCGCTCGCGTCGATCACGCGGTCCGCGGTCGCGGCGGCGCCGAGCCTCCCGACGTCCGCGATCTTGTCGCCCTGGATCGCGACGTCGCCGAGATACGGCGGGCTGCCGGCGCCGTCGGCGACCCAGCCGCCGCGGATCAGGACATCGAGCACTACTCCGAGGGGGGCAGCCCGATCTTCGCCGGCGTATCGCCGACGTGCGGCCCGAGCCGGGGATCGAGGATGTCGCGGAGCCCGTCGCCGAGAAGGTTGAAGCCGAGCACCACGATCATGATCGCGAGGCCCGGGAAGATCGAGAGCCAAGCGCTGATGTCGACGTAGGTTCGCGCCGTGCTCAGCATGCTGCCCCAGGCGGCCTCCGGCGGCTGGGTGCCGAGCCCGAGGAAGCTCAGTCCGGCCTCGGCCAGGATCGCGACCGAGAGGTAGACCGAGACCAGCACGAGCAGTGGCGCCGCGATGTTCGGGATCACGTGCTTGAACATGATCCGCAACCCGCTCGCGCCGAGCGCGCGGGACGACTCGGTGTACGGATAGCCCATCACCTCGAGCACGGCGCCGCGCACGACCCGCGCGAACGCCGGCAGGATCACGATCCCGATCGCGATCATCGCGTTGCGGCGGTTGGGGCCGAGCAGCCCGGCGATCATGATCGCGAGCACGATCCCGGGGAGCGAGAACATGATGTCGACGAGCCGCATCAGCACGGAGTCGAGGATCCCCTTGTAGTACCCAGCGAGCAGGCCGAAAACGACGCCGCCGACGAAGGCGATCGAGACCGAGATCGCTCCGACCTGGAGCGAGACCTGGGCACCGTGGATGATCCGCGCCATCGTGTCGCGCCCGAGCTCGTCCGTGCCCATCGGGTGCGCCCAGCTCGGGGCCTCGAACCGAAGGGCGACGAGCTCGTCCGGGTCGGCCGTCCAGAGCAGCGGCCCGACGAGGGCGACGAGGACGTTGAAGACGACGATGAAGGCGCCGGCGAGCCCGATCGGGTTCCGCCACTTGCCGAGCCAGGCACCGCGGCGATGCCGCGTCTGGCCCCAGGTGTCGACGCTGACGTCCGCAGCGCTCATTCCTGCGAGATCCTCGGATCGAGGACGCCGTAGAGGATGTCCACGAGCAGGTTCGCGAAGATGAAGGTGACCGCGATCAGCAGCGTCATCGCCTGGATCACGGGGTAGTCGCGCCCGAAGATCGCCTGCAGGAGGACGTAGCCGACGCCCGGGAGCCCGAAGATGGTCTCGATGATCGCGGCGCCGCCGATCAGCACGCCGATCTCGAAGCCGACGATCGTGACGACCGGGATCAGGGCGTTCCGGAGCGCGTGCCTCGTGATCACGGTTCTGCGGCTGACGCCCTTGGCGCGGGCGGTACGGACGTAGTCCTGCCCCAGCACCTCCAGCATCGTCGCGCGCACCATCCGCATCACGATCGCCATCGTGAAGACCGAGATCGAGAGCGCTGGGAGGATGAACTGGCTCAGGTTGCCGATCGGGTCCTCGAAGGGGGAGACGTAGACGAGAGGCGGCACCCAGCCGAAGACGCGCGAGGTGAACAACAGCAGCAGCGTCGCGAGCCAGAAGCTCGGGACGCTGAGCCCGACCAGGCCGCCGATCCGGGCGGCGAAGTCCCAGCCGCTGTCGCGCTTGACGGCCGAGAGGATGCCCAGGGGGACGCCGACGAGGACTGCGATCAGGAGGCCGAGGATGACCAGCTCGAGCGTGACTGTGAGCGCGTCGCCGACGATGTTCGAGACGGGCTCGCTGTTGCGGAGCGAGAAGCCGAAGTCTCCCTGGAAGACGCCGCTGATCCAGCGCCAGTACTGCTCCGGGTAGGAGCCGTTCAGGCCGAGCTGCTCGCGGGCCTGCTGCTTGACCTCCTCGCTCGCGGTCTGATCGCCGCCGAAGAGGATGTCGATGATGTCCCCAGGGAGCAACCGGACGAGGAGGAAGATCCCGACCGACACGACAGCGAGCGTCGGGATCGCATACGAGATCCGCCTGAGGATGTAGCCGGTCATGCCCGCTCCGTCTTAGGCGGCTGGAGGGACGCCGCTGCCGCGGCGCCCCTCCAGGTCGACGGGAACCGGGTCGGTCACCCGTTCAGCCACACGTTGCGAAGTCCCGTGTTGAAGTCGCTGAAGGCGACGTACATGTTCTGCACGCGCCTGCGCACGACCTGGTACTTCTTGATCGCGACGAGCGGGATCTGCACGGGGTTGAGCAGGAGCTCGCGCTGCGCGGCCTGGTAGATCGGCACGCGCTTGGCCGGGTCGAGCTGGATCCGGCCGTTGCCGATGCCCCGCCAGGCCTTGACGTTCCGGTACTCCGGGTACCAGATGTTGAAGACGGGGGCGGCCGGGTGGAACTCGGCCACGTAGCCGTCGACGTCGCCCCGCATGCCGCGACCGGTCAGATCCCAGTCGAACGTTCCCCGCCCGTTGTTGGCCGCGAAGGTGCCGGCCTCCTGGGCGACGATGTTGACGTCGATGTTGATCGCCTTCAGCTGGGACTGGACGACCGCGGAGATCAGCGGATAGTCCTGGAGCGCGAACGTGGTCATCGTGACCGAGAAGCCCCGCGCGAAGCCGGCGTCGGCCATCAGCTTCCGCGCCATCGGCAGGTCGAACTTGAGGTACTTGTTCCGCAGGTCGGCGTCCTTCAGCGGCCAGGGGCCGTAGCCGGGCGGAACGTGCCCGGAGTACTCGGCCTCGCCGCTGTAGATCCGCCTGATGATGTCCGCGCGGTTGATCGCGTGGTTGACCGCCAGGCGCACGCCCTGCCGGTGCCACGGCTTGTCCTCGCCCCGCTTGATCGTCATCTGCAGCTCGCGGAAGGCGGCGTTCGGCCCCTTCAGCACCCGCAGCTGGTTGTTGCTGGCGAGCGACCGGGCGACGTCGACGGAGAGCGTCGCGCCGTCGATCGCCCCGGCACGCAGCGCCGCGACGCGGGCCTGCTCGTCGCCGAGGATCTTCAGCTGCATCGAGTCCATGTACGGGAAGCCCTTCTTCCAGTGCCGCTGGAACCTCACGTACTCGACCCGGTCGTTCGGCTCGTAGCCGAGCATCCGGTACGGGCCGGTTCCGATCGCGCCGCGGGCGACGTTGATCTGGTCGTAGAGGCCCTCAGGGACGATCGGCGCGTAGCGCTGCCACGCGAAGAAGCCGATCACGCGGGCGTCGGGCTGCTTCAGGTGCAGGATGAACACGTACTTCGAGACGACCTGGACCCGGTCGATCGCCGGCACCTGAGCGACGGTGGAGATGCTGCCAGGGAGCGGCGGGTTGAGCATCCTCTCGACCGAGTACTTGACGTCGGCCGACGTGACTTCCTTGCCGTTGTGGAACCTGACGCCCCGCTTCAGCGTCCAGCGGATCGCCGTCTTGCTGATGATCTCGAACTTCTCGGCGAGAGCCGGCCTGACGTTCAGATTGCGGTCCCACTCGACGAGCGAGTCGTAGGCGAACTCCTTGGCCCAGTGGTTGGCAGTCAGGATCCCGCCAAACGGCGCCACGTGCGCGGGGTCGGACTCGAGCCCCCAGATCAGCCGGCCGCCGCGCTTGATCGGCGTGGCCCGACTGCGCTTGGTCGCGGCTTTCGCTCCCCCGGCGAGAGAGCCCGCGACTACGGCTCCTGCACCGACCGCCCCTGCCTTCTTCAGCAGCTCTCGACGGTCGAGCTCTCCGGGAGCATTACCGGACGTTGCTTCGTCTGACATCGTCTCTGCCCCTCCTCCTGTCCCTGACGGTGGTCAGATGATCTGACCGACCCTTGGTGCCTCTCCGTGGATGTCGTCATAAAAGACGGATTCACGGACTTGAAAGTTGGAAAGTCGCTGCACGGCTTCCGGATCGAGCTCGACGCCGAGCCCTGCGGAGCGCGGCACCTCGACGAGGCCGTCCGACATCTCGAGCTCCTCGACGAGGACGTCGAACTCCTGGAGCGGGTAGTGCGTGTCGCAGGCGATCGGATAGTTGGAGGACGCGGCGACGACGTGGACGTTCCCGGCGGTGGCGACGCCGAGCTCGGCCCAGCTCCCGATCACGCACCACTTGCCGGCCGCATCGGCCAGTGCCCCGATCTGGTGCGCCCGCCGCAGCCCGCCGGCCTCGGACGGGTAGACGACGAGCACGTCGCAGGCATCCGCCTTGATCAGCTCGAGCACGGAGCGCAGATCCGTGCACGCCTCGTCGGCGGCGATCGGGACGGCGACGGAGCGCCGCACCTGCGCCAGCCCCGCGATGTCGAAGTCGGGCACCGGTTGCTCGACGTACTGGAGATCGAAGCGCTCGAGGCCCCTGATCCACTTGATCGCGGCCGGAACGCTCCAGATCATGTTCGCGTCGATCCGGATCTTCACGTCCGACCCGACCCGGTCGCGGATCGCCGCGATCGTGTCGTGATCCTGCTCGAAGTCGCGCCCGACCTTGAGCTTCAGCTCCGTGTAGCCCGCGTCGACGAACGCACCCGCCTTCTGCGCGTTCGCCTCCGGGGAGTCGATGAACAGATAGCCGGCGACCGGGACGCGGTCGCGGCAGAAGCCGCCGAGCAGCTCGGCGACCGGAACGCCGAGCGCCTTTCCCTTCAGATCGAGCAAGGCGATCTCGATCCCGGCGATCGCGTAGGCGCCGATCCTGCTCCAGTTGCGCGTGAACTCCTCCATCCGGTGGACGAGCCACTCGACCCGGAGCGGATCCTGCCCGACGAGGAACTGCGTCAGCTCCGCGTCGATGATCGTCTGGATCGTCGGCAGCGTCGGCCCGGGAGCCTCACCCAGGCCGATCAGCCCTTCGTCGGTATGGATCTGGATCAGCAATCCGGACGCGGAATGCCTCGTTCCGCCGGGCCAGACGAGCGGTTCCCGCATCGGGGTCCGAACCGCTGTTGTTTCAATTTTGGCGATCCTCACCGCAGGGGATACACTACGGCTCGCTCGCCGAGATTGTCAACCATTTAGAGATTGTCGACATAACTCTCTCTCCCTCTTCCGACCTCCAGCCGGCAGGCCCGCGCGGCCAGCAGGTGATCGAGTCGCTCCGGACGGCGATCATCTCGGGCCGCTTCGAGCCCGGCGAGCGCCTGATCGAGGCCGCACTCTCGGCCGAGTTCGGAACGAGCCGCGGCCCCGTCCGCGAGGCGCTGCGCCAGCTCGAGAACGAGGGGCTGGTGATGTCGTTCCCCTACCGGGGCGCGGTCGTCCTCGGCGTCTCGGACGAGGAAGTGCACGAGGTGCTGATCCCGATTCGCCTGACGCTCGAGCGCTACAGCTTCACCCGGGCGCTCGAGCAGCTCACCGAGGACAATTTCGCGGAGCTCGGCAAGCAGATCTGGCTGCTGGAGGAGGCGGGGAAGGCGAACGACCTGATCAAGCTGGTCGAGGCCGACCTCTCCTTCCACGAGATCGTGATCTCCGCCTCCGGCCAGCTGCACACGATGCAGATCTGGCGGACGATCGAGCCGCGGATCCGCGCCTACTTCTACAGCTACGAGCGTTTCCGCAGCTTCGAGGAGACGGTGGCCGAGCACCGCCTGCTCCTCTCGGCCCTCCAGACGCGCGATCCCAAGATCGTGTTGGAGCAGCTCGAGCGCCACATCGACGTCCCGACCCCGTCGCGCCTGCCGAAGCTCGCGAAGGCGAAGCGGACGTGAGCGCTCCCCTCCTCAAGGTCGAGAGCCTGCGTACCGGGTTCGACACGGGCGAGGGCTTCCTGCGCGCCGTCGACGGGATCGACTTCGAGATCGCCGCGGGCGGCACGCTGGCGATCGTCGGCGAGTCGGGCAGCGGCAAGTCGGTCACCGCGCTCTCGGTGATGCGGCTGATCGACCGGCCCGGCCGGATCGCGGAGGGGTCGCGGATCCTCTTCGAGGACATCGACCTCGCGGCGCTGCCGGAGGAGGAGCTGGAGAAGATCCGCGGCAACGACATCTCGATGATCTTCCAGGAGCCGATGACGTCGCTGAACCCGGTCTTCACCGTCGGCGACCAGATCTCCGAGGCCGTCCAGCTGCACCAGCACGTCGGCCCGAAGGACGCGCTCGACCGGGCGGTCGAGATGATGGAGCTCGTCGGGATCCCCTCGCCGGCGCAACGCGTCGAGGACTATCCGCACCAGCTCTCCGGCGGAATGCGCCAGCGGGTGATGATCGCGATGGCGCTCTCCTGCAACCCGAAGCTCCTGATCGCGGACGAGCCGACGACGGCGCTCGACGTGACCGTCCAGGCGCAGATCCTCGAGCTGATGAAGGAGCTGCGCGAGCGGCTCGGGATGGCGATCCTGCTGATCACGCACGACCTCGGCGTCGTCGCGGAGATGGTCGACGAGGTCGCGGTCATGTACGGCGGCCGGATCGTCGAGCGCGGGCCGGTCGCGGACATCTTCGCGAGCCCGCAGCACCCGTACACCGAAGCGCTCCTCGACTCGATTCCCCTGCTCGGGATGCGCTACTCGCAGCCCCTGAAGGCGATCCGCGGCGTCGTCCCGAGCCCGCTCGACTGGCCGCCTGCGTGCCGCTTCGCGCCCCGCTGCGACTACGCCTTCGAGAAGTGCCTCGTCGAGGACCCGCCGCTCCTGCCCGTGCCGCCCCAGGAGTCGGCGTGCTGGTTGTGCGAGCACGGCCGCCGCGTCCCCCGGCCGAGGCAGGCGATCGCGTGAGCACCGACCTGAGCGTCAACCGGTTGGACATCGGCAGCGGCGGCGAGCCCATGGACGTCCTCCTGAAGGCGCGCGGCGTCAAGAAGCACTTCCCCGTCCGCAAGGGCTTCCTGAAACGAACGGTCGGCCAGCTCCAGGCGGTCGACGGCGTCGACCTCGACATCCTCCGCGGCGAGACGGTCGGCCTCGTCGGCGAGTCGGGATGCGGGAAGTCGACGCTCGGCCGGACGCTGCTGCGGCTGCTCGAGCCGACGGCCGGCGAGATCGAGTTCGACGGCGTCGACATCATGCGGCTCGGCGGCTCCGACCTGAAGCGGGCCCGCCGGGACATGCAGATCGTCTTCCAGGACTCCGTCGGCTCGCTCGACCCGCGGATGAAGGTCAGCGACCTCGTCGGTGAGGGCCTGCGGATCCACGGGCTTGCCCGCGGGCATCGCGACCAGGCCGTCCTCGAGGTGCTCGAGCGCGTCGGGCTCAGCGCCGAGTCGGCCGGACGCTACGCGCACCAGTTCAGCGGCGGCCAGCGCCAGCGGATCGGCCTCGCCCGCGCGCTCGTCCTGCAGCCGAAGTTCATCGTCGCGGACGAGCCCGTGTCCGCGCTCGACGTCTCGATCCAGTCGCAGGTGCTGAACCTGCTCGTCGAGCTGAAGCAGGACTTCAACCTGACGTACCTCTTCGTCGCCCACGACCTCGCCGTCGTCGGCTACATCTCCGACCGCGTCGCGGTGATGTACCTGGGCAAGATCGTCGAGCTGGCGACCTCGGAGGAGCTGTTCCGCCGGCCGCTGCACCCGTACACGATGGCCCTGCTCTCGGCGAACCCGGAGCCCGTGCCCGGGCGCAAGCGCCAGCGGGTCGTCCTCCACGGGGACGTACCGAGCCCGATCAACCCGCCGTCCGGCTGCCGCTTCCGGACCCGCTGCCCGATCGCACAGGAGATCTGCGCCGAGGTCGAGCCGCTGCTCGAGGATCACGGCGACAGCCACGGCGCCGCGTGCCACTTCGCCGGGGACGCCGATCGAGGGAAGGGCCGCGCCGGCCAGGTGACTCTTCGGGACGTTCGGTTGCTGCACGACCAGCGGGTGCCGATGCGGGACGGCGTGCATCTCTCAGCCGACGTCTATCTCCCGCTCTCGGGCGGCCCGCATCCGACGATCTGCCAGTGGACGCCGTACGAGTCGACGCGCGAGCGCTTCGTCGGCTGGGGCGTCTGGTTCGCGCAGCGCGGCTACGCGGCGGTCGTCACGGACGTGCGCGGGCGCTACGAGTCCGAGGGCGAGTTCGAGGCGTGGAGTCGCGACGGCACCGACGCGCAGGATTCGCTGACGTGGACAGCGGCGGAGGAGTGGTGCAACGGCCGGATCGGCACCTGGGGGCGCAGCTACGGCGCGCTCGTCCAGTGGCAGTTGATGCACGAGGGCCACCCGAACCTGGAGTGCATCGCCCCGCAGGTGATCCACGACGACTACTTCTGGGACGGCTACTGGACGGGCGGCGCCTTCCAGCTCGCACTGACGCTCGGCGCCGCAGCGATCTGGACGAGCGCGATCAGCCTGATCACCGGCCCGGCCGCCGGTCAGGTGCTGCTGAACGACCGCGTCTGGCGGCACCTGCCGCTGATCGAGCTGGACGAGGTCGCGATCGGCCGCAGGGTGGGCTTCTGGCGCGAGTGGTGGGAGCATCAGGAGAACGATGCGTACTGGCACCAGTTCCACCACCGGCCCGACGCCGTGACGGTTCCGATCTTCCAGCAGGGCGGCTGGTTCGATCCCTACTCCGGCTCGCATCTCCGCTCGTTCGCCGCGATCGGAAAGCGCGTGCCGAACCGTGTTCTGATGGGGCCATGGTCGCACGAGGAGGAGGTGGAGACGTTTCGCGGGGACGTCGACCTCTCGGCCGGCGTGACCGTGATTCGCGACCACGAGCTCGCGTTCTACGACCGCTACCTCCGCGACGAGGGGAACGACTGGGAGGAGCGGCCGCCGCTCGAGCTCTTCGTGCTCGGCCGGAACGAGTGGCGCAGCGAGAGCGAGTGGCCGCTGCCGGGAACCGCGTTCACGCCGTACTACCTGCGCGCGGGGTCCGCCCTCGATCGCGACGTGCCGCGTTCCGACGAGCCCGCCGACCGCTACGCGTACGACCCGGAGGATCCCGTGCCGACGATCGGCGGCGTCAACTCGGTCCTGACGATGACGCAGGGGGCGGCGAAGCCGATCCGGCCCGGCCCGTGGGACCAGCGCGAGCTCGAGGCGCGGGCGGACGTGCTCTCCTACACGAGCGAGGAGCTCGACCGGGACGTCGAGGTGATCGGCCCCGTCGAGATGGTGCTGTTCGCCGCGTCGAGCGCAAGGGACACCGACTTCATCGTCCGCGTCTGCGACGTCTATCCGGACGGCCGCTCGATCTTCCTGACCGAAGGGATCCTGCGCGCGCGCTATCGAAACTCGCACGAGGGCGACAGCACCGAGCTGCTCGAGCCGGGCGAGGTCGCCGAGTACCGGATCCGCTGCTACCCGATCGCGAACGTGTTCGAGCGCGGCCACCGGATCCGGCTCGACGTGACGAGCTCGAGCTTCCCGCGCTTCAGCCGCAACCTCAACACGGGCGAGGACGTGGGTACGGGTACCCGGATCGAGATCGCCCGTCAGACCGTCCTTCACACCGACGTCTATCCCTCGCACGTCGTCCTACCCGTCGTCGGATGACGTTCGACCTCTCCGGGCGGACGGCGCTGGTCACCGGCTCGACGCGCGGGATCGGGAACGCGCTCGCACGGGCGCTTGCGGCGGCGGGCGCACGGGTGGCGGTCAACGGCCGCACCCGAGAGGCCGTCGAGGCCGTCGTCGCCGAGATCGACGGCTCGATTGCGGCGCCCTTCGACGTCACGGACGAGGCGGCGATCGCCGGCGCGGTCGAGACGCTCGGCCCGGTCGACATCCTCGTCAACAACACCGGGATCACGATCAGGCGGGCCCTCGTCGAGCTCGAGCCGGAGGAGTGGCGGCAGATGCTCGACGTCAACCTGACGAGCGCGTTCCTCGTCGCTCGCGCCGTTGCACCGAGGATGATCGAGCGCGACCGCGGCAAGGTGATCAATGTCTGCTCGGTGATGAGCGAGCTGGCGCGGCCGACGGTCGGCGCGTACGCCGCGACGAAGGGTGCGCTGAAGATGCTGACCCGCTCGATGTGCGCCGAGTGGGCGCAACATGGGATTCAGGCGAACGGGATCGCGCCCGGGTACTTCCGCACCGACCTGAACAAGCCGCTTCAGGACGACGACGAGTTCGACGCGTGGCTGCGGGCCCGCGTGCCGGCGGGACGCTGGGGCGAGCCGGACGAGCTCGGCGGCGCGGTCGTCTTCCTCGCCTCGCCTGCCTCCGACTTCGTCAACGGCCAGATCCTGGTCGTCGACGGCGGGCTCTCGGCGGTCGTCTAGTGGACTACCGGATCGGCGTCGACATCGGCGGCACGTTCACCGACGTCGTCCTCCTCGGCTCCGACGGCACCCTGCGGACGAGGAAGGTGCTCTCGACGCCCGCCGACTACGCCCGCGGCGTCGTCCAGGGCGTGCTCGAGATCCTGGAGGAGGCCGGGGCGCCTCCGGCGAGCGTGACGAAGGTCGTCCATGCGACGACGGTCGCCTCGAACGCGGTGCTCGAGGGGAAGGGGTCGAGCTGCTGCCTGCTGACGACGGCCGGCTTCCGCGATGTGCTCGAGCTGCGGCGGCTGCGGATCCCGGTCATGTACGAGCTCCAGTACGAGCAGCCGCGGCCGCTCGTCCCGCGGCGGCTCCGCTACGAGATCCCCGAGCGCTGCGGCCCGCGCGGCGAGGTGTGGGAGGCGCTCGACGAGCAGGCGGTGAGAGACGCGGCGGAGCAGGCCCTCGCCCACGGGGTCGCCGCGGTGGCGATCAGCTTCCTGCACGCCTACGCGAACCCCGCGCATGAGCGGCGTGCCGCCGAGATCGTCCGCGAGGTCGTCGGGGACGACGTCTACATCACCTGCTCCTCCGAGATCCTCGCGGAGATCCGGGAGTACGAGCGGACGAGCACGGCGGTCGTCAACGCCTACGTCGGTCCGGTCGTCCAGCGCTACATCCGCTCGCTCGAGGCGAGCCTCGCCGAGGCCGGGATCACTGCGCCGCTCCAGATCATGCAGTCGAGCGGCGGCGTCATGAGCGCCGGGGCAGCGATCCGGAAGCCCGCCCACCTGGTCGAGTCGGGGCCGGCCGCGGGCGTGGTCGCGTGCGCGTATCTCGCCCGCGAGGCCGGGATCCCGAACCTGATCTCGCTCGACATGGGCGGGACGACGGCGAAGGCGGCGATCCTCGAGGACGGCCAGCCGGTGAAGACGTCGGAGTACGAGGTCGGCGCCGGGATCAACCTCAGCAGCCGCCTGATCAAAGGCGGCGGCTACGCCATCCGGCTCCCGTTTATCGACCTGTCCGAGATCGGCGCCGGCGGCGGCAGCCTCGTCTCGGTGGACGAGTTCGGGATGCTGCACGTGGGGCCAGAGAGCGCGGGCTCCGACCCGGGTCCCGCCTGTTACGGGCTCGGCGGTGCCACGGCGACGCTGACCGACGCCCTCGTCGTCCTCGGCTATCTGAACCCCGAGTACCTGGCGGGCGGCGCGGTCAAGCTCGATGCAGGCGCCGCGGCGCGGGCGCTCGAGGAGGTGGCGGCGCCGCTCGGCAAGAACGCGACGGAGGCCGCCTACGGCGTCTTCCAGCTCGCGGTGGCGACGATGACTCGAGCGGTGAAGGCGGTCTCGACCTACCGTGGCCGCGATCCGCGCGAGTTCGTGCTCTGCGGCTTCGGCGGCAACGGCCCGGTCGCCGCGGTCGCGATCGCGCGCGAGCTGCAGATGCGCCGCGTGCTCGTGCCGCTCGCGCCGGGCGTCTTCAGCGCCGCCGGCCTGCTCCTGTCCGAGATCGAGCACGAGTTCGTGCGCACGCTGCCGGTTCGCGGCGCGGGCGCCTCGCCGGAGCTGCTGCAGGCCGCCTACGGCGAGCTCGAGGCCGACGCGGAGCGCGCGCTCCTCGCCGAGGGCGTCGCGCGCGATCAGATCGTCGTCTCGCGGTTCGCCGACATCCGCTACGTCGGGCAGGCCTACGAGCTGACGCTGCCCGTCGCGGCGGGCGCTCCCGACCTCGACGGGATCGCGGCCGACTTCAACGCCGAGCACCACCGCACCTACGGCCACGCCTCGACCGACGCGGCGATCGACATCGTCAACCTGAAGCTGACCGCGCGCGCGGCGGCGGCAAACGGCAGCGCGCCGTACGACCCGCGCGAGGGACTTAGTGTTGATTCAACACAATCTCTCTCTCGGCACGCCTACTTCGGTTCCTCGCACGGGACGATCGAGACCCCGGTCTTCTCGCGCGCGGCGCTGCTCGACGCACCTCCCCGAGAGGGGCCGCTGATCGTGGAGGAGTACGACGCGACCTGCGTCGTCCCGCCGGGCTGCCTCGTGACGCTCGACGCCTTCGGCAGCATCGACATCGCCCTCGATCCGGAGCAGACGTGATCGATCCGGTCACGCTCGAGGTGGTCAAGAACGCGCTCGCGTCGGTCGCCGACGAGATGGCGCTCGTGGTCATGCGGAGCGCCTACTCGCCCGTCGTCCGCGACACGATGGACTACTCGACGGCGCTCTGCGACCGCGACGGCGAGCTGGTCGCGCAGGGGCTGACCCTCGCCGTCCAGCTCGGCACGTTCCCGACCGTGATGCGGCACGTCCGCGAGCACTTCGGCGAGGACATCCACCCCGGCGACGTCTTCATCTCGAACGACCCCTACGGCTTCGGCGGCCAGCATCTGCCCGACCTCTACGTGATCCAGCCGATCTTCCACGCCGGGGCGCTCGAGGGCTACGCGGCGACGATGGCGCATCACGTCGACGTCGGCGGCCTGACGCCGGGGTCGATCGCCGTGCACGCGACCGAGATCTACCAGGAGGGGCTGCGGCTGCCGCTGCTGAAGCTCTACGAGGCCGGCCGCGAGAACACGACCGTCTTCCGGATCATCGAGAAGAACACGCGCCAGCCGGTCGAGGTGATCGGCGACCTGCGGGCGCAGATCGCGGCCTGCCGCGCCGGCGAGCGAGGCCTGGTCGAGCTCTTCGAGCGCTACGGCGTCGCCGAGAGCCGCCGCTACATGGACGAGCTGCAGTCGCTCAGCGAGCGCCTGATGAAGGCCGAGCTCGCGGCGCTGCCCGACGGGGTCTACGCCTTCGAGGACTTCATCGACGGGTTCGGCGACGAGCCGGAGCCGCTGCGGATCGCGGTCGAGCTGACCGTGCGCGGCGACGAGGTCTGGGTCGACCTCGAAGGCACGGCGCCGCAGGTGGCGGCCGGGCTCAACTGCCCGGTCGGGATGGTCAACGCCGGCGTCTACTGCGCCTTCCGCGGGATCGCGAGCCGCGAGATCCCGAACGCGGGCGGCTACATGCGGCCGATCCACATCAACGCGCCGGTCGGCACGATCGTCAACCCGGTCCTGCCGGCGGCGTGCGGCGCGCGCGGCGTCGTCGGCTATCGCGTCTACGACGCGGTCATGGGCGCGCTCGCGCAGGTCGTGCCGGAGAAGGTGATCGCGCCGGGCGAGGGCGGGCCGTCGCTGATCGCGATCGGCGGCTATCAGGACGGGAAGCCGTTCGTCCTCGCCGAGGTGCTCGTCGGCTGCTGGGGCGCCCGCTACGGCCGCGACGGTCTCGAGGGCGTTTCGAACCCGCTCGCGAACCTCTCCAACCAGCCGGTCGAGCTGCTCGAGAGCGAGTTGCCGCTGCGGATCCACGGCTACGGGCTCGTCGCCGACTCGGGCGGCCCCGGCCGCTTCCGCGGCGGTCTCGCCTTCGAGCGCTCGTACGAGCTGCTGGCCGACGAGGCGGTGCTGACGGTGCGCTCCGACCGGCGCGCGCACCCGCCCTACGGGATCGAGGGCGGCGAGGCGGGAGCGCCGTCGTCGAACACGATCGGCGGTCGCGTCCTCCCGACGATGCCGATGGAAGCCCTGCAGCTGCGCCGGGGCGACGTCTTCCACCACGTCTCCGCGGGCGGCGGCGGCAGCGGCTCGCCGTTCGAGCGTGACCCGGCGCTCGTGCTCGAGGACGTCCTCGACGGGAAGGTGAGCGTGGAGGCGGCGCGCGAGCGCTACGGCGTCGTGATCGAGGACGGCAAGGCGACCCGCGCATGAGCTTCGACGTCGTCATCCGCGGCGGCACCGTCTACGACGGCACGGGCGCGGAAGGCCGCGTCGCCGACGTCGGCGTCAAGGACGGCCGGATCGCCGCGATCGGCTCGGTCGACCCGAACGGGCGCGAGGTCGACGCGACCGGACTCGCCGTCGCGCCGGGGTTCATCGACATCCACAGCCACTCCGACTACACGCTGCTGATGGATCCGCGCGCGGTCAGCGCGATCCACCAGGGCGTCACGACCGAGGTCGTCGGCAACTGCGGCTTCGGCTGCTTCCCGATCCGCGATCCCGCAGCAGGCCCGGCGCGCGATCTACGGCTACTCGGACGACCTCCCGCTGACCTGGAGCTCGGCCGGGGAGTACTTCGAGCGGCTCGACAGCCGCCAGGCCCGCCGTCAACGTGCTCAGCCTCGTCCCGAACGGACAGCTGCGGCTGGCGACGCTCGGCCTGGCCGACCGGCCGGCCGAGGACGCGGAGCTCGCCGAGATGCAGGTGCTGCTGCGCGAGTCGCTCGACCACGGCGCGTGGGGCTACTCGACCGGGCTCGAGTACGCGCAGGAGCAGGCCGCGAGCGAGGAGGAGCTGACGGCGCTCGCACGCGAGGCGCCCTTCTACGCGACCCACACGCGCAAGCGCGACGAGGGCGCGGCCGACGCGGTCGCCGAGGCGATTCGCACCGGCGCGAACGCCGAGGTGCGGCTGCAGGTCTCGCACCTCGTCCCGCGCAACGGGATCGAGGAGAGCCGCCGCTGCATCGAGCTCGTCGAGGACCGCGCGCGACGCGGGGCAGGACGTCGCGTTCGACATGCACACGCGCACCTTCGGGCTGACGAACCTCTACGCGGCCCTGCCCGGCTGGGCGCTCGGCGCCGAGCCGCGACGAGCTCGCGGCGATCCTGCGCGATCCGGCGAAGCGCGACGAGATGCGCCCGCACCGCTCGATCCTGAGCGCCGGGAACGACTGGTCGCGCGTCGTGCTCCTCGACAACGAGATCTGGCCGGAGCTACAGCCGCCGCGACCTCGCCTCGATCGCCGCCGACCGCGGCCAGGAGCCGCTCGACGCCGTCTACGACCTCCTGCTCGCGGGCGTCGACGAGCTGCACAAGCTGATGGTGATCATCCACGCCTACTCCGAGGATCAGCAGCGCGAGGCGTTCGCGCACAGGCTCTGCATGCCCGGCTCCGACGCGACCACGCTCGCGCCGGACGGCACGCTCGCCGAGTCGTTCTTCCACGGGGCGTACACGTGGGCGTCGTGGTTCTGGCGCTTCATGGTCCGCGACGAGCGGCTGCTCACGCCGGAGGACGCCGTCTTCCGGCTGACGGGGCAGCCCGCCGAGCGGATCGGCCTCTCCGACCGCGGCGTCCTGCGCGAGGGCGCGCGCGCCGACGTCGCCGTCTTCGATCCGCAGGCGTTCGCCGAGCGCGGGACGGTCTTCGAGCCGAACCTGCTCGCCGAGGGGATGCGGCACGTGCTCGTGAACGGCGTGCCGACGCTCGCGGACGGCGAGCTGACCGGCGAGCGCGGCGGTCAGGTGCTGCGCCGGTGAGCGGCGAGCATCCGGACTTCCTCTGGCGCACGCCCGACGCCGAAGTCCGCGCTACGAGGTCGTGATCGTCGGCGCCGGCGGACACGGGCTCGCGACCGCGTACTACCTGGCGAAGAACCACGGGATCACCGACGTCGCCGTGCTCGAGAAGGGCTGGCTCGCGGGCGGCAACATCACCCGGAACACGACGATCATCCGCTCGAACTACCTCTGGGACGAGAGCGCCGCGATCTACGAGCACTCGCTGAAGCTGTGGGAGGGGCTCGCGGACGAGCTCGACTACGACCTCCTCTTCTCGCAGCGCGGCGTGCTCAACCTCGCGCACACGCTGCAGGACGTGCGCGACGTCGGTGCGGCGCGTCGGCGCCAACCGGCTGAACGGGATCGACGCCGAGTGGCTCGAGCCGGCGCAGGTCGCCGAGGTCTGCCCGATCGTGAACGTGTCGCCGGAGGCGCGCTACCCGGTGCTCGGCGCGACCTTCCAGCCGCGCGGCGGGATCGCGCGGCACGAGAACGTCGCCTGGGGCTACGCGCGCGCCGCCGACGCGCTCGGCGTCGACCTGATCCAGGGCTGCGAGGTGACGGGCATCGACGGACTGACGCTGCAGACGACGCTCGGGCCGATCGCGGCGGGCAAGATCGGCCTCTGCGCGGCGGGGCACTCGTCCGTGCTCGCGAAGATGGCCGGGCTCGACCTGCCGATCCAGTCGCACCCGCTGCAGGCGCTCGTCTCGGAGCTGTACGAGCAGGTGCTCGACACGGTCGTGATGTCGAACGCGGTGCACGTCTACGTCAGCCAGGCGCACAAGGGCGAGCTCGTGATGGGCGCCGGCGTCGACCCGTTCAACTCGTACGCGCAGCGCGGCTCGTTCCACGTGATCGAGCACCAGCTCGCGGCGGCGCTCGAGCTGTTCCCGATCTTCGCGCAGGCGCGGGTGCTGCGGACGTGGGCCGGCGATCGTGGACGTCTGCCCGGACGCGTCGCCGATCGTCGGCCCGACGCCGGTCGACGGGCTGTACGTGAACTGCGGCTGGGGGACGGGCGGCTTCAAGGCGACGCCGGGCTCGGGCTGGGCGTTCGCGTGGACGCTCGCGCACGGGGAGCCGCACGAGCTGAACGCGCCGTTCTCGCTCGAGCGGTTCACGACGGGCGCGCTGATCGACGAGCACGGCGCGGCCGGGGTGGCGCATTGATCCTGATCCCGTGCCCCTGGTGCGGCGAGCGCGACGAGACCGAGTTCTCCTACGGCGGCCAGGCCGGGCGTGCCGTACCCGTCCGACCCGGCGGCGCTCTCCGACGAGGAGTGGGCGAGGTTCCTGTTCTTCCGCGACAACCCGAGGGGCCCGTTCCGCGAGCGCTGGGTGCACACGCACGGCTGCCGCCGCTGGTTCGAGCTCACCCGCGACACGGTGACGCATGAGATTCACGTTCGCCGGGACTGAGTACGAGGGCCGCGAGGGCGAGACGCTCGCGGCCGCGCTCGTGCGGAACGGCGTCCTCGGCGGCTTCCGCTCGCTCTACCGCGACCGCCCGCGCGGCGTCTACACGGCCGGCGAGGAGGAGCCGAACGCGCTCGTGCAGATCGGCGCCCGGCCGATGCTGCGCGCGACGCTCGTCGAGCTCGAGGACGGCCTCGTCGCCGAGCCGCTCGCCGGCAAGGGCCGCCTCGTCGCCGCGCCCGACGACGACGCGCTACGACACGATGCACGCGCACTGCGACGTGCTCGTCGTCGGCGCCGGCCGCTCCGGCGTCGCTGCCGCGGAAGCGCGTCCGGCCGCGTCGCTGCTACGCTCGACGGCCGCCAGGGAACGTGGGTCGTCGGGCTCTACGACGACAACTACGTGATCGCGGTCGAGCACGGCCGGCGCGCTCTGGCGGATCCGCGCGAAGCGGATCGTGCTCGCGACCGGCGCGATCGAGCGGCCGGAGGTCTTCCCCGACAACGACCTGCCCGGGCGTCATGCTCGCGGGCGCCTTCGAGCGGTACGGCCGTCCCGACGGCGCGACGCCGGTCTCGCGGCGGCTGGAGCCCGCGCGTCCACCTCTGGAGCCAGGCCCGCGGCCGCCTGCGCTGGGACGACCGGATCGGCGCGCCCGTGCCCGACGGCGAGCTGCGCGGGATCGAGTGCGTCGGCACGCTGACCGGCGCGGGCCTGCCCGACGCGCCCGCCTTCGCGCTGCCCGGACGGCGACGAGGACGCGATGTTCGTCGACCTCGAGCGCGACTCGACCGTCGCCGACGTGCGCCGCGCGATCGGCGCCGGCCTGCGCTCGGTCGAGCACGTCAAGCGCTACACGACGATCGGCACCGGCTCCGAGCAGGGCAAGCTCGCCAACGTCAACGCGATCCGCGTCGCCGCCGAGCTGCTGCAGGTGCATCCGGGCGAGCTCGGGACGACGACGTTCCGCCCGCCGTACCTGCCGGTCTCGTTCGCGCTCCTCGCCGGCCGCGACCGCGGTCAGCTCTTCGACCCGGTGCGCGTGACGCCGATCCACCCGGCGCACGTCGAGGCCGGCGCGGTCTTCGAGGACGTCGGCCAGTGGAAGCGGCCGCGCTACTTCCCGCGCGACGGGCGAGGACATGGACGCGGCCGTCCGGCGCGAGTGCGCCGCCGCGCGCGAGTCGGTCGCGAAGATGGACGCGACGACGCTCGGCAAGATCGACGTCCAGGGCCCCGACGCGGTCGAGTTCCTCAACCGCATGTACACGAACGCGTTCGACTCGCTCGCGGTCGGCAGGTGCCGCTACGCGCGTCATGTGCACGCTCGACGGGATGGTCTTCGACGACGGCGTCGTCATGCGCGTCGGCGAGCAGCGGTTCGTCTGCACGACGACGACCGGCAACGCCGCGCCCGTGCTCGCGTGGATGGAGGAGTGGCTGCAGACCGAGTGGCCGGAGCTGCGCGTCTGGCTGACCTCGGTGACCGAGCAGTGGGCGACCGTCGCCGTCGTCGGGCCCGACTCGCGCGCGCTGCTCGCCGGGCTGACCGCGATCCCGCTCGACCGCGAGAGCCTTCCCGTTCATGGCGATCCGCGAGGGCGAGGTCGCCGGCATCCCGGCGCGCGTCTGCCGCGTCAGCTTCTCGGGCGAGCTCGCCTACGAGGTGAACGTCGACGGCCGCCGCGGGCTCGAGCTCTGGCAGGCGATCGACGCGACGCCGTACGGCACCGAGACGATGCACGTCCTCCGCGCCGAGAAGGGCTACCCGATCGTCGGCCAGGACACCGACGGCACCGTGACGCCGCAGGATCTCGGGATGGACTGGATCGTCTCGAAGGCGAAGCCGGACTTCCTCGGCAAGCGCTCGTTCGCGCGCGCCGACACGGCGCGGCCCGACCGCAAGCAGCTCGTCGGGCTGCTGCCGGCCTCGCGGCGTCGCCGAGGGAACGCAGCTCGTCGCCGAGCCGGACGAGCACCGCGATGCTCGGCCACGTCACGTCGAGCTACGACAGCGTCGCGCTCGGCCGGCCGTTCGCGCTCGCGCTCGTCGACGAGCGGCCGCGAGCGGATCGGCGAGACCGTCTACGCGGACGGCGATCGCCGCCGAGATCGTCGACTCGGTGCTCTACGACAAGGAGGGAGCGCGCCGTGACGGCCGTCCTGCGTGAGGTCGAGCTCGACGCGCAGGTCTCGCGTCCGCGGCGAGCCGCCGATGGCGCCGAACACGCGTCGCCGGCGACGCGCTCTGGCTCGGGCCGGACGAGTGGCTCGTGCTCGGCGGCCGCGAGGAGGACTACCCGGACGCGTGGGCGGCGGTCGACGTCTCGGCGAACCGCGTCTGCTTCGAGCTCTCGGGCGAGGACGCGGCCGACGTGCTCGCCCGCGGCTGCGCGCTCGACCTGCACCCGTCCGTCTTCCCGCCCGGCCGCTGCGCGCAGACGCTGCTCGCGCGCGCGCAGGTGATCCTCTACCGCACCGACGAGCACGTCTTCCGGCTGCTCGTCCGCCCGTCGTTCGCCGACTACGTGCGCGAGTGGATCGCCGACCGGTGAGGCACGACGAGATGCCGTCGATCGCCGCCGAGCGCGCGCTCGCCGGCCGGGACATGCTGCCGCTGCGGGGGACGATCGCCGCGCCGCTGCCGCCGCACGTGCGCGAGGCCGTGCTGGCGGCGCTCGACGAGCACGAGGTGACGCCGCCGTCGCGCGGGCACTTGACGCTGCGCGAGGCGATCGCCGGCTCGCTGCCTGCGCCGGCCGACCCGGAGCGCGAGATCCTGGTCACGAACGGCGCCATGCACGCGCTCAGCCTGACCTTCCGGGCTCTGCTGGAGCCGGGCGACGAGGTGATCGTGCCGATCCCGTGCTACTTCTTCCAGGGCCTGATCGAGCGGGCCGGCGGCCGGTTCGTCCCGGTGCCGAGCTGGGAACCGGCGGCGATCGAGCAGGCGGTGACGCCGCGCTCGAAGGCGTTCGTCCTGACGAACCCGAACAACCCCGACGGCCACCTGCCGACGCGTGCGGAGGTCGACGAGCTGGTGGCGCTGGCCGCCCGGCACAACATGACGGTGCTCACGGACGAGGCGTACGAGGCGTGCATTCACGAAGGCGAGCTCGCGTCGGCGTGGCGCGCGCCGAACGTGATCCTGATCCGCAGCCTGGGCAAGAGCCTCGCGATGCCGGCGTGGCGCATCGGCTTCGTCGCGGGTTCGCCGGAGGTGATCGACGCGTGCCTCCGAGAGCTCGAGTGGGACGTTATCCGCGTCAACCACGTCGCCCAGCGGGCAGCCACGGCCGCACTGGAAGGCCCGCGGGCCTGGCTGGACGCGGTGGCCGCGCGCTACCGCGAAGACCGAGACGCCGCCCACGCCGCGATCGCGGAGAATCCGATTCTGAGCGCCCAGCTCCCTGCAGCGACACCATTCCTCTGGCTCGACCTCGGCGGGCTCTCGTCGGAGAACCTGCTCGGGGCGGGGGTGGCAGTCGTCGACGGCGCCGCTTTCGGCACACCGGGCTACGCGCGTCTCCCGTTCGGCGGCGCCGCCGGGTTGGGCAGCCGGCTCTCCGTCCTCAGCACATTGCGGACATGACGGGCGCGCGCCACGTCCTCGTCACCGGCGCCGAGGGAAGGATCGGAGCGGCGGTCAGGGAGCACCTCGCCGAGCGCTACGAGCTCAGCTTCCTGACGCTGACGCCGCAGGAGTTCCCGAGCCACGTCGCCGACATCGCCGACCTCAACACGATCCGGTCGGCGTTCGAGGTGTCGATGCCGTGGTTCACCTCGCGGCAACGGCGGCGATCGAAGCACCGTGGGACGACATCCTCCACAACAACATCGTCGGCACCTACAACGTGTTCGAGGCAGCGCGGCAGGCGGGCGTCTGGCGCGTCGTGTTCGCGTCCTCGAATCACGTGATCGGCATGTACGAGGTCGACGGCGCCCCGACGATCTACGACGTCGACGACGAGCGCTGCTACGACCACACGGCGGAGCTCCGGCCCGACTCGCTGTACGGCGTCTCGAAGGCGTACGGGGAGGCGCTCGGGCGGATGTACGTGGAGCGCCACGGCCTGCGCGTCTTCTGCCTGCGCATCGGCGCCGTCCGCGAGCACGACGACCCGACAGCCGCGACCACGGTGCCCCTGATCGACCTCGACGCCGAGGGGCAGCGAAACCGCCTGCGAGCGGTCTGGCTGAGCAAACGCGACTGCGCGGAGCTGATCGCGAGCTGCCTCGACGTCGAAGACGTGTCGTGGGCAGTCGTCTACGGCGTGTCGGCAAATCCGGGCAGCTTCTCTGGGACCTGACCCACGCCCGAGAGTTGCTTGGCTGGGAACCCCAGGATCGGGCACCCGCGTCACCAGCCTGGTGCCACGCCGACCGACCCGAGAGGATATGAAGGTCATGGCAAGTCGGCCAAAGCACAGGAGGAACGACGTGGAGCTGAACCAGCTGAGCTTGCAGCAAAAGATTCAGGCCACGGCAGCCGCCGTGATCGCTCTTGCGGCGTTCCTGCCCTGGGCGTCCATCTTTGGACTCAGCGTGAACGGCATCAGCGGCGACGGCAAGATCACGCTGATCCTGGCGCTGGCGGCGCTCTTCGGGTTCGCGACGAAAACCGGCGTGACCGGCGAGTTCACGCTCGCGCCGAAAGTCGTTCTCGGAATCTCGATCCTCTGCGCCGCGGTCGCATTTCTCGTGGGAATCGCCGACATGAACGAGTTCGCAGCGATCGGCCTCTACCTGACGCTGATCGCCTCGCTCGCGATGGCAGCCGCGATCATTTGGGAAATCAGGCTCGGGCGCGGCGCGCCCGCGTCGGCCGAGACCCCGGCCGCAGCTGAAGCTCCACCGTCCGCGGTCGAGGGGGAGACGATCGAACCGTAGGCCCGCAGTAGGTTTGTGCGAATGCAAGACCTGACCCCAGTCCTGGGTGGCGGATCAGACACTCCTCGATCTCGCCGGGTCGCGATGCCTGGCCGGCCAGTTCGAGTCCGCATTTGGAAACTATTCCTCGCCAGTCGGCTCCGACTGTGGCTTTCTCCCGGTCGCGGCAACAGGTTGCGTTCGTTCGGAGAACCACTGCGCGAATCGGAAGTGCTTCACGGCTTGGAAGAGTTCGTCACGCTGCCGATCGCGGACGAGCGACACGATCGCTAGGTTTGCGATGAGTGCCACCCCAAGCGCGCCAAGCCCCCAGGACGCGCCCTGAGCCGGAAAGAAGATCGCTGCTGCGCCCCATAGGGGCAAGAGCAACCCGACGAGGAGGTTGATCTCGGCCTCGAAGTGGTCTACGGCAAGAGCGGAATCCCGGCTCCGTAGCCATAGCTTGCAGTATGAGAGGACATACCCGTCGAGCGGGTCCAACTGGCGGGCGGGATCCGCCGTCAGCGTTTGCGTCAGCCCCTTGTGTTCCTTCAGCCCGTCATCTACAAGATCGCCATATACCGACTTGAGATCGCTGTAGATGCTTGGAGCATGAGGTCGCCTCTTCATCCCCAGACGCCACAGCGTCCAGACCACGCTCCGCATGAGCGCCCGAGGGCGGCGTACGCCGCAAAGAGGAAGAGCAGGATACCCAAGGCTGCGACGAACCGGTTGGCGTCAGCGCTTTCCGCCGACGCGACAACTGCGATGTAGCGAGCATGCTCGATCTCCCCCCATCGCAAGGCCAACCACCCTTCGCAAAGGACGATCAAGCCCGGCAAGAGCACACCGAGCAGTTGGTTCGCTAGCCGAGGACCGAGGCGAGCAGCCGCACTAGTCACTTGAGCCATTATGAGTTACGTGGACACTGGCCTTCGCCGCGGGATGACTATCCGAGAGCTACTAGGGTCGAAATCCGGTGTGCTTGTCGAGGCGCACCGAGGCGGAAGTGGATCGCCCGGAGAACTCGTGGGAGGCATCGAGAGGTCGCATTTGGCTTGCGCTGATCTGATCGAAGTCGATGTGCACGTCACGCGCGACGGAATCGCCTTCCTTCAGCACCACTACACGATCCAAGACCGCCACGTGTCAACCCTTCAATGGGCCGATGTCCAACGTGCCTACGCACCCGCTGACCCACCCCCGCGGCTTGACTCAGTACTCAGGTGGGCGCGACAGCATGAGGTTTTCCTCTCACTTGACGTCAAAGACGGATTTGGCGGCTCGGCCGTCGATTGCGTTGCTGGACTCGTCTCTGCCGCAGGCGCGGTGGACGCCACCTTCCTCTTGAGTTGGAACCACCACTCACTCCGGAAGCTCAAGGAGAGTGATGAACGGTTCGTAACCCGCGCACACATCAGAGCCGGACTCATTGACGTAGGCGCTGCCGCCCAAGCAGCGCGCGTGGACGCAGTAACTCTGTCCTATGACCTGATCGTGGCCAGGGACGTCGACCTGTTGCATGAAAGAGGAATTGTCGTCGGGCTCGGCGACATGTTTGAGCCAGAACTTCATGCTCGCGCACAAGCTCGGAGTCGACATTGTGAGCTGGGGCTCGCCTGGGGAGGCACGACGACGGCTCGCCTCGATCGAGGCACCGGCCGCTACGGCCTGTCCCGGCGACTCGGAACTTCCCTGAGCGCGTACACCTAGCGGAGCGACCGCGCGCCGCTTTGATTCGATGTCAAAGAGTCTTGGGCTCATGTCGCGTTTAGCCGCTCACGCCCCGCGCAGCTTTTTGCGGCGGATCTTCCCGGAGGTCGTCAGCGGGAGCTCGTCGACGAACTTCGATCTCGCGCGGGACTTCGTACGTGGCTAGGCGCTCGCTGACGAGCGCTTTCAGCTCCGCGGCCAGCGCCTCCGACGGCGACGCCGCGACGACGAACGCCTTGATCGCCTCACCTCTCACCTCGTCTGGGATTCCGATCACGGCAGCCAGCGACAACGGCCGGGTGGCGGACGAGGCACTCCTCGATCTCGCCCGGGCCGATGCGGTGGCCGGCGCTCGTGATCAGGTCGTCGGTTCGGCCGACGAGTGGAAGTAGCCGTCGTCGTCGACCTCCGCCAGGTCGCCGGTGTGGAGCCGGCCATCGCGCAAATTCTCGGCCGTAGTCGCCTCGTTGCTCCAGTAACCGAGGAACATCACCGGGTCGTTCTCGACCACCACCGTCACCTCGCCGTCGACGACCGCACGTGGTGCCCGGGTACGGCCTGCCCATCGAGCCCGGATTCACCGGCAACGCGGCGCAGTTGCCGATCAGGAGGTTCGCCTCTGTCTGGCCGTAGAACTCGTTCACCGTCACCCCGAGCGCGCTCCGCGCACCACGCCAGCCGATGTCCTCGCCCAGTGTTCGCCGCCGCTCGCGAGCGAGCGCAGCTCGAGCCCGAAGCGCGGGCGAGGCGAGGGCACGGCCGCATCATCCTCAGCGCGGTCGGCGGGCAGAAAACAGGTTGCGCACGTCGCAGCCGCGGGATCAGGGCGAACGCCACCTCCGGATCGAACTTGCGGCGTCGGACGCCAGCACCGGACGCCGAAATAGAGGCCGGGCAGCGAGCACGTCGAAGCAGGCCGCCCATCCACGCCCAGTCGGCCGGGGACCAGATAGAGATCGTCCGGCTGCGGGAAGAAATCGTGCGGAATTGCACGCCGGGCAGGTGCCCGTACAACACCCGGTGCGCGGCAGCGCGCCCTTCGGCTGACCGGTCGTTCCGGAGGTGTAGATGATCAGCGCCGGCGCATCGGCCCCGGTATCGGCCGGGGTGAAATTATCGCGGGCGCGCTCCAGGCCGGCCAGCAACAGCGGAAGCTCATCGCTGTCGCCGTCGACGACGAGCACGGTCGCGAGATCGGGCAGGTCCCGCGGCACCTTGGCCAGGTTCTCGCGATCGGCGATCAGGGCGCGGGCGGCTCGGCATCGTCGAGACGCGCCGCCATCGCGTCCGGGCCGAATCGCATGAACAACGGCACCGCGATCGCGCCGAGCTTGTAGACCGCGAGATGGGCCACGCGGTTTCGGGCCATTGCGGCAGCACGATGCCGACGCGGTCGCCCTCGCCGATCCCGCGGGCCCGGAGCGCATTCGCGAGCCGGTTCGAGTCGTCGGACAACTCGCCGAAACTGACGCTTCGCGTGACCTCGCGGCCGTCCGTGACCACGATCGCGATCGCGTCGCGCAAGTGCCGCTCGCAGACGTCGACGCCCAGGTTCACCTCCGCCGGCACCCGCCAGCGGAAGCCGCCGTAGAGCTCCTCGTAGCTCAGGCCCAGAGGCGCTCCAACAAGGCGAGGTACACCTTTGTCGCCCGCACGAGCTCCGCGACCTCGACCGACTCGACGTCCCCGTGCGCGCCCGTCCCCTGCGGCCCGTGGTACACAGTCGGGATCCCTGCTGCATGGAAGACGGCGCCGTCGGCGACCATCCTGATCCCGGTGAGCGGCAGCGCCTTCTCCGTCACATCGCGGTAGGCGGCGCGGAGCGCGACGGCGAGCCGGTGCTCGGGGTCGATCTCGTAGGCGCCGCGCACGAGCTGCAGGTCGAGGTCGATCGCGCAGCCGGACTCCGCCGCGATCGGCGCGGCAACTGCTGGAAGTCCTCCTCCACCCGCGCGAACGTGTTGCCCGGCGCCCAGCGGCGCGTGCCGACGAGCCGGCACTGGACCGGGTGCCGGTTGTAGAAGTCGCCGCCGTGCAGCTCGCCGACGAAGTACGTCTCGTGCCCGACCCATTCGTGCTCGACCGCGGCCAGCTCTTCGGTGCGGCCGCGGATCGCCTCGATCACCCGGGCGGCGATGTGGAGCGGGTTGGGCGTGCCGGCCGGCGTCTGCAGCTCGTGCGTGCCCATGCCGTCGCGGCGGATCGTGATCTCGAAGGTCGCGCAGCCGACGTGGGCGACCGGAAGCATCGACCCGCCGAGCTCGCAGACAACGCCGAGGTCGGCCGTGAAGCCGCCCTCGGTCAGAAGCCAGGTCAAGTCCTCGCCGCGCCCGTCCGGCGCCTCGTGCATCCCGATCGCGACGATCGCAAGCTCGCCCGGGAACGATCCGCGCTCGGCGAGCACCCGCCCCGCCTCCGCTGCGCAGGCGAGCGCTCCCTTCATGTCCGCGGAGCCGCGCCCTGAGATCATGTCGCCGTCGAGCCGGGCCCATTCGTGCGGGATCGGGACGGTGTCCAGGTGGCCGTTGAAGACGACGGTCGGGCCGGGCTCGCCGCCCCTCAGCCGGCCGACGACGATCGGCGTCGTCGGGAACTGGTCCTCGAGCACCTCGACCTCGAGCCCGTACTCCTCGAGCCGCCGCGCGTAGAGCCAGGCGACGTCGAACGTGTTTCCGGTCGGGCTCTCGACCTGCACGAGCTCCAGGGTCAGATCGCGGAGGCGGTCTTCGTCGACGCTCACATGGTGATAATGACCTTCCCGCGGGCATGGCCCTCGCCCAAGTAGCTGAGAGCGTCCGCGGTCTGGCTCAGCTCGAAGCGCTTGTCGATGACCGACTTGACCTTCCCGGTCTCGAGCAACCCTGCGACGAAGTCGAGATCGTCCTTGTCGATCTTCGCGACGAAGAACCTTACCTTCTGCTTTCGGCCGAGCGCCGCTAGGTGCGTTCCGATCACGTGGGAAAGGGGTCCGATACCACCGTTGGACGGAAACTTCGCCCCGACGACGATGACGGTCGCGTCGCGGGTCAGCACACGCTTGAACTTCCTGAACGGCCGGCTGCCGGCGACGTCGAGCATCAGCTCGTGGCGCTCGCTCCGCTGCGTGAAGTCCTCCTGGGTGTAGTCGACGACGCGGTCGGCGCCGAGCGAGCGGACGAGCTCGACGTTCCTCGTGCTGCACACCGCCGTTACGTCCGCGCCCAGCGCCTTCGCGAGCTGGACGGCGAAGGTGCCGACGCCGCCGGAGGCGCCGTTGATGAGGACCTTCTGCCCCGGCTGCACGTTCCCCTTGCGCAGCGCCTGGAGAGCTGTGAGCGCCGCGATCGGCACGGCCGCCGCTTCCTCGAACGAGATGTTGGCCGGCTTCCGAGTGAGGCGAACCTCGCGGGCGGCCGCGTACTCGGCCCAAGCGGCACCCGACGTCCCGAAGACCTCGTCGCCCGGCTGGAGCTCCTTCACGTCCTTGCCGACCGCTTCGACCACCCCTGCGACGTCGGCGCCCACCTTCGTGGTCTTGGGCCCGCGCAGACCCGCCAGCCGAACAGCCGCGCGAAGAGCGGCCCGGTCACGCCGTACCACTCGGCGGGGTTGACGGACGACGCGCGGACGCGAAGCAGCACCTGCTCGTCGTTGATCGTCGGCACGTCCACCTCGCGCAACTCGAGAACCTCGGGCATCCCGTACCGCTCGTGAATGATCGCCTTCATCGTGCTCACCTCCCGCTCCGCTGTCGCCTGCTCCTGGTGCAATTCCATGACCGCCACTTCCGCCCCTCTCGTTTACAGTGTAAGCTTATAGCGTAAGGTATAGCCATACGCCGTAAGCTTGTCAAGTCATGGCCACTCAACCCGACTCACAGGAAGAGCCCCGAGCCCCGCTGACCAGGGAGCGGGTGCTGCGCGCCGCGCTCACGCTCGCCGACAAAGGCGGGATCGAGTCGCTGAGCATGCGCAAGCTCGGCCAGGAGCTCGGGGTCGAGGCGATGTCCCTCTATCACCACGTTGCCAACAAGGACGACATCATCGACGGCATCGTCGAGACGGTGCTCGAAGAGGTCGAGGACCCGTCCTGGGAGGGCGACTGGAAGGCGGAGATCCGCCACACCGCGATCTCGTCCTACGAGGCGTTCCTGCGCCACCGCTGGGCGTGCAGCCTGTTGATGCACAGGCCCCGGGTCAGTCCGGCACGGATGGGCTGGATGGAGGCGCTGCTGCGAACGCTGCGGGAAGCCGGCTTCTCGGCCGACATGACCCACCACGCCTACCACGCCCTCGACAGCCACATCACCGGCTTCACGCTCTGGCAGGTGAACATGCCCTTCGAGACCAAGGCGGAGCTCGTCGACCTGGCCGAGGACTTCCTGCGCGAGATCCCCGCGGACGAGTACCCCTACACCATCGAGCACATCGACCAGCACCTCGCCCCGTCGAGCCCCGACGGGCCGACCGAGTTCGAGTTCGGGCTCGACCTGATTCTCGACGGCCTCGAGCGAATCCGGGACGCGGAGGCGGCTACGCCGGAATGACCGGCAGCGTGACCGTGCCGCCGTGGACCGTCTGCTCGGCGACGACGTGGTGCGTGTGCCGGCCGATCGGCTCGCCGGTGTTCGGGTTGCGCTCGAGCCGCGGGAAGTTCGACGACGAGACGTCGATGCGGATCCGGTGGCCGCGCGCGAACAGGTTCGAGGTCGGCGGCAGCAGCATCGTCACCGTGTAGGTCTGGCCCGGCTCCATGAGCACCTCGCGGTCGAAGCCCTCCCGGTAGCGGGTGCGGATGATCGTGTCGTTCAGGATCAGGTCGTACCCCTCCGGGTAGTCCTCGTTGGGCGGGTAGACGTCGACGAGCTTGGCGGTGAAGTCGGTGTCGACGGCGCTCGAGGAGATCGAGAGCTCGACGGCGACTCTCCCCGTGACCTCCAGCGGCTCCTCGAGCGGCTCCGTCTCGTAGACGAGCACGTCGGCGCGCTCCGACAGCCGCCGGTAGGGCTCGCGCGCCGTGAAGTACTCGGCCGACTCCTTCTGGTCGGCGGGGCCCGGGGTCATGATGTTCCGCAGCAGGAGCGCCGGATTGAGCAGGCGAGCCCACATCGGCTCGAGCTCGTTCTCGCCGGACGGCAGCTCGCCGACGGCGCAGAAGAGGCCGCCGATCGTCGGCACCGGGTCGTCGGGGTCGTAGGTGAACTGCCGCGGCTCGGCGCCGGCCGCCGGCTCCTCCCGCGCGGAGCGAGCCGTCGGGATGGAGATGCAACGTCGTCTCGACGGCGTCCGTGGGCGGCCACTCGTGCTCGTAGCGCCAGTGGCCGCCATGGTCCAGCTTGCCGAGCGCCGTCTTCCGGCCGCTGCCGCCGCCCATCACGAAGATCTTCACCGGCGGGTGCTCGCCCGGATCCCCGCTCGCGTCATCGGGCAGCCAGCGGTCGAAGAACTCGAGCTGCTCCTCGAAGTAGTGCTGCACGCCCCAGACCGAGGATGGCCCATAGTCGACGTCGAGCGTCCAGGACGCGTCGCCGCGCATGCCGACGTGGCTCCAGGGGCCGATGATCAGCCGCTGCGGCGAGTCGTTCTTGGCCGTCATCGCGGCGAAGTACTCGCTGTCGGCGTGCGGGAACGGGTCGTACCAGCCAGTCGTCATCGTCGCGGGGATGTCGGCATGGTCGGCCCAGAAGCGGGTGGAGTCGTTCTCCTTCGCGGCCCAGAACTCGTCGTAGGCGCCGCGCGTGTAGTAGTCCTCGAGCGTCTTGGCGAGCTCCGGCACGTGCCGGAGCGCGAGGTCGTCGCCGAGGATCGGCGAGCGCCAGAAGAGCTGCCGCAGGTTCTTCAGGTCCTCGAAGACCTCGCGCTGCTTCTCCCAGTCGTCCTTGACGTTCGGGTGGTCGGCCGCGTGGATGTAGAGGGCCCAGAACATGTGCAGCTGCATCGCTCCGCCCTCGCGCGTCTGGTTCTCGAAGGTGTTCGTCGGGGCGACGTCCCGCCAGATCGCGGTCAGGTGCGGCGGGCTCTCGAGCGCCGTCCGGATCTGGGTGATCCCGGCGTAAGAGCTGCCGACCGTGCCCGTGCGGCCGTTGCTCCAGCTCTGCGCCGCGATCCACTCGATCGTGTCGTAGCCGTCCTCGCCCGTGTGCGGCGTCGCGCTGTGGAAGTACTCCGTCGGTGCCCTCGGAGCGGTGGCGGTCGCGCAGGTCCTGGAGCACGACGGCGTACCCGTGCGGGACGAAGAAGTCGGCGATCTCCGTGTACCGCCGCTCGCCCTTGTCGTACGGCGTCATGCAGACGATCGTCGGGAAGCGGCCCGGACGGCTCGTCGTCACGGGCCGGACGGTAGAGGTCGGTCGCCAGGTGGATCCCGTCCCGCATCCGCACCGTCACGTCCTTCGAGACGACGATCCCGTAGCTCATGTTTTCTGCCTTCTCGATGACGAGGTTGCCGAGGTCGTCGACCCGGGTGGTGAAGCCCGGGTAGATCGAGGGTGGTCGAGTCGAACTCCTCCACGACGGCCGGGCCCTGGGAACCGTCGCGCCGGCGGGCAGCGCGTAGCGGTCGTAGATCGGGCAGTCGACGTAGCCGTCCGACTCGGCGAAGTAGACGCTGCGGTGCTCCTTCGGCTCCGCGTCTGCCACCCGTGTCGAGCTCGGGCGCGCCGGCGGCTTGGCGATCGTGCCGACGCTCGTCAGCCGCAGGCTCACGACCTCGACCGGCTCCTCCGGCGCGCTGAACCCGTAGGTGCGGTCGTGCTCGGCGTGGAAGCGCTCGAGCAGGTCGTCGCCGGCGGGGATCGTCAGCTCGTAGCTCTGGCCGACGTAGCGGAGGTCGATCTTGCGGACGAAGCTCATCGCGTCGCGCGCGAGGCCCTCCTGCTCGAGTTCGCCCCGGCCCGTTTCCTCGAGCTGCGTGAAGGTGGATTCGACCTCGGCAGCATCTAGCTCCTCGAGCCGCCGCATCACCGTCACCGCCGTGTCGAGCTTCAGGTCGGTCGTGAGCAGGCCGGTGGCGGAGAAGATTCCCGGGCTGCGCGGGATCAGCAGCATCGGCATCTCGGCGTCGCGGGCGAGCGCATTCGCATGCACGGGGCCGGCGCCGCCGAAGCCGAAGAGGACGAAGTCGCGCGGGTCATAGCCCCGCTGGACCGAGATCAAGTGCAGCGCGTTGACCATCG